>NZ_JAKVIO010000013.1 GCF_022601895.1 Sphingomonas sp. LaA6.9
CCAGAGCATGCGCGCGGTGATCTTTTCGAGGCCGGGCCAGGGATTGTAGGTGCGCGAGGCGTCGAGCTGGTAGATCAGGTCGTTGGCGTCGCGGTCCTTGATTGTGCGCGCGAAGCTCGTGTCGAGATTGGCTTCGGCCTCAGCGCGCGTCGGGAATTGCTGCTGGAGCGCGAGCGGGTTGGCGCCTGCGAGTATCAGCAGGTCGGCGGCGGTGCGCAGGCCCAATGCGGGCTGGGCGGTGTAGTTGCCGGCGCTCCATGCGGGGTCTGCCTTGATCCCGTCGATCGCCATCTTGCGCCACATGCGGTTCATGCCCGCAATCTCGACGGGGAGGCACGCGAAGGGCGCGAGCGCTTGCGCGAAATCGGGGTGTGCCTCTCCCCAGACAAAGGCGTGCATGCAGCCCATCGAGGTGCCGAGGATCAGCTCCAGTTTCGTGACCTTGAGGCCCTCGACGAGCATGCGCCGCTGCGCCTCGACCATGTCGTCATAGTCGTATTTGGGGAACGTCGTCTTCATGCCGTCGCTCGGCTTTGACGAGGCGCCGTGGCCTATATTGTCGGGCAGGATGACGTAGTAACGCGTGATGTCGAGCGGCTGGCCGGGGCCGTAAAGCTCGCCCGCGAATTGCGGGGAGAGAAACTGCTTGCCGCTGCCGCCGGTGCCGTGGAGCACCATCACCGCATTGTCGATCTCACCCTTCGCATTGCGGTGGGGCGTGCCGAGCGTGGTGTAGTGGATGCGGAGCTCGGGGAGCTTTTCGCCCGAGCGGAAGGTGAAGTCCTTGAGGACCGCATCACCTTCCTTTGTCGGCAGGGTCTGGGCGGCAGCGGGGAGGGCGGCTGCGAGGAGGAGGGCGGAAATTGCTTTGGAGATCATGCGCATGGGCAATCGTACCGCTTGCTTGACTGGTACGCAAACACACCTCGGCCGCTCATCCTGAGGAGGGGCTGAGCGAAGACGAAGACCCGTCTCGAAGGATCAACATCGAACCGTCCTTCGAGACGCCGTTTCGGCAAGCTCAACGGCTCCTCAGGATGAGCGGGAATAGGAACACCGGCATGGCGCTACTGCCCGAAACCCGCTTCCCCCGCGATCCTGACGGCTTCCTTTGCGGCGGCGAAGAGCGCGCCTGACTTGGCCTCGCATTCGCGCTGCTCATAGGCGGGGTCCGAATCGGCGACGATGCCCGCGCCCGCCTGGACGTGCATGACGCCGTCCTTCACCACCGCGGTTCTGAGAACAATGCAGCTGTCCATCGAGCCGTCGGGGGAGAAATAGCCGACGCCGCCGGCATAGGCGCCGCGCGTTTCGGGTTCGAGCTCGGCGATGATCTCGCACGCGCGGACCTTGGGCGCGCCCGAGACGGTGCCGGCGGGAAAGCCCGCGAAGAGCGCGTCGAGCGCGTCCTTCTTCGGATCGAGGCGGCCGACCACGTTCGAGACGATGTGCATGACGTGGCTGTAGAATTCGACGGTGTAGCTGTCGGTAACCTGCACCGTTCCCGCCTCCGCCACGCGGCCGACATCGTTGCGGCCGAGATCGAGCAGCATCAGATGCTCGGCGCGTTCCTTGGGATCGGCGAGCAGGCTGGCCTTGTTCTCGGCGTCCTCGGCGGCGGTCTTGCCGCGCGGACGCGTGCCCGCGATCGGCCTGATCGTCACCTCGCCATCGCGCGCGCGGACGAGGATCTCGGGGCTCGACCCGATCAGCGCGAAGCCCGGCATGTCGAGATAATAGAGGAAGGGCGAGGGATTGATGCGCCGCAAGGACCGGTAAAGGTCGAAGGGCGGAAGCGGGAAGGGCGTTGTGAAGCGCTGCGCGAGCACGACCTGAAAGATGTCGCCCGCGGCGATATAGTCCTTGGCCTTCGCGACCATCTCGCCATAGCGGCCCGGCGCGAGCATGGGAGTCGACGCGATTTCGGGCAGGTCGGCGGGCTTTTGGCTCGCGGGCAGCGGGGCGGCGAGGCGCGCGGCGGCGGTCTCGATCCGCTCCTCGGCCAGTGCGACCTTCTCTTCGGGCGTGCCGGGCGCATCGGGCCAGACCGGCGAGACGAAGAACAGCTCGTCGGCGAGCCGATCGAAGATCAGGATCATCGTCGGGCGGACGAAAAGCATGTCGGGCAGTGCGAGCGGGTTTGCCGGCGGGCGGGGCAGCTTTTCGACGAGCCCCACGGTCTCATAGCCGAAATAGCCGACAAGGCAGGCGAGCGCGCGGGGGAGTGCAGCGGGCACGTCCATCCGGCACTGTGCGACAAGCGCACGCAAGGCCGACAGCGCATCGCCATTGACGGGCACGAAGGCATCGCGGTCCGACAGCCACCCGGCATTGATCGTCGCCGCGTTGCCATCGGCGCGAAAGACGAGATCGGGGGCGAGCCCGATCAGGCTGTGGCGCCCGCGCGTCTCCCCACCCTCGACCGATTCGAGCAGGAAGTCGCCGCGATCGGGTTCCATCAGCTTGAGCGCCGCCGATACCGGGGTGTCGGTATCGGCGATCTGGCGGCGCCAGACGAGCGCGGGCCGGCCCGCCTTCAGCGCGTCAACGGCGGCGAGGGTCACTGCACGGAGTCGGTGCCGGCGAGCTGGCGCTTCAGCGTGGCGGCGGCCTTTTCATTGCGCTTCACGCCGAGTTCCGCCTTGGCGGCATTGGCGAATTGCGAGACGTATTCCTGCCCTGTCACGCGCGTCATCTCGGCCTGGAGACTGGCGACGAGCTGGGGCTGGCTGGCGATGTCGCCGGGCGTGATCTTGTCCAGATAGACGATGAACCAGCCCTGCTTGCCCGGCGCCTCGAGCCGCTTGGTGCGCTTTTCGACCATCGAGAAGAGCAGCGCGAGCGGCGGCGGAACGCGCTGGCCGCCCGCGGTGAGTTCCATGCGCCGGCCGCCGATCGATTCGGGGGCGGGCAGCTTCACGCCCGCCTCGCTGATCGCCTGTGCGAGCGGCACGCCCTTCGACGCCTTGGCGACGATGGCATCGGCGATCGCTTTGGCCTGACGCGAGGCGCGCTCAAGCTCGAACGCCTTGACGACCTGATCGCGGATCTGCGCGAGCGGACGCGGCGCGGCGGGCACGATGCGCTCGACGTCGGACAGCGCATATTGCTCGCCCTGGGCGATGGTTTCGACCATCGGATCATCGTCGACCGCGGCATCGAAGGCGGGCTCGATCAGGCGGATAAAGGCCGGGTCGGGTCGGAAATTCGGCGAATCGGGGTCGACGCCTGCCGAGGTGATTGGCGGAGTAGACACCGCCTGAAGCCCGTTGGCCTTCACCACTTCGTCAAAGGTCGCGCCGTCGGCGATCGCATCCTCGATCTTTGCAGCAAGGTCGGCGACGGCAGCATCGAGCTTCTGCTTCGCGAGCGTCGCGGTGATCTCGGCGCGGACCGAATCGAGCGACTTGGCGGGGATCGTCTGGATCGCATCCACGCGGACGACGTGCCAGCCAAGACCCGAACGCTGCGGTGCGGTGACGGCGCCCTGCGCGGCCGAAAAGGCTGCGTCGGCGACGGCCTTCGACGCGAGGTCGGTCAGCTTTGCGCGATCCTGGGCGGCGAGCGTTGCGGGCTCGAGCCCGGCCTGCTGCGCGGCGGCGGCGAAGCTGGTGCCAGCCTTCACCTTGGCTTCGAAGGCGCGCGCGGCATTCTGGTCCTGCAGGATCACCTGCGTCAGATTGCGGGTCTCGCTGGCGGCGTATTTCGCGGCGTCGGCCTTGTAGGCGGCCGCGATCTCGGCTTCGGTCGGCTTCGCCTTGTCGGCCAGCATCGCCTTGCCAAAGGGCGCGTAGCGGATCACGCGGCGCTCGGGCACGGTGTAGCGCGCCGCATTCTGCTTGTAATAGGCGTCGAGCTCGGCCTGGGTTGGCGGATTGCCCCGGGCCATCGCCGCCGAAGGAACGAAGCCGACAAGCCCGCTGCGCGATTCGAGCGTGAGCGCCGCATAGGGGCGCGCGATCGCTGCGGGAACGCGCGACGCGCCCGCCACTGGCACGAGCATCTGACGGGTGAAGAGGTCGGCGCTGATATCGTCGCGGAGCTGCTTTTCGGTCACCTTGCGCTGGGCGAGGACCGAAAGGAAGGTGGTGCGGTCGAACTGGCCATTGGGTCCGTTGAATGCCGGGATGCTCGCGATCTCGCCATCGACAAGCCGCTTGCTGACCCCAAGCCCGACCGATCTTGCGAACTCCTCGAGCGCGCGCACGTTGATCATCTGTTCGAGCGTGTCCTCGAAGCCACCGGCGTTGACGAAGCTCGTCATGTCGATCCCGGGCATCTGCCGCCGCTGGACGTCAAGCTGGTTGTTCACGCGCATCGACAATTCCTCGGTGGAAATGTCGTGCTTGCCGACTTCGGCGACGGTGCTGCCACCCAGGGCCGAGCCCGACCCCATCGAACCGGTGATGTCGGCACCCGCGAACGAGATCGCGACGAGCACGATGAACACGAAGCTGACGATCAGCCCGATCCTGGAATTGAAGAGGCTGCGGAGAAAGGTGATCATGCTGCGGCTCGTCGCTCGAATAAAGGAAGTGAAGCGCTGCTTTAGGGGGCAGACCTTTTTTCGACAAGGCATCGGCGATATGGCCCGCGCGGAATCACACAA
This sequence comes from Sphingomonas sp. LaA6.9, assembly GCF_022601895.1. Lineage (GTDB taxonomy): Bacteria > Pseudomonadota > Alphaproteobacteria > Sphingomonadales > Sphingomonadaceae > Sphingobium_A. Next base: position 4,610 of record NZ_JAKVIO010000013.1, read on the forward strand.
AGCGGAATCATCAAGGGAGCCCGATACATGGCATTGCGCAAACTGGTCGCCGGAAACTGGAAGATGAACGGCGATCGTGCCCAGCTGGCCGAACTCGACGCCATCGCGGCCGCAGCGGTCGCAAAATCGGGGGTGGATGTCGCGATCTGCCCGCCCTTCACGCTGATTGCGCCCGCGGCGGAGCGCCAGCCCGCACTTCCGATCGGGGCACAGGATTGTCATGCCGCGCCCAGCGGTGCGCATACCGGATGCGTTTCCGCGGCGATGCTCCGCGAGGCCGGAGCGAAGCTCGCCATCGTCGGGCACAGCGAGCGTCGTACCGACAACCATGAAGCTGATTCCGAGATTTGCGCCAAGGCCGAGGCGGCGATCGCGGCAGGGCTGATTGCAATCGTGTGCGTTGGCGAGACCGAAGAAGAACGCGATACGGACCGCGCGCTTTCCGTTGTCGAAGACCAACTCGACGGATCGGTGCCGCCCACGGGAACCGGGGATACGCTGGTTGTCGCCTATGAACCCGTCTGGGCGATCGGGACGGGGCGCACGCCCTCGGTGGCCGACGTTGCCGAGATGCACGCGGCGATCCGCGCGCGGCTGGTTTCGTTGCTGGGCGCCGAAGGCGAAAAGGTCCGCATTCTCTATGGCGGCTCGGTCAAGCCCTCCAACGCCGCAGAACTGCTAGGCGTCAAGGACGTCGACGGTGCACTCGTCGGCGGCGCGAGCCTGAAAGCGGCGGACTTCGTTCCCATCATCGAAGCTGCTGGCTGAGGACGTTTCCGCGCCGTTTCGGTCGAATAGATAACGCTGGGCTGCAAATTAGACCCACTCATCCTGAGGAGGGACTGAGCTTGGCGAAGGCCCGTCTCGAAGGGCTGGTATCGCTATGTCCTTCGAGACGGGCCTTCGCCGGGCTCAACGGCTCCTCAGGATGAGCGGAGGCATTGATATGTTCTACGCGCGCCGGATCACCTTCTTTATCGAGCCGCATGTCGCGCACTCATCCTCTTCGCGCACAAAGTCGCTGGTCGTCTCAAGCGCACCCGTTACCCTGGCTGATTGCTGGCGGCGGGAGAGGGTAAGGGCGTCGGCAATGCAATCATCGCAGAATGCTCGGGGGCGGCCTTCGGCAATATAGCTATTCACGCGTCGCGCTATTGTATCCATATTGTATCCATAATCCCTCCCTGCCTTCGCTTGGCACACAGTACCGCGGAAGAGAGGTCACCGGCGGTGTTCAAGCTGACGCACGTTGGCTTGTCTCGCGTGTTGAACATCCGGACGCGAGCGGGTATGGGGCAGCGCTTCATCTCTCCAGAATGTCGGCAAAAGCACTCATGTTCCAATTCCTGCTCGTCGTTCACGCCATCATCGCAGCAGCGCTTGTCGCGGTGATTCTCATGCAGCGTTCGGAAGGCGGCGGCCTGGGCATGGGCGGCAGCCCGTCGGGCCTGATGTCGGCGCGTGGCGCTGCCGATTTCCTGACGCGCGCGACGACCATCCTTGCGACGCTGTTCGTGGTGATGTGCATCGCGCTGGCCGCGCTCGCATCGTTCCGCACCTCGGGCACCGAGCTCGACACCTCGCTGGCGCGCCAGCCCGCAACCGCGCCCGTCGAAGGGGCGCCGCTGGGCGGCGAGGCGGCACCGGTGCAGCCGGTTCCGACCACCGATCCGCTCGCAGGTGCGACCGGAGCGCCCGCCGCTCCCGCGGCTGCGCCGGCGCAGAGCGCGCCGGCACCGCGCAGCGAACGCCGCGCGGCTCCGGCCAATCCCGATCCCGTGACGAGCACCGCGCCCGTCGCACCGCCGCCGGCAGTGCGCACGAGCAATGCCGCGGCGCCCGCTTCGAATAGTTCGGAAGCGCCGAACCCCTAAATCGACCCGTTTTTAGGGTCTTGACGCAATTTTACTGGCGGGCGCCAGATTCGGGCGCTTGCCGTAACCATATCTACAGGTCTAAGCCTTTTCTCCCATGGCGCGGTTCATATTCATCACCGGCGGCGTGGTCTCCTCGCTTGGCAAAGGACTCATGGCGGCAAGCCTTGCCGCCCTTTTGCAGGCGCGTGGCTATCGCGTGCGCATTCGCAAGTTCGATCCCTATCTGAACGTCGATCCGGGGACGATGTCTCCCTATCAGCACGGCGAGGTCTATGTGACCGACGACGGCGCGGAGACCGACCTCGATCTGGGGCATTATGAACGCTTCACGGGCGTTCCGAGCCGACAGTCGGACAATGTCACTTCGGGTCGTATCTATCAGACGATCATCCAGAAGGAGCGTCGCGGCGATTATCTGGGCGCGACCGTCCAGGTGATTCCGCACGTGACCGACGCGATCAAGGAATTCGCGCGCAACGAGGTCGACGATGTCGATTTCGTGCTGTGCGAGATCGGCGGCACGGTGGGCGACATCGAATCGCTGCCCTTCATGGAGGCGATCCGCCAGCTTCGGAACGATCTGGGCCGCAACAACAGCGTGTTCGTCCATGTGACGCTGGTGCCCTATATCGCGGCCGCGGGCGAGCTGAAGACCAAGCCGACGCAGCACAGCGTGCGCGACCTGACCTCGCTCGGCATCCAGCCCGATGTGCTCGTCTGCCGCTGCGAGCGACCGCTCCCCGAGAGCGAGCGCGCCAAGATCGCGCTGTTCTGCAACGTGCCCAAGGAAGCCGTGATCCCGGCGCTGGACGCGTCGAGCATCTATGGCGTGCCGCTGCAATATCATGCGGAAGGCCTCGACAATGCGGTTCTCGCAGCCTTCGGGATCGACGCAGGCGCGGCCCCGGCACTGACGCGCTGGGACGATATCATGGACCGCCTCGGCAATCCCGAGGGCGAGGTCACGATCGGCGTGGTCGGCAAATATGTCGGGCTTGCCGATGCCTACAAGTCGCTCAACGAGGCGCTGGTGCATGGCGGCATCGCCAACCGCGTCAAGGTCAATGTCCGCTGGATCGATGCCGAACTGTTCGAGAAGGGCGAGGCGGACATCGCGGCACAGCTAGAGCCGATGCACGCGATCCTCGTGCCTGGCGGCTTTGGCGAGCGCGGATCGGAAGGCAAGATCGCGAGCGTGAAGTTCGCGCGCGAGCGCAACGTGCCCTTTTTCGGAATCTGCCTCGGCATGCAGATGGCATGCATCGAGGGCGCGCGGAACACGGCGGGGATCGCGAGCGCATCGACCACCGAATTCGGCCCGACCGACGAGCCCGTGGTTGGCCTGATCACCGAGTGGATGACCGCCGAAGGCCTGCAGAAGCGCGAGGAAGGCGGCGATCTGGGTGGCACGATGCGACTTGGCGCCTATGACGCGAAGCTGACGGGCAACAGCCATGTCGCGAGCATCTACGGCAAGACCGACATCAGCGAGCGCCACCGGCATCGCTATGAGGTCAACGTCCATTACCGCGATCCGCTGGAAAAGGGCGGCCTCGTCTTTTCGGGCATGTCGCCGGACGGCACGCTTCCCGAAATCGTCGAACGGCCCGACCATCCCTGGTTCGTGGGTGTGCAGTTCCATCCGGAATTGAAATCCAAGCCGTTCGATCCGCATCCGCTTTTCGCAAGCTTCATCGCGGCGGCGCTCAAGCAGAGCCGGCTGGTCTGAGAACAAGGTCGGCCGTTGTGCTGGCCTTTGCGCACGCATCGGAAGTGCGCACGCTTGATTCGCTTGGATTTTATCACGCCCTTTCGATATGGTGCCGTTGGTGTTCCGTGCCGAAAGGGGGGAAATGAAGGCCGAGCAACTCTCTGCGCTGCTGCCCCAGCATTCGATTTTCGCGTCCTGCAGCGAGGAAGAACTCGCCGCGATCATCCTGCACGGCGCCCTCCACAGCTACAAAAAGGGCAGGGACATCGTGGCGCAGGGCGACGAAGGCACCTCGCTCTTCATCCTACTCACGGGCACCGCGCGGATTTCGATGGTGGCCAGCAATGGCCGCGAGATCATCCTCGATTATGCCGAACCCGGCAGCGTGATCGGCGAGATCGCGCTGCTCGACGGCGGCGAACGCACAGCATCGGTGACCGCGCTCGAAGAGGTGAGCGCGCTCAGGCTGTCGCGCGAGAGCTTCGAGAGCATCGTTTCGCAGCATCATGGCATGGCGCTCAGGATCATGCGCGAGCTTGCCCGCCGGCTGCGTCAGGCCAATGCGACGATCGAAAGCGATCGCGCCTATGCGACCGGGCCCAGGCTTGCGCGTTTCCTGCAGCGGCTGACGCTCAGCGGCGGCACCGACGGGCGCCTGCGCCTCGATCTGAGCCAGGGCGAACTCGGCATGTTCGCGGGAATGTCACGCGAACAGATTAACCGTCAGCTGGGGGCCTGGTCCGACTCGGGGATCATCGCGCTCCAGGGCGGGCGGATACGGATTACGGACAGCACCCTGTTGGCGGAGATTGCCGAAACGGCCGAATAGGCTTGGTCGTCCGGGTCCCTGCGACCCTGGCCCGGACGACATAGCAATCGGTGGCAATCGCGCTTTGGGTGTCCTGGGGCAGCCGCCCACCGAGGCGCCGGCTGCCCCTTTTTTTCAGGGGCCGGAACGCGAAAAGGGCGCCCCGACGTGATCGCCGGGGCGCCCCAGAGGTGAGATTGGAGTTGGAATCAGGCAGCGTCACGCTGCTCGATCAGCTTGCCCTCTTCGATGGGGGTTGCCGACCCGATCGCGATCTTCTGCGGTTTCATGGCTTCCGGAATCTCGCGCACCAGATCGACGGTCAACAGGCCATCCTGAAGGTTGGCGCTCTCGACGCGCACGAAATCCGCAAGTTCGAAGCGGCGCTCGAAGTTGCGGCTGGCGATTCCGACGTGCAGATAGTTGGTGCGGTCCTGACTGACGCTATCCTTTTCGCCCTTGATCAGCAGCAGATTCTGCTGCGCGGTGATATCGATCTCTTCGGACTTGAAGCCGGCGACGGCCAGCGTGATCCGGTAGCGGTCCTCGCTCAGCCGTTCGAGGTCGAAGGGCGGATAGTTGTCGCTCTGCTGCTGGCGAGCGCTGTTTTCGAGCAGATCGAACAGCCGGTCGAAACCAACGGTGGAGCGGCGATATGGGGTGAAGTCGAATGTCCTCATCTTTCAAATCCTCCAATGAGCAAAATGAAAAACATGTCGGGCCCGAAAGCGGCGCCCGGCTTGCGTCCGGCCCTGAAAAGCTACCGGACATGACGAATCTAGGTGAGGCAAAATCGGTTTCAAGAGATGGGACGCACCCTGGAAATGACAAGTGCCCGGATCGTTTCCGATCCGGGCACCCGCGTGACGAATGCTCGTCAGCCCCCTTGGATTGACTTCGGCGCGCTTCCGGTCCGCTCCCTTAAACGTCCCGTTGGGCGAAGCCTTTTCCCCGAACCACGGCCTTTGGCCTGCGTTTCAGCATGCGGACGCTACGCAAAGCGATTTGGCTTGTCATCGCCCGAATCGCGACGACGCTACGATTGCCTTAACCCTGTGTTCATTTGGCAACAGGCTCAGGGTGTTGCCAGTGCCCCGACTTCTTCCTAGACCGCGATGCAACATGCCCGCTTTGCCAAGGCTTCTTCCATGATCCTTTCCCGCTACGAGCGGATGATCGCCAAACGTTATCTGCTGCCGGGAAAGGGGGAGGGATTCATCTTCCTCGTTGCCGGAATCAGCCTGTTCGCGGTGATGCTGGGCGTTGCCGCGCTCATCATCGTGATGAGCGTCATGAACGGCTTTCGCGCCGAACTGTTCGACAAGATCACCGGACTGAACGGCCATGCCGTGGTGCAGGGATATGGCGGCCGGCTCGACGACTGGCAGCAGGTGCTGATCGAGGCGAAGAAGACGCCCGGCGTGACCTCCGCGACGCCGCTGATCGAGCAGCCGCTGATGGCGAGCGCTGACGGACGCGTCGAAGGCGTGCTCGTCCGCGGCATGACGCTCGAGGATATCCGGGGCAATGCGCAGATCGCGGGCAATGTCCGCCAGGGGAGCCTGAACGCGCTCCAGCCCGACAGCGACAATATCGCGATCGGGGCGCGGCTGGCCGAGGCGCTCGGCGTACGCGTCGGCAGCACGATCAGCCTGATCAGTCCGCAGGGGCTGACAACGCCCTTCGGCAGCGTGCCCAGGATCGTAAGCTACCGTGTGGCGGCGATTTTCGAGGTCGGCGTCTATGACTACGACAAGGCGTTCGTCGTGATGCCAATGGCGAACGCGCAACTGCTGCTGCTGATGGGCGACGCGGTGAGCATGATCGAGGTCGAGACCGTCGATCCTGACAGGGTCGGGCCGATCCTGGCGCCGCTGGCGCAGACGGTGGCGGGCAAGGCGATCATTTCCGACTGGCGCTCGATGAATGCGCAGCTCTTCGAAGCGCTCGCCGTCGAGCGTGTCGCGATGTTCGTGGTGCTTTCAATCATCATCCTCGTCGCGGTGTTCAACATATTGTCGTCGCTCATCATGCTCGTGCGCGCGAAGAGCCGCGACATCGCGATCCTGCGCACCATGGGCGCGACGCGTGGCGGGCTGATCAAGATCTTCGTGACGGTGGGGGTGACGATCGGCACGCTCGGCATTGTCGCGGGACTGATCCTCGGCGCGATCTTCCTGTTCTTCCGCCAGTCGGTGGTGAATTTCATCCAGCTCATCACGGGGCAGAATCTGTGGGATCCCTCGATCCGTTTCCTCACCGAACTGCCCGCGAAAACCGATCCTTTCGAGGTGGCGGGCATCTGCGCAATGGCACTGATCTTCAGCTTCCTCGCCACGCTTTACCCCGCCTTCAAGGCGGCGAGCACCGATCCCGTGCAGGTGCTGCGCTATGAGTGACATCCTGGCCACCACCAACCTGCGCCGCAGCTTCATCCAGGGCGAAGAGACGATCGAGGTGCTGCGCGGCATCGACCTGCATGTCTCCCCCGGCGAGATCGTCGCGCTGCTCGGACCCTCGGGGTCGGGCAAGTCGACCCTGCTCCAGGCGGTCGGGCTGCTCGAGGGCGGGTTCGAAGGCTCGATCCGGATCAGGGGACAGGAAGCCGCGAAGCTCGACAATGACGGGCGCACCACGCTGCGCCGCGATGCGCTGGGCTTCGTCTATCAGTTCCACCACCTGCTTCCCGACTTCAACGCCGAGGAAAATGTCGTTCTGCCCCAGCTCATCCACGGGGCTGACAATCCGGCCGCGCATGCGCGCGCGCAGTCGCTGCTGACGTCGCTGGGGCTCGGGCACCGGCTCAGCCACCGGCCGAGCCAGCTTTCGGGCGGTGAACAGCAGCGGGTTGCGGTCGCGCGCGCGCTGGCCAACCGGCCCGCGCTGGTGCTCGCCGACGAGCCCACGGGCAATCTCGACGAGCATACCGCCGATATCGTGCTCGCCGAGTTCCTGCGGCTGGTGCGCGAGGAAGGCTCGGCAGCGCTGGTCGCGACGCATAACGAGCGGCTTGCGGCAAAGATGGACCGCGTGGTGAGGCTGCACGAAGGGGTGCTTGAATAGGGAGGTGACGATGACGGCGGTAACGGATTTCGCGGTGAAGCTGCCTGATGGCGCCGAGCAGAAGCTCGCCGGCTATGCGGGCAAGGTGCTGCTGATCGTCAATGTCGCGTCCAAATGCGGATTTACGCCGCAATATAGCGGGCTCGAGGCGCTGTATCGCAAGTACAGGGACCGCGGCTTCGAGATCCTTGCCTTTCCGTGCAACCAGTTTGGCGCGCAGGAGCCGGGCAATGCGGAGGAGATCAAGAATTTCTGCTCGCTGACCTATGACGTGACATTCCCGCTCTTCGCGAAGATCGAGGTCAACGGCGCGGGCGCGGACCCGCTTTACGACTATCTCAAGGCCGCAAGGCCGGGGGTCATGGGCACCAAGGCGATCAAGTGGAACTTCACCAAGTTTCTGGTCGATCGCGCGGGCAATCCGGTGAAGCGCTACGCGCCCAACGACACGCCGGAATCGCTCGAGAAGGACATTGAAAAGCTGCTTTGAGCCTCTGTCATTCCCGCGAAAGCGGGAATCCAGAAGGAGCCGGTGTGCTCGGGCATCGTCTGGATCCCCGCTTTCGCGGGAATGACACATATAATTCAACTTATATGTGACCGAATCACTTCAAAAGTGACTAGGGTGCCGGCATGCCTCATGCGCCCTTTGTTCCGCTTCGTATCTTTTCGTCCTTCACCATGCTCGATGGCGCGATCGAGCCCAAGAAGATCGCGGCGCGCGCGCGTGAGCTGGGCTTTCCGGCCGCGGCGATCACCGATCGCAACGGGCTCTACGGCGCGATGGCCTTTTCGGATGCGTGCAAGGGCGCGGGGGTCCAGCCGATCATCGGCGGGATGCTGTGCGTCGCGCGGCCCGACCTGCCCGACGGCGTCGAGCCGATCTTCGACTGGCTGGCGCTCTATGCGCAGGACGAACAGGGCTATGACAATCTCTGCGCGCTCGTCTCGGCAGCGCATCTCGACCGGCCCGTCGAGCAACAGGCGCATGTGCGGTTCGAGGCGCTGGAGGGGCGCACCGACGGCCTGATCGCGCTCACCGCGGGCGCCGAGGGCGGGTTGACCAAGTTGTTGGCTGAAGAGCAGATGGCGCGCGCCGAAGGCTATGCCGACCGGCTTCAGGCGCTGTTTCCCGACCGTCTCTATATCGAGATCGTCCGCCGGCTCGACGAGTGCGAGGGCAAGGCCGAGCCGCATCTGCTCGATCTTGCCTATGCGCGCGACATTCCGCTGGTGGCGACCAATCCCTGCTGCTTCTCCGACGCGGGCTTCCACGCGGCGCATGATGCGATGCTGTGCATCGCGGGTTCCTCCTATGTCGAAAGCGACGACCGCAAGAAGAGTTCGCCCGATGCGTGGCTGAAGCCCGCCAAGGACATGAAGCTGTTGTTCGACGATCTGCCCGAGGCGCTGGCGAATACGCTTGTCGTGGCGCAGCGCTGCGCGGTGATGGCGCCCAAGCGCGCGCCGATCCTGCCGAGTCTTGCAGGCGACCGCGATGGTGAGGCGAAGAAGCTGCGCGAGGATGCCCATGCGGGTCTCGAAGCGCGGCTCGAAAAGGCGGGCATCGCCGACGACGAGGCGCGAAAGACCTATTTTGACCGGCTCGACTTCGAGGTCGGCATCATCATCCAGATGGGCTTTCCCGGCTATTTCCTGATCGTCGCCGACTTCATCAAATGGGCGAAGGACAATGACATTCCGGTGGGGCCGGGCCGCGGATCGGGTGCGGGCTCGGTGGTCGCCTGGGCGCTCACCATCACCGATCTCGACCCGATCAAGCTGGGTCTGCTGTTCGAACGCTTCCTCAACCCCGAACGCGTCTCGATGCCCGACTTCGACATCGACTTCTGCGAAACCCGTCGCGAAGAGGTGATCCGCTACGTCCAGCAGAAATATGGCCGCGATCACGTCGCGCAGATCATCACCTTCGGCCGATTGAAGGCGCGCGCGGTGCTCAAGGATACGGGGCGTGTGCTCCAGATGAGCTATGGGCAAGTCGATCGCCTCGCCAAGCTCGTTCCGAACCATCCGACCGACCCGTGGACGCTGGAACGCACGCTGGAAAAGGGCGGCGTGCCCGAGTTCCGGCACGAATATGAAACCGACAAGGAGGTCCGCCGGCTGGTCGATCTCGCGATGAAGCTCGAGGGGCTGCCGCGCCACAGCTCGACACACGCCGCGGGCGTGGTGATCGGCGACCGTCCGCTCGACCAGCTCGTACCGCTCTATCGCGATCCGCGCTCGGACATGCCCGTCACGCAGTTCGACATGAAATATGTCGAGGGCGCGGGGCTGGTGAAGTTCGACTTTCTCGGCCTCAAGACGCTGTCGGTGTTGCAAAAGGCGGTACAGCTGCTTGCCAAACGCGGGATCACGGTCGATCTGGCCGCGCTCGAATGGGATGATCCCAAGGTCTATGAGCTGCTCCAGCGCGGCGACACTGTCGGCGTGTTCCAGCTGGAATCGGAGGGCATGCGCCGCACGCTCGCCGCCGTCCGCCCGTCCAATTTCGGCGACATCATCGCGCTCGTTTCGCTCTACCGGCCGGGCCCAATGGACAACATCCCGATGTTCGGTGCGCGCAAGAACGGCCGCGAATCGATCGAATATCCGCACCCGATGCTTGAGGGCATCCTGTCGGAGACCTACGGGATCTTCGTCTACCAGGAACAGGTGATGCAGGCCGCGCAGATCCTTGCGGGCTACAGCCTGGGCGACGCCGACCTCCTGCGCCGCGCGATGGGCAAGAAGATCAAGGCGGAGATGGACGCGCAGCGTGCGCGCTTCGTCGATGGCTGCGCGAAGAACGACATCAGCGCCGAAAAGGCCAACGAGCTGTTCGATTTGATCGACAAGTTCGCGGGCTATGGGTTCAACAAGAGCCATGCCGCGGCCTATGCGCTGCTCGCCTATCAGACCGCCTGGCTGAAGGCACACCACGCGCCCGAATTCTTTGCGGCGTCGATGTGCTTCGACATGGCACTCACCGACAAGCTCGGCATTTTCGTCGAGGATATGCGCAAGCTCGGGATTCCCTGCCTGTCGCCCTGCATCAATGCGAGCGAGGCCGAATTTTCGGTGGAAGACGGCCCCGAGGGACTTTCGGTGCGTTACGCGCTCGCCGCATTGAAGGGCGTGGGCGAGAAGGCGATGGAATCGATCGTCGCGGAGCGCGTTGCCAAAGGGCCCTATGCGTCGCTCGACGACTTTGCCGATCGTGTCGATCCGCGCGCGCTCAACCGGCGGCAGATGGAAAGCCTTGCCGCGGGCGGCGCGTTCGATGCGATCAATTCCGATCGAGCGGGCGTGTTCGCGGTGGTCGAGACGATGCTCGCGGTCGCCTCGCATGCCGAGGAGCAGCGCACCAGCGGGCAGGGCGGGCTGTTCGGCGGAAACGAGGCGAAAGCCGCCGCGATTCAGATCCCGCAAAGCGCGCACTGGACGCTCGCCGACCGGATGGCGCAGGAAAAGGACGCTTTCGGATTCTATTTCTCGGCGCACCCGATCGATCGCTATCGCCATCTCGCCGATGCGCACGGCGCGCGCAGTTATGCCGCGCTCTGTGCGCAGGCCGCGCCCAGCGAGGCGACACGTTCGCCGGGCATGATGGCCGGGCTGATCGAGGATGCGCGCTGGCGCACCTCTGCGCGCGGCCGGCGCTATCTGATGGCGACATGTTCGGATGCCTCGGGCCAGTTCATCGCGACCTGCTTCGATGACGACGTCGCCAAGGATCTGGAGGATGCGGCACGCGAGAATGGTTGCGGCCTGCTGACGGTCGAGCTCGATCGCCGACCCGGCGAGGAAAACCCGCGCGTAACGGTCAAGCGCATCCAGCGCTTCGAACAGCTTGTCGGCAATGTCCGGCTGATGCTGGAAGCAACGGTCGACGATCCCGCGACGATCGCGCTGCTCGCGAACCTTGTTGCGGGCGCGCGGGGCAGCCGGGGCGAACTGGTCATCAACGCGCAGATGGCCGATGGCGCAAGCGCGCGCGTGCTGCTCGGGCGCGACTTCATGCTCGATGCCGAGCTTGCGGCGCGGATCGAGGCGCTTCCCGGGATCCTCGCGGTATCGCTGCGATCGGCCGATCAGCCGCGGCTTGCGCTCGTCTCCTGAGCGCGCCGGTTCCGCGCATGCCAGCCTTGCCGTAGCGTCAGTTCGCGGCGCTGGATTCCCGCGGGTTTTCGGGTAATCTTCTCGTCAAATACGAGGGTCCGAACACGGAGCCCGCGCTATCGAGGAGAGTCATTGATGCTTGGTGGAATGCAGGATTTCGAGCTGCGCGTGCCGCGACTGATCGACTATGCGGAGCGCGAGCACGGCGACCGCGAAATCGTGAGCTACTGGGCCGACGGCACGACGACGCGCACCAACTGGTCGGGGATCGCACGCGATGCGAGGAAGCTGGCACAAGCACTTGAAAAACTTGGCATGAAGCGCGGAGACCGCATCGCCACGCTGGCGATGAACCATAGCCGCCATCTCGTCGCCTGGTATGGCGTGATCGGGATGGGCGGGGTGATCCACACGATCAATCCGCGGCTGTTCGACGAGCAGCTGGTCTATATCGCCAACCATGCCGAAGATCGCGTCCTGCTTTATGACAAGGCTTTCCAGCCGATCGTCGACCGGCTGAAGCCGGAGTGGACGAGCATCGAGCATTTTGTCTGCTTCGATTCGGACGGGCCCGACAGCTTCGAGGCACTGATCGCGGCCGAGGATGGCGACTATCAATGGGCCGAGGGGCCCGAGCGCGAGCCCTGCATGCTCTGCTACACCAGCGGAACGACGGGTCATCCCAAGGGGGTGCTTTACGAGCATCGCTCCTCGGTGATCCATGCCATGGCCGAGGTCGCGCCCAATGTGTTCGATCTGTGCAACCAGTCGGTGGTGCTGCCGATCGTGCCGATGTTCCACGCCGCGGCCTGGGGCCTGCCCTTTGCGGGCGCGGTGGCGGGCGTGAAATTCGTCTATTCGGCGGTCAATGACGGCGCGGTGCTGTGCCGGTTGTTCAATCAGGAGAAGGTGACGCATTCGGCAGGCGTGCCGACGGTCTGGCTCGCGATGTTCCAGCATATGGACGCGACGGGCGAGACACCCGAGCATCTGAAGCTGGTGACCATTGGCGGGTCGGCCGCACCGCGCGCTATGATCGAGCGGCTGATGGGCATGGGCATCCGCGTCGGCCATGCCTGGGGAATGACCGAAACCTCGCCGATTGGCACGATGGGCGCGCCGACCTGGAACTGGGAGGAAATGGATTTCGAGGCGCGCGTCAATCAGGTCGCGAAGCAGGGGCGCGTGCCCTTTGGCGTCGAGCTGCGCGTGGTCAATGAGGATGGCGCGGAGATGCCGCGCGACGGCGAGAGTTCCGGACGCCTCCAGATCCGCGGGCCGTGGATCATCAAGCGCTATTTCCAGGACGAGAAGGGCGACTGCGTCGAGGCCGGAAACTGGTTCGACACGGGCGACGTCGCGGTGATGCACCCGTGCGGGACGATGCAGATCACCGACCGCTCGAAGGATGTGATCAAATCGGGCGGCGAATGGATCAGTTCGGTCGAGCTCGAAAATGCCGCGGTGGGCTGCCCCGGCGTCGCCGAGGCGGCGGCGATCGGCATCTATCACCCCAAATGGGACGAGCGGCCGCTGCTGCTGATCGTGCGCAAGCCCGGCGCCGAGGTCTCCGCAGCCGAGATCAGCGCCTATCTTTCGGACAAGGTCGCGAAATGGTGGCTGCCCGACGAAATTCTCTTCGTCGACAGTCTGCCGCATACCGCGACGGGCAAACTGCTCAAGACCGCGCTCAGGACGCAGTTCAAGGACCACAAGCTGCCATCGGCCTCGGCGGCGGCCTGAGGCGTGGGCGCGGTTCCGCCGCGTTCCTCACGGCCTGCTTGCGGTGCAGTTGCGGCGGTAAGATCCTCCCCGTTACGGGGAGGTGGCAGCCCGAAGGGCTGACGGAGGGGCTGCACTGAATTTGCGGGTTTCGCGCCAGCCCCTCCACCACGCTGCGCGTGGTCCCCCTCCCCGTACCGGGGAGGATTCCAACGTCCGCTTACACCCGACATAGCCCCCATCGCCGGCCCCTTCAGAACAGGCTCAACTGATCCCCTTGCGGCGGACGGAACAGGTCGTGCCGCAGCGGGGGGCGTTCGTGCTGGTTGAGGCCGTTCTTGCGGCAGGCCAGCTTGAAGCGCGTGCGGAGCAGTTCGGCCCAGGCGCCCTGACCGCGCATCCGGCTGTTGAAGCCCGGATCATTATCGCGCCCGCCACGGATCGACCGGATGATCGACATCACCTTGCCCGCGCGTTCGGGGAAATGTTCGTCGAGCCAGGCCTTGAACAGCGGCGCCACCTCGAATGGCAAGCGCACCGGGATATAGGCGGCGTGGGCCGCGCCCGCTTCCGCCGCGGCCTCGAGCAGATGTTCCACCTCATGGTCGGTGATCGCGGGAATGACGGGCGAGATCGAGACGGTCACGGGCACGCCGGCATCGGCGAGCGCCTTGACCGCGGCAAGCCGCCTGCGCGGGGCGGGGGCACGCGGCTCGAGCGTCATCGCGACCTTCGGATCGAGCGAGGTGATCGAGACCATCACCGATACCAGCCCTTTCTCCGCCATGGGTGTCAGCAGGTCGAGATCGCCGAGCACGCGGTCGGATTTGGTGGTGATGAGCAGCGGATGGCTGGTCTCCGCGAGCACTTCGATGCACTGGCGGGTGATGTGCCATTCGCGCTCGATCGGCTGGAAGGGATCGGTGTTGGTGCCCATCGCGATCGGCGCGACGACATAGCCCGGTTTCATCAGCTCCTTGCGCAGCAGCTCGGCGGCGTCGGGTTTGGCAAACAGCTTCGTCTCGAAATCGAGGCCCGGCGACAGGTCATGAAAGGCGTGGGTGGGGCGCGCGAAGCAATAGATGCAGCCATGCTCGCACCCCCGATAGGGGTTGATCGAGCGATCGAAGACGACATCGGGCGAGGTGTTGCGCGTCAGGATCGTCCGGGGATGCTCTACGGTCACGGTCGTCCGCAGCGGGGGCGGGGCGCCATCGAGCGCCTCGCGATCGTCAAGCCAGTCGCCATCGACGATGCGCTCGGGCAGGTTGAAGCGGCCGCTCTCGCGGTTGAGCGTGGCGCCGCGCGCAGGGCGGAGCTTCGAATCCATGCGCGCATGATGCGCCCGCATTCGGAACATATCAAGAACAAATGCGCCGGGTTGCGCTGTCAGCGCTCCATCAGTCGCGGCATCAGTTCGACGAAATTGCAGGGCTTGTGGCGGCTGTCGAGCTGGCTGGCGAGAATGCCGTCCCAGCCGTCCCTGACCGCGCCCGTCGAGCCCGGAAGCGCAAAGATATAGGTGCCGCGCACGACGCTTGCGGCCGCGCGCGACTGGATCGTCGAGGTGCCGATCGTCTGGTAGCTGAGCCAGCGGAACAGCTCTCCAAAGCCCGGAATATCCTTGCCGCCCAATCGTGCCAGTGCTTCGGGGGTGACGTCGCGCCCGGTGACGCCTGTGCCGCCCGTGGTGAGGATGCAGTCGACCGCGGGATCGTCGACCCAGGCGTGGAGCCGCGCGACGATGGTGTCGATGTCGTCGCGGACGATCGCGCGATCGGCGAGATTGTGCCCGGCACCCGTCAGCCGCTCGACGAGCAGGTCGCCCGAGGTGTCCTCATCGGGGCCGCGCGTGTCTGAGATGGTCATCACCGCGATATTGACCGGACGGAAGGTCCGGCTCTCGTCAATCGGCACTTTGCGTCCTGTTCGCCGCGTCCATGCGCACCGCGGTCACGCCGCGAAGCCCGGGGAAGCGCGGCCACATGCCCTGTGCCATCGCCGCCAGGCTGGCCGATTTCTCGCCCGCATTGCGCTGGTACATCCAGTAGTTGCGCAGCACGATCGCGACATAGCCGCGCGTTTCCCAATAAGGCAGCGATTCGATGTAGAGCAGCGGATCGCCGCGATCGATATTGCGATAGTTCCAGTCGCGCACCGGCGCGGGCCCCGCATTATAAGCGGCGATCACCTTGGGCAGCAGTCCCTGCGTCCCGTCGAAATCGCGGAGATATTCGAGATAGCGCTGGCCGAACTCGATATTGGTCGACGGATTTGTCAGCGCCTCGCGCGAAAAGTCTCCGCCACGATCGCGCGCCATGTGGCGTGCGGCGGCGGGCATCACCTGCATCAGGCCATAAGCACCCGCAGGGCTCACGACGTCGCGGCGGAAATTCGATTCCTGAAGCGCGTGCGCGAACACCAGCGATTTGTCGACGCGCCAGCCGCCATCGGGCGTCCAGTCGGGCGCGGGATAGCGCGCGCTTGCGGTCGGCTGTGCGCCGCTGGGACCGTTATGCGCGAGCCAGATCTGCGTTTCGGGCAGGTTGAGCCGCGCGGCGAGGTCGCAGAGCGCGGCATGGTCGGCGCGCGTGCCGATCCGCGCCTGATGCCGCAGCGTTTCGTCGGCCAGCTTGTACTCGCCGATCTCCCCGAGCGCGATGGCTGCGCGGACATTGCCGAGCTTCGAGATGCGCTTCCAGTCGGCCGAGAGCGGATCGGGCGCGTTATCGTTCATGCCGAGCGTCTGCGCGGCGAGCAGGCCATAGAAAGTCTCGTCATTGCGCGCTGCGCTGCGCAGCAGCGGCTGGACCTTTTCAGGCTCGCCACTGGCCATGAAGGCGCGCGCTGCCCAGAACTGGCCCGCCGCGCGGAACTCGCTGTCCTGCCCACGCGATGCGACAGCCTGGAAGGCCGCGGCCGCAGCCTTGAAATCCTGCGCGCGCCAGCTTGCCAGTCCGACGACCCAGTCAGCCTGCGCGGCCCATTCACCGATGCCGCGCTGTGCCTTGGCGGCAAGCATGCGCGCAGCCTGATCGTTGCCGACGATGTAATGCGACCATGCAATGCGCTGCTGCCATTCGGTCAGCGCCTGCGGAGTGAGCTGGCCTTCGACCTCGCTGAGAAGCGTCTCGGCGGTGACGGGATCATTCTCCTTGATGAGCGGAAGCACCCGTGCGCCCAGCGCATCGGAGACCGGATCGCCCCTGGTCGCCGCCGCGCGCGCGCGCAACGGCTTGCCGCCCAGCCAGACGAAGCGCTGGCTTTGCGGAATATCGGGAAGCGCCGTTGCGCCGCGCGTGGTTGCCAGCCGTCCGATCTGTGCCGCCTTGGGCATGTCGGGCGCCTCCGACAGCAACGCCATCAGCGGATCGAGTTCGGTCTTGGGCGAGCCCTTGGCGAGGTAAAGTTCGGCGCG
Organism: Sphingomonas sp. LaA6.9; assembly: GCF_022601895.1. Classification (GTDB taxonomy): domain Bacteria; phylum Pseudomonadota; class Alphaproteobacteria; order Sphingomonadales; family Sphingomonadaceae; genus Sphingobium_A. Next base: position 21,331 of record NZ_JAKVIO010000013.1, read on the forward strand.
CGCGATCGGCGTGAGCAACCCGTCCTTTGCCGCATCGAGGCGGGCGGCGGCTTCGGGCCAACGGCCCGCGCGAATATCGGTGAAGACCGCGCGATAGAGTTCGCGCTCCGAAGAAGAAAGCTGTTGCGGCGCCTGTTCGCGCGACGCCTTGCGCGCCGAAGCCTGAACGCCCTCGTTGGCGGCGATCGCGGGATGCGCTGAAAACAGCAGCAGCGCGCCAGCAAGAACGGGTATCAGCTTCATTCCATTCCCTCGATAAGCAACCGCAGATCGCGCCAACTGTCCGCCTTGCGTTGCGGATTGCGGAGCAGGAACCGGGGCGCAAATGTCGCGACGACCTCCATATTGACCCCGCCATGGTTAACGACGTGTAACCTTCCGCGCGCCGCTACCAAATCCAGCCCGAGAACCGCACGGCTCGCCGCCTGACCCATCAACAAGAGTCGGCGGGGATGGACGAGTGCGACATGATGTTTCGCAAATGCACCGATCGCTTCGACGCGCTGGGCATCGATCCCGCCGCTTATGGGGCGTTCCAGCGTCAGCGAGGCCAGCCAGATCGTCTCGCGATCACGGCCGATTGCCGCCAGCATGCGATCGAACAACCGGCCGGAATCGTCCGAGAGCAGCGTGCCTGCGTCAGCATCGCCCTGTTCGGGCATGTCGACCATGATCATCAGTGGCGATGAAACATCGCCCGAGGGAAAAATGCGGCGTCCTTTATGCGAGCCGTCGGGCAGAACATCCGACTCTTCCAGCCAGGCGCGAAAGGCGGGCATGGTATCGGGTGTCGCGGGAGCGGGGGGCTGATGCGCGGCCTCAACCGACGCTACGGCAGGCACGCGCGGCTCGGCGAGCCAGTTGCGCGGCGCCTCGTCGACAAGCATGTCGACGCCGGCATCCTGCCACCAGCCGAGCACATTCAATGCTGCGTGCGTATCCACGATTTCGGCCCCCGCTTCCATCGCGATCACTAGAGTCAGAGGTTGACGGCGGGGTCAATCTGAATGCACGGGCATTATGACAAAGCGTTGTCGGGGCGCGATGACAGGAACCTCAGCGCACCGGACATGGAGGGAAGCGGAAGATGAGCGAACGGGAATCGATGCCCTATGACGTCGTCATCGTGGGCGCCGGGCCGGCCGGCCTGGCGGCGGCGATCCGACTGAAACAGCTGGCAAATGAAAAAGGCAGCGAACTGTCGGTCTGCGTGCTCGAAAAGGGCTCCGAAGTCGGCGCGCACATCCTTTCGGGCGCGGTGGTCGACCCCAAGGGACTCGACGAACTGCTGCCCGACTGGCGCAATATGGGCTGCCCGATGGCCGAGACGCCGGTCACCGAGAATCATCACTGGGTGCTGACCGCGACGGGCAAGTTCGAGATGCCCCATATCATGATGCCCCCGTTCATGAACAACAAGGGCACCTATACCGGCTCGCTCGGCAATCTCTGCCGCTGGCTCGCCGAGCAGGCCGAGGGCCTGGGCGTCGAGATTTTTCCCGGTTTCGCCGCGGCAGAGGTGCTGTTCAATGAGGACGGATCGGTCAAGGGCGTCGCTACGGGCGACATGGGCGTTGCGCGCGACGGCACGCACAAGCCCGATTACCAGCCCGGCCTCGAACTCCACGCCAGATACACCTTCTTCGCCGAGGGCGTGCGCGGTCACCTGACCAAAGAGCTCAAGCGGATCTTCGATCTTGAAGCGAACTGTGAGCCGCAAGTCTATGGTATCGGGCTGAAAGAACTCTGGGACATCGATCCCGCAAATCATGTGCCCGGCCGCGTGATCCACAGCCAGGGCTGGCCGCTCGACGACGCATGGGGCGGGGGCTTCCTCTATCATCAGGCCAATGGCCAGGTCGCGCTCGGCTTCGTCGTCGCGCTCTCCTATTCGAACCCGCACCTCTATCCCTTCCAGGAGTTCCAGCGCTGGAAGACGCACCCCGAGATCAGGAAGATCCTCGAGGGCGGCAAGCGCGTGTCCTACGGCGCGCGTGCGATCAACGAGGGCGGCTGGCAGGCGGTGCCCAAGCTGGTCTTCCCCGGCGGCGCGCTGATCGGCTGTTCGGCTGGTTTCGTGAACGTGCCGCGCATCAAGGGCAGCCACACCGCGATGAAATCGGGAATGCTCGCGGCCGAGGCGGCGTTCGAGGCGATCGCCGCCGACCGCGCGGCTGATGAATTGTCGAGCTATCCTGATGCGCTCCATGCCAGCTGGGTCGCGAAAGAGCTGAAGATGGTGCGCAATGTCGAGCCATCTGTGTCCAAATTCGGCAGCTTTTTCGGCACGCTGTTCGCAGGGCTGGACATGTGGATGCGCTATCTGAAGATCGGTCTGCCTTTCACCTTCGGGCACAAGCCCGACCACACCAGGCTCCACCGCGCCGATCATGCCAAGAAGATCGAATATCCCAAGCCCGATGGCGTGTTCAGCTTCGACCGGCTGTCTTCGGTGTTCCTGTCGAACACCAACCATGAGGAAGACCAGCCCTGCCATTTGACGCTGAAGGACCCCGAGGTTCCGATCAGCTACAATTTGCCGCTCTATGACGAGCCCGCACAGCGTTACTGCCCCGCGGGCGTCTATGAGGTCGTCGGACAGGACGAGGGCAATCCGCGCTTCCAGATCAACGCGCAGAACTGCGTCCACTGCAAGACCTGCGACATCAAGGATCCGACGCAGAACATCAACTGGGTCGTGCCCGAGGGCGGCGGTGGCCCCAATTACCCCAATATGTGAATGAAAAAGCCCGGCCTGCACGAAGCGGGCCGGGCTTTACGATAGCGGCGTACGGTCAGTCGTGCGCCCGCGGTCAGGGAACCCATCGCAGCCTCACCGGTTCTGAACGGTTGAGTCGGCGCCAAAGCCGGCGAAGTCGATGGAGATTGTCATGCGTGCACCGGTCCTTCACGGAATCACCGCAGCGTTGCTCATCACGACCCCCGCATTCGCCCAGGCGCAGTCAGCCGCCCAGCCCGCAGCGTCGACGCAACCGGTGCAGCGTCTTTCGCTGGCCAACTCGCCCGCGATACGCGCAGGCGCCGCCACCACGAACCGGAACCGCGCCTCGGACGGCAATTGGGGTTGGATCATTGGCGGCGTCGCGTTGGCCGCGGGCGTGATCTATGCCCTTGTCGAAGTTGAGGGCGACGATGACGACGATTTCCCCGCCAGCCCGTGATTCACGCTGCTGTCGCAAACGCCGTTTGATAACGATCAAGGTCCGGCCCGGGATCGTGGTGCATTGATCGCAACACCGCCCTGTCTGATGCGGACAGCGACGGATTGACCGGGGTCAGCCGCAATGTGCCGGTGATGTCACCGTGCGACGATGCGGGTGCGGATCGTTTGAGTTCGTTGAAGGTCTGGCAACAGGGAGCCCCTACACCCGGGTCGCAAAGGAGATTGGAGCCCCCCGCTGCCAATCCGGCTGGGTCACCTAGCCGGTAGTGGAGTAATGACAGGGTTGGCTTCGATTGAAAAGTAATAATCATGCACCGCTTCAAATTTTCCTAGTATTGACACCTGTGTAAGATCGACATTCATTCGCCGCGTCTTCGATTGTGACAATAGTGTCGAAGCATCTCCTGAAATTCATTGTATAATTCACGCGGGTCGGATCGGGGCAACGATTCGGGGCGGTAACGATTCCGAAGTGATGGATCGTAAATTTACGTAGGGCAAATCTTGTATCGTCACCGGTGTCATAACATCATGTGGCGTTCTTGCTGGCATAGCTGACGATCTCGAATTCGATTCCGTCATGGTCGAGGAAATAGAATCGTCGACCCGGGGCATAGTCTCCATGCCCGAAGGAAATGAGACCGGCTGATTTAACTTTCGCCTCAATAGCATCGAGGTCGTCCACAACTATGCCGACATGGTTCAGCGGCTGACCCTTGGCAAAGGCTTCGCGCGCAGAGGCATGATTGGCGGTGTAGAGCGCCAGATAGGAGCGATCGTCGCCGACATGGATCGTGCGCCCGCCATCGATGGCAGGGCCCTGCCAACGGATATGCCATCCGAACAGCTCGGCCATGAGCCCCGCCGTGCGCTCGGGGTCGCTGACCGTCAGATTGACGTGCTCGATGAAGGTGGAGGGCATGTACGGGTCCTTTTCCAGGCGTGAATGGAATGCCCGCGACTCGTACAACTTCAAGTGAACTTTAGATCAAGGGCAATTCGCCAATGGTTTTGCGACGATGAGGCGAGCCTCACGCGGCGCTTGCCTGTGGGGCGTCGCCATGGTGTATGCTGGGCGTGGCCCGCATTTCTGCGGCTGCCGCGTCGGAGTACCCCGCTGGATGTTCGCCCGGATGTTCGCCACGTCGACAAGCCTGGTCGCGCCCGCGTTGATCGCGGCGAGCCTGCTGTCGTCACCAGCCGTCGCGAACCGGCCCGACGCGGAGGCAATGGCGCATTATGTCCGCGCGCGGCTGGCCGACAATGCGGGCGAGCCGATCGCGGCCGCCTCTGGCTATGCCGCGCTGCTGGTTGCCGATCCCGGCGATCTCACCATGGCGCTGCGCACCTATCGCGGTGCGCTGGCGGCAGGCGATTCGGCGCTTGCGCTCGACGCCGCGCGGATCCTCGATGCCCGCGGCGCGCTGCCTGCGGACGGGCGGCTGATGTTCTTTGCCGAGGCATTGTCAGCGGGCGACTGGAGCGGCGCGCGCGCCGCCATCGCGACCATGGAGAAGGAGGAAACCTTCGCCTTTCTCGCGCCCATGTTGCGGGCCTGGACCAATTTCGGTGCGGGCGATGGCGCCACGACCGATCTGCTGAGGGCGCGCACGACGAGCGCGCTCACCTCGGCCTACAGGGGCGAACAGGAGGCCCTGCTGCTGCTCGCGCAGCGCAAGGCCGATGAAGGCGCCACGAGTTACAGGGCGCTGACCGCGATCGGCGGGGGGGCGTCCGAGGTTGCGATCCGGATAGCCGTGGCGGGCCGGCTGACCAAGCTGGGCGAACGCCGGACTGCGCTGGACCTGCTCAATGGCAATGATCCGACGCTGAAGGCCGCACGCGCACTGCTCGCGAACCACAAGAAGCTGCCCGGCGGCGTGACCAGCCCGGCAAAGGGTGTGTCGCTGTTGTTCGCGCGACTGGCCGAAGATATCGGGCGGCAGGATCTGCCCACGCCCATCGGCCTCTCCATCGCCCGGATCGCGCTGACGCTCGACCCGAAGAGCGACGTCGCGCTGCTGCTCGTTGCCGAGATGATCGCCGCGAAGGGAAATGCCGAGATCGCGTTGCCGCTGCTCGACCGCATAAATCCCAAGGGGCCATGGACCGCGGCCGCGCGCGATACGCGAGTGCAGATTCTCGTCGATGCCGGCGAGCCGCAGCGCGCGCTCGAAACCGCGACCGCGGCGACGCTGGGGCGTGACGCGACCGTTGGCGATTTCACCCGGCTGGGAGAGCGTTACGCCGAGTTGAAGCGGCATGGCGAGGCCGCGGCTGCCTACGATCAGGCGCTGGCCATGGCCGAGAAGACGGAGGATGGCGCGGGCTGGGCGCTCTGGCTGCTCAAGGGCAGTGCGCACTATGAAGCCGGCGACTGGCCGCAGGCCAAGGCCGCGCTGACGCGCGCGGCCGAACTTGGCCCCGAACAGGCGGTGGTGCTCAACTATCTCGGCTATGCCAAGCTCGAATATCGCGAAGATCTGGAGGAGGCCGAACGGCTGATCCGGCGGGCAAGCGAACTGGCACCGCAGGATCCCGCGATCACCGATTCACTCGGTTGGGCCTATTTCATTCGCGGCAACATTCCCAAGGCGGTCGAGGCGCTGGAGCGCGCCGCCGCCGCGGTGCCCGACGAACCGACGATCAACGAGCATCTGGGTGACGCATACTGGGCCGCTGGGCGCAGGATCGAAGCGCGCTATGCCTGGACCGCTGCCAATGTGAATGCCGACGGGCATGTCGCCGAGCGGATCAAGGCCAAGCTCGATATCGGGCTCAAGCCCGAAAACGCCGCGCCCTGAACTCATCGATGTTGAGTGAAATCGCCCCGGCCAAGATCAATCTGGCGCTGCACGTCCGCGCGCGGCGCGCCGATGGCTATCACGATATCGAAAGCCTGTTCGCCTTTGCCGAGGATGGCGACGTCCTGCATGCCGAGCCTGCCGACGCGCTTTCGCTCATAATCGAAGGGCCGTTTGCCGAAGCGCTTGCGCACGAGGGCACCGACAATCTGGTACTGCGTGCAGCGCGTGCTCTGGCGCAGGCATTCGATGTTGACGCCGGCGCGCGGCTGACGCTCGACAAGCGCGTGCCCGTGGCGGCGGGGCTGGGCGGCGGCTCGGCCGATGCCGCGGCCGCGCTCCGGTTGCTCGCCCGTCTCTGGCGGATCGACGCCGGGGACCCATGTATCGGTGAGATCGCCGCCGGACTGGGGGCCGATGTGCCCGCCTGCCTGGCGAGCCAGACGTTGCGTGGCGAGGCGCGCGGCGATGTGCTGCTGGTGGCGGACGGCTCCGGGCTTTCGACCATGCCGCTGCTGCTCGCCAACCCGCGAATTCCGCTGGCAACGGGCCCGGTGTTCAAGGGCTGGGACGGCGTGGATCGCGGCGCGCTGGCGCCGGGCGATCCGCTCGATGCCGCGCGCGCCGGGCGCAATGATCTCGAGCCGCCCGCGATCGCGCTCGTGCCTGAAATCGGTGCACTGGTCGCGATGCTGGCCGCGCAGCCGGGTGCCGTGCTCGCACGGATGTCGGGCTCTGGCGCCAGCTGCTTCGCGCTGTTTGATAGGCCTGCCGCGCGATCCGCCGCCGCCACTGCGCTACGCGCACGCTGGCCCGGTTACTGGTGTCTCGAAACCGTACTCAAATGATCCTTCAGTCCCGAATCGGGACCGGTTTTTCGGCAGCGCTGCTCCGGAAATCTGAGAATTTGGCGGCTGGCATGCGGCTTGCGTGGAATGGCGCGAACGGATCGGGCGCAGCGTGCCCCGTCCGCGGATGATCCATGCCTCGCGCGGCGTGCATCATTGGTCGGGGCGGTGGTCGAGGAGGCTGCCGCCCCGATGCCTTTCGGACAGGTGACAAATCGCGGAAGCACGGGCACTAAAGGCGCCATGTTCGATCTCGCACGCGATGGACCGGTCGCCCGACTCAGCCTCAACAGGCCCGAAGCCCACAACGCCATTCCCCATGCCGGATGGGCCGAACTCGAGGCGGTGCTCGACGGGCTCGCCGATGCGCCGCCGCGCGCGCTGATCGTCCATTCGCACGATCCCGGGCAGTTCTGCGCGGGCGCCGACCTGGGCGACCTCGCCAAACTCGCGAACGATGCCTTGGCGCGCCGCGAGATGCGCGTCACCATGCGCGCGGCGCTTGCCAGGCTGGCAAGCCTGCCGTTTCCAGTGATTGCCGCAATCGACGGCGCCTGTTTCGGTGCGGGTGTTGCGCTTGCGCTCGCCTGCGATATCCGCGTGGCGGGGCATGGTGCGCGCTTCTCGATCCCGCCCGCGCGGCTCGGCATCAGCTATCCGCACGAGGATATCGCGCGGCTGGTGGAACTGGTCGGCTGGGGCCAGGCGTCGCGCCTGTTGTTCACCGCTGCGCCTTTCAACTCGGAGCAGGCGCTGGCGATGGGGCTGATCGAGATCGCCGAGAGCACCGCCTGGAGCCCGGCCAACCAGCTTGCGACCGAGATTGCGAGCAACGCGCCCGGCAGCCTCGCGCTGTTGAAGCGATCGATTGCGCTTGCTGCCACGGGCGTCCTTACGAGCGACGCGATGGATGACGCTTTCGAGATGAGCTTTCAGAGCGACGAATTTGCACAACGGCTCGCTGCGATGCGCACACGCTCCAAGACACCGGGCAATGGCCGATGATGCCGCACAAGGTTGACGGGCAGCGCGATTCGGGGCTGCTCATCATCGTCGACCATGCCTCCAATGCCGTGCCCGAGGATATCGACCTCGGCGTTCCGGCCCCGCTGATGGCCGAGCATATGGCGATCGACATCGGGACATGGGATCTCTGCCACGCGCTGTCGCAGCGGCTTTCGGCGCCTGCGCTGCTGGCAACGGTTTCGCGGCTGGTGATCGACCTCAATCGCGAGGAAGACGCGCATACGATCATACCGCTGCACAGTGACGGACATGAGATCCCGGGCAATGCTTCGCTCAGCGATGCCGAGCGGGTGGCGCGGATCGATCGCTTCTGGCATCCATATCATGATGCCGTGGCCGACCACATTGCGGAGCTCCGGCCCGCAATGCTCGTTTCGTTGCACAGTTTCACGCCAATGCTCAGAAGCGATCCGCATCAGCAGCGGCCGTGGCAGATCGGGATTCTCTACAATGACGATGATCGCGCCGCGCGGCTCGCGATCCCGGCTTTCGAGGCCGCGGGCGTCGCGACGGGGGACAATCTTCCCTATTCGGGCAAGGTGCTCAACGCGACGATGAATCGGCACGGCGAGGCCAATGGCATTGCCTATCTGGGGATCGAGGTGCGTCAGGATCTGATTTCAGATCCAGCGGGCGTCGAACGCTGGGCCGACATAATCGCGCCGATTATCGCGGAAACGCGCAACGGGGTTGCGCGAGAGGCGGCTTTCGGGACATAGGCGTGCGCTCAAAGGAGCCCCCATGACGCACAGTTTCGACAAGTCCCGCCTTCCCAGCCGCCATGTTTCGGTCGGCCCCGAGCGTGCCCCGCACCGCAGCTATTATTACGCGATGGGGCTTACCGAGGAGGAAATCGCGCGGCCTTTCGTGGGAATCGCGTCGGCGGGCAACGACAGCGCGCCGTGCAATACGACGCTCGATCACCAGGCGGATTTCTGCCGCCAGGGTGTGAACGAGGAGGGCGGCATGCCGCGCCGTTTCAACACGATCACCGTCACCGATGGTATCGCGATGGGCCATCAGGGCATGAAGAGCTCGCTCGCGAGCCGCGAGGTGATCGCGGATTCGGTCGAGCTGTCGGTGCGCGGGCACTGCTATGACGCGCTCGTCACCTTTGCGGGCTGCGACAAGTCGCTGCCGGGCATGATGATGGCGATGCTGCGCCTGAACGTGCCGTCGATCTTCGTCTATGGCGGCTCGATCCTTCCCGGTCGTTATCAGGACCGTGACGTCACCGTCGTCGACGTGTTCGAGGTGGTCGGCAAATATGCCGCCGGTGCCTGTCCGCTCAAGGACGTGATCGCGCTCGAAAAGGTCGCATGCCCCGGGCACGGCGCGTGCGGCGGCCAGTATACCGCCAACACCATGGCCTGCGTCGGCGAGGCGATCGGATTGTCCTTGCCCAACAGCAACATGGCGCCCGCGCCTTACAAGAGCCGTGAGGAGGTCGCGGTCGCGGCCGGCAGGCAGGTGATGGAGCTGCTGGCGAAGAATATCCGTCCGCGCGACATCTGCACGCGCGAGGCGTTCGAGAATGCGGCGCGGATCGTCGCGGCGACGGGCGGCTCGACCAATGGCGCGCTGCATCTGCCCGCGATGGCCAACGAATGCGGGATCGAGTTCGACCTGTTCGACGTCGCCGAGATCTTCAAGACCACGCCCTATATCGCAGACCTCAAGCCCGGCGGGAAATATGTCGCCAAGGACATGTACGACGCGGGTGGCATCTACATGCTGATGAAGACGCTGCTCGACAACGGCCTGCTCCACGGCAATCCGATGACGGTGACGGGCAAGACGATCGCCGAAAACATCGAAGAGGTGACGTGGAACCCCGACCAGAAGGTGATCTACGACGTGAAGGCGCCGATCACACCGACGGGCGGCGTCGTCGGCCTGAAAGGCACGCTTGCCCCAAATGGCGCGATCGTGAAGGTCGCAGGCATGCATCGCCTGCAGTTCGAGGGGCCGGCGCATGTTTTCGAGTGCGAGGAGGATGCCTTCGAGGCGGTCGAGCATCGCAGGATCCAGGAGGGTGAGGTCGTCATCATTCGCAATGAAGGGCCCAAGGGCGGCCCCGGCATGCGCGAAATGCTCTCGACCACCGCCGCGCTCTACGGCCTTGGCATGGGCGAGAAGGTGGCGCTGATTACCGACGGGCGCTTCTCGGGCGCGACGCGCGGCTTCTGCATCGGCCATGTCGGCCCCGAGGCGGCCGAAGGCGGACCGATCGCGCTGGTCGAAAATGGCGACATCATCGCGATCGACGCCGAAGCGGGCACGATCGACCTCAAGGTCGACGAAGCGGTGCTCGCCGAGCGCCGCAAGGCGTGGACCCCGCGCACGAACGATTACCAGTCGGGCGCATTGTGGCGCTATGCGCAGAATGTCGGTCCTGCCTATAAGGGGGCGGTGACGCACCCCGGGGCAAAGGCCGAAACGCATGTCTATGCGGACATCTAGAGCAGCCGCACCCATGATGTTGCTCGCCGCGTGCGGCGGGCAAGGGGGTGGGGAGGATGCCTCCACCGCGACCGCCGAGCGGATCGAATGCGCAGCGGCGGGCCAAAGCGCGTTGCGCCGCGACTGCACCGTCGAGCGCGGCAAGGACGGTGCGGGCGCACTGATCCTTACCGTCAGCCATCCCGATGGCCATTTCCGGCGGCTGCGCGTCGTTGATGACGGACGCGGCGTGGTCGCAGCCGATGGCGCGGAGGAGGCGCAGGTCGTGGTGCTGGGCGAGGGCGGAATCGAGGTCACACTGGCGGGTGAGCGCTATCGCCTGCCCGCGACGATCAAGGGCCAATGACCGGACCGCGTCCGATCCTGACTGCCGTGCAGATGCGGGCGGCTGAGGAGGACGCGATCGCTGCGGGGACGAGCGTCGACGAATTGATGGATCGTGCGGGGCGTGCGGTGGCCGAGGCGGCGTGGCGTTTCGGCGGTACGCGGCCCGTGCTGGTGCTGTGCGGACCGGGCAATAATGGCGGCGATGGCTATGTTGCGGCGTGCTATCTGAAGGCGCGCGGCGCAAAGGTGCGCGTGGCGGCAACGGGCGAGCCGAAAAGCGCGGCCGCGATCAACGCACGCAAGGGCTGGGACGGCCCCGTCGAGACGCTGGGCGAGGCGCAGCCCGCGCCGGTTCTGGTCGATGCGCTCTTCGGCACGGGGCTGACACGGCCGCTCGATGTCACGATCACGGCGCCGCTCGAACGCCTTGTCGCCGCCGCGCATTTTGCGATCGCGGTCGATGTGCCGAGCGGGCTCGCGACCGATGAGGGTGCGTTGCTGGCGTCGGTTCCGTATTTCCACCTGACCGTCGCGCTCGGTGCGATGAAGCCCGCGCACCGGCTGCAGCCGGCAGCGAGCCATTGCGGAACGGTGATTGTCGGCGACATCGGGATCGCGTTCGCGTCGAAATGCCGCGAGCTGTCGCAGCCGGCATTGCGCGCGCCAGGCGTCGGGGATCACAAATATACGCGCGGGCTTGTCGCGGTGATTGCGGGCGCGATGGCGGGTGCAGCGCGATTGTCCGCCACCGCGGCGGCGCACGCGGGTGCAGGCTATGTCCGGCTCTATGGCGGGTCAGGCGGGCCCGACGCGCTTGTGCATCTGCCCGCCGACGAACTCGATGCGGCGCTTGAGGATGCGCGGATCGGCGCGGTGCTGATCGGGCCGGGGCTTGGGCGCGATGCCGTAGCGAAACGGCGGCTCGATGCGGCTCTGGCCAGCGGCAGGCCATTGGTGCTCGATGCCGATGCGTTGCATCTGCTCGGCAAGCTCGGCCTGAAGCGGCTCTCGCGCCTCGAAACGCCTGCGATCCTGACCCCGCATGGCGGAGAATTTTCTGTGCTTTTCGGCGAGGGCGCGGGGAGCAAGATCGACCGCGCCGTCGCGGCGGCGCGCGATGCGAATGCCATCATCGTGCACAAGGGCGCGGACACGGTGATCGCGTCTCCTGACGGTATGGCAACCATTGCACCGCCCGCATCGACCTGGCTTTCGACCGCGGGGACGGGCGATGTGCTTGCCGGGATCATCGCGGCAATGCGCGCGCGTGGCATCAGTGCAGCCGATGCGGCGGCGGCTGGCGTCTGGCTTCACAGCGAGGCGGCACGGCGCGCGGGCTCCGCTTTTATTGCCGATGAGCTTGCAACGCATCTGCCGGGCGCTATTGCAGCCTGCCTGTAGTGAACGATCACGTTATTGCCCCGCTCATCCTGAGTAGGGACTGAGCCCGGCGAAGGCCCGTATCGAAGGATCGTCTGCTCCGTATGTCCTTCGATACGCCATTTCGACTTCGCTCAATGGCTACTCAGGATGAGCGGATTGATTGAAAGCGAGCTATTTAGACGGTGACGACCGACACTTCCGAAATCCTCCGCATCGCCGCGCGCGGCGACGGTGTAACTGCTGACGGGCGCTATTTCGCGCTGACCGCGCCCGGCGACCGCGTGGCCGCCGATGGCGCGATCATCCCCGGCCCGCACCACGCGCCGCCCGCCTGCCCGCATTTTCCGGAATGTGGTGGCTGTCAGCTCCAGCAACTGGATGAAGCGAGCTTCGCGCAGTTTGTCACCGAGCGCGTGACCAATGCGCTTTCGGGGCAGCAGCTCGCGCTGCCCGAGGTTATGCCCGCGCATATCTCGCCGTCCAACAGCCGGCGCCGCGCCAGCCTGCGCGCAGAGCGCCGCGGCAGGAAGGTGCTGATCGGATTCAATGCGGGCAAGAGCCATCGCATCGTCGACATGACGGAATGCGCGATCCTGCACCCCGCGCTGTTCGCGCTGATCGCGCCGCTGCGTGCGCTGCTCGGCCCGATGCTGCGCGAGAAGCGCGCGGCGGGCGTGAGGATGACGCTGACCGATCAGGGCGTCGACCTGCTGCTCGACGGGATCGAGGCCGAGGGGCTTGCCGCGGCCGAAGGATTGTCGCGTTTCGCCGAGGATAATGCGCTGGCCCGGCTGTCACTCGACGATGGCCTCGGTCCCCAGACGCGCTGGGAGCCCGAGCCGGTGACGGTGACGCTGGGCGGCGTTGCGGTGGGCGTGCCGCACGATGCCTTTCTTCAGGCGACGCAGGATGGCGAGGCCGCGCTGATCGCCGCGGTGCGCGATGCGATCGGTGACGCGCCGACCGCCGCCGATCTGTTTTCGGGGCTTGGCACCTTCGCGCTTTCGGTTGTCGAGGGGCGCAAGGTCTATGCCGCCGAAGCTGCGCGCGACTCGGCCTTTGCGCTGAAGGGCGCTGCGGGACGCGTGCAGGCACCGGTGTTCGTCGAGCATCGCGACCTTTATCGCCGTCCGCTCACCACCGCCGAACTCGATCGCTTCGGCGCGGTCATCCTCGACCCGCCGCGCGCGGGTGCCGAGGAGCAGATCAGGGCGCTCGCAAGCTCGAAGACGCCGCGGATCGCCTATGTCTCGTGCAACCCGGCCACCTTCGCGCGCGACGCCAAGACGTTGATCGAGGGCGGCTACCGGATGGACTGGGTAAAGCCCGTCGGCCAGTTCCGCTGGTCAACCCATGTGGAACTGGCCGCGGCTTTCGCGCGATAGGTCAGAATATGGCCATCGCGGCGTGGAGCGTGAGCGCAACCACGCACAGCGTCGACAGCACGAAGATCGAAAAGCGGACCATGATGTTGTTGACGGTTACCTGCACAAGGCTGTGGATAACCCTGAGGACAACAAAGGCCCAGGCGATCGTCGCGTTGAGACCGTCGCCCTGACCGATCATCGCGAGCGTCAACGCGATCGCGTAGAAAATCGTCGGCTGTTCCATCAGGTGATTATAGTTGTCGGCCTTCCATCGCACATTGGCTGGGAGACCCGACATCAGCTCGCCGGGCGGGATCGTCGGATCGAGCACGAGCTTCGCCTTCTGCATCGCAGGGATGCGCGTGGCGTACATCCACACCCACATGACGAGCGACCAGGCGACAAGTGCCACCACCGGGCCAAGTATCTGACTATGATGCATGACCTTTTCTCCTCAAAGCGTTGCGCGCAGCGCGTTGACTGCCAGCGCCAGCAGCGTGAGTGATGACAGCGCGAAGGTCGGGAAACGGAAGGCGATCCGGTTGACGGTCGCCTGGACGAGGCTGTGCAGGATCCGCAGGCCGACATAGGCCCAGGCCAGCGCGACGTTGAGCGGCGTCGACGCACCCGCGATCGCGAGGATGGCGACGGTCGCGTAGAAGATCGTCGGCTGCTCCACCAGATGCGTGTAATTGTGCGACTTCCAGTTGACCCTGGCCGGCAGCACGCCTTCAAGGTCGGCGCCGCGGCCTCCAACGGCCTTGCTCATGTCGATGCCGACGCTCTTGAGCGCGGGCAGTCGCGTCGCGCCGACCCAGAACAGCATGACGATCGTCCACAGCACCAGCACTGCCGCCGGCGTCAGAATTCCGTTGCCCATGAAGAAAAACCCCCTCCTTCCGTGTCTTGGAAGGAGAGGGTGGTTCAGATTGTTTCAGTGGTCAAACGAAACTTAAAGCCGCTTGATCGACACCACGGTGCCGGGCTTGCGCGCCGGAGCTTCGCTTTCGTCCTCGAGATAGAGGCTCGCCATCGGCTCGTCTTCCACGATCGACACTTCGGTTTCGCCGAAACCGTTGAAGCCGGTGCGCATCGCGCAGCCATAGGCGCCGAGCATGCCGATCTCGATATAGTCGCCGGCCTGCGTGTCGGCGGGCAGCATGAACGGACCCGCCATGTGATCGAGATCGTCACAGGTGGGGCCGTAGAAGCTGAACGGCATGTCGCGCGTCTCGCTCTCATCCTCGCGGATAAGGTTGACGGGGAAACGCCAGCCGACATGCGCCGCATCGAACAGCGCACCATAGGCGCCGTCATTGATGTAGAGCTCGTCGCCGCGGCGCCGCTCGACGCGGACCAGAAGGCTCGCATACTCGGCGCACAGCGCGCGGCCCGGCTCGCACCAGAGCTCGGCCGAATAGCTGATTGGCAGGCTCTCGAATGCGTCGTGGATCGCGCTGAAATAGGCTTCGAGCGCGGGCGGTTCCATCCCCGGATAGATCGAGGGGAAACCGCCGCCGACATCGACGAGGTCGACGGTGATCGCCGCCTGGACGATTGCCTGACGCACACGCTCCATCGCCTCGACATAGGCCTGCGGCGTCATCGCCTGCGAACCCACGTGGAAGCAGATGCCGAGCGTGTCCGCCGCCTGACGCGCCGCGAACAGGAGTTGCGAGACTTCGGTCGGTTCTGCGCCGAACTTGGCGGCGAGGCTGAGCTTCGAATGATCCGACGAAACGCGCAGCCGTACCGCGAGCGTGAGATCGCTGGCGTGTCGCGTCGCGCGCTGGATCTTTTCCAGCTCTTCCATCGTGTCGAGCGAGAAAGTCTTCACGCCGTGCGTGAAATAGGCCTCCGCGATCGCCTCCTCGGCCTTGACCGGGTGCATGAAGCACAGCTCGGCGTCGGGAAGAGTCCGCGCGACCAGACGCACCTCGGCAATCGACGCCACGTCATAATGCGTGATGCCGTTGTCCCAGAGGATCTGGAGCAGGTCGGGCGACGGGTTCGCCTTCACGGCATAGAGCGACCGTCCCGGAAACTTCTCGACAAAGAAGCGGGCGGCACGCTGTGCGGCGTGCGGACGAAGGAGCGTGACCGGCTGAACCGGACGAAGGGCGGTAGCTAGCCCCAGCGCGCTATGATGCTTGTGCAACTCAAGGGACCTCCAGTGGGTAGTTTCCAACGAAGCTGCCTTGCGGTGGAAGTCCCATGGGGCAGCGGGAAGCGCGATATAGGTCCGGGGGGGCAGGGTGTAAAGTGCGCTTTTGGGTACGCAGATTCGTGTTGCGTCAATATGACAGCCGCGATCGGCGTCCGGCGGCGGTTCAGGACAGACGGCCGCGGAAATCCTCGTATCCGAACTGCCTGATTACCCTCAACGAATCATCGTCGCTGTTCCACAGCGCGATCGCGGGCAGGGGCACGCCATTGAAGGTATTGGTCTTTACCATCGAATAATGGCCCTGATCGAGAAAGGCGATTCGCGTTCCCGCAGGAGGTGATTCGGCAAAGGTGTAGTCGCCGATCACATCGCCCGCGAGGCAGGACGGTCCGCCCAGCCGCATAGTCACGCCCTCGGCCGCCTCGTGCAGCATCGCGGGGCGATAGGGCGCCTCGATCACGTCGGGCATGTGGCAGGTGGCCGAAATGTCGGTGATGCCGATCGGCAGCGCATTCTCGAAAGTATCGAGGATCTCGCCGACAAGGATACCCGCATCGAGCGCCACCGCCTCGCCGGGTTCGAGATAGATGGTGAGCCCGGTACGCTCGCGAACGTCCTTCAGGAAAGCCACCAGCTCATCGCGCTGATAGTCGGCGCGCGTGATATGGTGACCGCCACCAAAATTGAGCCATTTCAGCTGTCTGAAGTATGGCGCTATTTTCGGTTCGAGCGATTCCCAAGTGCGGCGGAGCGGTTCGAAATCCTGTTCGCACAAAGTGTGGAAATGGAGGCCGTCAATCCCCTCCATATGTTCGGGGAGAAGCTGCGAGACGGGGAAGCCAAGGCGCGATCCCGGCTGGGCGGGATCATATTTGGGGACCTCGCCCTCGCTATGCTCGGGATTGAGGCGCAACCCGAGGTCGAACTGCTCGCCGGCCGCGCGGGCGGCCGCGATCTCACCCGCGAAGCGGCGATGCTGCGCGGGCGTGTTGAAGACGACAGTGTCCGAAAGCCGGAAGATCTCGGGCAGGTCGCCGGCCTTGTAGGCGGCCGAATAGGTTTCGACGATGCCGTGATAATGGTCGCGGCCGAGCTTGGCTTCCCACAGGCCCGAGGCGCAGGCGCCGTCGAGATATTCGCCGACGACATCGCCGAGCGACCACATCGAAAAGGCCTTGAGCGCAAGCAGGACCTTCACGCCCGCGCGATCGCGGACGTCCTTGAGAACACCGAGGTTGCGCCGAACCGCTGCCTCGTCGACGACAAAGCAGGGGCTCGGCACGCGGCCAAGGTCGAAATGCGCGAAAGCGCCCGGATCGCCGGCTCTGGTTTCCATGCTCGTCCCGCCGATCAGAACGCCAGCGGGGCGTCGAGTTCCTTCACCTGCCAGGGCAGGCCGTGCTTATTGAGCATGTCCATGAAGGGATCGGGATCGAACTGTTCCATGTTGAACACGCCTTCGCCCTTCCACTTGCCCTGCAGCATCAGTGCGGCGCCGATCATGGCCGGTACACCAGTCGTGTAGCTCACTGCCTGGTTGCCCGTCTCGGCATAGGCGTCCTCATGATCACAGATATTGTAGACGTAGAAGGTCTTCTGCTTCCCGTCCTTCTCGCCCGTGGCGATCGTGCCGATATTGGTCTTGCCGTGCGTCGTCGGGCCCAGCGAGGCGGGTTCGGGAAGAACCGCCTTGAGGAACTGGAGCGGGATGATCTCCTTGCCCTCGTAGATCACGGGGTCGATTCGCGTCATGCCGACATTCTGCAGCACCTCGAGGTGCTTGAGATAGGCGTCGCCGAAGGTCATCCAGAAGCGGATGCGCTTGATCTCGGGATAGTGCTTCGCGAGCGATTCCAGTTCCTCATGATACATGAGGTACATGTTCTTCGGGCCGACCTGCTCGAAATCGAAGCTCTGCTTGTGGCTGAGCGCGGGCCCTTCGACCCACTCGCCATTCGCCCAGTGCCGCGAGGGAGCGGTCACTTCGCGGATGTTGATCTCGGGATTGAAGTTGGTCGCGAAGTGCTGGCCGTGATCGCCGCCATTGCAGTCGAGGATATCGAGCGTGTCGATCCGGTCGAGCAGGTGCTTCTTCGTATGGCTGGTGAAGACCGAGGTCACGCCCGGGTCGAAGCCCGAGCCGAGCAGCGCCATCAGGCCGGCCTGCTTGAAGCGGTCCTGATAGGCCCATTGCCACGAATATTCGAACTTCGCCTCGTCGCGTGGCTCGTAGTTCGCGGTGTCGAGATAGTTGACGCCAGCGGCGAGGCACGCGTCCATGATCGCGAGGTCCTGATAGGGGAGCGCGAGATTGACGACGAGGTCGGGCTTCACCTGCTTCAGCAGCGCCGTCGTGGCCGCGACATCATCGGCGTCGACCTCGGCGGTGTCGATCGTCACGCCCGTGCGCTGCTTCACCGATTCGGCAACCGCGTCGCACTTGAACTTGCGGCGGCTCGCGAGCGTGATGTGCGAGAAAATGTCGGTGTTCATCGCCATCTTGTGGACTGCGACCGACCCGACGCCGCCCGCGCCGATGACAAGGACCTTGCTCAATTCTGTCTCCATTTGCCGGAAAATTTGGGGGCTATATAGGGACGTACCATGACAGGGCAAAGTCCACACAGAAAACCGTCACGCCAGGGCGTGCTCGCGGCCGCCGCAAAGGTTGCGGAGATCGTTCCCGAAACCCCGCTGCTGCCGCTGGAAATCGCGGGCCGCACCGTCTGGTGCAAGGCCGAATGCCTGCAGCCGATCGGCGCATTCAAGCTGCGCGGCGCATGGCATCGCCTGACCGACATCGACGCGGACGACTGGGGGGCGGGCGTTGTCGCTTTTTCCTCGGGCAATCATGCGCAGGGCGTCGCCTGGGCGGCACGCCGGCTCGGCATCGAGGCCACGATCGTGATGCCGTCTGACGCGCCTGCCAAGAAACTGGCCGCGACCAGGGCGCTAGGTGCATCGGTGGTGCTCTATGATCGCATGACCGGGAGCCGCGAGGAGATTGCGGGCGCGCTCGCCGCCGAGCGTGGCGCGGTGCTGGTGCCGAGCTTCGACGACCCCTGGGTAATCGAGGGGCAGGGCAGCGTCGGCATCGAGATCGCCGCGCAGATGGAGGCGCTGACAGGCGCGGCGCCCGACCGCATCGTCATTCCCTGTGGCGGCGGCGGCTTGTCCGCCGGCATCGCGCTGGCTTGTCCCGAGGCCGATATCCGCATCGCCGAGCCCGAGGGCTGGGATGATATGGCGCGCTCGCTGGAGGCGGGCGAGATCGTGCCCGTAGCACCCAATCCGCCCTTTACGTCATGCGATGCGCTCCAGACGCTGCGCGTCTCGCCGCTGACCTTCGGGCCGCTTGCGGCGGCGGGCGCGAAGGGTGTCGCCGTCACGGAGGCAGAGATTGCCGAGGCCATGCGCGTCGCTTTCGGGCAGCTTCGGCTCGTCGTCGAACCCGGGGGCGCGGTGGCGCTCGCCGCGGTGCTCGCGGGCAAGGTGCCGATCGCCGAGCACACGGTGGTCGTGCTTTCGGGGGGCAATGTCGATCCGGCCGCCTTTGCGCGCGTACTGGAGGGCACCCGCTGATGGAGTCGGTTCTTGCAGCAATCGCTGGATTCGCGATTTCCGCAGGCCCCGGGCTGCTCATGCTCGCTGCGTTCGCGCTTGCCTTTGCGGGCGTGCAGATGATCCGCAAGGGGCAGAACCGGCAAAAGGGCGTTCTCATGATCGTCTGCGCCGCGGTGTTTGTGGCCAATGTCATGATCTGGACGCTCTGACATGGCGCGCGTCTTCGATTTCGATTCCGCGATTGTGCGCGTTCCTGCGCCGAGTGTGGTCAATGGCCTCAGCGCATCGGGCGGCGAGGCGCCGTCCTATCAGGGCGTGCTGGCCGAGCACCGCGCCTATGTCACCGCGCTCGAGGCTGCGGGCGTGGTGGTGGACATATTGCCTGCGCTCGACGCCTATCCGGATGCGATCTTCGTCGAGGATCCCGCCTTTGTGCTCCCGGAAGGCGCGATCCTGCTGCGCCCGGGGGCGCCCACGCGAATCGGTGAGGTCGCAGAAATCGAGCCCGCGCTGAAACGTCATTTTGATCAGGTGCTTACTTTGCCCAATGGCTTTGCCGATGGCGGAGATATCCTGATCACCCCCACCGAGATCCTGATCGGCCTGTCCGCGCGGACCGACATTGCCGGTGCCGAGGCCTTTGTCGCCCAGGTCGAAAGACTCGGCCGTCGCGCGCGCATCGTCGAGACGCCAGCCGGTACGCTTCACTTCAAGACCGCGTCGTCGCTGCTCAGCGAGGACTGCGTGGTCGCGACACCGGCACTGGCCGCGACGGGCGTGTTCGCGGGGCTGGACGTGCTGGTGACGCCCGAGGGTGAGGAGGCCGGTGCAAATCTTTTGCGTGTCAACGATACGGTGCTGGTGGGGGCGGCCTATCCGCGCATGGCGGACCTGATAGCCGCGCGCGGACTGGACATCGTTGCACTGGATGTATCGGAGATTGCGAAGATCGACGCGGGGTTGTCGTGCATGTCTCTCCGATGGGTACGGAGCACACGCGCGTAAAGAGAACAGAACAACGGGCCCTTAATTCGGAGCGCCTACAATTCAGCTTTTTCGTGGCGAAGATAGGTTGTCGGCGATGGCGATGGACGAGGTATTGGCGTGGGAATCGGAAAAGCGCTTTCGAAACGCGGTGCCGGATTTTTTTGAATTCGACCTGCAGATCGACACCAACGCGTACGACCGCGAAGGCTATTCGAAGCGCTCTATAGCATGGGTGTCGCGATCACCTGCGGAGCGACTTTCTTGTTGCGGTAACCCTCAGTGTAAAGGCACGCAACTAGACTTACTGGAACTGATCCGCATTGCGCGCAGTTTGCCGCGACTGCGTTGCCTGTCCAGATCCTACCTGCCCCTATTCAAGCGGGGTGAGTTCGTTGAAGAGGTTTTGCTGGACGAGCACGTTGCCTGCCGCGGCACTGTGCTGGGCCCCTCCGGATGGGATGACAGGCAATGCTGCAAAAATGTATTTCACATCACCGGCCGAGTGAGATTCGCGAACGGCCTTAAGGTGACATAGCTGCCAGCAGAAGGCGGACATCACTCGATACCCGCCTTCGCTGAATTCACCGGATCGGGCAGTTCGGATCCAGGCGGAAGTCGAGATAATTGTCGACCGAGCGCATGAGGTCGTCGAGTTCGTGCTCGAAGAAATGGTTGGCGCGCGGAATCTCGTCGTGGTGGATCGTGATGTGCTTCTGCGTGCGCAGCTTGTCGACCAGCTTCTGCACCGCGCTCGGCGTCACGACCTCGTCGCCTGTGCCCTGGACGATGATGCCCGAAGCCGGGCAGGGGGCGAGGAAGGTGAAATCATACATGTTCGCGGGCGGCGCGACCGAGATGAAGCCGCGAATCTCCGGGCGGCGCATCAGCAGTTGCATGCCGATCCAAGCCCCGAAGCTGAAGCCCGCGATCCAGGTGGTCTGCGCTTCGGGGTGGAAGCTCTGGACCCAGTCGAGCGCGGCGGCGGCGTCGGAGAGCTCGCCAATGCCGTTGTCGAAGGTGCCCTGGCTCTTGCCGACGCCACGGAAATTGAAGCGCAGCGTCGCGAAACCGCGGCGCTGGAAGGTCTTGTAGAGCGCCTGGGTGATCCGGTCGTTCATCGTGCCACCGCCTTGCGGGTGCGGATGCAGGATCATGGCGACGGGCGCGCGCGGACGCGGCGGGGGGCTGAAACGGCCTTCGAGACGGCCTTCTGGGCCGGGAATAATGACTTCGGGCATAGCACCTACGGGCGAAAAGATGATTTGGGCGCAGCTTGAGGCTGTGCACGGACGTGCAAGCCTATATAGAAATGCCTCAGGGTTTCGCAATTAAAACGGGTAGTCTGTTGTCCGACCGTCTCTATCTGGACCACGCGGCGACGACGCCGGTGCTGCCGCAGGCAAGACAGGCGGTTGCCGAAGGGCTCGCGCGCTGGGCCAATCCATCCTCACCCCATGCCGAGGGACGCGCGGCGCGCGCCGCGCTCGAGGACGCGCGCGAGCGGATCAGGAAGGCGCTGGGCTGGGAGCATGAACTGATTTTCACCAGCGGCGCGACCGAGGCGATCCGCATTGCGCTCGGCCGCGCCAATGCCGATGCGCAGATCGTCTCGGCGGTTGAGCATGACGCCGTCCACCGCGCCGCGCCCAAGGCCTTTTTCCTGCCCGTGCAGGGCGATGGCACGGTGTCGCGCGATGCGCTCACCGGACGCCTTGGGGCACTGGCGGCGGCTCGCCCGATCGTCGCAATCCAGTCGGTCAACAACGAAACGGGCGTCATCCAGCCACTCGACGAACTTGTGCCCATCGTCCAGCGCGCGGGCGGGATCGCCTTTGCCGACTGTTCGCAATCGGCGGGCAAGATGGCGCTGCCCGACGCCGATCTGATTGCGGTCTCGGCGCACAAGCTGGGCGGTCCGCCGGGGATCGGTGCGCTGCTGGTGCGCGACCTGCGCGATATCGAGCCCGATGGCGGGCAGGAAAAGGGCTATCGCGGCGGGACGGAGAATCTGCCTGCGATCCTTGGCTTTGCCGCGGCACTCGAGGCGTCCAATGCCTGGGTACGGCGCGCCGAGGACCTGCGTGCGCATCTCGACGGCGCGCTCGAGGCGTCGGGTGCGATCATCGCCGCGCGCAAGACGCCGCGGCTCGCGACGATCGCCACCTATCGCATGCCCGGCATGGCCTCGGCCGCGCAGCTCATCCAGTTCGACATGGCGGGCATCGCGGTTTCGGCGGGATCGGCGTGCTCTTCGGGAACGCTCAAGACCAGCCATGTGCTCGCCGCAATGGGCTGGGACGAGAAGGAGGCGGGGGAGATCGTGCGCGTCAGCTTCGGTCCCGACACGAGCCGCGCCGACGTCTATCGCTTCGTCGAGCAGTGGCAGCGCCTCGCGCGCGAGGCGAAGGCACGCGCGGCATGAGCAAGCCCGTCATCTATCTCGATTATCAGGCGACCACCCCGCTCGCCCCGGAAGCGCGCGCGGCGATGCTGCCCTGGCTCGACGACAAATTCGCCAATCCGCATTCGCCGCACAAGCCGGGACGCGAAGCCGCAGCCGTGGTCGAGGCTGCGCGCGACTCGATATCGCGCGCGCTGGGCGGTGCGGGCGGACGGCTGCTCTTTACGGGCGGCGCGACCGAGGCGGCCAACATGGCGATCCAGGGCGCTGCGCTGAAGGCAGGCCCCAGGCGCCGCAAGATCGTGACCATCGCGACCGAGCATGCCTGCGTTCGCGACACAGCCCTGTGGCTCGGGGCGCATGGTCATGAATGCGTGCTTTTGCCGGTTCATGCCGACGGGCTGGTCGATCTCGACGCCGCGGCCGAGGCGATCGACGATGAGACTGCGCTCGTCGCGGCGATGCTGGTCAACAACGAGATCGGCGTGATCCAGCCGATCGCCGCATTGTCGGCGCTGGCGCGTGCCAAAGGCGCGCTGTTCTTCTGCGACGCGGTACAGGGATTTGGCCGGGTATCGCTGCCGATCGATGCGTGCGACATGGTCGCGCTCTCGGGCCACAAGATTCACGGCCCCAAAGGCGTCGGCGCGCTCTGGCTGCGCGATGGCGTCGCGATCGAGCCGATCATTCATGGAGGCGGTCAGGAAGGCGGAATACGTTCGGGCACGCTTTCGCCCGCGCTCTGTGCGGGGTTTGGCGCCGCCGCCGACCTGCTGGGCGCGCGCGCCTCGGAGGATGTACTGCACGTTGCTGAACTCGCGACGCTGGCGATGCAGCGACTCGGATTGTGGGTAATCAATGGTTCTGTTACAGAACGTTATCGTGGAAACCTCAATATCAGGATGAATGGCATCGACGCCGCGCGGATGATCTCGGAGGTGCGGCAGGTCGCGTTTTCGGCGGGCTCGGCATGCGCCAGCGGATCGGGCCGGCCGAGCCATGTCCTGTCCGCGCTCGGACTGACGGAGGCCGAGGCGCGTTCGAGCATCCGCCTCGGCTTCGGGCGCTATACGACGCTCGACGAGCTGGACGGCGCGCTCACGCTGATCCTCGAGGCCGCCGAGCGACAGGGAGCCATAGCGGCGTGACGCGCGTCCGCTTCATCAGCGCGGACGGCCAGACCGTCCGCGAAGTCATCGGCGCGCCGGGCGACAATCTGCTGACGCTTGCGCAGAATGACGGCCAGCCGCTCGAGGGGACGTGTGAGGGGCAGATGGCGTGCTCGACCTGCCATGTGATCGTCGATGCCGATGATTTCGCCAGGCTCCCGCCGGCCTCCGAAATGGAGGAGGACATGCTCGATCTTGCCGCTGGCGCGACGCGCAACAGCCGGCTTTCCTGCCAGATCTGGCTCGATGAGACCCTCGAAAGCCTCTCGGTCCGCGTGCCCGGCGAAGTTCGCAACATGCAGGGGCGTTGATTCCTTCGGCGACATCGCCCATATGGCGCCCGGGAGTCGGGCGGGCGCAGCACTCGCCAACCCGGTCAGGTCCGGAAGGAAGCAGCCGTAACGAATTCGTTGCGGGTCGTCCCGGCTCCCACCCATGCACAGGAAATCGACCGGATCGAATGGCATAGAAGGCTTCGACAAGCGGAGCCTGAACGCCTAGTTTGCCCCCATGTCCGATTCACCCCAGCCTTACCGCGTCCTCGCGCGCAAATACCGGCCGCAGAACTTTTCCGAGCTGATCGGACAGGATGCGATGGTCACCACGCTCGGCAACGCGATCAGGCGGGACCGGCTGGCGCATGCGTTCCTGCTGACGGGCGTGCGCGGCGTCGGCAAGACCTCGACCGCGCGGCTGATCGCCAAGGCACTCAACTGCATCGGCCCCGACGGACAGGGCGGGCCGACGATCGCGCCCTGCGGCGTCTGCGAGCCGTGCGTTGCGATCGCCGAAGGACGCCATATCGACGTCGTCGAGATGGACGCCGCATCGCATACGGGCGTTGATGACGTCCGCGAGATCATCGAGGCGGTGCGCTATGCGGCGGTCTCGGCGCGCTATAAGGTCTACATCATCGACGAAGTCCACATGCTGTCGAAGAACGCGTTCAACGCGCTCTTGAAGACGCTCGAGGAACCACCAGCGCATGTGAAGTTCCTGTTCGCCACGACCGAGGTGAACAAGGTGCCCGTGACGGTGCTCTCGCGCTGCCAGCGCTTCGACCTGCGTCGCATCCCCGCCGAAAAGCTCGCCGCGCATTTCGGCAATGTCGCAAAAGCCGAAGGCGTCGAGGCCGAGCCCGAGGCGCTGGCGCTGATCGCGCGCGCGGCCGAAGGATCTGCACGCGACGGCCTCTCGATCCTCGACCAGGCGATTGCGCATGCCGACATTGAAGGCAGTCATGGCGTCAATGCCGCGCAGGTGCGTGAGATGCTTGGCCTTTCCGATCGCGGCGCGATCAGGCGATTGTTCGGCGAGCTTTTGACCGGCGATGCGCAGAAGGTGCTCGGCGGTTTGCGCGACCAGCATGATCTGGGCGTCGATCCGGTCGCGATCCTGCGCGCGCTGCTCGAAACCGTCCACGGCGTCACGCTCGCCAAGGTCGGCAGTGGCGACGATCCTGCGCTTTCCAACGAGGAGCGCGAAGCGCTGGCCGAATGGGCGGGGCGGCTTTCGTTCGCGGCGCTCCACCGGCTCTGGCAATTGCTGCTCAAGGGGCATGACGAGGTCGTCCGCGCCTCGATGCCGATCGAGGCGGCGGAAATGGCGCTGCTGCGCGTCATCCATGCCGCGCAGCTTCCCGATCCCGGCGAGTTGATGAAGAAGCTGGCGAACGGGGAGGGCGTTGCCGTGCCCCAGTCGTCTGCGCCCGCCAGGGCACCAGCGCATGAAACCGTCCAGCAGCGTTTTCCCGACAGCTTCCCCGCGATGATCGATCTGCTTGCGAATGGCGGTCGCGCGCATATGGCGCAGCAACTCCATGACTATGTCGGGCTGATCCGCTATGCGCCGCCCGCACTCGACATTCGTCCGGCCAAGCCGATGGCGAGCGAGTTCAACCGCGATCTTGCGACCGCGCTCAAGGCGCTAACCGGCGAGACCTGGGAAATCGGCTCGCCCGACGGCCCCGCAGAGCCTACATTGCTCGAACAGGATCAGGCCCGCGAAATGGCGGCGCGCGACGCGATCCTGGCAACGCCGATCGTCAAAGCCGCTTTCGATGCCTTTCCAGAGGCCGAGCTGCTGGAATACAAGGCCGCCGCGCGCGGCTGAATCGCTCGGCCAGATTTTCAATATAAGGTTACAACGCAATGAAAAATCTCGATGAAATCCTGAACATGGCCAAGAATGTCCAGGAAGAGCTGGAAAAGGCACAGGCCAATCTTGATACGATCGAGGTCGAGGGCGTCTCGGGCGGTGGTCTTGTGAAGGTCAAGGCGAGCGCCAAGGGCCGCATCATCGGCGTGTCGATCGACGACAGCCTGCTCAACGTCTCGGAAAAGCAGATGCTCGAGGATCTTGTCGCGGCGGCATTCAACGATGCGCGCGCCAAGGCGGATGCCGCGTCGAGCGCGGAAATGAGCAAGATGACCAGCGGCCTGCCGCTCCCCCCGGGCTTCAAGCTGCCTTTCTGAGGCGGAACGACACGCGACCTTCCCGCGTTGGCTGATGAGTTAATCAGGAAGGGTCGCACCATGACTGAAGAACGTATGACCGAACGGACGGATACCCCGCCGGCACCACCACAATCATCGAACGCCGCGGGAGCGGCGGGCTGGTGATTGGACTCATCGTGCTGCTCGGCGCGATTCTGGCGTTCTTCCTGTTCAGCATGAACAAGGAGGAAAGCCGTCAGACCGACGCGGTCTCGCAGGCCGCGCAGAGTGTTGGCGAGGGCGCGAAGAAGGTTGGCGACGCCGCCGATCGTGCTGCCGACAAATATACGGGCGAGAAAAACTAGGCGGGTTCCGGTCCGGGCCAGCCCGCCTCAGCGCAGGCAGCTGTCCAGTCCGTCGCGGCGGACGACGCCTACCCAGCGTGCCAGACGATTGCCGTGCCGCCGTGTGAAGCCGCTGGGTGAGATCGCCGCGCGTTTCTTGGGCAGCGGCAGTACCGCTGCGATGCGCGCCGCCTCGACGGGCGTCAGCCGGCTCGCATCGTGCCCGAAATAGCGCTGCGCCCCGGCATTGGCGCCATAGGTGCCGATGCCGGTCTCGGCGATGTTCAGATACACCTCCATGATCCGCGGCTTGCCCCAGATCAGTTCGATGAGGACGGTGAAATACGCTTCGAGGCCCTTTCGGAAGAAACCGCCGCCCTGCCACAGAAACGCGTTCTTGGCGGTCTGCTGGCTGATCGTCGAACCGCCGCGGATGCGGCCGCCCCTGGCGTTGCGCTTCATGGCGTCCTCGATCGCCTCCGCGTCGAAGCCGTGGTGCGAGCAGAACTTGCCGTCCTCACCCGCGATCGCGGCGCGCGCCATATTGGGATCCATGCGCGACAGGCTCATCCAGTCCTTGGTCAGCCCCCGACCCGCAAACACATCGCCCAGCATCGTCGCGGTGATCGGCGGAGGAACGAATCGGTAGAGAGCGACCCAGGCGATCGAGACGCCAAGGAAGATCAGGATCGCACGAACGATCCACCAGCTGATTCGGGCGGGGAGGGACTGTCTTTTCACCTTGGCCATGCGTCGCCGTTAGCAAAGCAAACCGGGCTTCGTCATCCCATCGATGAAGCGGTGATCTCCAATGGCGAATGCGTCCGCGCAAGGTCTTGCGCAGCGACGGGAGCGGTGCGATAGGCGCCGGCCCGCCGCACCTGCGGTCATTCCCGCCTTCGGAGCTCATCAATGCAGACGCGCGCGGCTGGCGCCGCCCTGGGCCTTGATTTCGGGACGACCAACAGCGTCGTCGCGCTTGCCGACGGCACGGGGACATCCGAACTCGTTGCGTTCGAAGGCGCGCATGCGACGGGAGCGGTGTTTCGCTCGGCACTGTGCTTCTGGCATGACGAAGCCGTGCGCGGCGGGCTGGCGCATGAGGCCGGGCCCTGGGCGATCGCCGAATATCTCGAATATCCGCAGGACAGTCGCTTCATCCAGTCGTTCAAGTCGGTGGCGGCGAGCGCGATTTTCGAGCACGCCACGGTGTTCGAAAAGCGCTTCCGCTTCGAGGAGCTAGGCCGGTTCTTTCTGGGAAAACTGGTCGAGCATGCGGGCGGTGCGCTCGATACGCGGCCGCGGCGTGTGATCATCGGCCGCCCCGTGGACTATGCGGGCGCGCGCGTCGATCCCGCGCTCGCGCGTCAGCGCTACGATCGCATGTTCCAGGATTTCGGAACCGAGATCCACTATGTGTACGAGCCGCTGGGCGCCGCATTCAGCTATGCCTCGCGCCTGAGCGAGCCAGCCACGATCCTCGTCGCCGATTTCGGTGGCGGCACCAGCGACTTTTCGGTGGTGAAGGTCGCCGCGCCGGGAGCCGCGCGGCGCTGCATTCCGCTAGGTTCGGTGGGTATCGGTATCGCGGGCGATCGCTTCGATTATCAGATCGTCGACCGGCTCGTGCTGCCGATGCTGGGCAAGGGCGGCCTCTATCGTTCGTTCGACAAGATCCTTGAGATACCGCGCAGCCATTTCGCCGATTTCGCGGACTGGTCCCGCCTCGCGCTGATGCGCAATCGGCGCACGATGGACGAACTCGCACGTCTGCAGCGCAGTGCGCTGGACCCGCAAGCGATCGGGCGGATGATCGCGATCATCGACAATGAACTCGGCTATCCGCTCTATGATGCGGTGGGGCGGCTCAAGCGTGCGCTGTCCACCGAAGAGCACGCGCCATTCCATTTTTCCGGTGCCGGCATCGAGATTGCGGCCGACGTTTCACGCGCCGAATTCGAAAGCTGGATCGCCGCGGACGTCGCGCGGATTTCCGCCAAAGTGGACGAGGCGCTGGACAAAGCGGGTGTCGGGCCGGATGCGATCGACCGCGTCTTCCTGACCGGGGGCTCGTCGCTGATCCCCGCGATCCGGCGCATCTTCAGCGAACGCTTCGGCGACGCGCGGATCGCAACGGGCGGGGAACTCACCTCGATCGCGCATGGACTGGCGTTGATCGGCGAAGAAGACAATGTCACCGAATGGGCGACCTAATGGGACATGCCCAAAAAAGTTGAGCCCCTCGTGAGAGGGGCTCAAGCTGTATCCGATATCTTATTGTCTGATGATCAGGCCATCGAAGGCAGCAGGCGACGTTCGCCCGCGATGCGCATCATCGCCTTTTGCAACTTTTCGAACGCGCGAACCTCGATCTGGCGCACGCGCTCCCGCGACACGCCATAGACCTGGCTCAGTTCCTCGAGCGTCTTGGGATCCTCTGCGAGCCGACGCTCGGCAAGGATGTGCTTCTCGCGATCGTTGAGGTCTTCCATCGCCGCAACGAGCATCTCGTGGCGCACGTCCTTTTCCTCGGCATCGGCGATGCGCTCGTCCTGCAGCGGATCGGTGTCCTGCAACCAGTCCTGCCACTGGCCATCGCCGTCCTCACGCATTGGCACGTTGAGCGAGGTATCCCCGCCCATCGCCATGCGACGGTTCATGCTGATGACGTCTTCGTTGCTCACACCGAGGTCGGTCGCGATCTTCTGGACGTCATCGGGATGCAGGTCGCCGTCCTCGAACGCGTCGAGCTTGTTCTTCATCCGGCGAAGGTTGAAGAAGAGCTTCTTCTGCGCCGCGGTGGTGCCCATCTTCACGAGACTCCACGAACGCAGGATATATTCCTGGATCGAGGCGCGGATCCACCACATTGCATAAGTCGCGAGGCGGAAACCGCGATCGGGCTCGAATTTCTTCACGCCCTGCATCAGCCCGATATTGCCTTCGGAGATCAGCTCGGACGTCGGCAGGCCATAGCCGCGATAGCCCATGGCGATCTTCGCGACGAGGCGAAGGTGGCTCGTGACCAGCTGCGCGGCAGCTTCGGGATCCTGGTGCTCCTGATAGCGCTTCGCGAGCATGTATTCCTGCTCGGGCGCCAGAATCGGGAACTTCTTGATCTCAGCCAGGTAACGGTTGAGGCTCTGCTCACCACCCAAAGCGGGGATCGTCGCGGGGACGTTGGTGTTGGCAGCCATGACTTCACATACTCCCTGAATCAGTGCCCCCGTTGGGGAGCTACTGTGCTTGTACTCTTATACACGTAATGCCCTGAACAGTTCCTGCATATCGTCAGGAATTTCGCTATCGAAGGCTAAAGTGTTGCTACTGATCGGGTGGACGAACCCGAGATGCGCCGCGTGCAGCGCCTGACGCTCAAATCCGAGGTCCTTCAGCACCGCCCGATGTGCCGGCTTGGGACGCCCGTAAACCGGATCGCCCAGCAGGCTGTGGCCGATCGAGGCCATGTGGACGCGCACCTGATGCGTGCGCCCCGTTTCGAGCCGGCATTCGACCAGCGCGGCGTCCTTGAGCATCTCGACGGTGCGATAATGCGTTACTGCGCGCCGGCCCGACTGGACGATCGCGATCTTCTTGCGATTGACCGCCGAGCGCGCAAGCGGGGCATCGATGGTTCCCGATGTGGGGTTCGGCCTGCCGCTGACGATCGCCAGATAACGCCTGTCGATGCTGTGCACCGCGAACTGCCTGGCGAGACCCTCATGCGCGCGGTCGGTTTTTGCCGCCATCATCAGCCCCGACGTATCCTTGTCGATGCGGTGCACGATCCCCGGGCGGGCGACTCCGCCGATCCCCGAAAGACTGCCGCCGCAATGATGAAGCAGCGCGTTGACCAGCGTGCCGTCGGGATTGCCCGCTGCCGGGTGAACGACGAGCCCGGCAGGCTTGTCGACGACGATCAGATGCTCGTCCTCATAGGCGATGACGAGCGGAATCTCCTGCGCCTCGTTGTGCGCGGGGGTGGGCAGGGGAATGTCGAGCGCGAAGGCCGTGCCTGCCGCCGCCTTTATGGACGGATCGCGGACCGCGACGCCCTGTTCGTTTCGGACATTGCCGCTCGATATCAGCGCCTTGATGCGCTCGCGCGAGAGCGTAGGCACCGCCTGCGCAAGCGCACGGTCCAGACGCCAACCTCCGGCGTCTGCGGAAATCCGAGCCTCAACAGTAGAAATCCCCCGATCCATCGGTAGATATGTGGGTATGGTCGTGCGCATATCAAGATCGTTGCTGGACTGGATTCTGGCCGAAGCTGCGGCGATGCCGGCGCGCGAGGTGTGCGGCCTCCTTTTGGGCACGAGCGATGCCATTCTGGACGTGCGGCCCGCGCACAATGTTGCCGCATATGCCGAGGATCGTTTCGAGATCGATCCGCAGCTTTTGTTCGATCAGGCGCGTGCCGAACGCGCGGGCGGCATGATGCGCATCGGCCATTATCACAGCCACCCCAACGGTCGCGACGAACCCTCGCGCACCGATGCCGCCGCCGCGGAGGCGGAGCCGGATCAGCTCTGGATGATTGTGGCCGCGGGCGAGGCGAGCCTGTGGCGTGCCGATGCGCCCGCCGGGCTTCATGGACGTTTTGCGCGCGTCACGCTGGAGGTTGATTGAGGCCGCTGGTTGCAACATCGTCCCACGTCGGCCAGAAGGGCAAAAAATTTCTTACCTTCCCGAGGGGCATGGGATGTCTTCGATCAATGCGGTGGATTTTGCGAGCTTGCTTTGTTCGCGCCTGTGCCATGACCTTCTGAGCCCGGTCGGAGCACTCAACAACGGACTTGAGCTTCTTGCCGACGAGCATGATCCCGAAATGCGCCAGCGTTGTCTCGATCTGCTCAGCGAAAGCGCGCGGACCTCGGCGAACAAGCTCAAATTCTTCCGCCTCGCCTTCGGTGCAGCTGGCGGCTTCGGCGAAGAAGTTGACGCGCGCGAAGCCAAGGGGGCGATCGAGGGACTGTTCGGCGCCGATGGCCGTATCGAGCTGGGCTGGATGGTCGGCGAGGCCGCACTCAGCAAGACCGCGATCAAGGTCCTTCTGAACCTTGCTCTGATCGCGGGCGATGCACTGGTCCGCGGTGGCCGGCTCGATGTGGGTGCCGAGCGTCATGACGGCGGCACCGAGATCGTCGTGCGCGCCGAAGGGCCGCGCCTCGTGCTCGACCCGGAATTGCGCAAGGCGCTGCTTGGCGAGATCGCCGATGACGCGTTGACCCCGCGCGCCGCAGCTGCGTGGCTCGCCCACAAGATCGTGACAGAAACGGGGGGCACCATTCAGGTCTCGAACCCCGAGGATCCGTTCCTGCTCTTCGGCGCGGTGATCGCCGGACGCTAGTCCTGCACTCCATAAATGTGAACAATTGCAAGCTGTTGAATGGCGCGTTGACCGACGTGTCAATCTTCGCGATGAGGCCGGACGACCGCTTCCCCGCGAGACCCGGCTGGGGCAGCAGGCAATTTTTCGCAAGTTAAACGGGGGATAAGGGCCGTCGGATCAGGATCGCGGCGGCCCTTATTACCGGCGTCGCGCGCCGTCCGACAAGGCTAACGCCTTTTTAACCAGCGCTGACGCAATACCACGCCTCGATACGCGCCGGAGCGGACGGGGACATGGACGACATTCTCGCTGAATTCATCGCGGAAACGCGCGAGACGCTGGAGGCCGTAGCGGGCGAACTCGTCGCCTGGGAGGCCAATCCCAATGATCGCGACCGGCTCGACACGATTTTCCGCTTTGTTCACACAGTCAAGGGAAGCTGCGGCTTTCTCGATCTGCCGCGGCTGGAGAAGCTGAGCCACGCTGCCGAGGACGTGCTGTCCGAAGTGCGCGACGGCAAGCGCGTGGCCGACACCCATCTTGTGAGCGCAGTGCTTGCGGTCATCGACCGGATCGGTGAGCTCGCCGAGGCCATCGAGACGGGCGAGGCCATTCCCGATGGTGACGACCTCCTGATCGCAGCGCTGCGCGCTGACCACGTCGCAGAACCCGTCGAGGTCGAGGCGCAGGCAGTGCCCGCGCTCAGGGGCAATACGCGCAGCATCCGCATCTCGCTCGACCTGCTCGACCGGATGATGAGCGGCGTTTCCGATCTTGTGCTGGCGCGCAACGAATTGTCGCGGAGGCTGCAGGATGCGGGCGTCGATCCCTCGATCGAGGGATCGTTCGACAGGCTTTCGACCTGTGTCGGTGACATGCGCGACACGATCACACGCACGCGGATGCAGCGGATTGAAAAGCTGTTCAATTCGATCCCGCGCATGGTCCGCGATATCGCTGGCGAACTCAGCAAGAGCGTGGACCTTCAGATCGACGGCGGTGATGTGGAGCTGGACCGCGAGATGATCGAGATCATCCGCGATCCGCTGACGCACATCATCCGCAATGCGCTGGATCATGGCATCGAGACGCCTGCCGTGCGCGAAAAGGCGGGCAAGTCCGCAACCGGCCGCCTGCGCGTCTCGGCGCGACAGTCGGGCAATCAGATCGTCATCGAGGTCAGCGACGACGGGCGTGGTATCGACGCCGAAAAGCTTGTCGCCAAGGCGGTCGCCGCCGGGGTTGTTACCTTCGACCGTGCGGACAAGCTCACCAAGGACGCGCAGCTTGCGCTGATCTTCGAGCCTGGCCTGTCCACGGCCAGAAGCGTGACCGCCCTTTCGGGGCGCGGCGTTGGCATGGACGTCGTGCGTTCCAATATCGAACGGATCGGCGGGGTCGTCGACCTCGACAATGCGTGGGGCAAGGGCCTCACTATCTCGATCCGGGTGCCGCTCACGCTCACCATCATTCCCGCACTCACCGTCAGCGCAGCCGGACAGAGCTTTGCCATCCCGCGCTCGGCGATCCAGGAAATCGTGCGCGAGAACAGTGCCTCGGTCACGCTGGAATGTGTCGGCACCGCACAGGTCGCGCGCATTCGCGATCAGCGCATCCCCGTTGTTGCGCTTGAGGCGGTGCTTGGCCTCGACGAAGTGGAAGGGGAGGGCGCCCGTTCGCTCGTTGTGCTCAATCCGCTGGGCGGCGCAAGCTATGCGATCAGCGTCGCCGCGCTGCACGATCATCAGGAACTCGTGATCCGTCCGTCCTGTCCCGCGATCATGGCGACCGGGGTCTATGCGGGCATGACCTTGCCCGATACCGGGCGGCCAATGCTGCTGCTTGACCCCGCAGGCATCGCCGAGAAGTCAGGAATCCTCGCGATCGCCTTCGAGGAAGATGTTACAATCCAGACCGCGCGCGACACGGAAACGGCCGAACGCGTCTCGATGCTGCTGTTCCGTGATCTCGACGGCGCCGAACGCGCGGTGCGACTGGGCGTGGTGGAGCGCATCGAGGAAGTCGCTGGCGATCAGATCCGCTACGCCGCCGGCCGCCTGCGGCTTGCCATCGATGGCCGCATCATTCCGATGGTGAGCTTTGATGCGCTCGCCGAGCGCGAGAGCGTCGGCGTGCTGCGCCTGAACGACGGCGCGGTCGAACTCGCCTATGCGATCGACGAGGTAATCGACATCGTGGCGCTGCCGAGCGAGATCGTTCGCGCCAAGGCCGAAGGCATCGTGGCGGGTGTCGCGCTCATCGACGGGCGACAGATCGAGATTCTCGACCCCTATTGGCTCTTCGCGGACGCCACTGGCAGCGGTCCTGTCAGCAGCGAAAAGCCCATATGCCTGCTTTCGAACGGCGACGACACATGGACGCGCGAGGTATTGCGCCCGCTCGTCGAGGCCGCGGGCTATCGTGTCGCCTTTGCCGGCGATCTCGAGCCGGGCGACGCCGACATCGTGATCGCCAGCGACACCGAGCCGCTGGACGAGGAGCTTCCGCCCGGCCGGCTGCTCAGGTTGCGCAGCGATATGGGTGCGCGCGATGCCGACCCGTCGAGCGTCTATCGTTATGATCGCGCCGGGCTCATGTCCGCGCTCCAGGCTGGCCGCGCGGGGAGGGCATAGCAGCATGAACGATCTCTACCTCATCGCGCATATTGCCGGGCAGCGCGTCGCGCTCGCCGCAGCAGCGATCGATTCGGTGGTGCACGTCACGCACACGACATCGGTGCCGCTGGCGCCGCCGCACCTGAAGGGGCTCGCGGCGCTGCGCAGCCGCGTCATCACGATGATCGACGCGCGCGTCGCGCTGGGCCTCGATCCTGCCGAACAGACGCAAACGCTCACCACGGTCGTGGTCAATCTCGACGGCCATCAATACGGCCTCGTCGTCGACATGGTCGAGGATGTCTGCGCCATCGCCGGCGCGCCGTCGCCCGTTCGCTCGCGTCTCGGCGCGGGCTGGGCGCGCGCGTCGCTCGGTCTGCTCGACCATGATGGCGCGTCGCTGCTGCTGATCGATCCCGCGATCGTCGCAGCGGGCAATGTCGCGCTCGCGGCGTGAGCGTATCTTAACCCGGCGCTTACGCTTTGGCGCTATCCAGTCTTCTGACCGTTGGTCACAGATCCAAAAGGGTTGCAGGAACAATGTCGAAGAAGTGTCTGGTCGTCGACGATTCGAAGGTGATCCGCAAGGTTGCCCGCCACATTCTCGAAACGCTCGACTTTACCGTCGACGAGGCGGTCGATGGGCGCGATGCGCTCGATCAATGCCTTGAAACCCCGCCCGATGTGGTCCTGCTCGACTGGAACATGCCGGTCATGAGCGGCATGGAATTCCTGCGCGCCCTGCGCCAGAGCGACCTGCCGATCAGGCCGAAGGTCGTCTTCTGCACCACCGAGAACGGCATGGGTCATATCCGCGCCGCGATCGAGGCGGGCGCCGACGAATATGTCATGAAGCCGTTTGATCGTGAAACGCTCGAGAGCAAGCTGCAGATCGTCGGTCTTGCCTGAGCGGAGCATTTGTGGCGAGCCAGCCCCTTTTTACTGGAAAAAGACCGGATACCGAGGCTGAGCCGCGCAAGATCCGGTTGATGATCGTCGACGATTCGGCGGTCGCGCGCGCCGTGCTCGCGCGCATGATCTCGACCAATCCGGCCTTCGAGATCGTTGATCAGGTGGCCAGCGCGCAGGAGGCGCTCGACAGCCTTGCGCGCGTCCAGGTCGACGTCATCCTGCTCGATATCGAAATGCCGGGGCGCAACGGCATCGCCGCCCTTCCCGAACTGATCGAAAAAAGCGACGGCGCGCGCATCCTGATCGTCTCTGCGCTCGCCGAAGAGGGCGCTGCCGCGACGATCGAGGCCCTGACGCTTGGCGCCGCCGACACGCTCGCAAAGCCCGGACGCAACGCCTTTGGCGGGCGCTTTTCGGAGATATTGTGCGAACGGCTGCTGCGGTTGGGCAACGCGGACAGCGTCGCCGCACCGGGGCAGACGCGTCTGCCCCAGCCGCTTGAGGCGCTGGTGCGCGTCAGCGAACCGCGTGCGGACCTGGGCCCCATCCAGTGCGTCGCGATCGGCGCGTCGACGGGCGGCCTCCATGCGATCACCGAGTTCTTTCGCGCGCTACCCGACGATTTCGACGCGCCGATCCTCATCACCCAGCATCTGCCGGACGTCTTCATGCCTTTCTTCGCGCAGCAGCTTCACAGCTCGACGGGGCGCAAGGTTGTGGTCGCGCGCGAAGGCATGACGATCGAGCGCGGGATGCTCTACATCGCACCGGGCAATGCGCATCTCTGCGTTGAACGTCACGACAAGCGCGTGGTGGTGCGGCTCAGCCGCCAGCGGGTCGAGTCGCGCTGCCTGCCTTCGGTCGATCCGATGTTCGATTCGATCGCCGACGTATATGGCGACGGCGCGGTCGGCGTGGTGCTGAGCGGCATGGGCCGTGATGGCTGTATCGGCGCCGAACGGCTTGCAGCGACGGGGGCCGAGCTGCTCGTGCAGAACATCGATTCCTCGGTCGTATGGGGCATGCCCGGAAGCGTTGCCAAGGCTGGCATCGCAACCGCTGTATTGCCACCCGCCGCGATCGCCGCGCACCTCGCAAAAAGGCGCAACTCCCGGTGAGCGAGGTCAATTCCGCCGCGATCCGGACCCTGGCGGCAATGCTGGAGGCGCGTACCGGCCAGCAGCTCGTGACCAGCCGCGTGTGGCGCATCGAAACCTCGCTCAAACCGCTCCTGCGCGAACGCGGCATGACATCGACCGATCAACTCGTCGCGGCGATGCTCAAGGGTAGCGAGCATGGGCTTGCCGATCGCGTGATCGAGGCGCTGCTCAACAACGAAACCTTCTTTTTCCGCGATCATGGTGTCTTCCAGCTCCTGAACGGTGACGCGCTCGAACTGCTGCGCACCGCGCGCATGTCGCGTCGGAGGCTGCGTATCTGGTGTGCGGGCTGCTCGACGGGGCAGGAGGCATATTCGATCGCGATGATGATCGCCGACGCGCCCGAGCGCTGGCAGGGCTGGACGATCGACATTCTGGGCACCGACATATCCTCGGGTGCGGTCGAACGGGCGCAGACCGGAATCTTCTCGCAATTCGAGATCCAGCGCGGACTGCCGATCACGATGATGATGCGCTGGTTCGATCAGGAGGGCGAGAACTGGTACGCCCGGTCGGATCTCAAGCGCCGCGTCCAGTTCCGCCGCCACAACGTTCTCGAACAGCCGCCGATGCCCGGGCGCTTCGACCTGATCCTGTGCCGCAACGTCTTGCTCTATTTTCCGCCTGCAGTCCGCACTGCGGCGTTCGAGCGACTGGCGTCCGCGATCGAGCCAGATGGCGTGCTCATGCTCGGTGCTGGAGAAACGGTGTTGGGGCAGACCGCGAAGTTCGCCTCCGAACGCGAGCTGCGGGGACTTTATCGCCCGGCATCCGAAGCGGAGTCGATCAGGGCAGCGTGAATCTCGCCCTGGGCGATGCTGGTTCCACCCTTCATCTTCACCGGGATGCGCAGATAGCGAACGCCGTTCGTGTCTGCTTCAGGGAGCTTCCCGGCCCGGATATTGACCTGGATTGAGGGCAGCAGCAATTTCGGCACCGAAAGCGTCGCATCGCGCGCGTCGCGCATCGCGACGAAGGCATCCTCGCTCACGTCGTCATGGACATGGACATTGGCGCGACGCTGCTCGTCCACCGTCGTTTCCCACGCGTACGCATCGCGCCCCGGCGCCTTGTAATCGTGGCACAGGAACAGCCGCGTTTCCCCCGGCAGACTCAACAATCGCCGGATAGAGCGGTAAAGCTGGCGCGCGTCGCCGCCCGGGAAGTCCGCGCGCGCTGTGCCATAGTCGGGCATGAACAGCGTGTCGCCGACGAATGCCGCATCGCCGATCCGATAGGTGATATCCGCGGGCGTGTGGCCCGGCGTGTGCAGCACCTCGACCTCAAGCGATCCAAGCGCGAAGCGCTCGCCATCGGCAAATAGCCGGTCGAAATCCGAACCGTCAGTGCGCAGATCGTCAAGCGCGAAGACCGGGCGGAAGATCTTTTGCACATCGCGGATATGTTCGCCGATGCCGATCGCCGCGCCCGTCTTCGTCCTGATATACGGCGCCGCCGACAGGTGATCGGCATGGGCGTGCGTCTCCAGCACCATGACGATGCGCCAGCCACCTTGCGTCGCCGCCGCCAGAACGCGATCGGCCGAGCTGCTGTCGACCTCGCCGCTGGCCATGTCGAAATCGAGCACGGGATCGATCACGGCCGCATCGCAGGTCACGGGATCACTGACCAGATAGGTAATGGTGTTGGTCGGCTCGTCAAAAAATGCCTGGATGATCGGGCTGGCGGTCATGGGAAGCTCCTTGGTCCCTTGACATTATATTAGTGAAGGCTAAATTAGCAATATCTAATTTAACAAGGTGCAGCGATGCTCAAGCCCCCAATGGATCTCGCGATGTTCGAGAAGAAAGCAGGAGAGGTTTCCCGGCTGCTCAAGGCGATGGGCAATCCCCGGCGTTTGATGGTGCTCTGCAAGCTCGTCGAGCATGGTGAGATGGCGGTCGGCGACCTCGCGCACGAGGTTGGACTTTCGCAATCCGCGCTGTCGCAGCATCTGGCGAAGATGCGCGAAGAAGCGCTCGTCGCATACCGGCGCGAGGGCCAGACGCTATGGTATCGCATTGCAGACCCGAGCACCGAGGCGCTGCTCGCCACGCTCTACCAGCTTTACTGCCAGGAAGACTGATCCGATGATGCCAAAATCTGTCACGCCCGCCGAGGCGCAGCGCCTGATCGCTGGCGGCGCCACCCTCGTTGATATTCGCGACGCTGACGAACATGCGCGTGCGCACGTTCCTGGTTCGACCAGCGTGCCTGTGGCGCAACTCGACCGGCTTGCGGCGCTCGGACGCCCGATGATTTTCCATTGCCGCTCGGGCTCTCGAACCCGAGCCCATGTCGCACGGCTGTCGGCGGCTGCCGGGCCGGGATGCTATATTCTGGATGGTGGCCTTGATGCGTGGCGCCGCGCGGGCCTGCCTGTAACGCTCGATCCGCGTCAGCCACTTGAAATCATGCGTCAGGTTCAGCTGATCGCGGGCGCTCTTGTGTTGCTGGGCGTCGCGCTCGGCCTGCTCGTCGCGCCCGCCTTTTTCGCTCTTTCGGCCTTTGTCGGCGCGGGCCTGATGATGGCGGGGGCAACGGGCTGGTGCGGGATGGCGATCCTGCTGCGGCGATTGCCCTGGAACCGGCCGGCTGGGGCCTGATATCGCATGACCCTGGCTACGGCCTTGCTGACGCTCGCCTCGGGGGTCCTGATCGGCGGGGTGCTTGGCCTTGTCGGCGGCGGCGGCTCTATCCTTGCGGTGCCGCTGCTCGTCTATCTGGTCGGCATCGGCTCGACGCATGCGGCGATCGGAACCGCGGCGGTTGCGGTGGCAGCCAATGCGCTCGTCGGCCTTGCGGGCCACGCCCGGGTGGGGACCGTCAAATGGCGCTGTGCGGCGGTCTATGCGATTGCGGGAGTCGTCGGCGCGGCAATCGGTGCCGAAATCGGCAAGGCGATCGACGGTGAACGCTTGCTGATGCTGTTCGGCCTGCTCATGATCGGCGTCGGCGCAGCCATGCTCCGTCCGCGCAAAGGCGCCGCGAACCCCGACGTCCGCCTGTCGCGCGAGACTGCGTGGACATTGCTTCCGCGGCTGGTGCCGATCGGGCTCGGGACGGGGCTTGCTGCGGGATTTTTCGGGATAGGCGGCGGTTTCCTTATCGTGCCCGGGCTCATCGCCGCGACCGCCATGCCGCTGTCCTTCGCGGTAGGCACCTCGCTCGTCGTGGTCTCCGCGCTCGGGCTTGCGACGGCTGTCTCCTACGCCGTTTCAGGCTATGTCGACTGGCCGGTGACGGCGCTGCTGGTGGCCGGGGGTGCGGCCGGGGCTGGCGCCGGTATCCTGCTGGGCCGCAAGCTCACCAGCCGCAAAAACATGCTCGAAAGGCTTTTCGCGCTCATCGTTATCGCGGTGGGATCCTACATCGCGATCGCAGCATTGTGATGTCGCGCAACGCGGCCTGATCTTCCGTGCGGGGCTGTGCTTTGCGCGCGTCTCGGCTATGGCCGCCCGCGTGACACACAGCCAACCCACTGGATTCGGGCCACGCGACATCTTTGTCGCCGCCATGATGAACATCCTGTGGGGGCTGAACATCATCGCGGTGAAGATGGCGGTGGAGGCGACCGGGCCGTTCACGGCGGCGGTGCTGCGGCAGGCCATCGTCTTCATCGTCTGCGCGTCGGCGCTCAGGATCGTGCCGGGCAAGATGCGCGAACTGATCGGGCTCGGCTTCCTGTCGGGCGGCATCTTCTACATTTTCGTCAACTGGTCGCTTGCTGTCAGCGACAACATCAGCGCACTCGCGATCGCGGGGCAGCTTGGCGTGCCCTTTTCCCTGCTGCTCGCCGTCGTCTTTCTTGGGGAGCGGATTCATATCATCCGGATCGGCGGTCTGGCGCTGTCGCTCCTCGGCGTCGCGCTGCTGGTCTTCGATCCCGCGGCGGGCAGGGAGTTACCCGGCATGGCGCTCACTGCGTGCGGCAGCTTCATCTGGGCGTTGTCCTCGCTGATACAGCGGCGCATGTCCGGTGTGCCCGTGCTCACCATCTACGCATGGATGGGGCTTGTCGGGACAATCGTGCTGATTCCCGTGACGCTCTGGCAGGAGCCTGAGGCGTTGCGCAGCCTGCCGGCGCTCCCCTTGAGCGATTTCGGCTGGATCGCCTTTTCGGCGATCGGCTCGACGATCTGCGGGCATGGCGCGATGTCCTGGCTGCTTCAGCGCCATCCCATCACCAGCGTCGTGCCGCTTACGCTCGCGGCCCCGGTGATTTCGGTCATCGTGGCGTCACTTTTCTTTGCCACGCCGCTCACGCCGATTATGATCGCGGGCGGTTCGATAGCTTTGGTCGGTGTAGCGATCGTCACGATACGCACCGCGCGCGTGAAGGAGCACAAGGGTTGAACGCGTATATCGAGACGCCCTCTCCCAATTTCGATGAGCGCGCACTGCCGATCTCGATGATCGTGCTCCATTATACCGGGATGCAGGATGCGGCGTCGGCAATCGCGCAACTCGCCAACCCCGAGGCGAAGGTTTCAGCGCATTATGTCGTCACCGAGGATGGCCAGATCATCCGCATGGTCGCGGAGGACAAGCGCGCATGGCACGCGGGCCGCTCGCACTGGCGCGGGGTTACCGACATCAACAGTGCCTCGATCGGGATCGAGATCGTCAATCCCGGGCATGAATTCGGCTATCGACCGTTTCCCGACGAGCAGATCGACGCGCTCATCCCGCTCGTCGCTGAGATCATGGCGACCTATCACATCACGCGCGGCAACGTGGTCGGACATTCGGACATCGCGCCCGCGCGCAAGCGTGATCCCGGCGAACTCTTCCCGTGGGGACGGCTTGCGCGGCATCGCCTCGCGCTGCCAAGGCCAACCAGAAACCTGATGGACCCCAATTGGTCCGACGCAGGATTTCTGCTCGCACTCGAGCGTTTCGGCTACGAGGTGACCGATCCGATGGCCGCGGTCGTCGCTTTCCAGCGCCGCTTTCGCCCGGAGCTGATCGACGGCGAGATCGACGGCGAGACGCGCTCGATCCTTCTCGCGCTGCTGCTGCCCAAGCCGCAGGGCGACGATTGAAGGTTGGCCTCCAAACGGGTTGCTGGTAGGAACCCGGCGATGTCCGAGCGCAATCTTCGTCAGGCCGCGCTGCGCGGCCTCAAAGGCCAATGTCCATCGTGCGGCGAGACGCGGCTCTTCGGGCGCTTTCTGAAGCCCGTCGAACATTGCCCGTCATGCGGGCAGGGCTGGCAGCACCATCAGGCCGATGATTTTCCCGCCTATCTGGTAATCCTGCTCCTCGGCCATCTGCTCGTGCCGATCGTGATCGAGGTCAACCTGTTGCTCGATCCGCCGATGCTGTTTCAGATGCTGTTCTGGCCATTCCTGTGCGGCGTTGTCGCGCTGCTGCTGATCCAGCCGATGAAGGGCGTGGTGATCGCCTGGCAATGGGCGCGGCGCATGCACGGCTTCGAAAAGGGCTGAAAGGCTTGGCAGACGCATGCGATGCGCCTATCTCGCTTGTTGCCAGAGGGTCGGGCGGCCGCGGGTTCCGCATTGCGGGACGCGAGGAAAGTCCGGGCTCCACGGAAAAACGGTGCCGGGTAACGCCCGGCGGGGCGCGCAAGCGCTTCAGGGACAGTGCCACAGAGAGCAGACCGCCCGGCTTCGGCCAGGTAAGGGTGAAAGGGTGCGGTAAGAGCGCACCGCGCGACCGGCAACGGAAGCGGCATGGTAAACCCCACCGGGAGCAAGACCGAATAGGGGCGGCACATGGGCTATTTCCGGCCCGTCGCCCGGGTTGGTTGCTTGAGGCGCGGAGCAATCCGCGTCCTAGAGGAATGGCCGCACAGCCCGCGCGAGCGGGTGGACAGAACCCGGCTTACAGACCCTCTGGCATATTCAATTTTTACTTTCGGATCATGGTGTTGTTCTACTAAGGTCATCCCCCTCGGGGGTAATCATGAAGAATCTTGCGGCAATCCTGGGCGCGTGCGCGCTCGCCACCTCAGCGGCGGCGCAGCAGCCGGGCATCCAGCAACAGTTTGAGGCGGCCACCGAGGCGCTCAATGCGCAGAAATGGGTGGACGCTGTATCGGCCTTCGAGGCGCTCGAACCACGACTGGCGAAAAATGCGCGTAGCCTTGCGATCGTACGCGTGCGCAAGGGCACCGCGCTCTTTGAGCTTCGACGTGACGCAGAGGCTGCGGCGGCGGTGAAGGCGGGGCTTGCAGCGCTTCCCGCCGGCGATGCCAGCCTTCGCGAAGACCGGTTTCTGGCGCTGATGCTGCTCGGCAACATGGATGGACGCGCGCTCGATTACGCAAGTGCGCTTGCGCGTTATCGCGAGGCAGAGCATTTTGCTGACGCCCCGCAGAGCAAGGTGCGTGCGCTCGTGGCGATGGTGCAAAGCGGCACC
This sequence comes from Sphingomonas sp. LaA6.9, assembly GCF_022601895.1. Classification (GTDB taxonomy): domain Bacteria; phylum Pseudomonadota; class Alphaproteobacteria; order Sphingomonadales; family Sphingomonadaceae; genus Sphingobium_A. The sequence continues at coordinate 64,203 of NZ_JAKVIO010000013.1, forward strand.
TTCGTCGATCCCGATGCTGCACTGGCCAATGCCGATCGTCTGCAGGCGCTGGTGGTCACGCTCTCGCCGGACAAGGCGGCAGAAGCACGGTTCGCCGACCTGAAAGGGCGTGTGCTGCTCAATCTCGGTCGATTCAAGGACGCGCAGGAGGAGTTTGGCCGATCGGTCAAGGCATTGGGCGGGCTGTCGCTCAGGGTCGATCAGGATGACGTCATCGCGCGGTCGGATTATGCGATCGCGGCGATGCTTGCGGGGGACGAGGATCGCGCGCGCAATTATCTCGCCTATACCGGCGCCGGCCGATTGCCAAAGGATGGCCTCGGCATGGGGCCGGACACGCCCGCGCCCCCTTGTGGCGGCCCAGATGGACTCCAGCCGGACGATGTCGGTGTGGTGGAGTTCGGCATCGCCGACGATGGCAGCGTCGTGGCGCCGCGTCCGATCTATTCCTCGCGGCGCGGCACCAGCGCTCTCGAATTTGCGCGTGCAGTGGCCGACTGGTCGTGGGCGCCCGAGAAGGTGAAGGACATTCCACCGCTGTTCAGGATGCTAACGCGCATCGAAATGCGATGCTCCACGGTGTCCGCGCGTCCGTCGATCCCCGCACTGCTTCGCCCGGGGCTCAATTCCTGGCTGTCAGAAAAGGCGGTCGATCCGGTCAGCATCGAGGAAACCTCGAACGCCCGCCGGCTTCCGCTGCTTGTCGCTGAACTGGCGCGCCGCGAGGCGGCGCAAGGTGCCAGCGCCTTCCAGCTTATGCCCGTTCTCGCTGAACTGGCCAGTTCCCCGGTGCTGGGCGCCAACGAGGCGCTCGTGTACGCCAGGCGGGCGCTGACGATCGCGGATGCATCGCAGGTGCCTCCGGTCGCACGGCTTTATCTGTCTCACCTGCAATGGAAGAGTGCCGCGGGTGCAGACCGCAACGCGGCGAGCTATTTGGGTGCGATCGAAGCGGCGATGCAGGACGAGCGCATCCGGAAGGATGCCGTCGCGCGCGCCGCGCTGCGCCTGATGCTGGTCGACAGCCGGGGACAGAAATGGAACAGGGAAGACGAGGCGCTCCTGCGTTCGGTGATCGACGATGACGGGCTTGCCGCGAGCGATCCCTTCCGTGTCGGTGCGCTGATCCGGCTCGCTTCGCAGCAGTTCCGCCAAGGTGATGATGAAGCGGCGCGTGCCACTTTCAAGCTCAGTGGCCTTTCGTCGGAACAGTGCGCGCTCGTGGACGCACCGCCCGCATTGAAGAAAGGCAGCATCAGCGATTCCGACTTCCCGCAGGAGGCGCTGACATGGGGCTTCAGCGGCTGGACCTCCGTCCAGTTCGACATCGCCGCGGACGGCAAGACGATGAATCACCGCGCCCTGTTTGCCTATCCACCGTTTGTGTTCGGCGACGTGACCGCGGGTTATTTCAGGCGCTTCGAGTATGAGCCAAGCTACCGTCCCGGGCAGACGCTCGGTTGTGGCGGCAAGATGCAGCGGGTGACCTATCGGCATCATGGAGGATAGTGCGCGACGTTGGCGGCTGAACCGTGAGGCGGGTTTCGCCGCGAGGCCGTGCGGGTGTCCCCGCTTCGCGCTTGTGCGCGGCGAACGCGCCATTATGTAGGCTCCAATGGCGCGCTCTTCCCGATCCTATGACTGGGGTTTTCCCCGCTGGCGTGGCTATGAAGCGACGCGCGAGGCGGCGAAGGTGCGGCTGTGCGACCGGCATGGCTGCGACAAGCCCGGCGATCGCCCCGCGCCCAAGGCGCCCAACAGCCCCGAGCGCTGGTATTTCTGCGAGGAGCACGCGGCGGAGTATAACCGCAACTGGGACTATTTCGCGGGCCTGACGCCCGAGGAGGCCGCCGCGCGCGAGGCGCGCGAACGCGCCGATTTCTCGGGCTTCAAGGAAGCGCAGCATTATGGCTGGGGTGGCCCCGGTGACGGCAGCCGCTCGCGCGACGAGCTTCATGCGCTCAAGGCGCTCGAACTCGACGATGATGCCGATTTCGAAGCCGTAAAAAGGGCATGGCGCAAGCTCGCCAAGGAGCACCACCCCGACGTCAAGCCCGGCGATGCCGCCGCGGCGGTGCGCTTCCAGGCGATCCAGGCCGCTTTCGAGGTGCTGCGCAAGGCTGAGGAGCGCCGTCCGCGTTGACGCGCCATGTCCGATCCAGCTGGGAGGCTGCGCTGCTGGTGTGCCGGAAATGCTCGAAGCGGCAGGGCGGCGGCTTCGGTCCCAAGGGCAAGACACCGCTCGCCAAAGCGCTGAAGAAAGAAATGGGCGGCAAGAAGGGCCGCAAGGCGCATGTCGGCGTGGTCGAGGTCAAGTGCCTCGGCGTCTGCCCACGCCATGCAGTGACGATGATCGACACCCGTGATCCCCACCAATGGCTGCTGGTGAAGCCGGGAACCGGGATTGCAGAAATCGTAGAAGACCTGAAATTGCCGGCATAAAGCGTGCGTCTATCGCTGCGCGATCCGTGCGGCGCGCCGCGAATATTCATCCGCGAAGCGCATATGGATCCGCTTTACGCATCGGTCGGTGGATGAGGCGGCAATCCGGCGTTCCTCACGTTCGCGGCGAATGAAGTAATCATGGTCGTCGGGTCTGTTCACTGCGGGACTCCCTTGAAACGCCTTTTTCTAGACGATCGCGCACCCAAATACGTTGATCTGAATCAGTCTGCGCGGACTGGTATCTCAATCGGGGGTGCCGTCGACATAAAGATAGGCATCGTCGAACTCGCCCGTCACCTTGAGCGCGTGCCAGTCGAGCACATGCGCCATGCCGCGCTGGAACGCGAGCTGCCCATTGTCGCGCAGCTGGCGCAGCACACGATTGACGTGGACGGGGGTCAGCCCGCATGCCTCGGCAATATCGGCCTGCGTTACTGCAAGATGGAAGCGATTGTCGTTCGAAAGCCCGACCAGCGAGAGCCGAACCTTCATCTCGCAGAAGAAGTGCGCGACACGTCCCATCGCGCCCAGCCGCCCCAGCCGGAATATCCATTCGCGGTGCATCGCCGCGTCCAGCAGCGTGCTGAACCAGAGCATCCGCACCAGATGGGGATGGTTACGCGTCAGCGTGAGCAGGGTCTCGCGCGGGAAGGTCGCGACCTTCGACCGGCTTATCGTGGCGACATCATGGTCCAGTTGCTCGAGGGGAAAGCCGTGCAGGTCGACGAAATCGCCGGGCACATGGAGCGCGACAAGCTGACGATGCCCGTCGCGCCCATCCATGTAACGACACATCAGGCCCTCGATGAGCATCGTGCTGCGCGTAACTGTATCGCCCTGATGGACAAGGACATGCCGCGCCGGCAGCACCCTAATCTCGGCGACGGCATCCTCGAGCGCGCGCTTTTCTTCCTCGGAAAGCCGTTCGCGTCGGCGGCGCTGCAGGAACAACGCGGTAACCCTGGTCACGAACGCCCCTTTCCTTACTGTCGCCGGCGGGTCTCGCGCGAGGGTGCGCCCAAGCGCGCGCAACGACAAGTCGAAGCCGTAACTAGATCAGAATAATTTTCTCCACCTTGATCGAGGTTAGTCAGTGCTGCCGCTCACTGTGCAAGCTTCGCGACGCTGCTTCCTTGACCCGAGCAGCAGTACTGTGGACGGGCTATCCCTTTGCGACCCGGGGGTAGCCCGTCTACCATCCGAGCGAGGTGCGATGTCGGATCAGCATCCCGACGGCGTTGCGCAGGATACGCCGCCGCACAGCCAGAGCCAGGTCTTTGCCGAGCATGCGTGCAAGGCGCTCGCCGAAGCGCAGGCCTCACCTCTTCCCAACGTCAGAGCCCGTTTCGTTATCGCCGCCAGGCGCTGGATTGCGTTGGCGCAGCAGGCCCGCAGAATGGAGCTGCGGCATGCGGCGGCGGATCAACCTGCTTCCGACGGAGAGGAGGGTGACGGGCAGCTCTAGCCCGCTCACTTCCTGGGAAACAGCAATGTGAGTACCAGGCGCACCCCCCAATCGGGGCCGCCCCTCGGCTTTTCGACATAATAGCGCGCACCGACGCCGATCTGGATCGGCTGTTTTCCCATTCTGGTCAGATGCGCCATGGTGACGTTGATCGGCACCACCCAATTGTCGCCCTTCCAGTCATAGGTCGTCTCGGTATTGATGACGTAGGTCATCGCTGTCGACGTCGTGTAGCTGTAAAACGGCTGGACAAAGGTCGAGCTGATATCGCCGCGCGTGTCGTTTCCGGCCACCGACCAGATGTGGTTCGCCAGCACGCCATATGTGGTCTTGCCCGATTGCTTAAGGAGAACGACGGTCGGCCCGAGCCCCCATTTGTCGCCGCCGAGAACGCGGTCGGTCGCGGTCGGATAGAGTATCGCGGGGCCGACGCCCCAGATGATGCCGCCTGGACCGGTTTTCCTGGGCGAGAAGAAGAGGCTCTGGACGGTGTCGCCCAGTCCGAACTCGTGCGCGCCCGGCGCCGAAATGTCGGACTGATAGGTGACGGGCAGGATCGTTCTGACAATCACGTTCCAATCGGGACCGATGCTGACGGGCACGACCGGCTGTATATTGAGCGTCGACTTGACGCCGCCATCATCCGGACCACCGCCAAAGTCGATATTCTGTTGAAAGGGCACGCTGATCAGCGACGCCACAGGGTTCGCCAGCTGCTTGGCGAGTTCCTGCGCATGATCGCCCGATTCCTGGGCCATGCTCGTGGCAGGCGTCGCGACGAGCATCATCCCCAAGAGTTTTCGTGCGACCGGAGCCATGGCGTCCTCCCTCGATGCGTGGATCGACGTAGCATGGCGGATTGCTGCCCGGTATCGGGGTTAACCCGGGCGCAATGGCCTATCGAGGCCCGACGGTTGACCTTAGCTCAAGCGACACCCTGCAAGGGCGCGCGGAAGATGAACCAGGCTCCGGCGGCGATCAGTGCGAAGCCGATCAGGTGATTGGCTGTGATCTTCTGGCCCAGATAGAATACCGAGAATCCCGCAAAGACGGTGAGCGTGATCACCTCCTGGATCGCCTTGAGTTCCGCGGCGCTGTAGCTGGTGCTTCCCCAGCGATTGGCCGGAACCGCGAAGCAATACTCGATGAAGGCAATGCCCCAGCTCGCGATGATGACCAGCCACAGCGGCTTGCCCGTGAATTTCAGGTGCCCGTACCACGCGAAAGTCATGAAGACGTTCGATGCGCAGAGCAGCAATATCGGGGTGAGGGCGGGGGCGATGCTGGGCATGTCGCTTGCTCCCCGGCGCACGCTGGACTGTCAAGGTCGATTACGCGGCCAGCGAGCGATCAGACCGTGAAGATCAGCCGTTCCCAGTTGCGATGCGCTGCGCGACGCGCGGCGATCGCGTCGTCTTCGTCGTTGATTGCTTCGATTGCGGCTGCGGCCTGCTGCGCGAAGCCGTGCCAGTTGCGGTCTATGACCTGTGGCGTGGCGGCACAGTTATGACGCTCGTAAAAGGCCTGCTCGCAGATCGCGCGGGCAACACGCTCGACGGAGGGAGCATTACAACGCATGGGCGCGGGTTATCGAGGATTAGTTTGGTCTGCAACGACGTTGGTCTAAGCTATAATGTCGCTTGTCGAAACATGTAAACATTGCTGTAAGTTACTGCGAACATGATGATTTCGCTTGCGATCCGAAAATGGCGGGCGCAGCGTGCGGCCGGGGGCAACGGACGATCGGCCATGCCAGACCAGACCAGCATAGCGCGCCATTTGAGGATTACCGGTCGCGTGCAGGGGGTGGGCTATCGCGACTGGGCGGTCGGCACAGCGCGCTCGCTGGGACTTGCGGGCTGGGTCCGCAACCGCACAGACGGAAGCGTTGAAGCGCTGGCTTCAGGCGCGCCCGAAAGCGTCGAAGCATTCATCGTCGCCTGTCATGACGGCCCGGCGCTGGCGCGTGTCACTGATATCGCGGTACAGGATGCCGACGCGCCCGTGCAGCAGGGCTTCGAATTTCTGCCGACCTTGTAGCGCCGCCTGCGTGGCGGCGCTACGCAAGATCAGGCAGCCGAGGCAGCGCTGGCACTGCTCGTGGTAGCGACTTCGGCGCCCAGCACATTTGCCGCGCTCAGCACCGCGCGCACGCTGGCGGTGGCAATGTCGGCATCGACGCCAACGCCGAACACCGTCTTGCCAGCGGGCGTGCGGCATTCGACATAGGCCGCAGCCTGCGCGTCTGATCCGTGGCCGATCGCATGTTCGCTATAGTCGGCGACTTCCAGTTCGATCCCGCATTCGTCGCGCAGCGCCGCTAGCACCGAGGAAATGAGGCCGTTGCCGCGTCCGCTGATCGAACGTTCTTCGCCTTCCAGCCGGATCTTGCCCACGAACATGCGATTGGCGCCACCGATGCCGCCCGGTGCATGCGTTTCCTGATAGTCGATCAGGCTGAAGGGGTGTTCGCCGTCAAGCGCATAGGCTTTTGTGAAAGCGTTCCAGATGTCGGCGGCATTCAACTCGCGGCTCGTTTCGTCGGCCATCGCCTGGACGTGCCGACTGAAATCGGCCTGCATCCGCTTGGGCAGCTTCAACCCCTTGTCCTGCTCAAGCACCCAGGCGACGCCGCCCTTGCCCGACTGCGAGTTGACGCGGATGACCGCCTCGTAGCTGCGGCCGAGATCGGCGGGGTCGATCGGCAGATAGGGGACTTCCCAATATTCGTCGTTGCGCGCGGCCTGGGCGGCAAAGCCCTTCTTGATCGCGTCCTGGTGAGATCCCGAAAAGGCGGTGAACACCAGATCGCCCGCATAGGGATGGCGCGGGTGGACGGGGATGTTGTTGCAATATTCGACCGTGCGGATGACCTCGTCGATGTCCGAGAAGTCGAGGCGCGGATCGACGCCCTGCGTGTACAGATTGAGCGCGACGGTCACGAGGTCGCAATTGCCCGTGCGCTCGCCATTGCCGAACAGGCAGCCCTCGACGCGGTCGGCGCCCGCCATCAGCCCCAGCTCGGCGGCCGCGACGCCGGTGCCGCGGTCATTGTGTGGGTGGAGCGAGATGACGACCGAATCGCGGTTGCGGATATTGCGGCAGAACCATTCGATCTGGTCGGCATAGATATTGGGTGTCGCCGCTTCGACCGTCGCGGGCAGGTTGAGGATCAGCGGACGCTCGGGCGTCGGCTGCAATATGTCCATCACCGCCTCGCAGACCTCGACAGAGAAATCGAGTTCGGCGGTCGAGAAGGTCTCGGGGCTGTATTCGAAGTGCCATTCGGTATTCGGCTGCTTCGCGGCCTCGTCGCGCAGCACCTTGGCGCCGGCGACCGCGATCGCCTTGATCTCCGGGCGCTCCATGTTGAACACGATGCGGCGCCATGCGGGTGACACTGCGTTGTAGAGATGGACGATCGCCTGTCTGGCGCCTTTCAGGCTCTCGAAGCTCTTTTCGATCAGGTCCTGACGCGACTGGGTCAGCACCTGAATGATGACATCGTCGGGAACATGACCCTGCTGGACCAGGCCCGAGATGAAATCGAACTCGGTCGCTCCCGCGCTGGGGAAACCCACCTCGATTTCCTTGACCCCTACCTTGCAGAGCAGGTCGAAGAATCGGGTCTTCTTCTCGCTGTCCATGGGATCGATCAGCGCCTGATTGCCGTCGCGCATGTCGGTCGACAGCCAGCGCGGTGCCTTGGTGATGGTACGCCCGGGCCATTGGCGATCGGCGATGTCGACCTGCGGGAAGGGACGGTATTTTACGGACGGGTCACGCAGCATGGGTCTTCTCTTCGGCTTCGCGCGAGCGCATTTTCACGCCCGCTGCTCGTTTCGCTCTGGTTTATTATAGCCCTTAGGCGGTGCCGCTGCGCCCGACGGGCACGCGGAAGCGTCGCGCCTAAGGGCGCGTAAGTCGAAGAAGGAGAAGGGCGCAGTGCGCTTTCATGCGCATGCCAATGACGCGAAACCGCGCGCCTGTCCAGCAAAAACCCCTATTGCTGTCGCAACAGGGGCTTTGGGCGCACGATTATTTCTGGAACGCGGCGGCGATGTCCAGCTTGACCTCGTCCGATACCATCGGGATGCCAAGGTTGATGCCGAAGTCGCTGCGCTTGATCGTGGCTTCGGCCTCGAAGCCAACATTTTCCTTGCCGCCCATGCCCGCGGGCATCTTGCCGGCGCCGTAGAATTCGGCATCGAGCGTCACCGGCTTGGTGACGCCGTTGAGCGTCAGGTTGCCCGTGATCTTCGCATCGTCCCCGTCAACCGTGACGGCGGTCGAGACGAACCTGGCATCGGCGGGACTGGCGCCGAAGAAGTCGGCCGGCTTGCCGGCTTCGGCGGGTTTGAGCAGGTGCTTGGTGAGGCCGGCGCTTGCGGTGGTCACCTTGGAGACGGGGATGGTCACGTCGACCTTGGCTGCACCCGGATTCTTGGGATCGAGCGTCAGCGTGCCCGTCACGTCGCCGAAAATGCCGAAATAGGGCGAGAATCCGAGATGGTCGACCTCCCAGCGGACCAGCGTGTGCCCCGGATCGGCGGTGTAGGTGCCGCCAGTGATGGCGGCGGGATTCTTCGAGCCGGGGACCTGCGACGATTGTTGCGCGACGAGTGGAAGCGCGACGGTGGAGGCTGCTGCAAGGCCGAAAGCGATGAGGGTAGGACGCATGGAACGGTCTCCTGAAGGGGGAGCTGCAAAGTGATGTTCTGCCGCGCCGCTGTCAAACCTTCAGTGCGGCCAATATTCCGTCATAGATCAAGGTCATGTCGTCCTCGTCGATGCAATAGGGCGGCATGACGTAGAGCGTGTTGCCCAGCGGACGCAGCAGCAGACCATGCTCACGAAAATAGCCGATCAGCCGCGGCGCGAGGTCGGAGAGATAGCCCGCATCATCGGCGACGACATCGACCGCAGCGATCGTGCCGATCCGGCGATGCCCCGCGAGGCGCGGATGATCCGCGAGCCGGTCGAGCTGGCGCTGCTGCATTGCGCCGAGCGTCGCGATCCGTTCGGCAACGGGCTCGTCGCGCAAGATCGCGAGATTGGCGTTGGCGGCGGCGCAGGCGATCGGGTTCGCCGTGTAGCTGCTCGAATGGTAGAAGGTCTTGCTGCGATCGCGCGAATAATGCGCGTCAAAGATCGCGTCGGTGGCGAGCGTGACCGCGAGCGGGATCGACCCGCCCGTCAGCCCCTTGGACAGGCACATGATATCGGGCGCGACCCCCGCTTGCTCGCAGGCGAAAAGCGTGCCCGTGCGGCCCCAGCCTGTCATCACCTCGTCGGCGATGAACAGCACGTCATATGACGCGCAGATCTGGCGCATCTCCGCGAGCGTTTCGGGCGAATAGATCAGCATCCCGCCCGCGCCGAGGATCAGCGGCTCGACGATGAATGCGGCGGGCTTTTCGCGGCAAGCCGCTTCGAGTGCGTCGAGCGTTGCCTGCTCACGTCCTGCGGCGGGGAAGGGGATTGTGCCGACATCGAACAGTAATGGCTCATAGGGCCGATTGAACACGCCCCTCGCGCCTACCGACATCGCGCCGATCGTGTCGCCGTGATAGCTGTGCTCCATCACGAGGATGCAATCGCGCGGCTCCCCGATATTGGCCCAGTAGCCAAGCGCCATCTTGAGCGCGACCTCGACGCTGGTCGATCCGCTGTCCGAGTAGAACACACGCGTCAGCGGTTCGGGGGTGATGGCGACGAGCTCGCGCGCGAGGTTTTCGGCGGGTTCGTGCGTCCAGCCCGCGAAAATGAGCTGGTCGAGCCGCTCGGTCTGCTCGCGGATCGCCGCCATGATGCGCGGATGGCAATGGCCGTGCGTTACCACCCACCATGACGAGATCGCGTCGATCCAGCGCTTGCCATCTGCATCGTAGATTGCAACGCCTTCGGCCCTGTCGATCAGCGGGATCGGCTCGCCAAGCCCGTGCTGGGTGAAGGGGTGCCAGACCGGTGAATGGCTCATGTGAAGTCGCCTGTCTGAAAATGGGCGGCGAAGGCGGTGGCGAGCGTTTCGGGCGTCAGCGAAATGAGGCGGGGAAGGCGGCCGAGGCGCCTGATGCCCGTGATTTCGGGGATGATCGCCTCGCTGTCGGGCACCGCGTCGCCGACAAAGGCGATGCCGTGGATCGGCACGTTGCGGTGGCGCAGCGCCTCGATCGTCATCAGGCTGTGGTTGATCGTGCCAAGCCCGGTGCGCGCGCAGACGATCACGGGCAACTGCCAGCGCGCGAAGATGTCGGCGAACAGCGTGGTGCGCGTGACGGGGACGAGCGCGCCGCCGGCCGCCTCGATGATGAGCGGGCCGTTACAGGCCGGGGGCATGAGCGCTGCGGGGTCGATGGTAACGCCGTCGATCTCGGCGGCGAGATGGGGTGAGGCAGGCGTCGCGAGGCGCCAGGCTTCGGGGATCGGGGTAATGCCGGTGAGGCGCGCGACGGTCTCGCTGTCGGTTCCGCCCTCGATGCCCGCCTGAATGGGCTTCCAGTAGCTGGCACTGAGCGCCTGAACGAGCGCGGCCGAGAAGATCGTCTTGCCGACGTCGGTGTCGGTTGCGGTGATGACGAAGCGCTGGCTCATGCCGGTATGCGCGCGATCGCCCCCTCCATTGCGTCGACGAGCGCGTCGATCTGCGCGGCGGTGACGTTGAGCGTGATCGAGACGCGCAGGCGTGCGGTGCCTTCGGGCACCGTTGGCGGGCGGATTCCGCGTACGTCGAAGCCCTGAGACTGAAGCTCCGATGCGATGGCCATCGTGCGCCCGTTGTCGCCGATGATCACGGGGATGATCTGCGAGCCCGTGGGCGCCACGCCGAGCCGCTCATGCAGTCGCGTGCCCGCATGCTGCACGAGCGCGTCCAGCGCCGCACGGCGCTCGGGCTGCGCGGCGACGATCTCGATCGCGCGGCGCACCATATGCGCGACAAAGGGCGAGGATGCGGTCGAGAAGATGAAGGGACGCGCGCGGTTGACGAGGAAGTCGACGAGTATGCGCGGTGCGCAGAGCAGGGCGCCCTCGCATCCCAGCGCCTTTCCGCAGGTATGCAGGGCGATGACATTCTCTTGCTGCGCGAGCGACGCGGAAAGACCACGGCCTTCGGGCCCGAAAACACCCGTTGCGTGGGCTTCATCGATGATGAGCACCGCATCGTTGCGCTCGGCCACTTCAGCGAGCGCAGCAAGCGGCGCGCGATCGCCGTCCATGGAATAGAGGCTTTCGACCGCGATCCACGGACGGCCAAGGCCGCCGCGCGCGCGCCAGTTGCGGATCGCGGTTTCGAACGCGGCGGCATTGTTGTGCGCGACGGCCACGCGCTCGGCGCGGCCGAGCTTCATGCCGTCATGTGCGCTCGCATGGATGAGTTCGTCATGGACGACGAGGTCGCCGCGCTGGGGCAATGTCGCGAAGACCGCGGCGTTGGCGGTGAAGCCCGTCGCAAAGAACAGCGCGGCCTCGCTGCCATAATGGCGCGCGGCATCGATCTCGAGTGCCTCATGTTCCTCGTGATTGCCGCGCAGCAGCCGGGAACCACCCGATCCGGCGGGCAGACCACGGTTGATGCCGTCGAACAATGCGGCGCGCAACTCAGGCGAATTGGCAAGCGCCAGATAGTCGTTCGAGACGAAATCGAGCCCGTGGCGCGGCCGGAGCACGCGAAGCCGGTCATCGGCGGCGAGCGCATCGAGCTGACGCGCATGGGTTTCGAACAGCGAAATGACGGTTACTCCCGAAGCGCGTCGCCGAATACAGGCTCTGGGAAATCAGACAAGCACCGAGGCGAAATCCCGGCCGACGGCATGCACCGCCGGCCGGAATCAGTGATCAGTTCTTGTCCTTGTCGACCAGCTTGTTCGCGCCGATCCAGGGCATCATCGCGCGCAGTTCCGCGCCAACCTTCTCGATCGGGTGCGCTGCGGCCAGTTTGCGCGCGGCCTTCAGCTCGGGCTGGCCGGCGCGGTTGTCGAGCACGAAGTTCTTGACGAAGCGTCCCGACTGGATGTCGGCGAGGACACGCTTCATTTCCGCCTTGGTTTCGTCGGTGATGATGCGCGGACCCGTGGTGATGTCGCCATATTCGGCGGTGTTCGAGATCGAGTAGCGCATGTTGGCGATGCCGCCTTCATAGAGCAGGTCGACGATCAGCTTGGTCTCGTGAAGGCACTCGAAATATGCCATTTCGGGCGCGTAACCGGCCTCGACCAGCGTCTCGAATCCGGCCTGGATGAGGTGGGTGACGCCGCCGCAGAGCACGGCCTGCTCGCCGAACAGGTCGGTTTCGCATTCCTCGCGGAAATTGGTCTCGATGATGCCCGAACGGCCGCCGCCAACCGCCGAGGCATAAGCCAGCGCGAGGTCGTGCGCATTCCCGCTCGAATCCTGATGGATCGCCATCAGGCAGGGGACGCCGCCGCCCTTCACATATTCGGAACGCACAGTGTGGCCCGGGCCCTTGGGCGCGACCATGATGACGTCGAGATCGGCGCGCGGCTCGATCAGGCCGAAATGGACGTTGAGGCCGTGTGCAAAGGCGAGCGTGGCGCCCTGCTTCAGATTGGCGTGGAGATCGTCATTGTACAGCGCAGCCTGATGCTCGTCGGGCGCGAGGACCATGACGACGTCCGCCCATTTCGCGGCTTCGACGTTCGAGAGCACCTTGAATCCGGCACCTTCGGCCTTTTTCGCGGTGGCCGAACCGGCGCGGAGCGCGATCGCGACTTCCGCGACGCCCGAATCGCGAAGGTTCTGGGCATGGGCGTGGCCCTGGCTGCCATAGCCGACAATGGCGATCTTCTTGCCCTTGATCAGACCCAGATCGGCGTCGCGATCGTAATAAACGCGCATAGTAATCAATCCTTTATTGGCAGAAAGTTCAGGCGGCGTCCTTGCCGCGGGAAATGGCGACGATGCCCGTGCGGGCGACCTCGACGAGGCCGACCTCGCGCATCAGCGAGACGAAGGTGTCGATCTTGTCCGAACCGCCCGTCACCTCGAAGACGAAGCTCGACGTGGTCGCATCGACCACACGCGCACGATAGACATCGGCCAGGCGCAGCGCCTCGATCCGGTGATCGCCGCTGCCCGCGACCTTCACCAGCGCGAGCTCGCGCTCGACATGCGGGCCGAGCGCGGTCAGATCGACCACCTTGTGCACGGGCACCAGCCGCTCGAGCTGCGCGATGATCTGTTCCATCATAGGCGCCGAGGCGGAGGTGACGATCGTGATGCGGCTGATCAGATCGTCCTCGCTGATATCGGTCACCGTCAGGCTCTCGATATTATAGCCGCGCGCGGTGAAGAGCCCGGCGATGCGCGCGAGGACGCCCGCCTCGTTGTCGACGATGACGGCAAGCGTGTGCCGTTCCTGCTGTTCCTGCTTGATATGCATTGTTTCCCCCAGCGCCTCAGACCAGCGCTTTGGCTTCGTCGTCCATTTCGCCCGAAACCTGGTCGGACTGCAGGATCATCTCGGTATGCGCGGCGCCCGACGGGATCATCGGGAAGCAGTTGGCAAGCTTTGCCACACGGCAATCGACGATCACCGGCCCGGCCGTGTCGATCATCTGCGCGATGCCCGCCTCAAGCTCCTGCATGCCTTCGATGCGGATGCCGGTCCAGCCATAGGCCTCTCCCAGCTTCACGAAATCGGGCAGCGCATCGGAATAGCTTTCCGAATAGCGGCTCGAATAGGTGAGCTGCTGCCACTGCCGCACCATCCCCATATATTCGTTGTTGAGGATGAAGATCTTGACGGGCAGGCGGTACTGCGTGGCGGTTGCCAGCTCCTGGATGTTCATCTGGATCGAGGCTTCGCCCGCAATGTCGATCACCAGCGCATTGGGATTGCCGAGCTGCGCGCCGATCGCGGCGGGCAGGCCGTAGCCCATCGTGCCGAGGCCTCCCGAGGTCAGCCACTTGTTGGGATGCTCGAAATGGAAGTGCTGCGCCGCCCACATCTGGTGCTGGCCGACCTCGGTCGTGATGATCGGATTGCGCTTGTGCGTCGCCTCCCACAGCTTGCGGATCGCCTCCTGCGGCATGATCTCTTTGGTCGAGGCAGGATAGGCGAGCGACTTCTTCGCGCGCCATTCGGCGATCTGTGCCCACCATTTGGACAGGTCATTCTTCTGGTGCCCGCGCGTCTTCCAGATGCGGACCATGTCCTCCATCGCGCGGCCGACATCGGCCAGGATCGGCAGGTCGACATGGACGGTCTTGTTCATCGACGAACGGTCGATATCGACATGGACCTTCCGGGCATTCGGCGCGAAGGCGTCGAGCCGGCCCGTGACGCGGTCATCGAAGCGACTGCCGAGCGCGATGATCAGGTCGGCCTTGTTCATCGCCAGATTGGCTTCATAGGTGCCGTGCATGCCGAGCATGCCCAGCCACTGATCCGACGAGGCGGGGAAGGCACCCAAACCCATGAGCGTGGAGGTGACCGGCGCGCCCGTGATCCGCGCCAGTTCGCGCAGGATCTGGCTTGCTGCCGGGCCCGCGTTGATGACGCCGCCGCCCGTGTAGAAGACGGGCCGTTCGGCCGCGGCGAGCATCTCGACGGCGGATTCGATCAGCGACTGATCGGCCTTGACCTGCGGACGATAGGTCTTGTGCTGGATCGCGCCCGGCTTCTTGTACCGGGCAGTCGCGACCTGGACATCCTTGGGAATGTCGACAACCACGGGCCCCGGACGTCCCGAGGTCGCGATGTGGAACGCCTCATGGACGGTCTCACCGAGTTTCGCGGGGTCCTTGATCAGGTAATTGTGCTTCGAGCAGTGCCGCGTGATGCCGACGGTGTCGGCCTCCTGAAAGGCGTCGCTGCCGATCAGCGCGGTCGGAACCTGCCCGGTGATGACGACCATCGGGATCGAATCCATCAGCGCGTCGGTGATGCCCGTGACAGCATTGGTCGCGCCTGGCCCCGAGGTGACGAGGACGACGCCGGGCTTCCCAGTCGAGCGTGCATAGCCCTCGGCGGCGTGCGTCGCGGCCTGTTCGTGGCGGACGAGAATGTGCTTGAGGCGGCTCTGCTTGAACAGGGCGTCATAGATCGGAAGCACCGCGCCACCCGGATAGCCGAATACGACCTCGACCCCGAGATCGCTCAGGGCCTCGACCAGTATGTCCGCTCCGGACTTTTCCGCAGTCATCATTTCCTCCGACAATATGTACGCGCCCCGAAGCTGCCGCAGCGCAGCAAAGGCAAGGCGGGCTTGGCTAGTGGTAACAAATTAAACTGTCAACACCCGTTCGTATAATTTAATTGCAAAATCACTTGCCGCAGAGTCATCAAGTTTCACATTTGCGACAGGCCATTCCGCGGGTGGCTGGCGCGAGAACCAGGTGTACTGCCGTTTGCCGTACTGCCGCGTGGCGATCGTCCCGCGATCGAGCATGGCGTCGCGGCTTGTTTCGCCATCGAGCCAGGCCGAGATTTCGGGGACGCCGATGGCGCGCATGACGGGAAGCGCGGGATCGAGGTCGCGCGCCAGCAAGGCTTCCACCTCTTCGACTGCTCCATGCGATACCATCGCGCCAAAACGCCGTTCGATGCGTTCAAACAGCCAGTCGCGAGGGGGAAGCAGGATGAGCGGCACAAGGTCGATCTGATCCACAATCCCCCCTGTGCGCTCGGCCTGCCAATGCGAGAGCGGACGTCCGGTGGAACGGACGACCTCAAGCGCGCGGGCGACGCGCGTCGTATCGGCTGGCGCAAGGCGTTGGGCTGCTTGCGGATCCTCGCGGGCAAGCGCAGCGTGAGCTTCGGCAACGGCGAGGGCACGCACCTCGCGTCGCACCTCAGCGTCGATCTCCGGGACCGGGGCGATGCCGTCCAGAAGCGTGCGCAGATAAAGACCCGTTCCGCCGACCAGAATGGGAAGCGCGCCTTGCCGAGCCGCCCCCGCGATTTCTCGACGTGCATCTTCCGCCCATCGCGCCGCCGAACAGGCTTCGGCACCGTCTATATAGCCGAACAGGCGGTGCGGAACGTCGCCCATTTCGGCGGCATCGGGGCGCGCGGAGAGTATGCGCAGATCGGCATAGACCTGCGCGGAATCGGCGTTGATGACGACGGATGGCAGCCGCTGACCGAGATTTACCGCCAAAGCCGACTTGCCGCTGGCGGTCGGCCCCGCAATAAGCACGACCTTCTGACGCCGGGGAGTTTGAGTCTTGTTCATCGCCACGTTGATAGCCGAGGGTTTGCGCCAGAGCGACATGGACCGCGCCGCGCGCATGCTCGCCGACGCTGGCCAGGAAATTCTCGGGGCGGTCTGGATCGATGAGGGGACCGCGCTCGACCTTCGTTTTACGGGTGACCTAGAGACAGCACGGACGGCGCTGAAGCCGCTTCAGGGCGACATGGATGTCATCGTCCAGCCAGAGGCGGGGCGCGAGAAGAAGCTGCTGATCTCCGACATGGATTCGACGATGATCACGATCGAGTGCATCGACGAACTTGCCGATTATGCGGGATTGCGCGCCGAAATTTCCGATGTCACCGAGCGCGCGATGCGCGGGGAACTCGATTTCGAGGGGGCGCTCGACGCGCGCGTTGCGCTGCTCAAGGGCCTGCCCGCTGCGACGCTGGAAACCTGTTACCGCGAGCGCGTGGTGCTGATGCCGGGCGCGAGGACGCTGGTGGGCACGATGCGCGCGCGCGGCGCGCGCACCGTGCTCGTCTCGGGCGGATTCACCAATTTCGCCGATCCGGTCGCTGCGGACATCGGTTTCGATCGCGCCGTGTCCAACACACTGGGCTTTCAAGGCGATGCGCTAGACGGAACAGTGGCGCGCCCGATTGTCGGCGCGGAAGCCAAGCGCGCAACGCTGATCGAGGAGGTGGAACGGCTGGGACTGTCGGTTGCCGAGACTTTGGCGGTGGGCGATGGCGCCAACGATATTCCGATGATCGAGGCCGCGGGGCTGGGGGTCGCCTATCACGCGAAGGAAAAGGCGGCTGCGGCCGCGGACGCGCGCATCGTGCACGGCGACCTGACGACGCTGCTCTATGCACAGGGAATCGCACGCGAGGCGTGGATCGAGGATTAAGGCCTTACGGCGAGGCAGGGTTGCCCGGCGGCCTTTACCGCGCCGCACTGGCGATCGGCGTCCGCCTTGTCCGCGAAAGGCCCCGCCTGCAGCCGCGTCATCGCTCCCGCCTTGACGTAATGCGGTTCAAGGCTGCCGAGGCCCTTGATCCTGGGCTTGAGCCCGTTCCACAATGTGCGGGCGCGGGCGGCATCGCTGAATGCGCCCAGCTGGATCCGCCAATTGTCAGCAGCGCGTCTGGGTGCGGGTGCGGGTTCGCTGGGCTTCGGGACGGACGTCCGGACTTCGGCGATCCGAACGGGCTCGGCGGGCTTTGCAGGCGCTTGTTCGGCGCGGGTCGCGGGGACCGGCTTGCGTGGCGCCACGGCGGCCCAAGGCGCCGGTTCTCCGGGAACGGGGTAGGGCGCGCCGACCGGCTTGTTGGCCGCGGTGGCGGCGGGAGCGGGCGCGACAGGCCTGGCGTGGGCCACCTCGATCTCGCGGGCGAGCACCATTGCGCGCTGCCTTTCCTCCAGCGGCATATACTGGTCCATCTGCGCGAGCGCCTTGGATGCCTGAGGCAGCCCGGTGGCAGACGCGCGCGTCACCAGCGCATAGCCGCGAACCCAGTCCTTCGCGACAAAGTCGCCATTGAAGAGGGCCGCACCTAAAATATACTGGGCGCGCGGCTCGCCCCGGGCCACCGACTTTTCGAGCCAGGGCAGCGCTTCCAGGCGGCGGCCATTCTGGAACAGTGCCAGCCCGTAATTGTCCTCGGCCTCCACGTGCCCCTGCATCGCGGCGCGTTGATACCAATGTTCGGCCTGGACCAGATCGGCGGGGACGCCGCGCCCGAGCTTGTAAGCCTGTGCGAGATTGAACTGCGCGTCGGCATCGCCCTCGATCGCGAGCGGGCGCCACTGGTTCACGGCCTCGGCAAAATCGCCGTTGAGCCATGCATCGATACCCTTTTCGACATCGGCCGCCGCGGGAGCGGCCATCGCGAGACTCATGGCCGCGAAGCCAGCCCCGAGGAGCCATGCGAACGCCTTCATCGGATGCCCCCTTGCGCGCCGAACTGCGCCTTCGTCTAAACAGACTTTCTTAATCGCTTCTTAGCAAAAAATTATCCAAGTAAAAATCGGCGTTTGGCCGAATATTGTTTCCGGCCGTTAACCAGATTTTAGACGTCAGCATGTCACTTCTCCCCTGAAGGACAGAGCACGTCCCGAAAAAGTGTGACGCGGTTTTTCGGTCGGGACGTGCTCCGTCGATTGAATTGAGAGCCTTTCCTATCCTGCAAGGCAATTTCCGCCCTGCAGGGAAAGGCTCGGGGAGCCGAGGGGAAACTATGCGCGTTTTGGCAATGGCATCGCAAAAGGGCGGTTCCGGCAAGACGACCTTGTCGGGCCACCTTGCTGTGCAGGCACAGCTTTCGGGCGCCGGACCGGTCGTATTGATCGACATCGATCCACAGGGATCGCTCGCCGACTGGTGGAACGAGCGCGAGAGCGAATATCCTGCCTTCGCGCAGACCACGGTAGCGCGGCTCGCCTCGGATCTGGAAGTGCTGCGCCAGCAGGGCTTTCGCCTGGCGGTCATCGACACGCCACCCGCAATTACCATGGCGATCCAGAGCGTCATCACGGTCGCCGAGCTGATCGTCATTCCGACGCGCCCGAGCCCGCACGATCTCCGCGCCGTGGGCGCCACGGTCGATTTGTGCGAACGCGCTGGCAAGCCGCTGATCTTCGTGGTCAACGCGGCAACGCCCAAGGCAAAGATCACCTACGAAGCCGCCGTCGCGCTCTCGCAGCACGGCACGGTGGCACCGGTGACGCTGCACCACCGCACCGATTTCGCCGCTTCGATGATCGACGGCCGGACGGTCATGGAGGTCGATCCCAAGGGCCGTTCAGCCCAGGAAGTGATCGAACTCTGGTCCTATATTTCCGACCGGCTAGAAAAGAATTTCCGCCGCACCGTGTTCAGCGCGCCGCAGATGGGCGTCACCGCGGTTGCTCCGCGTCCGATGGGTGGCTTCGGTCGCCGCGTCATTGGCCAGTAAGGCGGGAGGTAATGATCATGGGTGAACCCAAACCCGTCGCTTCGCTTTCTTCGGGTCTGCTGGCGCGCAAAGGCCACGCCAAGCCCGCGATGCGTCCGCAAGGCTTCGGCGGTTTCGGCGGCTTCGGCGGCCAGGACGATCTTGGCTGGAACGACATGGGCCACGACGTGCCCAAGGCGGTTGCCTTCCCGAGTGGCGCCGAGCTCGACGAGCAGGCGTTTCCCGCGCAACCGGTGCCGCCTGTCGTGCTGCAGCGTGAGGAACTGGCTGAAGAATTCAACGCGGTCGAAGAGCAGTTCGACGAGGATGAGATCGAGGATGTCGCCTTCGAGGCGCCCATCCTGACCACGCGCAAGAAGTCGGATGCTCTGCCGGTGCCCCGCGTGGCGATCGCGCGCGCCAAGAAGGCGGTGCGCGGACGCAAGGGGAAGGCCGCGTTCACGCTGCGCCTCGATCCCGAACGTCATCTGAAGCTGAAGCTCGCTTGTGCG
This sequence comes from Sphingomonas sp. LaA6.9, assembly GCF_022601895.1. Lineage (GTDB taxonomy): Bacteria > Pseudomonadota > Alphaproteobacteria > Sphingomonadales > Sphingomonadaceae > Sphingobium_A. The sequence goes on from NZ_JAKVIO010000013.1 coordinate 83,719, forward strand.
ATCGAACGCGCATCGGCGCAGACGATCGTCACCGAGGCGCTCGACCGCTTCCTGGCTGAACGACCCGAGCTCGACGATCTCGCGCGCAAGGTTCCGGCCAACGCCGTAAAATGACCGATAAACGGGGGAATGACATGAACCGCACGGCAGTCCTCAAGATCGCGGCGACCGCGCTGGTCGTGGGCCAGGCACTGGTCGGGGGCAACCCCATGGTCAATCAGTTCGGCTCCGCTTTCGCCTCTGACGAGACCGATGCTGCGGCCTCGGCGGCCGATGCGGCAGCAGCGGCCGGTAACGCGCTCAGGGTTCGTGATTTCGACACCGCAATCGCCGAGGCGGAGCGCGCCGTGAGCATGAGCCCGCGCGAGCCGGCGTATCGTGCGCTGCTGGGGCACGCTTATCTGCAGGGCGGGCGGCTGATTTCCGCCGAGACCGCCTTTGGCGACACGCTCGCGCTCGATCCCGCAAATGGTCGTGCGACGCTTAGCCTGACGCTGGTCCAGATTGCGCTTGGCAAGCGCGACCTGGCGCTGGAAACGCTGCGCGGCGCCCAAGGGTCTATCGCCGATGCGGATCGCGGTCTCGCTCTGGCGCTGGCAGGCGAAACGAGTGCCGGTCTCGATATGCTCGAATCGACCGCGCGCGGCGAGGGTGCGTCTGCCAAGACGCGTCAGAATCTGGCGCTGGCACATGCGCTCGCCGGCAATTGGGGCAGGGCGCGCGTGATCGCGGCACAGGATATCTCTCCCGCCGACCTCAACCAGCGCATGGCTGGCTGGGTCCGTTTCGCGCAACCCGAAAACAGCTGGGATCAGGTTGCCACGCTGCTTGGCATCGCGCCGATCGAGGATTCGGGTCAGCCCGCGCGACTGGCGCTCGCACCGATTCCGGTGTCCGAGCAAGCCTATGCAGCCGCGGCGCCCGTGGCGCCCGCTTCGGAGCCCGAGGCGAATCCCGAGCCGATCAGGGTGGCGGTGTCGGATGCCGAAGGCACGCTGCGCCAGATCACCTTCGCGCCGCGCCAGGAAATCGTTCAGGCGCTTCCCGCAGGGGCGGTTCGCGCGGACCGCAGGCCGGTGAAGCAGGCGGCGGTCTCGGTTCCGGCACCGCGAGCGGCCGAAGGCGGGCGCTATGTCGTCCAGATCGGCGCATATTCGAGCGCATCGCGCGCCGAAGCAGCCTGGAACAGCTCGGTAAGCCGCTTCGGCGAACTCTCCAGCTATCGTCCCGTGGGCGACACCTATCAGCTCAACGGAGCTGCGGTTCACCGTGTCGCGCTTGGCGGCTTCGAATCGCGCGGCGATGCCGAGCGCGTCTGTGGACGCGTCAAGGCGAAGGGCGGCAGCTGCTTCGTGCGGGCCTATGGCAATGGCACGCCTGCGCAATGGGTCCAGCGCGCCATGGGGCGCGTCGCTTCACGCTAAACCAATTCCCGGTTTCGGGGCGGGGACGGGGCGGTCAGCCGACAGGCTGGCCGCCCTTCACCATATGCAGCACCCGACCCTGCACGGGCAGGCCGTCAAAGGGCGTGTTGCCTGCCCGCGCCTCCATGCGATCCGAATCGACCTTCCAGGGCGCTTCGGGATCGAGCACGATCAGGTCCGCGGGGGCGCCGACGACGATCTCGCCAGCCTCAAGCCCGAGCAGCTTCGCCGGATTGGCGGCAAGAAGCGCAAACAGCCGGGCGTGGTCGATGAGGCCATCGCGGACGAGCCCGAGCGCAAGCGCGAGCAGCGTTTCCGCACCCGCCATGCCCGGAGCCGCATCGGCGAAGGGCAGGCGCTTGTCCTCGGGGCCGCGAGGATCGTGGCCGGATCCGATCATGTCGATCGTCCCGTCGGCAATCGCGGCGAGTGCGGCCTGGCGATCGGCCTCATCGCGCAGCGGCGGCGACAGGCGCGCAAAGGTACGGAAATCCGAGATCGCGATGTCCGACAGCAGCAGGTGCGCGGGCGTGATGCCGCAGGTGACGCGGACGACACCCCGTGCCTTGGCGGCACGGATCAGATCGAATCCGGCCGCGGTCGTGACCTGACGGAAATGAATGGGGGCGTTTGCCACCTCGGCGATCGCCAGATCGCGCGCGATCGCCATCGCTTCCGAGATCGCAGGCGCGCACGGCAAACCAAGGCGGGTCGCGGTTTCGCCTGAAGTCGCGACCGCGTCGGCCACCATGCCGCTATCTTCGGGATGTGCGATGGTCGTCAGGCCCAGTGGCGCGGCGTAGGAAAGAACACGCCGCATCACGCCCGAATCGGCGATCCAGCCGCGTCCGGTGGCGACAGCACGCGCCCCGACAGAGCGCATCATCGCATATTCGGCGACTTCCTCGCCCCGCAGGCCGCGCGTGGCGGCGGCGATAGGGTGGACCCAGAGATGATCGGGTTTGCCTGAGGCCGCGGCGCGCTGGATGAGTCCGGGCTCGTCCAGCGGAGGAGACTGGTCGGGCATCAACGCGACTCGCGTGATCCCGCCTGCCCGGCACGCCGCCGGATCAACCGCGAAGACCGCCATGTCGATGATGCCGGGCGCGACGAGCTTGCCTTTAGCGTCGATCGTCTCGGCATCGGAGGGTAGGTCGAAGCCACCGATTTCGGCGATAACCTCGTCGCGGATGAGGATATTTGCGGCAACAGGCTCGCCACCGGGCAGCACGACGCGGCCGTTCACGATTGCGCGCACGCCGCTCATGCCCAGCCCTCCACACTACGCTTGCGTCGTGTCAGCACGTCGAGGCACGCCATGCGGACCGCTACGCCCATTTCGACCTGCTCGGTGATGGCCGAACGTTTGGGGTCATCGGCCACGATCGAATCGATTTCTATGCCGCGGTTCATCGGGCCGGGATGCATCACCAGCGCATCGGGACCCGCGCGTTCGAGCCGTTCGGGCGTGAGGCCCCATAATGCGTGATATTCGCGCGGCGACGGGATGAAGCCACCCGACATGCGCTCGTTCTGGAGGCGCAGCATCATCACGACGTCGGCGCCCTCGATCCCCGCATCGAAATCGGTGAACGCGGTGACGCCCATGCGCTCCACGGCAGGGGGCATCAGCGTCGGCGGAGCAATGACACGGACCTCGGCGGCCAGCGCGGTGAGCGCGAGAATGTTCGAGCGCGCGACGCGGCTGTGCAGAACATCGCCGCAGATCGCGACGCGAAGCCCGGCGATCCGACCCTTGCGGCGCCGGATGGTCAGCGCGTCGAGCAACGCCTGGGTCGGGTGCTCGTGGCGCCCGTCGCCCGCGTTGAGCACGGGGCAGTCGACCTTGTCCGCGATGAGTTGCACCGCGCCCGAACTCTGGTGGCGGATGACGATCACATCGGCATGCATGGCGTTGAGCGTCACCGCGGTGTCGATCAGCGTCTCGCCCTTCTTCACGCTCGACTGGGCGGCGTGCATGTTGACGACATCGGCACCGAGGCGCTTGCCCGCGATCTCGAACGACAACAGCGTGCGCGTCGAATTCTCGAAAAAGGCGTTGATCTGGGTCAGCCCGGCCAGCCGGCCGTCATGCTTGCTCGCCTTGCGGTTGAGTTCGACCCATTGCTCGGCCTCGTCGAGCAGAAAGGCGATCTCATGCGGCTGAAGCCCTGCGATTCCGGTGAGATGGCGGTGCGGAAAATTCTGCGCGCCGGTGAGGCCGTGCGCTGACGAAGAGTGTGTGTTTGACATTAAAGCGGCGGCTTACGCGGATGCGTTGCCGAGTTCAACCACCCGTCATCGCCAGCCCGTCGATTGCGCCCTGAAGAATATGCGCTGCCGCCAGTGTATCGACGCGTTCCGCGCGCTTTGCACGGCTCAGATCCGCCTCGATCATCACGCGTTCGACCGCGACGGTCGACCAGCGTTCATCCCAGAGCAGGATGGGAAGCCCGAGATCCTCGATATTGCGTGCAAAGGCGCGGGTGGACTGGCTGCGCGGCGATTCGGTGCCATCAAGGTTGAGCGGCAGGCCGAGCACGATCCCGACGACCTGCTGCTCCGTGATCATTGAAGCGAGCTTCGCCTTGTCCGCCGAGAATTTGGCGCGTTTGATCGTGCCGGCAGGGCTCGCGAAGCTCCAGCCCGCATCGCATAGCGCGGTGCCGATCGTCTTGGTGCCGAGGTCGAGCCCGATGAGCCGCCCGCCCGCTGGCAGGGCATCCCTGAACTCGCGCGAATCATTCGTGATCATTGCCCCTTATAGGCAGCGAGACGACGAACGGCATCGGCGCGGACATTCGCCCAGAACAGGCTGTAGTCGTAGACATGGTAATTGTTGCCGAGCAGCACATAGGGGCCGACTTCGGGCGGATCGCCGATCAACAGAAAACCATTGGGTCCGCAGCGCGCGGGCACAGCAGCCTTGGTCAGCGTTGCAGTCTTGAGGTCGTCGGATGGAACGAGCGTGCCCAGATTGGCCGCTGGAAGTGCGGCGGTTTCGGGCGCTCCGGTCACCGGATTGGTGCAGACCATCGCGGTGCCCTTGCGCGGCCTGCCGTCCAATCCCGTCGTCGAATCATAGGTTTCCTGGACGAGCGACGGATCGGCGGGCTCGGCAAAGCTCTGCCAGCTGAGCAGACAGCCTGACTGGTTCGGGCCTGTGCACTCGGGGAAACCCAGTGCCTTGAGGTCGGTGTCGCGCGAGACCGGCCAACCGACAACATATGCCGCGACCACCCGTTGGGCGACGGGTTTGCCCGCCACCTTCTCGTGAAGCAGCCGTGTCAGGTGAAGCGCGCCCTGGCTATGGCCAGCCAGAATGATGGGGCGGTCCTCGTCGATCTCGAACAGGAAGCGGTCGAACGCCGAGGCGACATCGCCATAGGCAAGGTCCAGCGCCTTCTGCACCTCCGCCTTGTCGGTCAGAAATGCACCGAAGGTCGCCTGCCGGTATCGCGGCGCCCAGATCTCGCCCGCCTCGTTGAAGGCGCTGGCTTGACCGCGCAGAAATACCGCGGCGCGGTCATTGGCTTCCTGGTTGTCGAGCGACGCGTTCCAGCTGGCCCGGTCCAGATAGGATGTCGGGTGGATGAAAAAGACCGCCGCCTCCGGTTTTGCGCCGGGCTTGAAGCCCTCGGGCGTCCACAGGGCAGGATTGTCCGTCGTCTTGTCGGGGCGCGCCAGCCACATCTCGGGTCCTGCATAGGCGCTCATCTGCACGCCGGGCTGGGGAACGAATTTGGTCGTGGGGACCATCGCGACGCGCATCATCTGCACCCCGAAAAGGCGGTAGGCGAAGGTGGCGGCAATGGCGAGCATGATCAAAATCGCAATCAGATAGAGGAACTTGCGGGCCAAGGAGCATCCTTCCTTTTGTGCAGTGCAACATAAAACGGGCTGCGCGACAATTTCGTTCCTCTGCCGGACGGATGCCCGCTGCGCAATTGCCAAGCCGTGCAGACGATGTGGAGGGCTGCATGAAATCTCCACTGGATTCGTGTCGCCGTCCGAACGACAGTGCCGCCAGCGAGGGAGGATGAAAGCGTGATATCAGAAACGGATAGCGAACGCGCCGACTGGAACGTGCGCCCCTGGCTGCTTGCCGCAATGGGCGCCTTTACCGGTGCGATCATTCATCTGATCCTCGGCGATGACAATTTCAGGCCTGAACTGCTCAGCGCCTTGAAGACCGCAAGCGTAGCATTCGTCGGATCGCTCACGATATTGATCGGCTTCACGCTCGAGCGCGAGCGCTGGCAATGGTCGATCATCTTCGCCTTCATTGCCGCGCTGGCGATCGGGCTGATCCTCTACTGGAACGGCGCGCCCGATCAGTGGAGCGGGGGCGATGGCTGGCGCGTCGTCTGTATCTTCCTGTCGGT
>NZ_JAKVIO010000075.1 GCF_022601895.1 Sphingomonas sp. LaA6.9
CTACAACGACATGAACGAACAGAAGTTCATGGTCCTGTCGGCCGAGCAGTGCGACGACATCCTCGGTGAAGTGCCGGCGACATCGGCGGACTTCAAGGCCGTGTTCGGCGGCGAGTACGAGAATGGCGTGCTGAAGCGCTTCCTGGGCTTCAATATCATCCAGCTCGAGCTCTCCAACCCGCTGCTCAAGTTCTCGAGCCCGCTGTCGGTCGATGGCAGCGGCTATCGCAAGAACCCCTTCTGGGTGAAGTCGGGCGTTCGCCGTCGCGTCTGGCAGCGCCTCCGCACCTCGATCGATGCGCTGCCGCAGAAGTTGCACTCGATCCAGGTGTTCGCGGGCACCACGGTCGCGAGCTCGCGCACCCAGGCGGGCAAGGTCGGGATCATCCTCAACAGCGAAGCTTAACCGGCGCAGGCGTCGCGGCCTGGCTGCGGCGCTTCCCCCGGCGGGAGACAAGAAATGGCAGACCGTTATGTTGTTGAGCAGGTGGGCGTCGCCGATGGCACGCTGAACCCGCCAAAGAAGCTCGATGGCCGCCTGGTTGGTTCCAAGCTGCGCCGCATCCGCGGAACGAAGCAGGTGCTCGCCGATGCGATCGGCGATCGCGTCTATCTGGGCAAGCTTCCCGCGGGCGCGTCGCTCTCGCGGATCTGGCTCGTCACGGACACGTCGCTCAGCACGTCGACCGTGGCGATCGGAACGACCGCTACGCCCGCAAAATACGTGGCCGCAACCGTGTTCACCACGCCGCTCGACCGCCCGACGGTGATCGGCCCCAAGGCATCCGCGTGGGACGACGCCCCGCTCGCTGCCGACGAAGAGGTCTGGATGACGGTCGCCGCACTCGCGCTGCCCGTCGCCGCGATCGTCGGCTTCGAGCTCGAATACTCCATCTCCGCCTGATCACGATCGGGCGCGAGGCACCGGGGCCAGGACCGTCGACCCGGCCCCGGTGCAGCAAATTGAAGGGACAGGACGATGGGCCAGGCCAAGTTCACTACGCAGCGCGGAAAGCCGAACCTGAAGGATGTCGTCGTCGCCGCCGGCGCGGCCGAGGCGCAGAGCGACACGATGTCGCTCAACATCGACTATACCAAGATCACCAAGGGCGATGCCCTGATCATGATCGACAACATCGCGCAGAAAATCCACGCCGGCAAATGGCCTCCGCTCTGATCTGAAAGGGCGGCCATGGCCAGCTACGTCGCAATCGCTAACATGGCGGCATCGCTCATCGGGGAAGACGATCAGCTTCGCAACCCCGATGACGATACGCATATGGGCCGCACATTCCGCGCGCTGTGGGATGTCGTGCGCCAGGAGGCGATCCGCGAGCATAGCTGGAACTTCGCGACGCGGCGCAAGGGTCTCGCCGCCGAGGCGCTTGAGGACGTGCCCTATCCCTGGGCATTCAGCTTTCCCCTGCCCGCAGACAGCCTCCGCCTCATCGAGGTGCTGGGCTGCACCAGGTCGGATTACCAGCTCGAGGGTTTTTCGATCCTGAGCAACCGCTCCGGGCCGATCTATATCCGCTATCTCATCGACGTGGCCGAGACGGCGCGTTGGGATGCTGCCTTCACGGGCGCGTTCGCAGCGCTGATGGCCTATCATGCGGGCGAGCGCATCGCTGGTAGCAGCTATGACAAGCAGGCGGGCTGGGCACTTTATCGCAGCAAGGTGAGCGCGGCCAAGCGCAGCGACGCTCGCGAAAACCCGCCTGTTGAATTCGAGCCCACCGAATGGGAGCTCGCGCGCTTCAGCGATGGCGGATCGGGCCCGCCCTATGGCATCCCCAAAGGCTATCCGACGTCGTGAGCGTCCACACCCCGATCCTGACCAGTTTCAATGGCGGCGAGCTCAGCCCGCGCATGGGCGGCCGCGTCGATACGCAGATCTATGCGATCGGCCTCGAGAGCTGCGAGAATTTCGTGCCTACGGTCGAAGGGCCGATCGTCAAGCGCCCGGGCTTCGAATATATCACCGCCGGCGCTGCGAGCGCGAGCTGGCTGAGCACGTTCAAATTCAGCCTGACGCAGGAATATGCGATCGAGTGGAGCGAGGGAAAGCTCCGCTTTTTCACGAATGGCGCGCGGATCGAGACGTCTCCGGGCGTGCCCTATGAAGTGTCGGTGCCATACACCGCAGCCCAGGCGCCGTTCGTCTGGTTTCAGCAAAGCTATGACCGGCTCTACCTGGTGCATCCCGCGCATCCGCCGGCAGCGCTGTTGCGGACCAGCGCCACGACATTTTCCTATGCGCCGCTCGAGCTGAAAAACGGACCCTTCACCGATACCAACGCGGATAGCGCGGTTACCGTAACTGCCAGCGCGACCTCGGGAAACGGCATCACGATCACCGCCAGCGCTCCGATCTTCCTGCCCGGCCATGTCGGCGCGCTCCTCCGTATCGAGGCGCAGGACTTTTCCGACATCACGGCATGGGAAGCGGGCCTCGACGGCGTCACGGTAGGCCAGGTCCGGCGATCGGATGGCAAGGCCTATACCGCCGCCACCGCTGGGCGCACCGGTACGGTGCAGCCGATCCACACCCAGGGCACCGAATGGGATGGTTCGAACGTCGGGCAGGACGTAAACGGCAAGCCCAGTGCCGGCGCCTATGGCGTCAAATGGACTTACCGACACGACAAGTTCGGGATCGTCAAGATAACCGCGATCGGCGGCGGCGGTACCACGGCCACGGTCGACGTGATCCGCCGGCTGCCCGACAGCGTGACAACCGTGGCGACATTCCGCTGGGCGCACGCACTGTTTTCCGCTGCCAAGGGCTGGCCCAATGTCGTGAAGTTGTGGGCCGGGCGGCTGACGTTCTTCAAGGAATTCGACATCGTGGGCAGCGTCGCCGGTGACTATGGCGGCGGTTCGGTCAATTTCGCGACCTTCACCTCGTCGGGCCTGCTGATCGGAGATCTCGCATTTCGTCGAACGATCGCGACCGAGGATCCCGTGCTGTGGGCCGCCGGCGATCGCAAACTGATTGCGGGGACCGCGTCGCGCGAGCTCGCGATCGGCGCGATCAATGCGTCGGCCGCGATATCGGGCGATAACATCGCGGCCGAGCCGCAAAGCTTCTACGGCAGCGAGCGCGTGTGGCCCGCGCAGCTGGGCACATCGACCTTCTTTGTCCAGCGCGGCGGCCGCAAATTGCGCGAGGCGCAATATGACTTTGCGCGCGATCGCTATGTGGCGGCGAATGCAACGGTCTGGTGCCGGCATATCACCCATAGCGGCGTGATCCAGTATGCCTTCCAGAAGGAGCCCGAAGAGCTGCTGTTCGCGGTGCGCGGGGATGGGCAGATGATCGCGCATCCGCATCAGCCCGAGCAGGACATCAAGGGTTTCTCGCGGATCCGGCATTCGGATGGTGCGGCAAAGATCCTGAGCGCGGTTTCGATCGTGGCGGCCGACGGCAAAACCGATGAGGTATGGGCGCTGGTAGAACGCGCCGGCGCAAAGAGCGTCGAGCGGATGGCCGCCTGGCGCGACGATGGCGATCCGATCGAGATGGCGTTCTTCGTCGACAGCGGCGTTCGCGCGATCGCGGCCGCCAACCAGACGCATTTCAGTGGCGCGACGCACCTTGCAAACCAGACTGTGGCCGTGCTCGCGGGCGGAGGTGTTGTGCCGGGTATCGAGGTCGCGGCCGATGGGTCCTTCGATATTCCGGCGACCGCGGCGCCGACCGAGCCTTACATCATCGCGGTCGGCCTTCCCTTCACGGCCACCGCGGTCACGCTCAGGCCCGAGCTCAAAGTCAACGGCAACACGTCGCAAGCAAAACGCCAGCGCCTGGTTCGCATCGCCCTGCGCCTGCTCGACACGATCGGGATCCGCGTCGGCGCGTTCGGCGGGATCCTCGACCAGCTGATCGACCGCCCCGCGGACGCCGACATGGACGCGCCCGTCCCGCTGTACAACGGCGACAGCAACAAGGCGGTGAGCGGCGGTTGGGACAAGTCTGGCCGCGCAACCTTTGTTTCGGAAGATCCGGTGCCAGCGGTGATCGTCGCCGCGATGCCCGAGATCGATCTCTCCGACAAATGAGCGTGATCATTCGCCCCATGCTGGTCGACGATGCGATGACGATCCGTCGTCAGGCTTCTCAGCGCGTGCAGGTTGGCCTCGAGGCCGTGATGACGCCCGAGATCGCTCAGGACCTGATCAACGGCGGCGAGGCCTGGACGGCACTGCGCGACGGCGAGCCCGTGGCCTGCCTAGGGATCCGCGAGACCTTCCCGGGGGTGCAGGGTGTTGCCTGGGCGATCCTCGCCGAAGGCGTCGGTTCGGCGCACCTCGCGATCACGAGGCATGCACGCCGGCGCATCGCCGAAAGCCCGCTGGTCCGCATCGAGGCGATCGTACGCACGAGCATCGATGCCGAATGTGTCTGGGCCCGCATGGCCGGCCTGTCGCCGGTGGCTTTGCTGCGCAAGTTTGGCGCGCTCAGCGAGGATCATCTGCTTTTCGAGAGGGTGCGCTGATGGCGGACGTAGCGCAAATCGCGGGGAACATCGTCGGCGGCGTCGCCAACTATGAAATGGGCAAATACAATCGCGCCTCCGCTCGCGTCGATGCGATCAACGCGGAGCGCGATGGCGTGGCCGACGAAGCACGGATCCGCGATGCCGCGCGCATCGCGATGGGCCAGCAAATGGGGGCCCAAGCCGAAAACGGGTTTCAGCCCGGCACAGGGTCCGCGCTCGACGCCCTGCAGCAATCGGCGATCAACGCGACGCTCGATGCGCTCACTGCGCGCCGACAGGCTGCTGCACGTGCGCGATCGCGCCGCGAGGAAGGCGACATCGCTTATGCTGCCGGCGAGAATGCGCTTGTGCAGGGCATGATGGGCGCGGCATCGGCCGCATACCAGACGCGCGAGGACTGGGCGGCCGCGCGCTCCGGATCCAGTGCCCCGAAAGCTGGAGGCGGCTGATGGCGGTCGAACCGATCTATCGCCCGCAAGTGGACGGTGGCGCGACCGCGGGCGTGCCCAGGGCGTCGGCTGATGCGTTTGGCGCGGGCATTGGCGCCGAGCTCGTCCAGACCGGGGAGGCAATCCACCGGAATGAAATCCGCGCATACCAGATCGAGCGCCAGCAACGCGCGGACAGCGAGGTCGCGGATTTCAATGCACGCTTCGCCAAGGCGCGCGAAGCGATGGACAAGGCGTCGATCGACGCGCGAAATGGCGCCGCTCCCGGCGGAGCGGGGCATACGGCCGCAATGCGCGACACCTGGGAGAAGACGCGCGCGGGGCTGCTCGAGGGGATCACCGAAGACCGCGTGCGGCGCCAGGCCGAGACGCAACTCGTAGAATTCGGCTCGCGCCTCGAGAGCAGCGAATATGAATTCGAGCAGGGCGCGCGCGTCGGCAAGCTGGTCACCGATCAGAAGGATGCGTCGGACGCGTCCGCGAACCGAGCGAGCCGCATGCACGATCCCAAGGCATTTGCCGAGGAGCTGAGCCTCGGCCGCCAGGCGATCGATGCGCTGGGCGGCGTGCCGGCTGAAACCAAGGAAAAGCTCCACAAATATCACGATGAAACCGTCACGGTGGGTTTCCTCAACGGCCTGAACGAGCGCGATCCGGCGTCCGCGATCGCGCTGCTCGACAGCGGCGCCTTTGACGAGATCCTCGATCCGCGCCAGATGGAGCAGGCGCGCAACGGTGCGCAGATCGAGATCCGCCGCGCCGCGGCCGAGGCTGATCGCCAGGCGGCACAGGAGAAGGCCGAGGCGCGCGAGCGCATAAACACATTCCAGAAGCTTCTCGCCGATGGCGTGCCCGTCCCGCCCGAACAGATCAGCGAAATGCAGGGTCTCGCGATCAAGCATGGCCTCGAGGGCGAGATCTATGATCTCGGCAAGGCCAATGTCGTCAACAATGTGAACGCCTCGAGCAAGGCGTGGACACCGATCCAGATCGATGCGCGGATCAAGGCGCTTGATGCGCAGATCTCGGCGGCGGGCGACAAGGTTCCGCCCGAGCTGGTGATCGAGCGCAACCAGCTCGCCTCGATCCTTCCGACGCGGACGTCGGAGCTCAAGAACGATCCGCTCGGGTTCGCAGCGCGCAACGGCACACGCTTCGAGCCCGTCAACTTCTCCGATCCAGCGTCGCTCGATCGCCGCCTCAGCCAGGCCAAGGCGGTCACGCAATCGACGGGCGCGCCGCTGACGATCTTCACCGATGAAGAGGCCGCTCAGCTCGCAGGCGAGATCCAGACCGGCAAACCTTCCGCGCGCCTCGATGTGGCCAACCGCCTCGCGCGCTTTGGTCCGACGGGCGCGCTGGCGGCGGTGCGCCAAGTGGCGCCAGGCGATCTCGTCATGGAACGCGCGGTAACGCTCTATCCCAAATATCGGCCATTCATTTTCCGCGGCGCCGAGCTCCGCAAGGGGAATGAGAAGCTCGCCCCAAAGCAGGAAACTGGCGACGCTTTCCAGGAGATGGCGGGCGGCGCGATGCTTCGGCTCGGTCCCCAGTTCGCCAACGCCACGCTCGAGACCGCGCGAAACATTTATGCCAGCAAGGCGACTGACGCCGGCGATGTTGCATGGAATGAGCAGCTCTTCAGCGAGGCGATCCACATGGCGCTCGGTGGCGACTGGTCAGGCGGCATCCGGCGCGGTGGTGTCGGCAGCTGGAATGACCGACAGACGATGCTGCCAACGTCCATGAACCAGGGCGAGTTCGATCGGCGGATCGCGCGCGTCGCAAACTTCACTGGCATGGTGAACCCCGATGGAACGCCGGCGGATGCCGCGACGGTGAAACGCCGCTTCACTCCCGTTGCAGTTCGCGACGGTGTCTATCGCTGGGAGGCCCCCGACGGA
>NZ_JAKVIO010000076.1 GCF_022601895.1 Sphingomonas sp. LaA6.9
CGCTTGGATGATTGTGGACGAGGATCAACGCGGCGGACCCTAATTCGATCGCGCGACGTACCACCTCGCGGACATAGATCGCGGCCTGGTCGATCGAGCCCTCGCTGACCAGTTCGTCGCGGATCAGCATGTTGCGCGTGTTGAGATTGAGCACGCGTACGCGTTCGATGCCGATATGCGCCATGTCGGCGCGCAGATAGTCTAGCAAAGCCTGCCAGCTTGCCAGAACCGGGCGCTCGGCCACTTCGGCGCGCAGCAGCCTGAGCGCTGTCGCCTGCGCGATCTTGATCGCCGCCACCGCGCCTTCGCCCACGCCCTTTACACGCGCCAGCGCCTCGGCTTCGGCCGAAAAGACGCCGGCGATCCCGCCAAACTCGCTGAGCAGCGCCTTTGCGATCGGCTTGGTGTCGATGCGTGGAATCGCTGTGGCGAGCAGATATTCGATCAGTTCGTGGTCGAGCAGCGCGTCGCCGCCGCCCTCGATCAGCCGCTTGCGCAGCCTCGCGCGATGTCCGGCGCCGTCTTGGCTCTTGCCGTCCTGTTCATCCCCGCTCATTGTCGAAAGAAGTATAAGCGCTTGAACGCAACCGCAATGATGCTCGGACGTTTGGGTTGCGAAATGAACGATTGGCGTCGGGCGATGGGCGCGCGCGTTGGCCGGGAGGCGTGGTGAAGAAGGACGAAAGCCTGGTCGACGAACTCCGTGACGAGATCGAGGAGACCGTTGGCACGCATTGGCCGCCGCGTCCCCGACGGCTGAAGCGAATTGCGCTCGGCGTGACCGCAGTCGTCGCGCTGGCGCTGTTCGCGACCTGGACCCAGCGCGAACCGATCGCACGCAATATCGTCGAGGATGCGCTGGAGAAACGCGGCGTCCAGGCGAGCTACGACATCGAGAGGATTGGTTTCCGCACGCAGCGGATCGAGAATCTTGTCATCGGCGATCCGCGAAATCCCGACCTGACCGCTGAATGGGCGGAGGTGGTCACGCGGTACGGGTTCACGGGGCCTGGCGTTGCCGAAATCCGCGCGCATGGCGTTCGGCTGCGTGGGCGACTGGTCGATGGCAGCTTTTCGTTCGGCGCGGTCGACCGGCTGTTGCCTGAACCCACGGGCGAACCCTTTGCACTGCCCGATATAAGGGTCGTGCTCAGCGACGCGCAGGTGCGACTCGACCTTCCCAATGGCCCGATCGGCGCACGGCTTGAGGGGCGCGGCAATCTGTCCGACGGATTCCGCGGCAACCTCGCGGCGAATGCGCCGCAACTGGCGATCGGCGACTGCGCATTGTCGGGCATGACCGCGTCGCTCGATCTCGCGATCGACGACAAGCGCCCCAGGGTCTCCGGGCCGGTGCGTGCAACCGCACTTGCGTGCGCTGGTCAGGGGCTCGCGATCGACAGGCCACAGGCGGTGGTCGATGCGCGCTTCAATGAGGCGCTCAATCACTGGCAGGGCTCGGCGGGCGTCGATGTCCCGGTTGCGCGCATGGGCGACATGCGGCTGGGCGGTGTCATCGGCACGGTCGACTTCGACGGACGCAGCGCGGCGACGCGGGGGGACATAAAGGTCGCGGCGCAGGATATCGCGGCCGCGGGAATTTCGGGGCGGGGCGTTTCGCTCAAGGGCGGTTACGAGATCGGCGGCAAGCCCGATGGCGTTGCCGCGACCTTCGGTGGCCGCGCCGAAATCGAACGGGCGGCGCTTGATCGCCAGAGCCTTGCGCAGGTTGCGAGCCTCGGCGCCTCGGCAGAGGGCACCCCGGCCGCGCCGATCGTGCGGGCGCTCGCCAATGCCATCACGCGCGCAGGGCGCGATACCGCGCTCAGCGCCGATTTTTCGGTAGCGCACCGGGGCAGCAGCGGATCGCTGCGCATTGCCTCGCTCGCTGCGATCAGCCGCAGCGGCGCACGGATCAGCCTTTCGGACGGGCAGGGCGTTCGCTTCGGCTGGCCTGGCACGGGCGCGGCGCTCGTCGACGGTCGGCTGACGGTTGGGGGCGGCGGCTTTCCGGGAGCGGTCGTCCAGCTCAGCCAGCGCGAGCCCGGTGCACCGATCACGGGCAGCGCGGTCGTCGCACCCTACGCGGTGGACGGCGCGCGCCTGGCACTCACCCCCGTGCGCTTCACCGCGGACCGGGACGGCGCGACTCGCTTCGAAACACGCGTGACGCTCGACGGTCCGCTCGGCGACGGGCGTGTGACGGGGCTGACCTTGCCGATCGACGGCCGGTTGGGACGCGGCGGCGCCATGCAACTCAATCCGGGTTGCACGCCTTTATCCTTCGCATCGCTCAATGCGGCGGGGCTTGCGCTTGGCGCGAACCGCATGACGCTGTGCCCCAATGAGGGACCTGCGCTGTTTGCGATGAACGCTGCCGGCCGGATGAGCGGTGGCGTGCGACTGGCTCCCACGCGGCTGTCGGGCCAGCTGGGCGACAGCCCGGTATCCATTGCGCTGTC
This sequence comes from Sphingomonas sp. LaA6.9, assembly GCF_022601895.1. Classification (GTDB taxonomy): domain Bacteria; phylum Pseudomonadota; class Alphaproteobacteria; order Sphingomonadales; family Sphingomonadaceae; genus Sphingobium_A. The sequence continues at coordinate 2,463 of NZ_JAKVIO010000076.1, forward strand.
GGGCGCCGAGGTCGGCCTTGCGCGACAGGGCTTCAGCGCGCGCGATGTGGCGCTGAGGCTCGGTGCAGGCGAGAGCGTCACCCGACTGGATATCGCGCGGCTCGCGGGTGGTTTCCGGGACGGGGCGGTGGCGGGCACTTTCGAGGGCACGGGAGGCCAGATTGCCAATGTCCGGCTGCTCGTCTCCGAAGGCGCGGGCAAATGGTCGATCAGGGACGGCGCGCTGGCGCTCGACGGGCGCCTGCGCGTCGCCGACGCCGAGGCGCAGCCGCGCTTCAACCCGCTGGTGAGCGAGGATTTCACGCTGCTGCTCAAGGGCGATCGCCTGACGGCGAAGGGGCAATTGCGCGATCCTGCGAGCAAGACGGGCGTGGCCGATGTGGACATCGTCCACAATATGGGCGCGGCAACGGGCGAAGCCGTGCTGGATGTCGCGGGACTTGCCTTTGGCGAAGGGTTCCAGCCCGACACGCTGACCCCCGCCGCACTCGGCGTGGTCGCCAATGTCCGCGCCACCGTGACCGGTCGCGGCAATATCCGCTGGACACCGCAGGGCGTGCGCAGCGACGGCGTGTTCCGTACGCAAAATGCCGATCTCGCCGCCGCCTTCGGGCCGGTGACCGCCGCCACGGGCGAACTGCGTTTCACCGATCTGCTGGGGCTTGTCAGCGGGCCGGGGCAACGCCTGTATCTGGGCGAGGTCAATCCGGGGATCGCCGTGCTCAACGGCTATGTCGACTATCAGTTGCTTCCCGGACAGAAAGTGCAGATCGAGGGCGGGCGCTGGCCCTTTGCGGGCGGCGAGTTGATCCTCGATCCCACCGTGCTCGACTTTGGCGTCGAAAAGGAACGCCGGCTGACCTTCCGTGTCGTCGGGCTCGACGCCGCGCAGTTCATCAACCAGTTCGAGCTGAAGGACATCAACGTCACCGGCGTCTTTGATGGCACCATCCCGATGGTGTTCGACGATACCGGCGGGCGGATCGAGGGCGGGCGGCTGGTGGTGCGCGAGGAGGGGGGCACGCTTGCCTATGTCGGTCAGGTCTCCAACGAGGATCTCGGCATGTTCGGTTCGATGGCCTTCGACGCGCTGAAATCGATCAAATACAGCCGGCTCGCCATAGACCTCAACGGCCCGCTCGATGCCGAGATGGTGACGCAGGTGCGCTTTACCGGCACCAATCAGGGGACTGTCGACGTCGCGGCCTCCAGCCTGACCGCACAGTTCATCGGGCTGCCCTTCATCTTCAACATCACGATCCGCGCGCCATTCCGGGGCTTGCTCAATACCGCGCGCAGCTTCACCGATCCGAGCCTGTTGATTCGCCAGAACCTTCCCGGGTTCGAGGCGGCAGAAGAACCGGCAAAATCCGTTCAGCCTGAGGAAAGCGAGAAAATGCAATGAATAGCGCCAAGTTGACGAGGAGCGCTCGCGAAGCGGTGCGTGCCGGTCCACCCGGGATGTTGGCCCTTTTGGGGCTGTCCGCTATTCTTGGCGGGTGCATTCAGGTCAAGGCGCCGGACAAGCCGATCGAGATCAATCTCAACGTCAATGTCCGGCAGGAGGTGGTTGTACGCCTCCAGCAGGACGCGCAACAGTTGATTCAGGAAAACCCGGAGTTGTTCCCGCAATGACAAAGAACCGCAAAATCATCATCGGCCTGGGCGTCGCGCTCGTGCTGACCGCCGGCGTTGCGGGCGTGGCGCGCGCGCAATCCGGCGCGGTTTCCGCGGCGCTCGCCAGCGGAGACGTCGGCGAACAGGCCGATGGCTATCTCGGTTTCCGTAACCCGCCGTCGGCAGCGCTCAAGGCGGAAGTCGACGCGATCAATATCAAGCGTCGTGCGGCCTATACCGATCTTGCCGCCAAGCGCGGCGTAAGCGTGTCGGACATGGCCGCGGCGACGGGTTGCCAGACGCTGACTTCGAAGGTCGGCCCCGGCCGCGCTTATCGCCTGACCGATGGAGTCTGGCGCGTTCGCGAAGGCAGCGCCCCGGTCCCCAAGCCCGATTATTGCCCCAGCGTGGGCTGAATCGCTCCGCCTCCGCCGTCATGACGGCGGAGGCGGAATTTCAGCCGTCTACCAGGATGATATCCCATTGGAGCGCCAGCATATCAGGCGCTCTTGGCGGCGGCGGAAGTCTGCGCGCGATCAGCGTTTCGGGGGCCTCCGAGACTTTGAGCAGGAAATCCGACGCATTGAGCGGCTCATCGGGGATGAACATCTGCGATACGATTCGGCTGGTACGGCCCTGCACGTCGAAATGGACATGCGGAGTTCGCACGCGTCCATCGGGGATGCGATATGCGCCGGGCTTTACCGTGCGAAAACGGTAGCGTCCCTCGGCATCGGCCAGTTGAACTCCAAAGCCCTGAAATCCGGGGTCAAGCGCAACGCCCGACATGTCGGCGGGATGTGCATAGCGGCCCGCGGCATTGGCCTGCCAGATCTCGATCCGCGCGCCCGCCGCCGGGGTTCCGTCGGGCTTGAGCACGCGCCCCGAAAGATCGACGATCTGGCCCTTGGCGTGGGTCGCAATGCCATTGACCACGGTGAGGTCGCTATCCTGATCGAGCGGCCGCTGCATGGGGTAGAAGGGGCCGATCGTCATCGTTTCCGTCGGCGTTGCGCCAAATACCGCGCTGCCGATCAGGCCCGAACCCAGCACGGTGAGACCACCTGCTGCCAGCCCAAACAGTTCCCGGCGGGACTGTGGATACGCATTGCCACTCTCACGGATGACGCTTCGATTTTGCGAATCGACGATATCCATGCTGGTCGCTCCCCTGCTGCGATTGGGGCAGGTGCTGCGTAGCACAGCCCCGATGCGCGCCAAAGTGCGCATCCGGGCGAATCCGGCCGGGTGGCGATCATTTGGGCTGCCAGCACCAGTCATGCCGAAAATCACCTAAAACCGTGGGCTTTTACGTACTGCACCACTGCGGTTGACTTAGACGGCATCGCTTCCTAAACGGGCCGCGCCTTGGCGGGCTCGCTCGTCGGTCGTGCTATGCCCGGTCTTCGGCTTGAAGAAGGGTAGAGGATGACGGAAAGCGATCCTGGGCAGGACCCCATCGAAGAGGACGCTCGGCTCTCGTCGCTCAAGCAGCGGTTGAGACAAGCGCACCACAAAGAGAAGGTCAGGAAGGGCGCGCCGCGGGACGGCCATGACGAGAATTATCGTCTGGGCAACCGGGTGCTTGCCGAACTGATCGGGGGGATCGCAGGCGGTACGTTGATCGGCTGGGTGATTGATCGCCTGGCGGGTACGTCGCCCTGGGCCCTGCTGGTGATGATGTTCTTCGGAATTGTCGTTGCCTTCAGGAATATCATCAGGATTTCAAACCAGCGTTCGAAGTGATTTTCGGGCGCTTTGGTTGCAGGATTTGGGATTTATCGCGTGGCAGCCGAATCTGGTAAAATCGATCCGATGCATCAGTTCACGATCGAGCCGTTGTTCGGCACCGATCATCTGAGCATTGCCGGTTACAACATCGCGTTCACCAATTCCGCGCTGTGGATGGTGATTACGGCGGTGCTGCTCTGGGTGTTCATGCTGGGCGGCATGAAGCGCCAGCTCGTCCCCGGCCGCTGGCAGGCTTCCGTAGAGGCGATGACGGGCTTCATCTCGAACATGCTCATCCAGAATGTGGGTGAGGGCGGGCGCAAATACGTGCCCTACGTCTTCTCGCTCTTCATGTTCATCCTCTTCGCGAACATGCTGGGCATGTTGCCGATCGGCCTGTTCGGCGCGCATCCCTTTACCTTTACGAGCCATCTGACCGTCACCGGCATCCTCGCGATCATGTCTTTCTCGATCGTGCTCATCGTCGGTTTCTGGAAGCACGGCCTCCACTTTTTCTCGCTGTTCGTGCCGCATGGCACGCCGCTGCCGATGATCCCGATCATCGCACCGATCGAGTTCGTCTCGTTCATGGTGCGTCCCTTCAGCCTCGGCCTGCGACTTTTCGTTGCGATGACCGCGGGGCACGTGCTGCTGAAGGTGCTTGCGGGCTTCGTCATCAACAGCACCAATGCCGGCCTCGGCTACGGCGTGATGGTGGGCATTCCCAGCTTCGTGCTGATGATCGGCATCACCGCGCTCGAGGTGCTGGTCGCCGGCATCCAGGCCTATGTTTTCGCGCTTCTCACATCGCTCTACATCAACGATGCCGAGAATCTTCACTGATTTTTCAAATCACTAACAATCGAATTTAAGAAAAGGAGTTATTCAAATGGACGCAGAAGCAGCAAAGCTGATCGGTGCAGGTCTCGCAGCCATCGGCGCCGGCATGGCCGCCATCGGCGTGGGTAACGTTTTCGGCTCGTTCCTTGAGAGCGCGCTCCGCAACCCCGC
>NZ_JAKVIO010000077.1 GCF_022601895.1 Sphingomonas sp. LaA6.9
TGAAGGCCAATATCGCCAGCGCCGTCGCCAGCCTGCCCATGCAGCAGGAGTTCCTCGAACAATATTGCCCTGTGGCAGCGGATTACCGCCGTCGTTGAGCGTTCGGGGCGAGCACAAATAACGCAGAGTGACATAGTCCGCGTTTTTTAGATTGACTCCATAACTCGGATTGATATTATCCGCGTTATGGCACACATCACCGTCAGCGTCGAATATGCAATTCACGGATTGCTCTGGCTCGTCGGCAGCAATGCGAAAGCGCTTTCAAGTCGTGAAATCGCTGAGTTGCAGGGTATCTCGCCCAGCTTCGTGGCAAAGATTTTCCCCAAGCTTGAAAAAGCGGGGATTGTCCGCGCGCAGGAGGGTGTTCGAGGCGGCTATCAACTGGCGCGCCCGGCAGGCAAGATCAGCTTCCTCGATATTGTCGACGCCATCGAAGGCAACAAGCCGCTGTTCGACTGCCAGGAGATTCGCGGGCGCTGCGCTGTCTTCGGCGACGATGTCCCCGCTTGGGCGACCGCGGGCACCTGTGCCGTCCACGCGGTCATGCTCCAGGCGGAAAAGGCGATGCGCCAGAGCCTGTCCGAGCAAACATTGGGCGCCATAGCGGAGCGCTTCGGTCGCACGGCACCCAGGGAGTTTCACGCCGATGTCCAGAGCTGGATCGATGAACGTATGAGCGAACGGACCGTGCGTAGCGGCAAGCCTTCGAGCACCAGTCCGCCATAGCCGCGCCAGGGCGCGCCCTGTCCCGCCCGCAATGCAGTTTCTTTCTCGGTCTCCTGCCGGACGTTCCGAGAAGGCCTTCGTTCGCCCTGCCTATCGGCGTCACGGAATGATGACACTCGTCCGGCGAATATTGGGAATGGAATGAATATTATGTCTCAGAAGATTATCGTGGCGGGCTCCGGCTTCGCCGGCCTGTGGGCCTCAATCTCCGCATCGCGTGCAATCGCACTTGCGGGCAAGGAAGACGAAGTCGAAGTCATCATGGTGTCGCCGTCACCGACGCTCACAATTCGTCCACGCCTCTATGAAGCGCTGCTCCATAACATGAATCCGGACGTCAAGGCGGTGCTTGATGCGATCGGCACCCGGTACATTGCCGGTACCGTCGAAAGCATCGATTCCGAGGGAAAGTCAGTCTCCATACGCCACAATGACGGGCCCCACGAAACGCTGACCTATGATCGCTTCGTGCTGGCGACGGGCAGCAGCCTGTTTGCACCGCCGGTCCCCGGCCTCGCCGACTATGGCTTCAACGTGGACACGCTGGAATCCGCCGAGACGCTTGACGCGCATCTCAAGGCTCTCGCGAATGTGGCACCTTCCGAAGCGCGCAATACCGTCGTGGTTGCCGGTGGCGGCTTTACCGGCCTTGAGAGCGCGACGGAAATGCCCGAACGCCTGCGGGCTATTTTCGGCGCCGAAGCCCCGATTCGTGTGGTCATCGTCGATCCGGCGTCCGAAATCGGCGCGGATATGGGAGCTGACGCCCTGCCCGTCATCCGCGAGGCGCTCGACGAGTTGGGCGTCGAACCTCGACCGGGCGTGCGGGTTGCCTCCGTCGACGCCGGCGGCGTCACCCTTTCCGATGGCGAGCGGATCGAGAGTTCTACCGTCATCTGGGCGGCGGGCATGCGGGCGCACCCGCTGGCAGCACAGGTGCCAGGCGAACATGATGCCCACGGCCGTGTGCTCGGCGATGCCTTCCTGCGCGCTCCGGAAGCCGACGGCATATTCGTCACCGGCGACACGGTGAAGGCGGCAACCGACGATGTCGGAAATTTCTCGCTCATGTCCTGTCAGCACGCACTCAGCCTGGGCCGTGTCGCCGGGCACAATGCCGCCGCCGAACTGGTCGGGTTGCCCACCCATCCCTACAGCCAGCCCAAATATGTCACCTGCCTCGATCTGGGCGCCTGGGGCGCGCTCTACACCGAGGGATGGGACCGTCAGGTCCATCTGGTCCGGCAGGACGGCAAGAAGCTGAAGCAGGAGATCAATCAGGTCTGGATCTATCCCCCGGCCGCCGATCGCGAGGCGATGTTCTCCGTAGCCAATCCCGACTTCGTCATCGTCCCTTGAAACCCGATGCCCACTCCTGGCCGAGACATCACCAGGAGTGGGCGTCCGATTCCCGGCGGCGCGGTTGAAGCGACCCCGATTATGTCAATGCATCGACGCGGTTTTCCCATCCGTCAGAGCGGCGCATTAATCCCAATGCGTCGCGCGCGATCATGCCGCTTGGCATTACATTGATGCCATGAGCAGAACCCATCGAAGCAATGCCATAAGGGACAAGGCACCGGGGCGGTCCAGCGGATTGTTCGGCTGGAGCCGCGACTCGATAGCGCTGATGCGTCCGCATCACTGGCAGAAGAACATCCTTGTCTTCGTGCCGATGCTCGTTGGACATGATTTCAGCTTTGGTTCGCTCGAGGCCTCGCTCGCGGCCTTTTTCGCCTTTTCGTTCGCGGCTTCGAGCGCCTATGTCTTCAATGACCTGATTGACGTCGATGCGGACCGGCTGCACCAGTTCAAGCGTGATCGACCGCTCGCGCGCGGCACCATCGGGCGCGCGGCAGCGGGAGCCCTCATTGTCGGGCTTGCTGCGGCCGCCTTTGGTGTGGCCATGTTGCTGCCTCCCGAGTTCCTCATCGTGCTTGGCGTCTATTACTGCGCCACTTGCCTCTATTCGGTGCTCGTCAAACGGATGCTTGGCCTGGACGTGGTATTCCTCGCACTGTTCTACACGCTGCGCGTCATCGCCGGCGACGAAGCCATTGGCTCCGACTCCTCCGAATGGATGATTGCCTTCTCGCTGTTCTTCTTCCTGGCGCTGGCGCTCGTAAAGCGCTTCACCGAACTGTCCTATCTGCTCGATGCCGGTGGCACGCGTGCGCCGAGCCGTGCCTATCGCGTCGAGGATCTGCGCGTCATGGTGCCGCTGGCCGCCGCGTCGGGATTCAGCGCGATCACCATTTTCGTGCGATTCATTGGTTCGGACGATGTCATGCAGACCTACAGCCACCCCGAGAGGCTTTGGTATATCGCGCCCATCCTGATCTACTGGCTGATCCGGCTGATGCTCCTTGCCAATCGCCTGAGGGTGAAGGAGGATCCTGTCGTCTATGCGACCGGCGATCTCAAGAGCCTGCTTTGCGGTGCCATGGTGGCGGGGATACTGGTCTGGGCATGGTGAGTTCGCTCGCGACCGCGCTGCGATCGCCACGCGTTATGGGTATGCGGCTTGGGCACGACCACCACAGACACACCGCCATGGTCCTCGGTTGCGCGCTCGCGCTAATGGCGTCGATATTCTGCCTGTCGTTCGCCCGGCTTGAGTTCAGTCGCACCGCCGTCACCACCAACAACTGCATCCTCGGTGCGGACACCGCGAGCTATGCGCGGGCGCTTGCGAACCAGCAATATTCGGGGCTCAAGCCGCGCAAGCATCCGCTGGCGGCCGCGCTGGTGGGCGGGCTCGCGCGCCCGCTGATTGCAGCTGGGATATCACCGGCGGTGGCGGGTTCACTGGCGCTGGCACTGATCCAGGCCGTGGGTGCGGGACTAATCTTCGCCTTTCTGTACCACGGCCTTGCAGGGGGGATAACCGCGGCACTCGTGGCAGCGCTGGCGCTGTCGACATTCGGCACGGTCACGATCTTTGGCGTCGTCGAGACCTATGGCGTGACCGTCATGGCGATAGCACTGGCCTGTTTAGCGTTTGCGGCGCTCGCACCGCGCGCGACAGGCGCCCCGCGCCTCTCGGGTGCTGCGGCGGGCGCGGCGGGCGCTGTCATCGGGCTCGCAAATCCGCCCGCGCTTGCCTTTTTGCTGATCTATACCGGATTGTCCTGGCGCCATGTCCCCGGGGGATGGATATCGAGGCTTTGCGCGACGCTGCTCCTTCCGGCCGCGATCGCATCGCTCGGGGTGGTGCTTCCCGCGCTCATCTTCGATCCCGTAGCGGGCCTCGCATGGCAGGAACTTTATCTGCAGCGCTACGCGAGCGCCTCCAACTTCACCGATCCCCGCATTATCGGCGACTATCTCGCCAGCTTCTTCCTGTTCGCCTTCGTCGCGCCGCTTGACCATGTGCAGTGTCGTTACGTCGTCGCCGATGTCGTGGCGCTCTTGCGCGATCCGATGCGCGCATCGGCCCTGCTTGGCATCGGCGGTGTCTGCGTGACGGGAATCGTGCGCGGGCTCACGGGTGGGACGCGAGGCGTCGTGCTGGCGGCACTGGGAAGTGTCGCCGCGCTTTTCATCTTCTATCTGTTCTTCAATCCCGACGAGGCGCTGCTCTACAGTTCGCAATGGACGCTGGCGCTGATGATCGCGGCCGCTCCCGGGCTCGGTTCGGGCGTACGCAGCGCAGCAGCGCTCGTCGTCGCGCTCGCGCTCAGCCTCAGCGTCAACATCGCGCCGCTCCACAATCGCGCGAGTGCCGATCCGCGGGCGTGCTGCCCCGCGCCGCCCGCGACCATGCTTGATCGCGAGCGTCCGCTGCATCAGCCATGGGCAGACGTTGCGCGCGCGCCGCTGGGCCAGCCCGGCTGCATCTCGCTCGACGCTCGAGAAACGCCGCCATGACAACCGAAACGGTCGCGGCCCCTTTGGCGCCGAGCCGCGCCGCAGCCGCGACGCCGGGCAGCGCCTATGTCGATTATGTGGATCTGCTTCGCGGGCTTGCGATCCTGCAGATCGTCATGCTCCACGCGGGCAACGCCTTCTTGCTGCAGGGACTGCCCGAGCAGACGTCCCGATCGGCTGCAGTGCACGCCGTCAATCTCGTCCTCTTCCACGATTCGACGCTCTATTTCAGTATTATATCAGGGATCCTCTACAGCCATCTTTTCTGGCGCCGGCCGCATGGGCCTTTCTTCAGGGCGCGGCTTGCCAATATCGGATCGCCCTATCTCGTGATGAGCCTGGTGCTGACCGCGGTCGCATGGGCGCTGGCGGCGCGGCGCGATGGTGTGGCCGACTGGGGTTTGTTCGCACGCGAGCTGGTCGTGAACATACTGACCGGGGATGCATGGAATACCATGTGGTACATACCGGTCATTCTCGGCCTTTATGCGATCAGTCCGATCCTGTCGCGGCTGGCGCGGTCCGCGCGATGGCGTTGGATCGCAGTGCTGATCGTGCTGCTCCCGCTCCTGATCTCGCGCACGGGAACGGTGCTCACGCCCGCGATCTTCGTCTATTTCGGCGGGGCCTTCATGTTCGGCCTGATGCTCGGCGTCGCGCTGGAAGCGTCGATCGACATCCTGCGACAGAACCTGCGCTGGCTCTGTGTGGCTGCGCTCCTCGCCACCGCGGCGCTTGTGATCACATTTGCGACCGACATTGACCGGATCGGGTTTACCTCGCTTCGCGAAACGCTTTTCTACGTTCAGCGCCTCAGCATGGCCTCGATACTGCTGGTGGCATTGCATGCCTGGTCCGCACCTGCGGACTCGATCCTGCGATCCCTGCTCGTTGCAGCAGCCTCCACCTCCTTCGGTGTCTACTTCGTCCATGGCCCGGCGCTGCGGCCGATTGCACGCCTCGTCGGGGCGATCATGCCGCCGGGCCAACCCTGGTGGGCGTTGATTGCGGGCGTTGTGGCGACCTTCCTTGCCGGGCTTGCCGTGTCGCTGGCGGTTGTCGCGCTGGCGCGGCTGGCGCTCGGTAAACGATCACGGCTGGTCATCGGAGCCTGATACCCCTTTGATCGATTGCTTCACGGCGTCATGGGCGCGTCGCAGCTCTAGCGGGGTAGCGCATCCTCGGGCTCCAGCAACTCGGCCGGCTTGTGCCTCGGGCTCGGCGCCTCTTCCGCGTCATTGCCCCGGACGGCACGCCGGAACAGGATGTTCAGCGCGACGATCCAGATCGTACCCATCACCACTTGCGCGACATTCGCGCCCTGAGGGCCGATCAGCGGGATCAGTCCGATCGCTGTCACGTGAAATATGGGCACCACGATCAGCACCGCGACGATCAATTGCCGCGCCTGCCCCATCGACATGAGCGCGGCGCGCTTGATCGACGCGACAAGCGTCAGGATGACCGCGACCATCTGGACGACGAGCATCGGCGCGGCCGCAAGGAATTGCGATCCGACGAAAATCCGAAGCAACTGCTCCGCGAACAGCGCTACAACGAGCCATCCGGCGATACCCAACGCGGCCAGAAACATCTCCGACTGGAAGACCACGCGACGAAATTCCGCCCGCTTGTGTTTATTCCAGAGCCGCGCGATCTCGGGATAGACCACCGCCTGGAGCTGCGCGCCCGCCTGGAGCGCGCCTTTGCCGACGCGCTTGGCGATATAATAGAGGCCGGCGCCTGCGGGATCGGCAAAGGCGCCGACGAGCAATGTGTCGAGCTGCTGTGTACTCGACCACAACGTGAGCGAGAAATTGGTCGACCAGGTAAAGCCCCAGATTCCGGGGAAGCGCTCTGTGATACCCGAAACCCGCGCCCGCATGACACGTCCAAGCCCTCGGCGGGCCAGTTCGCGCAGCGACGCCACAACCAGCAATGCGGAACCCAGAATCTGCGTGCCCGTCCAGATCAAGACGAAGGTGAGCATGCCCGCGCCTTGCACGAAGGCGACGATACATAGCGCCAGCCTGATCGCCATGCTCAACACCTGAAGATAGGCCACTGTGCGGAAGCGCCCCGCCAGCCGCAATATGCCGATCGGCGCGCCGTTCACCTTGAAGAGCAGCGTGG
>NZ_JAKVIO010000014.1 GCF_022601895.1 Sphingomonas sp. LaA6.9
TCCGCGACGTCACCATAGAACACCTCCTTCATCAGCATGATTAGAAGGTGTTGCGATGACCAGTTGAACCCGCCCGGGGAGAACGGCCATTCGTTTGGCACGGCCTGAGGGGTGACCGGACCTGAAGGCCGGTATGCGGCTAAACTCCAACATTCTCCGTGAAGGTTCCAGCGATCCCGATCAGAACCGACATGAAGAAGGTGCCAACGGCCATGCCACTCAACGTGAACTCGGCTCCGAAAATTGCATCTACGACCATCATGAATGGAAAGATGATCCATCCCAGTAAGAAGTACAGAACGCCGCGCTTGGGATTGAAATCCCAAACCTTCTCGGGAAAGTTTTTCCGGTCGTAGAAGGTCATGAACAACGCAACGCACAAGCCCACACCGTGAGCGAGGCTCCACAAGGGGTTCCAGTCATCTTGGGGGATGCCTGCTATGTAGCGGATAGCCAGCGCTAGAAGCAGAAGCAGGGCTAACGCGACAGCACCAATCAATTTACGTGGATTCAAGGCTTTGTATCCTCGGAGACGCAGTGGGCATCATGATAGCTGCGCGGCATCCTGCCAAGCTGGCAACTCAGCTAATGTCTTCTTTGCCAGCGTCACCAGTCATCACCAACCCCAACGTCGTTCTCATTTCGTTCTGTCCTACAGCCGCCCGCTTGCGTTACGCTCCTCGCATTCGGGATGGAGGAACTTCATGGCCATTATCGAAGCCCTTGCGCTGCCCGCGCCAGCCGCGCGCTGCGATGGCTGGAGCCCGGAGCGCCAGCGCGCCTTTCTCGAGGCGCTTGCCGAAACGGGCGTGGTGCGCGCCGCCTGCGAGGCGTGCGGGCTTTCGACGCGCTCGGCCTATAATCTGCGCTTTCGCGTCGACGGCACCGCCTTTCGCCTTGGCTGGGACGCCGCCTTGCTCCTCGCGCGCGCCCGGCTTGCCGACGAATTGATGGCGCGCGCGATCGAGGGGCAGGAGGACGTGCTGGTCCATGGTGAGGACGGCGTGGTGACGCGCCGCCGGCATGATAACCGCCTCGCCATGTCGATGCTGTCGCGGCTCGACCGTCTGGCCGATCCTGCGAGCGATGGCGACGCCGCGCTCGCACGGATCATCACGCAGGACTTCGAGGCGTTTCTCGACATGATCTCGCGCGGCGGGGGTGAGGAGAACGCCGCCGGCCTTGCCGCTGCGACCGCCCTGTTCCTCGCCGCGCGCCGCCCCGATATGGCCGCGCCAGTGCCCGGCCAGGAACGGTGTGAACTTCGCGGGGAAGACGATGTCGCGCCGCCCGCCGATCTTACACCCGAAGAGGCCGTGGCAGCGCTGAGGGGCGTCTGGTGGTGCGATGTCCGCGACGCGCTCAGGACCGATTTCCCGCCCCCGCCGGGTTTCGACGGCGATGAGGAATACGCCTTTGGCGATCCAGGCTACAACCGCGCGCTGAGCGATCGCGAGGCCGCGGCGCAACACGCGATCAACGAGCGGCTGATCGCCCCCATCCGCGCAGCCACCGCCGAGGCGCGCGACGCCTATTTCGGCTTCGTGGCCGGGCGTCCGCGCAAACGCGGCGCGCGCACGCCCCCGCCCCGCGCCGATATCACCGACGCAATGCGCTTTCCCGAAATTCCCCCGCCAGCCGAATATCCAGTCCAGCGAGATCCGGCGGCATACGGCGTTTCCGCCGAACAGGCCGAAACGCCGATCGCAGCCGGCGCCCCTGCGCCATCCACCGCCGACGCGGACCTGCCCTATCGCACCGTGCGCCCTTGCCCCAGGTCGTTCGTGGCACCCGGACGACCACCTCCCTGGGCGACGCCGCTCTGAGCCCGTTCAAGCGCCCACTTCTTCTTTTCTCCGCGCTCTCTGCGTCTCCGCGTGAACATTTTTTGTCGTGCAGAGCCGCAAAGGAAGAAAGAAACAGCTTCCGCCACAAATCTCGGCCACGGCGCGCTCCGCACTTGCATTCCGCCCGGTTTTCCGCCATGGGCCGCTGCAACCGGGGTGGAGAGCCAGTCTCTCTGCCCCTGGTTTTTTTGAGAAGACAGCCGGAGGGGCGACCGCATGGGGCGGCGTCAGCGATCGGCCAAGATGAAGGAACAGCGCGCATGGCTCTGTATGAGCACGTGTTTCTCGCGCGTCAGGATCTGGCACAAGCCCAGGTTGACGCGCTGGCGGAAACCGCCACCAAGATCATCGAAGAGAACAACGGCAAGGTCGTGAAGACCGAGACCTGGGGTCTCCGTTCGCTCGCGTACAAGATCGCGAAGAACCGCAAGGCGCACTATGTGCTGCTCGACATCGACGCCCCCGCTGGCGTGGTCGCCGAGCTCGAGCGCCAGACCGCGATCAACGAAGACGTGATCCGCTACATGACCGTCAAGGTCGACACCCATGAGCAGGGCCCCTCGGTCATGATGCGCAAGGGTGAGCGCGATGGCCGTCGTGGTCGTGGCGACCGTGAAGGTGGGCGCGAAGGTGGCCGTGAAGGCGGCCGCGAGGATCGTCCCCGTCGTGACGCAGACAGCGAATAAGGAGCTCTGAACCATGGCACGCCCATTTTTCCGCCGCCGCAAGAGCTGCCCCTTCGCCGCCAAGGATGCGCCGAAGATCGATTACAAGGACGTCCGTCTGCTTCAGGGCTTCGTGTCCGAGCGTGGCAAGATCGTCCCCAGCCGCATCACTGCGGTGTCCGCAAAGAAGCAGCGCGAGCTGGCCAAGGCGATCAAGCGCGCCCGCCATCTCGGCCTTCTGCCCTATATCGTGAAGTAAGGAGCGCAGGCACATGCAAGTGATTCTGCTCGAACGCGTTGAGAAGCTCGGCCACATCGGTGACGTCGTCACCGTGAAGGACGGCTTTGCCCGCAATTTCCTGCTGCCTCGCAAGAAGGCGCTCCGCGCCAACGAAGCGAACCGCAAGGTCTTTGAAGCCAACCGCACCCAGATCGAGGCCGACAACGCCGCCCGCCGCGTCGATGCCGAAAAGGCTTCGCAGGACGTCGACGGCAAGAGCGTCACGCTCATCCGTCAGGCTTCGAACGCCGGCCAGCTTTATGGTTCGGTTTCGGTCCGCGACATCGTCGAGGCTCTGGAAGCCGAAGGCGCCAAGGTCACCAAGTCGATGGTCGTGCTCGACCGTCCGATCAAGGCGATCGGCGTCGAGACCGTCAAGGTTGCGCTGCACCCCGAAGTCGTGGTGACCGTCAAGGTGAATGTCGCACGTTCGCCCGAGGAAGCCGAGCTTCAGGCGCAGGGCGTCGACGTGATGGCCGCCATGTTCGAAAAGGACGAGGCGGGCTTCACCGAGGAGTTCGATCCCAACGCCGAGCCCGGCGAGATCGCTTCCGTCGCGGTCGAGGTCACCGAGGAAGAAGCCGAGGGCTGATCGCCTTTCGCGACTTCAACGAGAAAAAGGGACCGCCCGGCTCGCAGGAGTTCGGGCGGTTTCTCTTTGCCCCCGCGCGTCACACCCCGCCGAGATACAGGAACAGCGTGACGCCGAGCGTTGCGTAGGACGCGAAGAGCGGGATGATCTGTTTCAGCATGCGCCCTTGATGCATGAAATCACACGCGCCCGCTGTGCGCCCGCGCACATGATGGCAAGGCTCAAAAGACGGCGCTGAGTTCAGCACCAGCGGCCGGGCCGCGATGCCGCGACGCCGTGACCCCGCGCCAGGCGGAGGCCAGCCGCGCAATGCCCTTTTCCAGCATCGCCTCGGGCTGGGTATAGGGTATCCGCAGGAAACGCTCGAAAGACCCATCTGCACCGAAACGCGGTCCCGCTGTCACGCGCACGCCATGCCCCTCCGCGGTCGCCGCGAGCGCGGTACTCAGTCTGCCGGGCATTTCGGCCCAGAGCGAAAGCCCGCCCGGAGGTGGCTGCACGCGCCAGTCGGGCAGGTGCGCGCCGAGCAGATCGATCAGCTTCGCACGATGCCGCCGCAACTCTGCACGGCGCGTTTCGAGATCGGCATCGCCTTGCACGATCAACGCCGCGGCCGCGATCTGCTCCAGCACGGGCGTCCCCAGATCGAGCGACGGGCGGACGCGACCGAGCGCGGCGATGGTGCGCGCGCTCGCGCGGATCCAGCCGATACGCAGTCCGCCCCAATAGCTCTTGCCGGTGGATCCCAGCGTAACCACCCAATCGCCGCTGTCATGCGCAGCGACGGGCGCCGGCGGTGGCGCATCGAGCCAGAGATCGGCCAGCGTCTCGTCTATGACGAGCACCGTCTGCGTCCGCGCGGCGGCGGCCGCGAGTTCGGCGCGTTCCGCGGCATTCATGCAGCGCCCGGTCGGGTTGTGGAAATCGGGCAGCAGATAGGCCAGTCGCGGACTTGCCTGCCGGAAGGCAGCGGTCATCGCCTCGATGTCCCAGCCCTGCACAGGGAGGCCGACCGGCACGGGACGGCAGGACATGCGCTGGATCGCGTCGATCGCATGCGGATATGTCGGATGATCGACCACCACGCGGTCCCCGGGCCCCGCGAGCAACCGCAGGACCAGCGCGAGGCCGTGCTGCGCGCCATGCGTCACCATGATCTGCCCCGGTTCGGTCGGGCAGCCCCGCGCCACGTACCGGGCAGCGATAGCCTCGCGCAGCACATCCAGACCAACCGGTTCATAGCCATGGCCCGGCAGATGCGCCGGCAATGCTGCCAGTGCGCAGGCATAGGCGCGGTGCACGCCAGCGCCCGCAGGGAGCGCCGCAACGGCAAGATCTATGATGTCGCCCGACGCATAATCGGGAATCGCTGCGGGCCGCCCTCCAGCACCGGCGGGGACGCTCGTCCGGCTGCCCGAGCCCTGGACGCTCACGAGATAGCCTTCGTCACGCAGGATTGCGAAGGCGGCGCTCACCATCGTCCGGCTGACGTCGAGTGCCGCGGCCAGATCCCGTTCGCCCGGAATCCGGATAGCCAGCGGCAGCCGTCCGTCGAGGATCAGCAACCGCAACGCGTCGGCCAGTTGCCGGTAACCGGCACTCCCCCTGCCCGCTCCGCGCCATGCGCCAAGTTGCCGAACAAGCGACGCCGTACCGATGGTCCGTCCCAACATACTGCCATTATGTGGCAAGTGGATATTTAAAACAATGCCAATTTTGTTCATTGGCAGGGGATGATGACCCGTCGCCTTGCCCAACTCTATGCCGGCCTGATCCTCTACGGCTTCTCGATGGCCCTGATGCTCCGTGCCAATCTTGGCCTCGACCCATGGGATGTCTTTCATCAGGGCATCGCGATGCGCGCGGGCTGGAGCTTCGGCACCGTGGTCAACGTCGTCGGCGCTTTGGTGCTGCTGCTCTGGCTGCCGCTACGCCAGCGCCCCGGCATCGGGACGATCAGCAATATCGTCGTCATCGGCCTGGCCGTTGATGCCAGCCTGTATTTCCTGCCCGTGCCCGAGACGCTGCCCGTTCGCGTCGCGCTGCTGGCGCTCGGCATCGTGCTCAATGGCGTTGCCGGCGGCGCCTATATCGGCGCTGGACTGGGCCCCGGCCCGCGCGATGGACTGATGACGGGATTTGTCAGGCGGACGGGCTGGTCGATACGCCTCGTGCGGACGGGGATCGAATTGTCGGTGCTCGCCATCGGCTGGATGCTGGGCGGCACCATCGGACTGGGGACCGTATTATATGCGGTTTCGATCGGCTGGCTGGTCCAGATCTTCCTGCCACCGCTGACGATCGTCGAGCGCAGGACCGATCCCGTACTCGATGTGTCGTGACCCGGGGGATCAGTAACCCATCAGGCTGAGCACTTCCTTGCGGCTGCGCTCGTCGTCGCGGAAAACCCCCATGACGCGGCTGGTCGTCATGGCGACCCCGGGGGTGCGCACGCCGCGCGCGGTCATGCAGGCATGGGTAGCCTCGATGACCACGGCGACGCCGTGCGGCTGCAGATTTTCCCAGATGCAGTCGGCGACTTCGGCAGTCAGGCGCTCCTGGACCTGGAGACGACGCGCAAAGCCGTGCAGCACGCGCGCAAGCTTGGAGATGCCGACGACACGATCCTTGGGCAGATAGGCGATCGAGGCAGTCCCGATGATCGGCGCCATGTGATGCTCGCAGTGCGACTGGAAGGGAATGCCCTTGAGCAGCACGACCTCGTCATAGCCGCCGACCTCTTCAAAGGTGCGCGAGAGGTGGAGCGCGGGATCCTCGCCATAGCCCTGACAATATTCACGCCATGCGCGCGCAACGCGCTTGGGCGTATCCAGAAGTCCTTCGCGCGACGGATCGTCCCCCGCCCATCGGATCAGTGTCCGGATCGCTTCCTCGACATGCTCCGGCACATCGACCTTCGCGGGCGAACGGACAAGGTCGCCATCATCGGGTGAAGCGGAATCGGTCATGAAACTCCCCTTGGGTTACCGTTTTTGCCGCTAGCACGCGAAGCCCCTGACACCAAATCGCCCCAATGATCCTGCACTTGCACGCGTTGCTTTGGCGCTGCAGCGAAAAAATGACGTTACGGCAACGCGGCCCTGAATCCGATACGTCTCGAATTGCAACTGTTTCCTTGCTGCAACAGCACCAAAACTCCCGCAAATCCAAAGCTATCCGCGGTTGACGGAGAAAATTTTTGTGCAACATTTGTCTGGAAAACCGCACCAAGCGGACGGCCCGCAAACAGGGCCAACAGAGAGGGGAAAATCCATGACGAAGCTCGAATTGCTTACGGCATCCGCCTTGGCGCTCGTGATCGCAAATCCCGCACTCGCGCAGGATACCGCGAGCGAGACGGGCATTGCAGATATCGTCGTTACCGCACAGCGCCAGGCCGAGCGGCTTCAGGACGTTCCCATCGCAGTATCAGCCTTTTCCGCCGAAGCACTTGAGTCGCAGCAGATCGAGAACGCGACCGACCTCCAGCTCACGCTGCCCAACGTCACCTTCACCAAGACCAACTTCACCTCGTCGAGCTTCACGATCCGCGGCATTGGCGACCTTTGCGTCGGCATCACCTGCGACCAGGCCACCGCGATCCACGTCAACGACATGCCGCTGCTCTCGACGCGCCTGTTCGAGACCGAGTATTTCGACCTTGAGCGCGTCGAGGTCCTGCGCGGGCCGCAGGGCACGCTGTTCGGCCGCAACGCGACATCGGGCGTGGTCAACTTCATCACCGCCAAGCCCGACCTGACCGAATTCCAGGCCTCGGGCAGCTTCGAGTACGGCAATTTCGAGTCGTACAAGATCAACGGCATGGTGAACGCGCCGATCACCGACACACTCGGCGTTCGTCTGGCGGGCTATTATCTGAACCGCGACGGCTATACCAAGAATGTCTACGATAACACGCGTATCGACGGCCGCGACCTTTACGCCCTCCGCGGCTCACTGCGCTGGGAGCCCTCGTCCTCCACCACGCTCGACCTGATCGGCTATTATTTCCGCGAGAAGGACGACCGTTCGCGCATCCAGAACCAGCTCTGCAACCGCGACCCGACGGGCATTCTGGGTTGTGCGCCCGACAAGCTCGAGAATGAGACGACCAACGGCAACTCAACGCTCGCGGCACTGATCGCGTCCAACGAGTTTCTCGGCATCGCATCGGCCGCCTCGGGCGGCGCGCTCGCCCGCTTCGGGCTCGGCAGCATCTACGGCCCCGATGTCTATGCGAACTTCGCGAAGCCGGATGGCCTTCGCAACGTGAACATCGACTTTGCGCCGACATACTTCGCCGAGGAATATCACATCATGGGCCGGCTGCAGCAGCAGCTGGGCGACCAGTTCAGCCTGACCATGACGGGCGGCTACACGCATAACACCGTGGACTCGCGGACCGACTACAACCTCGCGGTCGAAGCGCCGCTCGCCAACAATCCCGGCCTTGCCCAGCTTAACGCGCTTGGCCGCGCCGGTTCGCCGTTCGCGTTTCTCAACGCGGTTCGCCAGGCACTGATTCCCAACGGCCCGGCGGGCGGCGTCTGCCAGTCCGACGCCGACCCCAATGGCGTCGGCGTCTATGGCGGCAACACGATCGGCTGTTTCGGGCAAAGCCTCGACTTCGACCGGTCCAAGCTGACGACGCGCCAATATGCGATCGAAGGCCATGTCGACAGCCAGTTCGACGGCATGTTCAATTTCCTGATCGGCGCCAACTATCTGGACAGCCAGACAAAGGATAACAGCTATTACGTCAACGCCTTTGGCCTCGACTATGCGACGGGCATCCTGGGCGCTGCAAACACCGGCGGCGCCGCCTTTTTCGGCACGCCCTTCTACCGTAACGACTCGGACCTCTTCCGCCTGAAATCCTTCGGCATTTTCGGTGAGGCCTATGTCGAGTTCAACGATCGTCTCAAGCTGACGCTCGGCCTGCGTTATAACGACGACAAGAAGTTCATCAGGGCACGGACGACGCTGCTGCAGGATTCGGCAGGCCAGTTCCCTGCGGTGCCATTCGGCTCCGACAGCTTCACCGATGCGCTCAATTACGCGCTGCTCGATTTCGACGCCACCAAGCCGGGTGCCCAGGAATATGCCGAGCACAATGTAAGCTTCAACGAATTCACGGGCCGCGCGGTCCTCGACTACAAGATCACCGACGACAACCTCGTCTACCTGTCCTACTCGCGCGGCTACAAATCGGGGGGCGTCAATCCGCCGCTGTCGCCGATCTTCGCGGTGCCCGTGACCTTCGACCCCGAGACCGTCGACTCGTTCGAGATCGGTTCGAAAAACACTTTCCTCGACGGAACGCTGCGCCTCAACCTCACGGGCTTCTACTACAAGTACAAGGATCTGCAGCTCAGCCGCATCGTCGCGCGTACCTCGGTCAACGACAATGTCAGCGCCGACATCTACGGCGTGGAGGCAGAGGCCATCATCAGCCCTGTGCGCGCGCTGATAGCCAATCTCGGCTTCAGCTACCTGCATTCGAAGGTGTCGAACGACAAGTTCCTCAGCAATCCGCGCGATCCCTCCGGTGGCCGTTCGGATGCGGTCATCATCAAGGATCTGCAGAACGCGTCGAACTGCGCGGTGGTGCCGACCACCGCGGGCAATGTCGTTGGCGTGAACACCTATGTCACCGCGGTCAACACCGGGCTCGGGCTGCGCGGCCCCGTGGCGGTTCCGGGCACCAACACCACGGGCGCCTTCTCGATCTGCAGCGCGCTCGCGGCCACTGCGGCGAACCCGCCTGCGGCGCTCCGCGCGCTGTTCGGCGTGCCAACGGGCGCCCTGCCCTTCCAGGTCCTCGGCAGCGGCGTGGAGGTCAACCTCAAGGGCAACGAACTGCCCCAGGCGCCGAACTTCAAATTCTCGGCGGGCCTTCAGTACACGGTGGACTTCGACAACGGCATGTCGCTCGTTCCGCGTATCGACCTGACCTATACGGGCGAGAGCTATGCGAGCATCTTCAACGGCAATATCGACCGGATGCCGGGCTATGAGGTGATCAACGCGCAGATCCAGCTCAACGGGCAGGAGGATCGCTGGTTCGTCCGCGCCTTCGTCCAGAACCTGACCAAGAACAACGCGATCACGGGCCAGTATGTGACCGACCAGTCGTCGGGCCTGTTCACCAACGTCTTCACGCTGGAACCGCGCCGCTACGGCCTTGCCGCCGGCTTCAAGTTCTGACGCGACAGAAACGCACAATCTGTGCCCCGGTCCGCAAAGGACCGGGGCCCTTCTTTTGAGACAAGCGATTGCCGGTCGAGCACCTGGCCCGTGCGAAGCGCGTCAGGGTGGGCTCGGCTGCCCCTGAGCATGAAATGCCGCGAAGACCTCGTTCAGAGGCTTGGTCTCCGGGAGGATATAGACCACTCCGCTCGTCTCCTTGAAAAGCGGACTCACGACTTTGGCATAAAAGGAGGCGGGGACATTGATGCAGCCATAGGTGATGCGATTGTCTTCCGGGGAAGGCGAGTTCAGCCGTTGCAGGCGCCGTTCCTTCTTGTTCGCTGTAACGACCGGGTGGAGTGAGATCGCAGTCACATAGTCGACCCAGAGGACTTTGCGATTGCCGCTGCCAATCCCGTACTTGGCCACAAAACGCCCGGCGGGCGTCGTGCGATCTTCAGGCTTGATTGCTGACAACTCGCGGTCGCCGACGCCAGGCGCGGACTCGTCCCCGGGTGCGATACCCAGCAGGGCTGGCGCCGCGCCGAGGAACTGGCCCTGGGCATCGAATATGATCACTTCGGCCGCGACCTTGTCGATGATCATGAAGGGCAGATCGCCATTGTCGCGGGATGCGGTGATCCACTGCGCCATTTGCGCCACAATTTCGGACGATGGTTCCACGGCGTCGGCGGCTGGCGCGTCGGGGGCTGCCACCGCGTCCACGAGCGGCTCGGCGGCGCTCGCCGTCGGCACCTCCTGCGCCGAAGCCACCCACGGCAACGCAACGCATCCAAGCGCGAGCCATGCTGCTGACACGCGAATGTGCATGATCAATCTTCTCTACCTCAAACTAATCTGCCACCGCGGCCGCGGAGTCCGAAGGACAAGGATTCTCCGACGAACTCCGCAGCCGAGCGATTAGTTCCGGGGCCGCTTTTGCGCCAGCTGCTGCTCAAGGCCGTCAACCCGGCCAGTGAGCTGATCGAGCCGCTGGTTCGCCGACTGCGCGGCTTCCGCCGCCGACTGTGCGGTCGTGTTGGCCGTGTTCGCCGTGCTTTCGACTTGCTGCACCTTCGATTCCAGCGCAGCGACGCGAGAGGTGACCGTTGCGACCTGCTCATCCACATATTCGGTAGTTGCGCACGCGCTGAGGCTCAGTCCGCCTGCGATTATCAAGCTGACGGCCGCGATTCTTTTTCCTGGTGAGAGCATTTCCAACTCCTTTCAAAGCGTGCTGCGCAAGCAGCCAAGTTCGCGCCCCAACGCAACAAGAACGCTACCCAACAGAGTTGATTCAACCTTCAGAATATCAGGCATCCGCCAGCTTCGACTAAGAAGATATCCGTAGAAACCCGTAGAAACTCGCAGTTTTTTGCCGATGCCGCGCGCCGAGACATATGCTCCTGCACGAAGCGGCGCCCTGCCGGGCGCGCTCGCTCGCGGTTGACCTTGCGCAACGGGCAGCAAATGCGCGATTGGCGCATCGAGTTCAGCCACCACGCGGAAATTGCGTAGGGGTTTCTTGCCATTGTGCGCGCGGTGAAATGGCGGCAATGCGACAATGGCTTTGCCCAAAGCCAGCGCGGCGGGCATCTGCAATTGCCCCCCCGCATAGCCCTGCCCGCCGCGCACATGATTCCCTAATTCCGGACAGGATTTTTGTTGGTAGCGGAGGAGGGACTTGAACCCCCGACACGCGGATTATGATTCCGCTGCTCTAACCAGCTGAGCTACTCCGCCCCATGGGCCTCGCGCTTGGTGCGCGGACGGGCGCTATAGTCAGCGGCGCGGGGGTGGTCAACAGGGCATTGTCATCCAAAGCGATGTCGCGCCAGCGGCTCCCATGTTCCGGCGCGGTAGCGCCAGGCGGCGAGCCCCGCGATGGCGAGCGGACGCGGCCGGAACGCCTGTTCCAGCGCCTCGGCCAGTGCCCTCGCGACACGCGGTTCGACCTTGTTCTGGATGGTGACATGGGGCCGCCAGCCCGCCTGATCCTGCGCGATCAGGAGGCCGTGGAAATGCTCCGCAAGCTGCACGCGAATCTCGTCGAGCGCGGGGCTGTCGATACGCAGCGCAACGCCCCGGTCCATCCGCATGACACCCGCGACGCGCGCGGCCGGCGACGGCGTGCCGCGTGTCGCCGCTGAAAGCTGATCGCGAAGTTCGGGTTCGATCGCGGGCGGCAGATGCTGGAACAGTGTCAGATGCGCGGGAACGCGATTGTGCTCCGCCGGGTAATGCGCGCGCCGCAGCCCGTCGAGCCACGCGAAATCCGCGTCACCGAAGAACGCGGAGACGATGATCGGCGCGCCTATATCTCGACCTGGCTGCCGAGTTCGACGACGCGGTTGGTCGGCAGCTTGAAGAAGTCCATCGCGCTTTCGGCGTTGCGCATCATCCACGCGAACAGCCGCTCACGCCACAGCGCCATGCCCGGCCGCGCCGAGGGCAGCAGCGTCTGCCGCGCAAGGAAGAAGCTGGTGTCCATCATCTTGAACTCGGGGCCGCAGCCCGTCGTCAGCCTCAGCGCCTCGGGCACGTCGGGCTCCTGCATGAAGCCATAGCGGATGACGAGGCGGTGGAAGCCATGGCCGAGGTCTTTCAGCCCGCAGCGCTGCTCCATCGCGACATAGGGCACGTCCTCGATCTTCACGGTCAGCAGGATGACGCGCTCGTGCAGCACCTTGTTGTGCTTCAGATTGTGGAGCAGCGCGTGCGGCACGCCGTCGGCGGTCGAGGTCATGAACACCGCTGTCCCGGGAACGCGCGTCGCCGAATTGGCGGCCGAGTTGACGAACACCGCGATCGGCATCGCTGCCTCACGCATACGGTCCATCATGAGCTTGCGCCCCTTTGCCCAAGTGGTGAGCAGGGTGAATGCGAACAGCCCAACGAGCAGCGGGAACCAGCCGCCATCGGGCACCTTGGTCAGATTCGCCGCAAAATAGGCGGTGTCGACGATGAAGAAGACCGCGAGCACGACCACGGCGATCGCCTTGTTCCAGTGCCACAGGCTGAAGAGCACCACCGCGAGCAGGCAGGTGTCGATGAACATCGCGCCCGTCACCGCGATACCATAGGCCGCGGCGAGGTTGCTCGACGAGCCGAAGAACAGCACGAGCAGGATCACCATCACCATCAGCGCCCAGTTGATGACGGGGATATAGATCTGTCCCGCGGCGCTGGCGCTGGTGTGCTGGATGCGCAGGCGCGGGATGAAGCCGAGCTGGATCGCCTGCTGGGTGAGCGAGAAGGCGCCCGAGATGACGGCCTGGCTCGCGATCACCGTCGCGAGCAGCGCCAGGATGACGAGCGGCAGGCGTACCGCTTCGGGCGCCAGCAGGAAGAAGGGATTCCTGATCGCCTCCGCGGCACCCGCCGCATCCAGCGACAGGATCATCGCCCCCTGCCCCAGATAGTTGAGCATCAGGCCGGGCAGCACGAAGAAGAGCCACGAAACGCGGATGGGATTGCGCCCGAAATGTCCCATATCGGCGTAGAGCGCTTCGGCGCCTGTCACAGCGAGGACGACCGAACCGAGCGCGAGGAACGCGAGCGTGCCGTCGGTCATGAAGAACTGGACGGCATACCAGGGGTTGAGTGCGATGAGGATCGCGGGGGCCTGGACGATGTGCATGATGCCGAGCACCGCGAGCGCGACGAAATAGATCATCATGATCGGCCCGAAGAGCTGGCCGACCTTGGCGGTGCCGTGCGCCTGGATGGAGAACAGCCCGATCAGAATGGCGACCGCGATCGGAAGAACCCATGTGCCGAAGCGCGAATCGACGGTCACGAGCCCTTCGGCCGCCGAAAGCACCGACATTGCGGGTGTGATCATGCTGTCGCCGTAGAACAGCGCGGTGGCGAACACGCCCAGCATCACGATCGGTGCGCTCCAGCGCTTGCCCTCGGACTGGCGGTTGATCAGCGCGAGCAGCGCGAGGCTGCCCCCCTCGCCCTTGTTGTCAGCGCGCATGATGATCGACACGTACTTGATCGTGACCACGATCATCATCGACCAGAAGATGAGGCTCAGAACGCCAAGGATGTGGAGCTTGTCGGGCGTGAGCGGATGGTGCCCCGCAAAGGTTTCGCGAAACGCGTAAATGGGACTCGTGCCGATATCGCCGAACACGATCCCGATGGCCGCCACCGCCAGCTTCGCAAGAGGCTGGTCGACATGGGCCTGCGAGGCTTGTGCCTCCGCTGCCGTTGCTGTGGTGCTCATCGAGCGTTCAGTTAGCTCGCGTCATACTGACAAAGGCCATAAAAAAAGCCGTCTCTCTTTGCCGAACAAAGGGCTCGCGGCCACTAGCATTTCGCATCTGCACTATCAACTGCGCCTTCGTCACTCGTCCACCGCCAGCGTCCGGATGGTGAACTGGGTCACCAGTCGCTGTACGCCGGGAAGCGTGGCCAGCACCTCGCGATGGACGCGTTCGTAACTGTCTTCGTGACGAATCAATACCTTGAGCAGATAATCCGACTCGCCGCTCATCAGGTGCGCCTCGCGAATGACCGACGTCCTGAGCAGTGCGTCCTCGAAGGCCGCGAGCGTCGTCTGGCGCTGATCGACCAGCGTGACCGAGACGAAGACCGTGGACGGGCGGCCTCTGGCCGCGGGCGATAACCGCGCGCGATAGCCGAGGATCATGCCGCTTTCCTCGAGCAGCTTCACGCGCCGGTGCGCCGCCGAAGGCGAAAGCCCGATGCGCAAGCCCAGCCTCTCGCTTGTCACACCCGAATCATGCGCGAGAATGTCGAGAATTTTGCGGTCGATCGCATCGAGTTTGATAATTGTTGTCAGATACCCCTCCAGATCGGGAGATTATCCCAAATTCCGACCATTGAAAGGATCGTTTTGCAAACACTTCCAGTGGCGATGGCGATATTCTCGACCGCAAAGACATTACAGGAGACGGACAATGAAGGTCGGCGTTCCCAGGGAAATCAAGAACCACGAATATCGCGTCGGCCTCACCCCGCCCTCGGTCGCCGAGCTGACCGCCGCGGGGCATGAGGTCTTCGTCGAGACGCAGGCGGGCGGCGGGATCGACTTCGACGACGCCGATTATGTCGAGGCGGGCGCGAAGATACTCGGCACGCCCGCAGAGGTGTTCGCAGCGGCCGACATGATCGTGAAGGTCAAGGAGCCGCAGCCGCAGGAAATCGCGCTGCTCCGCCCCGATCACCTGCTTTTCACATACCTCCACCTCGCCGCAGACAAGCCGCAGGCCGAAGGACTGATGAAATCGGGGGCGACGTGCATCGCCTATGAAACCGTCACATCGCGCACGGGATCGCTGCCGCTGCTCAAGCCGATGTCGGAGGTTGCCGGCCGCATGTCGATCCAGGTCGGCGCGCACTATCTTGAAAAGGAACAGGGCGGACGCGGCGTATTGCTGGGCGGCGTGCCCGGTGTGGCGCCCGCCCGGGTCGCGATCCTCGGCGGCGGCGTGGCGGGCGTGAATGCGGCGCAGATGGCGGTCGGCCAGCGCGCCGATGTCACCATCTACGACATCTCGAACGAGCGTCTGGCCGAACTCGACATGTTCTTCGGCAGCCAGATCAAGACCGCCTATGCGTCGAAGTCGGCGATCGCGGCGGCGGTGAAGAACGCGCACCTCGTCATCGGCGCGGTGCTCGTCCCCGGCGCTGCCGCCCCCAAGCTGGTGACGCGCGAGATGCTCAGGACGATGAAGCGCGGTTCGGTGATCGTCGACATTGCGATCGATCAGGGCGGCTGCTTCGAGACATCAAAGGCGACCACGCATGCCGATCCTGTGTTCGAGGTCGAGGGCGTGATCCATTACTGTGTCGCCAACATGCCCGGCGCGGTCGCGCGTACCTCGGCCTTCGCGCTCAACAACGCGACGCTGCCCTTCGCGCTCAAGCTGGCGAACATGGGCGCGGAAGCCGCGATGAAGGCCGATCCACATCTGGCCAACGGCCTCAACGTCTCCGACGGCAAGATCCGCCATCAGGCGGTGGCCGAAGCGCTCGACCTGCCCTATTCGCCCTGGGAGGGCTGAAGGGGCGCAGGCGATGCGCCCATCTGCTGCCTGAGCATGCCGAGCTTGGATTCGAGATCGGCACGCCAGGGGGCTTCGGGCGGCGTCCGTGCGAGCAATTCCGCCCAGAGTGCCTCGGCCTTGTCGAGCTGTCCCGACTGCGCGAGCGCAAGCCCCATGAAAAAGGGCGGGCCAGGATGCTCGGGCGAAAGCTGCGCCGCCTTCTGGAACGCATATTGCGCGGCGGGCGAGATCATCCCGTCGCCATGCGCCACCAGCGCATTGCCAAATCCCACCCACAGATCGGCGCTATTGGGATAGGCGTGAACCGCGCCGCGCATCACCGTAACCGCGGCGCGGGTAGAGCCCAGCCGGCCATAGGTGTCGGCGGTGTCGAGCCACTGCGCCTCGGTGCCGAACTGGCCCATCATCGCCTTGCGCTGCGCGATCAGTTCGGGATCGACATTGACGGTATCGGCGCGCGCCTGAACCGGGCTACCGACCTGGCCGGGGTTTCCCTGCCAGGCATAGCCCGCCAGCCCGAGCAGCAGCGCCGCGCCGATCAGTTCCCAGCTCAGCCGGGGCACACGACCGAGGCGCCAGAGAAGCAGCCACGCGGCCAGCGCCATGGCGACAATGATGATCCAGCCCATCAGCGCTTCTTCCGAACGCGAAGGCGGCCGCGCGCGAGCCATATGCCCGTCGCCAGCAGCAGCAGAGGCGCAATCCAGAGCGGCGCCGTGCCCGCGGAAAAGCCCGGCTTGTAGCTCACCCACTCGCCATAGCGCTCGATCATCCACGCGCGAATCGCCTCGGGGCTCTCGCCCTTCTGGATGCGCTCGCGCACCATGGCGCGCATGTCGCCCGCGATCTCGGCATCGCTGTCGGCGATCGACTGGCCCTGACAAACCACGCAGCGCAGCGTTTCCATCAGTGCGACCGCCTTGGCCTCCTGTCGGGGATCGGGAAGCTGGGTGTCGGCGAGCTCAGCGGCAGGCATCGCGGAATCGGCCAGTGCGGCAACGGGTGCCGCAATCAGCATAAGGGCAAGCAGCGCCCTCACCGTGCCTTCCTCAGCTCTTCGAGGATCGTGGGGACATGCTCGGGACGGATATCGCCGATATGCTGGTATCGGATGATCCCCTTGCCATCGACGACGAAGGTTTCGGGCACGCCCGACGAGCCGAGCGCGAGCTGGACCGAGCTGTTCACGTCCGATCCGATGCGTTGATAGGGGTTGCCGTTGCGCTTGAGAAAGGCAGCAACATCCTCAGGCCTGTCGCGGATCGCGATCGCATCGATCACGACCCCCTGTCGCGCCATGCCTTCGAGCACGGGCGCTTCCGCGATGCAGGGCAGGCACCAGCTTGCGAAAATGTTGAGCAGCCGCGGCTGCCCCTCGGCGAAATTGGCACTGCCGAGCGCCGGGCGGCCGTCATACGCAGCTGGCAAGGCGAATTGCGGCAATGGCTTACCGATCATCTTCGATTCTATCGTGCGCTCGGCGGGGTTGATCAGCCCATAGGCAACGATGCCGAAGAACAGCCCGAACAGCGCCAGCGGAATCCAGAGAATTGCGGGCTTCATCGTTCCATCAACCTTCACGCATATGCCTTGCGATCATAGGCTTTGCGCGCACGGCGCGCACGCCCGATCAGCGAGAGAACGCCGCCAAGCGCAATCAGCCCGCCGCCCAGCCAGATCAGCGTCACCCAGGGCTTCCACCACAGGCGAAGCTGCCAGCGCCCCTGCGCATCTTCTTTGCCGAGCACGGTATAGAGTTGCCCGTCGACGCGCGTCGCGATCGCTGCCTCGCTTGTCTCGGTCGGGGGTGATGCGAACATGCGCGCCTGCGGCACGAGCACGAAGGGCTTGCCGTCGCCGCGCCGCGCGGTGAGCGTTGCCTCGAGCGCGGTCCAGTTGGGCCCCGCGATCGGTTCGACCTTGTCGAGCCGGACCGTGAAGGGTCCGACCGACTGCGTCTCCCCGACACGCGCAGCGACGAGCGTTTCCCTGGTGAAGGCGCTTTCGCAGGCCATACCCGCCAGCGCGACCGCAATGCCGAAATGCGCGGTCACCATGCCCCATGTGAACAGCGGCGTGCGACGCAGATTGCGCTTCCACAGCGGGGCGATGCTGGCGGCGGCCAGCCCTCCCGCGAGCACGAGGCCAAGCAGCGGAAAAATGCCCGTTCCCGGCGCGAGGATGATGAGCACAAGCAACGCGACCGCGCTGATCAGGATCGGTACGGCAATGCGGTTGAGCAGCGCTTTGGCGTCATCGCGGCGCCAGCGGAGCAGCGGCCCCGCGGCCATGAGCGCAACCATGATCAGTGCGATCGGGCCTGCGGCGGCGTTGAAATAGGGAGGGCCGACCGACAGCTTCTCTCCCGAGATCGCTTCGGCGGCGAGCGGATAGAGCGTTCCGATGAGCACGATGCCAAGGATGGCCGAGAGCATCAGGTTATTGGCGACGAGCGCGCCTTCGCGGCTCACCAGATCGAACTGCGAACCCTCGCGCACAGTACCAACGCGCAGGGCATAGAGCGCGAGCGCCCCGCCGATATAGATGACGAGCAGTGCGAGGATGAAGCTGCCGCGCGTGGGATCGACCGCGAAGGCGTGGACGCTGGTGAGAATGCCCGATCGCACGAGAAAGGTGCCGACCATCGACATCGAGAAAGCGACGACCGCAAGCATCACCGTCCACGCGCGGAGGCCGTCGCGCGTCGCGAGCACGGTCACCGAATGGAGGAGCGCGGTCGCGGCGAGCCAGGGCATGAGCGAGGCGTTTTCGACCGGATCCCAGAACCACCAGCCACCCCAGCCAAGCTCATAATAGGCCCAATAGCTGCCTGCGGTGATACCAAGCGTCAGGAACACCCAGCTGATCAGCACCCATGGCCGCATCGCGCGCGCGAAATCGGCGCCGACGTCGCGCGTCACCAGCGCACCGACAGCAAAGGAAAAGGCGATCGAAAGCCCGACATAGCCGAAATAGAGCGTCGGCGGATGGAAGGCGAGGCCCGGATCCTGCAGCAGCGGGTTGAGCCCCTGCCCTTCGGCCGCCGCCGGAATCAGGCGCGCGAAGGGATTGGAGGCGAACAGCAGAAAGGCGTAGAAGCCGAGCCCGATAAAGGCCTGAGCGGCGAGCGTCGCCATCAGCGTGCGCTCGTTGAGACGCCGCTCGAACAGCGCGACGAGCGCGCCCGCCAGCGCCAGGATCGTCACCCAGAGCAGCATCGAACCTTCATGATTCCCCCAGGTGCCCGCGAACTTGTAGAGCCAGGGCTTGGCCGAATGGCTGTTGGCCGCGACCAGCGCCACCGACATGTCCGAGCGCAGGAACAGCCAGATCAGCAATCCGAAGGCGATGACGGTCAACAAGCCCTGCACCGCCGCTACCGGCCGCACGGCCTCGAGCAGCGCATCGCGCCCGCTCAGCCCGATCACGCCCAGGGCAAGCTGAAGCGCGGCAAGCGCAAAGGCCAGCCAAAGCGCTGCCAGTCCGGCTTCTGCGATCATTCGACCTTGCCCGTCTTGTGCATTTCGCCCTCCAGCTGGGGCGGCATGTAACGCTCGTCATGCTTGGCAAGAATATTGTCGGCGACGAACGTGCCATTGGCGTCGAAGCGCCCTTCGGCGACGACGCCCGAATTTTCCTTGAAGAGGTCGGGGACGATTCCCTTGAAGCGAACCGGCACACTTTCAGCGTTGTCGTGCACGACGAAACGGATCGTGACGCCATCGGGCTCATGCGCGATCGAGCCATTGGCGACCATGCCACCGAGCCGGATCGCCTGACCCGCCGGAACCCCGGCCTTTTTCGCGTCGGTCGGCGAATAGAAATAGGCGGCCTGATCCTTGAGCGCCGACATGGCGAGCAGCGCCGCGCCGATAATGGCAACGATCGCGACGATGCCGAGGGTGAGGCGCTGATGCTTGGCCTT
This sequence comes from Sphingomonas sp. LaA6.9, assembly GCF_022601895.1. Taxonomy (GTDB): domain Bacteria; phylum Pseudomonadota; class Alphaproteobacteria; order Sphingomonadales; family Sphingomonadaceae; genus Sphingobium_A. The sequence goes on from NZ_JAKVIO010000014.1 coordinate 19,540, forward strand.
CACTGGTCGCGCCTCAACTCGTCGGAGAGTCTCTCTGCCTTGCGCATCGACGCCCACGCCCACGCAACGACGCCAAATGTTCCCGCAATGGTCAGCGCATAGGCCGCAATGATGAAAGGCCAGTGATTCATGAGCGCCTCGTCACGTCTGGGCCATCCGCTTCAGGCGCGCCTCGACGCGAATTTCCGCGAGGCTCGCGCGCATGCGCATCAGCACGATCGCGCCGAAGAGCAGCGAAAAGCCGAGCGTCGTAAAGCCAAGCGGCCAGAGGATTGAGGCGTCGATCGTGGAACCCTTGAGCGTGATGCTCGGCCCCTGATGGAGCGAATTCCACCAGACGACCGAACGGTTGATGATCGGAATGTTGACCGCGCCGACGAGCCCGAAAATCGCGGTCGCGCGGCTGACGCTGCCCTTTTCCTCGCTCGCATTCGCCAGCGCGGTATAGCCGAAATAGAGGAACAGCAGCACAAGCATCGAGGTCAGGCGGCCGTCCCATTCCCACCAGGTGCCCCAGGTCGGGCGCCCCCAGATCGATCCGGTGATGAGGCACAGCCCGGTGAACAGCGCGCCCGGCACCGCGATGGCGCGTGCTGCCACGCCGCTGAGCGGGTGGCGCCAGACGAGCTGCATCAGGCTCGCGATTGCGATCCCCGTCCAGCCCCCCATGCCGAGCCATGCCGCCGGTACATGGACGTACATGATGCGCACGCTTTCACCCTGAAGATAATCGGGCGGCGTCAGGAACAAGCCCGCCACCATGCCGATTGCGATCAGCAACGCCCCCGCCCAGCCGAGCCAGGAGGTCAGCGGTCGTGCGATTTTCAGGAAACGTGCCGGATTGGCGAAACCGTGCATCGGGTAAGCGATGAAACCTCAATAAGTTAAATGACGACGCGACCCGCCGGTCCCTGCCGGCGCGGCCTTGTGCCACCATCGCCCCCTCAAGAGCAAGAGATTCGGCTGCCCATCCGCGAACGCCCGTGTTTACGGGAACGGGCTCAACCGCGTCCGATCAGCCTTTTCGCAATCCGGTCCGCCACGTCCGATGCCGGATCGCCGGTGGCGTCGCTCTCGTCCCACACCTGACGGAGGCGATCGGGGATGCGGTGGATTCGCGCCTCGACCTCGGCCCGGTCACCATGGCCGAGATATTCGAGCCCGACATTGATGATGCCGCCGGCATTGATGACATAGTCGGGCGCATAGAGGATGCCGCGCGCCTTCAGCCTTGCGCCATCGTCATGCGTGGCGAGCTGGTTGTTGGCGCCGCCCGCGATCACGGTCGTGCGAAGTGCGGCGATCGACTTTTCGTGGAGGATCGCACCGAGCGCATTGGGGCTGACGATATCGGCGTCGATGCCCAGGATCTCGTCGGCCGCAACCACTGCGGCGCCCAGTTCCCCGGCCAGCGCTTTTGCGCGGTCTGCATTGACGTCTGCCAGCGTCAGCTTCGCGCCTTCCTTGGCGAGCAGCCGCGCCAGACCGCCACCGACGCTCCCCACGCCCTGGATCGCCACGTGCACGCCAGCCATGTCGGACTTGCCGAGACCGCGCTCGGCTGCCGCCTTCACGCCGAGAAATACGCCAAGCGCCGTGAACGGCCCCGGATCGCCGCCGGCATTGCCATGCTCGACCGGCAGGCCCGAGACATGACGTGTGCTTTTGGCGATCTGCACCATGTCGGCGTCGCTGATGCCAACGTCCTCGGCGGTCACATACTTGCCGGCCAGCGATTCGACCGCGCGTCCGAAGGCAGCGAGGAGTTCGGGGGTCTTTTCAGCGCCGGGGCCAGCGAGAATCACGCCCTTGCCGCCACCCAGCGGCAGGTCGGCCATCGCGTTCTTGTAGCTCATTCCGCGCGAAAGGCGCAGCGCGTCGGTGATCGCCTTGGACTTGTCGGTGTAGGACCAGTAGCGCACCCCGCCCATGCCCGGGCCGAGGTGCGAACTGTGCACCGCGATGACCGCCGTCAGGCCGGCGGCCGGGTCACGAAAGAGGTGAATCCCCTCATGATCATCAAAATCGGGATATTCCCACACCGAGTCCATCGCAGATCCACCCAGAAAATTAAATTACCGGTGACCGCAATAATATTATCGAAACGCGATTGCGAGTCCGAATAGCAGCGGGAGGAAAATGGGGCGACCGAGGGGACTTGAACCCCCGACCCCTGGTACCACAAACCAGTGCTCTAACCAACTGAGCTACGATCGCCATATGTGCCGCTCGGGCCGCGCGCTCATAAGTGCGCGCTCCTCCAGCGTCAAGCGACCTCTATCAGAAACGACCCTGCAGCGAAAATACATATCCGTCCTGCGTCTGACGGAAACCCGACAACACCAGCCTGGACCCCAGCGCGGGATCGGCGGGGCGGACCGCAAGATCAAGTTCGTAGCGGCCGTCCTCGAACAGCCTGACCGAGAGCCGCTCCATGCCCGACTGCCCCTGCAGCGGCAGCAATAGTGCCCCGCCATCGCAGCGCGCATTGCCGCCAAGCCCCTGCCCCAGACTGATTCCCGCGATGTCACCCGCGACCGTGGCGCGGACACGCCCCTCGGCACGATCGCATTGCCCGTCCTTGAAGCGCACGCTGACATCGGTCAGGTCGAGCATGTCCACGGGCAGCGGCGCAAACACGGCGCCGACGGGAATTGCGCCCGTCATGTCGTCTATTCCAACGGTATTGCGGCTGACACTGACGGCGCCCTTCAGCGGCGGTGCGCTTTCATCGGTTGCGTCAAGGTCGACACGGGCACGCCCCACGAGAAGCTGGACGGGTGAAAGCCTCGCGCCGAGATCGCCGAGCGATGCATCGCCGAAGCGGGTCTCGGACAGGCGTCCCAGCCAGACGCTGCCCTCGGCCTTGCGTGCGGAAAGACCCTGATCGTCGAGAGTGAACCAGTCGAGCGCGAGCCGGAGCGGCAACAAGGCGAACATCGCGACCAGAAAGGCGCACAGGAAATAGAGGCCGCGCCCCAGCGGAAGCCTGATTCGCCTCATTGCCCGCGCCCCCTCAGCGTCGCCTCGATGCTGAGCGTCCGGTCGCTATTTGCGCGCGCGACGAGCTTTTCCGGCACGATGCCACGCCGTTCCAGATCAGTGAGCCAGCCGAAAAAAGCCTGCGGGCGCGCCGATCCGATCGCGATCGTGACACGGTCGCGCCCTTCGGGCTCAACGCGTGTCAGCACGAAGCCGATCTCTGCCGCCGCCTGACCGACCACGGTGTCGATCGGTGCGGGGAGCGGCTGGGGAGCGCTTTTCCGGTAGTCGCGCAAAGCGTCGACCTTCGCGGCCACCCGGGCGTGATCGATGACCGCGCGGGCGTGGCGCTCGCGCGCCGACGAAACGCCGTTGCCCACCCAGAGAATGAGCAGCCATGCCAGGACGACGCCCATCAGCGCGAACATCACCAGCAGCATCCGTTGCTCGCGTGTGGTGCGCAGCACCCACCACGCCTTGAATTTCCCGGTCATGGCAGTTTCACCGTCATTTCCACAATGTGCCGTCCCGCCGCCTGCTGGGGGGTAGTCGCTGTGCCGTCGAAGCCATAGCGCTCGAGTTGCGCCTGGAAGGCGGTGATATCGCCCGGCGTCGCCGCGGAGAGGCCGATCCGCAAGGTTCCGTCGACGCCGAAGTCGAAGCTGGTGAGTTCGACATTGGGCACGGCGCGCACCGCAGAGAATATCGCCGCGGCCGTCGCTGCAAAGCCGGCGCCGCCGCCACGATAGGCCGCCAGCCGGTCGTCCAGCGCCTGGACGGCCCCCTCGTCGCTGGTCGCATCGGGCGTGACCGTCCGCGCGAGATTCGCGCTGCGCAGTTCAAGCGCGTCGGCCGCATAGTTATATTTGAGAATGAGCGCGAGATTGGTCGTGAGCAGCACCGCGACGATGCCCGCGCCGATCATGGCGAGCCGCCGGATCAATCGCCAGTCGACCGCCCAGCGATGCTTCCGGGTATAATTCGCCTGACGCAGATTGAGAGGGAGCGCCGAAAGCGCCGCGATCCATTCGGACTGCGCCGCACCATTGGACAGCGCCTCGACCGGCGCATTGCCCACGATCAACGGGGTCAGTGCCGCATCATCTGCAAAGACGCTGCCCGGTCCGGCCACGATTGTCTCGCCCAATATATCGGCCTTGACGAAGCCTTCGTCGGGACGGCGCAGCAACAGCGATGCGGGCACGAGCGCATCGGGGTCGAAACCCGATGCCTGCGCCGTACCAAGCCAGGTCGCGATCCTCGCGTGATCGACGGTAGCGACCAGACGATCGCCGCCCTCCCCCTCTTCGCCGACAGCGACGTGCAGCGAATCGAGTGGTGATATGCTGTTCTCGGACGCCAGCAATCGCGCTGCGGCGCGCGCCTGCGCAGGGGTCAGCCCCGGCAGCTCGGCCCAGTTGATCGTGACATCGGCCGCCGGCGCAACCGCAATCACGCGCTCCTCGGCAAGTTGCCTGTCATCGGCAGGCCGAATTGCGACGAGATCATCGCCTTCTTCGACGATGACGCCTTCGGCAACGCGCAGCCACCGGACGGGCGCGTCCACGTCGGGCGGGAACCGCAAGATCAGGAAGCGATCATCGCTCATGAAGGATCGCCCCATTGCCGGCTCACCAGCCGCGCCGGCTTCAACGCACCATCGATCAGGGCAGTCTCCTGCAATTCTGCGCCGCCGAGCTCGATCGTGATGTCGAGCGCGAACCAGCGCGTCGTGAGTTTGGTCTGGCTTTGCACTTCCTGCCCCGGATTCAGTGTGTCCAGCGCTGGACGATCCCAAAATGTGACGGTGCTTCCATAGCCATCGGCCGGTCTTTCCGCGAGCAATTTGCGCGCGGTCTGAACATCAAGCTTTCCGGGGATCAGCATCGAGAACAGCGGCGCCTGTTCGGGAAGCAGCGTGTTGACGTTGATCGGCGAAAGCTCGCTGTTGGGAAGTGCGCACACCCAGGGCCTGAGCCTGTCGTAGAGCTCGGGCGTCACCCCCGCCACGGCGCGCAGCTCGCTCACGTCGTACAACCGCGTATTCGCCGCCAGATAGGGGCTGGCGAGCCCCTGATAATAGGAATCCTCGGCACCGTCGGCGCCCGGAATGTCGTCGGTATCGACCCAGTCGGCGAGCGCGGCGGCGACACGGCGCGCGACATCGGGGCGGATCTCGAGCGCGGCCATGAGCGCCACGAACTGCGCGATGCCCGTGGGATTGGGCTCAAGATCGGCGGCCGAGGCGCCGCGCGAAACGCTGTTGAGGTTGAAGCAGTTGCCGCCATCGCGGACCCGCGCCTGGGCGAGTCCGCCGGGAATCGGCAGATTGGTCCGCTGGCCGTTCCAGCCGCCTACGAGCGTCGTCTTCGCGGCATCGCGATCGACCAGATCGGTGATCCGCATCAGCGCCAGCGTTTCGGCCGCCTGGCTATAGGCGCGCGCCTGATCCATCGCCGCGCCATTGGCGGCGAGATGCGTCGACAGCCGCAGTTTCTCGAGCGCAGCCGCCGCGAGCACTGCCATCACCGCGACCAGCAGCAGTACGCTCAGCAGCGCCGCGCCCTCCTCGCCCCTGCGCGGCATCAGTAGCGCGCCCCGACGAGGAAAAGCTGGCGGATCTCGGGCCCACCGATTGGCTTGATCATCAGGTCGACAGCATCGGGCATCGCCTCGGGCTGGGTCGCATCCCACGCGTCACGCCATTCATCATCCACGCGGAAGCGCAGGCGGATCGATTCGATGTCGTCGAACACGACGGCCGCGGGCAATTCCTCGCCGCCATCGAGCATCGCAAAGCCCGCACGCATCAGATTGCCATTCTCGAACCGGTATTCGACGCGCTGCAGCGACGCCCGCGCTGCGCCCGTCCCATTGCTCCAGCCCGAACGGACAAAGCCCAGCAGCGGTGCCTGCCCGCCCGGCGCCGCCGCCGAAAAGGCCGGAATGCGATCTCCGCGAGCATCGCGCGGCATGCGCGGTACCACCTGGGCGAGATCGCTCGTGAGCACCGCGCCAAGCCGCCGGATCTCCGCCATCTCGGCAAGCCGCACGTTCGCGGCGTCCTGTGCGCGGACACTGAAAGTCAGCAGCGCGACACCCGCCGCCGACAAGATACCGAAGATGAGCAATGAGACCATCAGCTCGACAAGCGTGAAGCCGTGTTCGGCGGAACGCCTCACGGGCGTGAAGCCGTGTTCGGCGGAACGCCTCACGGGCGTGAAGCCGTGTTCGGCGGAACGCCTCACGGGCGTAAAGCCGTTTTGGGCGGGGCGCTTCACTTGACCTGCCTCACGACGGTCAAGCCGGCCTGATTGCGCCCGGTCATGTCGAGAACCGAAATGTCGATCCGGACGATACGTTGGTCGCCTGGGCGCGTCGTGCGGCGCTGCCAGCGCCAGCGCCGGCCGGCGTTCGTCTCCTCGCCGCTGGTTTCGCCGAGTGCGGGTGCGGTCGGATCGGTCAGTGTCTCGACCGCGACATTGCGCGCGACGATCTGCGCGATCAGCTTCTGGTCGAGGTCGGCGGTACTGGACAGCGTCGCGCCTTCGAGGCGCATCAGCGCCAGGGCGGCCAGGCTGAACACCGCCAGCGCGACGAGCATTTCGATCAGCGTAAAGCCTGACTCACGATCCGACATTGACCGTTCCGTCCTGCCCGATCGCGATAGCGACTTCCTCTCCTTCCCGGCGCAATGTCACCGTTGCGGGTTCGCTGAGAAGGCCGGTGGTGTCGAAGATGATCGTCTTGCGGGAATCCCGGCCAATCGTGACGCGCGTCCCTTGCGGCCATTCGGTGCGAGCCAGCGCACGCTGCTGCAATGGACGCCATTCGCCTCGGCGACGTTCCTCAAAGCCATAGCCCAGCGGATCGATGATCAGGCTCGTTTCGCGCCCATCTATTATCGCGCCGTCACGCGCGACGGCGACGCGCGCGGCGAAGCGCTCCGCCTCGGTGACCAGACGGCCACGCGGATCGGGCATCGTCAGGATCACGACGGCGGACATCAGACCGACGATCACGAGCACGATCATCAGTTCGACAAGCGTGAAGCCGTGTTCGGCGTAACGCCTCACGGGCGTGAAGCCGTGTTCGGCGTAACGCCTCACGGGCGTGAAGCCGTGTTCGGCGTAACGCCGCACGAGCGCGGATCCCTGCCGTGCCTAGCGCCAGTTACCGATATCGGCATTCTCTCCCTCGCCACCCTCGGCACCATCCGCTCCCAGCGAATAGACGTCGAATGTCCCGTTCCGGCCCGGAACCGCATAGAGATACGGCCGCCCCCACGGATCGTCGGGCAACCGCTTCACATAGCCGCCGCGCCGATAGCGATCAGGCTGGGTCAGCGATGCGGGCGGCTGAACGAGTGCGCGCAAGCCGTCCGACGCACTGGGGTAGGCCAGATTGTCGAGGCGGTACATCTCGAGCGCCTGTTCGAGCAGCGCGACATCGGCTTCCGCCTTCTTGCCCATCGCCTTGTCCTGGCTCGGCAGGACGTTGATCACGACTATGGTGGTCAGCAGTCCGATGATCACGATGACGACCATGAGCTCCACGAGTGTGAAGCCTTGTTCGCGGCGCTTCCGTTTCCGCACGACGGTGGCGTTGTGTTGCGTGTCTTCGATATGAATTTCTGTGGTCATTTGAACCTCAAACGCCGGCAAGCGACTGGAGTTGAAGGATGGGAAGAAGGATGGAAAGGACGATGAGCGCGACGATCCCACCCATCACGACGATGATGAGCGGTTCGAGCAGCGATAATGCGGTCGCGGTGAAACCGTCGAATTCCCGCTCGAGATAATCGGCGGCGCGTTCGAGCGTCATATCGAGCTTGCCCGCCGCCTCGCCGCTCGCGGCGAGATAGACGAGCAAGGGCGGAAAGACATTTGCGCGCTTCAGCGCCGCCGACAGGCTGCCACCGCCGCGGATCGCCTCGACAATATCCTCGGAAGCGACGCGCAATGCGCGATTGTGGATCGTGGACGTGGTCAGCGTGAGCCCCTCGAGCAGCGGCAGACGGCTCGACACCATCGTCGCGAGCGTGCGCGCCATGCGCGCGGCATGAAGATCGCGGATCAATCGACCGATCAGCGGAATGCGCAGCATCGACCGATCGAACCGTAGCCGGACCGCGGGATCCTTGAGCGCACGCCATCCGACGACACCGAGCAGGACGATCACCGCCAGCAGCAGCCACCACCAGTTCACCAGAAAATCGGAAATCCCGATCACGATGCGCGTGAGCAGCGGGAGATCCTGCCCCACCGTGTCGAACTGCTCGACCACTTTGGGCACGACAAAAACCATGAGCGCGATCACGACGAATATGGCAACGATCGCAAGCACTACCGGATAAGCCATCGCGCTGAGTACCTTGCCGCGCACCTGCGCCTGGCGTTCGAGCAGATCAGCCAGGCGCTCGAGGATCGTGTCGAGCGTGCCCGAGCTTTCGCCCGCCGAGACCATTGCGCGATAGAGCGGCAGGAAGCTCCTGGGCTCGCGGCCCATAGCCTCCGACAGCCGTCGTCCCTCGACCACCGCGGCGTGGACGGTCTGGAGAATCGCGCGGACATGCGCCTGTTCGGTCTGGCGCGAGATGGTGCGCAGCGATTCCTCGAGCGGCGTCACCAGCACAAGCGTAGCAAGTTGCCGCGTGAAGAGCGTAAGCTGCTTGCCGCTCAGCTTCTTGCGCGCGAAGGCGGCGCCGGAGAACAGCGACGGTGTCTTCTGCGGCTGCCCCGATCCGGGTTCGATCCGCACGACATAGAAGCGCCGCTGATCGAGCCGCGCGCGCGCGTCCTCTGCGCTCGGCGCGGCGACGGTGCCCCGCCGCTCGCGCCCGCTCGTGTCGAGCGCGAGATAATCCCAGTCAGGCATCGACGGATTCGCGGCGCGATATCCGGACCGCCTCCTCGGGTGTCGTCAGCCCCTCGCGCACCAGCTTGCGCGCGGCCGACCCGAGATTGGGGTGATTGAGAAAGGCGTGACGCGCAATGATGGCCTCGTCGCCGCCATCGTTGATGAGACGGCGAATGGTATCGTCGATGCGGATCGCCTCGAACACGCCGATCCGGCCCTTGAAGCCGGTGTGGTTGCAGTTGTCGCAACCCACGGGCTCGTAGATCACAGTACCCGGATCGAAACCGAGCAGCGAGCTGACCGAGCCGGACGCCTGCACCGGGCGGCGGCAATCGGGGCAGAGCCTCCGGACGAGCCGTTGTGCCAGCACGGCGCGCAGCGTCGAGGCCAGCAGGAATGGTTCGATCTTCATGTCACGCATGCGCGTGATCGCGCCGACTGCGTCGTTCGTGTGGACGGTCGAGAGCACGAGGTGTCCGGTAAGCGAGGCCTGCACCGCGATCTCGGCGGTCTCGCGGTCGCGGATTTCGCCGACCATCACGACGTCGGGGTCCTGACGCAGGATAGCGCGAAGCCCCGCGGCAAAGGTCAGCCCGACCTTGGCGTTGACCTGCGTCTGCCCGACGCCCTCGATCGCATATTCGACCGGATCCTCGACCGTCAGGATGTTGCGCGTGCCGTCGTTGAGCAGGCGCAAGCCGGCATAAAGCGTCGTCGTCTTGCCCGATCCGGTCGGACCGGTGACGAGGATGATGCCGTTGGGCTCGGCCAGCGCCTCGCGCAGCAGCGCGTTGGTTTCTTCGGACATGCCGAGCACGTCGAGCGTGATCCCGGCATTCTCCTTGTCGAGGATACGCAACACGACGCGCTCGCCCGCGCGGCTGGGCAATGTCGATACGCGCACATCGAGCAGCTTGCCGCCCAGCGTCAGCCCGATGCGGCCGTCCTGCGGCACGCGGCGCTCGGCAATGTCGAGGCGTGCCATGACCTTGATGCGGCTTACGACGACGGGCGCGACGTGCGGCGGCATGCGCAGCGTCTCGCGCAGCACGCCGTCGATGCGCATGCGTACGATCAGGCCCGTCTCATAGGGCTCGATATGGATGTCGGACACGCCCTGCCGCGCGGCATCGGCAATTATGCCGTTGATCAGGCGGATCGCAGGCGCATCGTCCGCGGTGTCGAGCAGGTCGTCGGCGGTGGGAAGATCGGTCGCGAGCAGGTCGAGATCGTCGCCGAGCCCGAGCGAGCCAGCGGCCATTGCCGCCGCCTCGCCGCCAAGGGCATAGCGCTCGGACAGCAATGTATCGAACGCGCCGGGCGCCACGAACTCCACATCGAAGGGCTGGCCGAGCCAGCGCCGCACCTCGAGCAGGGCGCGGGGATCGGCGCCTTCGCGCATCGCGATCCCGAAGCGGCCGCCCTCATCCTTTCCCTTCAGCACCACGCCGAACTTGCGCGCGAAACCATAAGGGATGTTGACGATCAGCACCGGACTGTGTGCGGCTTCCTGCGCCAGCGTTTCGGCCGCAGCCTGCGCAGGCGTGTCTCCGCGGCGGATCTTCATTTCGGTGCCTCACTGGTCGGCACGTCGACCGGCCGGATCGTGTGGGTCGAGCTGCGCTGGCGGATCTCGCCGGCCGTCGGCTCGGGTTCGGCCGGCGCTGGCGCGGCGGCTGGCGCGGGCAATGCGGCGCCCTCCGCAGCGGCCGGCAACTGGTCGGCAGGGATCGGCGGTGCCATGTTCAGGTAATCGCGCACCAGCTCATCGAGCGTGGGCTCGCGATCGGGACGCGCGAGAAGCTGTTCGCGGCGCGCATAACCGTAGCGCTGCTCGGCGATCGCGCGGGCCTCGGACGCACTGCGCACGATCGTCGGACGGATGAAGATCATCAAGTTGGTCTTGGCGCGCTGTCGCGACTTGGCGCGGAACAGTGCCCCGATCCCCGGAATATCGCCCAGCAGCGGAATCTTCTCGATCGTCCGACGCTCATTGTCGTCGAGCAGGCCGCCCAATGCGACTATCTCGCCGTCATCGACGGTGATCGTCGTCTCGATCTCGCGCTTGTTGAGGATCAGCTCGTTGAAGTCGTCCGATACGGGCCCTGCGATCGAACTCACCTCCTGGCGCAGAAACAGCTTGATCGCGCCGCCCGCGTTGATCTGCGGCTTCACCTCGAGCTGGATACCGACATTCTGGCGCTGGATCGTCCGGAATGCATTGTCGAAATTGTCGCTGAGCGCCTCGCCCGTCGAAACCGGAATTTCCTGGCCGACCAGGATCTTCGCTTCCTTGTTGTCGAGCGTGTAGAGCCACGGCGTCGAAAGGATGTTGGAGGTATTGTCCGACTTCACCGCATTGATGATCGCGGCGAATATCCCGTCATCGCCGATATTGGTGACAATGCCGCCAATGCCGCCACTGGCACCGATAATTTCCTGCACGGCCGCTTTGCCGAGATCGCTCAGCGATCCGCCGTCATCGTCAGTGTCATCGTCGTCGTTGTTGATCAGCTCGCGCTCGCTGACCGCTGCTGCGAGCACGCCGATGCGCGGGGCGACATTGGAATAGTTGGTGATGCCGAAGGGCAATCCACTACCCGGCTTGCCGCCAAACAGGAACTGGACGCCGAGCTGCTTTGCCGCGACGTCCGACATCTCGACGATGATCGCTTCGACAAGCACCTGCTCGCGCCGCGTGTCGAGCTGACGAACAACCTCGCTGAGCTGGCGTTGAACATCGGCGGGAGCCGAAATGATGATCGCGTTGGCACCTTCGTAGCGCGTCACGATCGCCTGCCCCCTGCCCGGAGTGCCCAAGGGGTTCACTCCCGTCGCAACGGGCATCGAAACCGGTGTCGGCGCCATTTGTCCGTTGCCGCCTTCGCCCGATGTCGGAGGCTGTACAGGCATTGTCGGCTGCTGCCCGATCAGTTGCTGAAGCACGGGCAAAAGGAGCGCGGCATCGGCGTGCTGCAACCAGACGACGCGGATCTCGGTGCCACTTGCCGCGCGGACGTCAAGGTCACGCGCGATCTCGACCAGTCGCGCGACGGTCGCTGGATCGCCCCTGAGCGCGATCGAGTTGCTGCTGTCGATCGGCACGATGGTGGCGGCGGGGCCACGCGCCGGAGCCCCCTCTCCGCCTCCGGCCACGCCTGCGCCGACGAGCTGCTGAAGCGATGTCGCAATCTCGCGCGCACCCGCATTTTTCAGCGGTACGACCGTGGTGGATGCGCTGTCCCTGTCGATCTGGTTCACGAGCTGACGGATACGCCGGACATTGTCCGCATAGTCGGCAACGACGATCGAATTGCCGCTGCGATTCGCGGTAACCGAGCCTTCCTTGCTGACAAGTGGCCGCAGCGTCTCGACCGCCGAGGTCGCGTCGATCGATTTCAGGCGGAAGACTTCGGTGACAAACGCATTCTGCGCGCCGCCGCGACTGCCTACACGTCCGGGCTGCGAAGCTGCGGTGTCGGCGGGCTGAACGCGGAACGCTCCGCCCGACGTCGGCACCGCAACGAGCCCATTGGCGCGCAGCGTGGCGAGGAACACCTCGAAATATTCGGAGCGCGATAGCGGGCGGTCGGTGACCACCGAAACCTTGCCCTGAACACGCTGGTCGATGATGAAGGTCCGCCCCGTCACGCGCGCGGCATCCTGGATGAACGCACGAATATCGGCGTCGCGCACGTTGAGTGTGTGCTGTGCGGCCAGCGGTTGGGCCACGATCAACGCAAGGGCCGTGGCGGCGCCGGTCAGGAATTTTTTCATTATCTCGCTATCGCAATGGCAATGGGAATGACTTCGGCGCCGCGCTCGACGGTGACCGAAAGGGTGGATCCGGGACGCGCCGCCGCAGCAAGCCGCGCCGCGTCGTCGGGCGATCCGATGGGCTGGCCGTTGATCGCGACCAGAATATCGCCGTCGCGAAAACCCGCCGAACGGAATGCGGTTCCATCACCGCCCGAACGGACGACGAGCCCGGTAACGCGCCCATTCTCCGTGCGCGGCAGAAACTGGATGCCCTGACGGATCTGATCGACGGTGACAGGGCTGCCCGCCGCGCTGTCGAGCGTCGCATCGGTCGCAACGCCCGGAGCGATCTCGGACGCCTGCGGTGCCGCCACTGACTGGTCGATATAGAGCTGCTCGATCGCGCCCCCGCGGTCGATGCTCACGCTGTCGAACGCCACGGATTTCAAAATCACGCCGGGCAGGATCTCGTCGCCGACCCCGAAGCTTGTCTGCACACCGTCAGGCCCGGCGATGATGGCCGACCCGCGCCCCGAAACTTCGTCCAGGCGGGTGCCGAAAAGCGTCAGTTGAAGCGAGGTGACGACTGCCGCGCCCGAATCCTGCAGTCGAAAGAAGGGATCGAAGCTTCGGAACAGTTCGACACGGTTTGCGACCGCGCCCGCCGCACGATCCTGCAGTCGCCAGGTACCCAGTGGATTGACCGGGGTGACGATCGTCCACACCAGCTGCGCGCAGAGCACGGCGAGGATCGTGATGAGCACGAGTTCCGCAATGCTGTATGCACTGTAGCGCGGCAGACGCCGCAACAGCCGTTTGGCTCTGCCATCAAGACTAAGACGCAATTGCTGCTCCCCGGACCAGACGGCTGCGCTAGTGCGGCATTGTTACCTGTCCATGACGCTCTTATTGCCACAATGTGACACTCGGCAACTCCTTCTGCGGGCTTACTCCGTAATTCATCGCGATTTCCGCCCAGCCTCTTGAATTCGGAGGCTCGTCCCGGCTTAAGATCGAGCATGGCGACCATCATCCGCAACGGCGTCGGCTCCAGTTCGACCGACCATCTCGCAGCGCAGCCGCAAGTGCAACGCGTGCCCACCCCGAAACTCAACCTGTTCATCCGCAAAGGCTTTCTCGACAAGGATCGCTGCGCCCAGATCATCGCGCGGATTGATGAACGCCGACGTCCCTCGACGCTGGCGGACCATGATGGCGACGCGAGCTACCGGACCAGCGAGACCTGCGATCTCGACTGGAATGATCCCGTCGTTGCCGAACTCGACGCGATGATCTGCGACTTGCTGGGAATCGAGCCGCAATTCGGGGAGCCGGTTCAGGGGCAGCGCTACGCCACAGGTCAGGAATTCAAGGCGCACACCGACTATTTCGAGCCGCGCGGGGAGGATTTTCTGAAATATTGCGAGGTCTCAGGCCAGAGGACATGGACCTCGATGCTGTACCTGAACGAACCCGATGCCGGCGGTGCGACGCGCTTCAAGGCGATAGACAAGATCATCCAGCCCGAGACGGGAAAGCTGCTGTGCTGGAACAACCTGCGCCCCGACGGATCGCCCAACCCCTCGACCATCCATCACGGCATGAAGGTGCGGATGGGCACCAAATACATCATCACCAAGTGGTTCCGCGAACGGCCCTGGCCCAGATAGAAAAAGGGCCCCTTCCTTTCGGAAGAGGCCCCTTTCCCTTCAGTCAGCAAGTCTTCAGAACTTGAGCTCGACGCCAAGCGAGAAGGTGCGGCCGAGATCATAGGTGTTCACGTCGATCCGGTTGTCGCCGAATTTCTGGAACTCCTCATATTTCTGGCCGGTCAGGTTGCGCGCCTCGAACTTGATTTCCATCGGCTGGCCGAGGAATTCAACGGCTTCGCGCGCAACGAAGTCGAGGCGGAAGCCCGGCTTTTCGATGATGTCGGGCTGGCGGTTCACGCCCTGGATCGGGCCACGGTTCGTGACGCGCTCGCTGGCATAGGTCAGCAGCACCGTCGCCTGCGACAGCGTCTCGGTATCCTCGATGCCGATCTGCAGGTTGGCGAGGTGATCCGACTGGCCCACCATGGGTGCGCCGTCGCGGAACAGCAGATCGGCCTGCACTGGCTGCAGATCAGGGCCGATCACGAGCGAGTCATCGGCTTTGATCTTCGAACTGGTGTAGGTGTAGTTGCCGATCAGGAGCAGACGACGCGTCGCGAAAAAGTCGCCCCCCAGCGTGTCGAGCGGAAAGTATTTCTGGAACTCGATCTCCGCGCCGTAGAGCTCGGCCTTGGGCGCATTGGCGAAGCCCGTGCGCAACTGGCCGCCACCCGCGAAGAACGCTGCTGCCTCGATCGGATTGTCGATTTCCTTGTAGAAACCGGCAACCGTCAGACGCTCGCCCCGGCCGAAATAATATTCGTAGCGGCCTTCGAAGTTGAGCAATTCGCTGTCGACGAGGAACGGGTTGCCCGTGAACTCGCGATCGGATTCGAAGTCCTGGTAGAGCTGCGGCGCCAGTTCGCGAAACTGCGGGCGCGCGATTGTCTTCGAGCCATGCAGGCGAAGCTGCATGTCCTCGGCGAAGTTCCACGTAATTGTCGCCGCAGGGAGCCAATAGTCATTGTTGATCTGCGTCGCGCTCAGGCTGGAACCGACAGGCCGGACACGCTGCTTGCCGTCCTCATAACGCACGCCCATGGTCGTCCGGAGGCCATCCATCAGTTCCGCCTCGGCCTGCGCATAGCCCGCATTGACCTCTAGGTCTGCATTATATGCAGCGGTACCTTCGGCGCCCGAAATGTCACGAAGCTGGATGTTGTAGGTGTAGATATTGTAGTCCGACAGCAGATAGTCGGGCCGTTCCTGCGAAACATCGAGCGGCAATGCACCATCGGGCCGGAAATACTGGAACTGGAAGCGCGACGCATCGCGGCGCGTCATCGAGTAGTTGTAGCCGGCAGAGACCGTGACGGGCATGGCGGTAGGCAGCTTGTACCCGACATCGGCGCCCGCGGCGTAGACGTCCTCGCTGAGGTCGCTGAACGCGATCGTCGAAAACTGGCCGCTCGAGGAAAGGTTGTTTACGTAATCGTCGACATCCCCGTTGCCCTTGGTCGTCGGATCGCCATCCCCGAGATAGAAATAGCCGATCGAACGCTCATAGGGCGATTCCCGCTGAGAGTTGGCATAGGTGCCGCGGAAATCGATGCTCAGGTCGTCGAACTTGAACTCACCGACGAGTTGCGTGTCGATCAGCTGGCGCTCGAACCAATAGGTGTTCTGTTCCTTGAGCGAGTCGGGCAGCGAAGGATCCTGATCCGCCACGTTGCGATTGAAGCCCGAGGCCAGACGCCCCTGCTTCAGCGTGTCGCGGATATAGGCGTTGGTCCAGCGCACCTTGTGGTCGCCGAACTCGGCGCCGATGCCGAGCAGCGCGTTCACGACGATCCGGTTGTCGGTGATGACCGCGCGGAAGCTCTCCTGCGGGATCCCCGCAAGTTCGGGATCGTTCGACGTCTGCTGAAGCGCGTCGCGTGTACGCCAGGTATTGCTGTAGCCCCCACCGAAGATGAAGCCGATCTCGCCATCGTCGAGGAAGTCTCTGGACGCGCCTGCGCTGATCTCGGTCGAGAAATTGGCGGGAATGTCGTTGTTGCGCTGGAGCAGCGTGGTCGGCGCATTGACAAGGCTGGCTGCGAAATCGCGCCGCTGCGCATCTGTCGTGCCGGAGAAGCTGTTGGAGACGACCGCGTTCTTCAGCGCCGACGGGAAATCGCGCGTGCCATCATCGAAACCAGTCCAGTCGGTATCGCTGCCGTAATAGGTATAGCCAAGGTGGCCAGTGGTCTCGCTGTCGACGCTGCCTGTGACACCGACGGTGAGGAAGGGCTCGTCGGGAACCGCTTTGGTCGTGAGGTTGATCACGCCGCCGCCGAACTCGCCGGGATAATTGACCGAATAGCTCTTCTGCACGAGCGAGCTGGCGATCACGTTCGTCGGGAAGATGTCGAGCGGCACGACGCGCTTCAAAGGCTCGGGGCTGGGAAGCGGCGAACCATTGAGCAGTGCCAGTGAATAACGATCGCCAAGACCGCGCACGAACACATAGCCGTTGCCGACGACGCTGAGGCCGGTGACGCGCTGGAGCGCGCCCGCGATGTCGCCCTCGCCCGTGCGTTGAATGTCGGCGGTCGAAAGGACAGAGACCACCTCGGGCGTAGCGCGAACGGGCTCGGGAATGTAGCGGCCGGTGACAACGATCTCGTCGGCGTCAAGACCCGCACCCGTTGTCGAAACGTCAACCTCTTCCTGGGGCGCTTCAGCGGTCTCGGCGGCCGGGGCGTCCTGCGTCGTCGTGCCGGGGGTCTGGTCGGTATTTTGCGCGATCGCCGAAGGAGCGACAAGCGCGGATGTCAGGAGGAGCAAACCTCCGAAGGTGATGGGTTTTCTCATGGCGATTCCCCCGGGTCTCAAAATCGGAAAACGGGGGGTAACGACCGCGGTCGCCACCTCCCGAAGCAATGGTGGCGATCAGGTGGTGGGAATGGCCGTGCACGCGGCGCTCGTGGCACCGAAGTTCGCGTAGCCCGACGTGCAGGTCCAACCCGCATACCAGGTGTCGTTCGCATCGCGCACCGCACCGATATAGGTGACTGCGGTCAGGCGGTTGGGCGCTGCCGCGTTTACGGTGGCGAACTGGTCCGCGTTGAACGTCGTCGGGTCGGTCGCAGTCACTCCGGTTTCAGCAGCGCCGTTCACGAACACATTGGCGAGCGACGCGGTGAACGCGGAGTTGTTGTTGTTCGTGCCGGTGCCAAAGATCGTCGTCACCGCCGCTTCGTTGCCGTCGGCGCGGATCGCAGTACCGCACTGCATCACGACAGAGCGGAACACGGGAGCACCGAGGTCCTGGAGCGCGGCGTCGGCAGCGCGCGTGGTCGTGCCGGCGGTCTCGTCGATGTCGAGACACGCCTGGGGCGTGACGACGACGCTGTTGAGCAACGCATAATCGGTGCCGCCACGCATCAGGATGGCATTGCCGCCCGAGCTGGTGTGGCTCTGAACGAAGGTCGCGTTGGAAACGCGCGTGTACTGGCGGGGCAGCGCATCCTCGTTGCCGTTCGAGTCGGCCTCGATCATCGAGTCGCCGTCGCCGCCCGGCTTCTGGATGCCGATGACAAACTGGATGGTACCGCGATAACCGAGGTCGGTGTCGAGATTGTCGTCGTCCGCGCCCGTGATCACGAGATGCTTCAGATTGGAGCGACCGCCGAAGATTTCGATACCGTCGTCCGAGCTGTTGTGGATCTGGATGTGGTCGATCGTGGTGTTGTTGCCGACGCCACCAAGGGTAAGGCCCTGCAGTTCGTTACCCGGTGCAATTGCAAAACCCGAATAACGGATCTGGACATATTGGAGCGTGCCGCTGTTGTCGTTAGCGGTCGCACCGCCATAGAGCGAGCCCGTCGTGCCTTCGATCACCTGCTGGCAACCCGCCGTTCCGCCGGCGACCGCCGTGTTGCAGTCGCTGATCGGCGCGCGGCCGAGCAGGACGACACCACCCCACAGGCCCATGCTGCTGTCCGTCGTGGTGCCCGCGAGGTTCGCACGCGCGGTGAAGATGATCGGGTTGGTCGCGGTGCCGACGGCCTGGAGGCGCGAACCGCGGTTGACGACGAGATAGTCGTTGCCCGCCGAACCGAAGAGGACGGTGCCGGCCTGAATCGAAAGCGTGACCGGCTGGCCGCCGGCAGCGGTGCCGTCACCGCCTACGTCAGTGCCGACATTGACTGCGCCAACGATCGAATAGGCGACGCCCGGAACGTTCTGGAGCGTGGTATCCTGCGTGAAGCGGCTGGGCAGCTGGCAGGCGCGACGGCTGCCGATCACGCCGCCATCGGTGAAGCCGGTGGGGCACGATGCAGCCGGCTGACCCGGCGTCTGGGGCGGCGTCGGCGTTGGCGTCTGGGGCGGCGTCGGCGTCGGGGTGATGATCACGCCATCGCCGGGCGAGGCGACGTCGTCAGCGCCGCCACAGGCAGCAAGCGTGCTCAGCGCGCAGCCGGCGAGGAAGATCGAGCTAATCCGTTTGATCGAGGCCATGATGCAAGTGCTCCGGTTATCCGGTTTGAAAAAATGAGCTGGCGAAAAACGGCCGAATCAAAGCCCCCTCTTCTCGCCCTCCGGAGCGGCCTCTAGACAGGGTTGATGACGGCCTTGTGCGAGTCAGATGACGTTTTGGAGACTGTCATGTGACGCTTTTATTTCGCGAAATACGCACAGCCGCAGGAATCCAAAGGGCCATGCCGCAATGCGGCATGGCCCCGGTGTCAGAAGCAAACAAAACGGAACAAATAAGTTTACAACGGTGTCAGCCCGTCTGTGCCGGACGGGCTTCCTGCCAGCCTCCTCCCAGGGCGCGGAACAGGTCGACCTGAGCGGTCGCCACGCGCGCGTCGGACAACGCCAGATCGGCCTCCGCGGTCGCCAGCGTGCGCTCGGCATCAAGCACCGCGAGCGAGTCCGTCTTGCCTTCGCGCAGCCTTGCCCTTTCGATCCGCGCCGCGAGCTCGGCCTGTTCACGCGCCGCAGTCAGCGCGGTGCGTCGATCGAGTTCATTGGCATAGCGCGACAATGCGGTCTCGGTTTCCTCGAGCGCGCGCAGCACGGTGCCGTCGAAGCTGGCGAGCGCGGCCTGCGTCGTCGCCTCGGCCTGTTCGATCCGGGCGCGATTGGCCTCCTGGTTGGGGAAGGACCAGCTCAGCAGCGATCCCACCAGCCAGCGCAGCGGCCCGCCGCCGAACATGTCGCCGATCGACGAACCGGTCGACCCGATTGAACCGCCGAAGCTGATGCGCGGATAAAGATCCGCAGTCGCAACGCCGATCCGCGCGGTTTCTGCCGCCAGCCTGCGTTCGGCCTCGCGGATGTCGGGTCGCCTTGCCAGCAGCGCGCGACCGTCGCCCACGGGGATCGGCTGATCGAGGCGCAGGGTGGTCCGGCGCGCGCCCGCCTGGGTGGGGAGCTCGGCGGGCGCGCGGCCGGTGAGCGTGGCGAGGCGGAACAATGCCCCGTCGCGCTCGGCCCGAAGCGGGGGGAGTGCGGCGCGTTGCTGATCGCGGAGGGATGTGACGCGAGCAACGTCGAGCCGGGTTCCACGCCCTGCTTCGTAGCGTTTGGTTGTCAGGTTGAGCGTCTGGTCGATGAGCGCGACGGTGCGCTCGGCGACCGCCAGCCGCTCGGCGGCGGACGCAGCATCGGCATAGGCCCGCGCGGTTTCGGCGGCGACCGCCACGCGCACCGCGTCGCGCGCCGCGGCGACCGCATCGGCGTCCGCATTGGACGCCTCGATCGAGCGGGTAACACGACCGAACAGATCGAGCTCATAGGAAATATTGATCCCCGCATCGAAGCTCCAGTCCTCGGTCGGTGCCCCGGGAGCGCGCTGCTCCGACGGCACACGGCCATAGCTGGCGCCCGCGCCGATCGTCGTCTCGGGGAGACGACCAGCGCGGGTCTCGCGCAGCACCGCCCGGGCGCGCGCAAGATTGGCAGTGGCGATGCGCAGATCGGTGTTCGCCGCAAAGGCATCGGCGATCAGCGCATCGAGCACGGGATCGTTGTAGAGGCGCCACCAGTCGGTATCGGGCTCGGCGGTGTTCACGACCGGGCTCGCCGATCCGACGAACGCAGCTGCCGAGGTGGAGGGCGTCGCCGGCGCCCGAAAATCGGGCCCGACCGTGCAGGCCGCCAGCGTCATCAGGCTGGCGAAACCGAGGGCGGCTGAACGAATGCGGGACATAATACGTCTCCTTATTCTGCGGGCTGCAGCGCTTCAGGCTGCTGCGGCCGCCGCCGGCCGAAGCGCTCGGCGAGGCTCCGGCTGGCGACATAGAAGGTGGGCGTGAAGACGAGACCGAAGAAGGTGACGCCGATCATCCCGTAGAACACCGCGGTGCCAAGCGCCTGGCGAAGCTCCGCACCGGGTCCCGATGCGAACACCAGCGGCACCACGCCCAGGATGAAGGCGAAGCTGGTCATCAGGATCGGCCGGAGCCGTGCCCGCGCCGCCTCGACCGCGGCATCGACGATGCCGGAGCCCCTCTCCTCGGCCTGTTTGGCGAACTCGACGATCAGGATCGCGTTCTTGGCTGCAAGGCCGATCAGCACGACAAGTCCGATCTGGGTCAGGATGTTGTTGTCCAGTCCGCGCAGATTGACGCCCGCCATCGCGGCCAGAAGCGTCATCGGCACGATCAGGATGATCGCGAGCGGCAGGATCAGGCTTTCGAACTGCGCCGCCAGCACGAGGAAGACGAACACCACTGCCATCGCGAAGACGATCGCCGCGGTATTGCCCGCCGCCTTTTGCTGGAAGGCGATGTCGGTCCACTCGCCACCGAAACCGGCGGGCAGATCCTCGGCGATCTTTTCCATCGCGACGATCGACTGGCCCGACGAATAGCCCTTGGCGACCTCGCCATCGATCTCGACCGCGGGGAAGAGATTGTAACGGGTGACGCGGTAAGGCCCGGTCTTGTCCTCGAAGGTCGCGACTGCGCCGATCGGCACCATCTGCCCCGAATTCGAGCGTGTCTTGAGCTGCGGAATGTCCGCCGGATCGTCGCGCCACGCCGCGTCCGCCTGCGCGGTCACGCGATAGGTGCGGCCAAGCAGGTTGAAATCGTTGACATAGGCCGAGCCGAGATAGACCTGCAGCGCCTCGAACACGCGCTCGGGTGGCACGCCCAGCATGTCGGCCTTGGCGCGATCGATATCGGCGTACACACGCGGGGTGGCGGTATTATAGAGCGTGTAGACATTGGCGAGGCCGGGAGTCTGGTTGGCCTTGCCGAGCAGCCCGCCCGCCGCCTGTTCGAGCGCACGTGCGCCCTGCCCCGTGCGATCCTGGACCATCATGCGATAGCCGCCCGCAGCGCCCAGTCCCTGGATCACCGGCGGCGGAATGACGAAGACCATTGAGTCGTCGAGATCCGCCACGGCTGCACGCATGTCGGCCACGATCGCGGCCTCGGTGCGCCCGGTGCCCGAACGTTCCTCGAAGGGCTTGAAGGTGATGTAGGCGGCCGCGGCGTTGGATGCCTGCGTGCCCGAGGCGCCGTCAAAGCCCGAGAACATCACCGCATCCTGCACGCCGTCGACCTCGAGCAGCTTCTTCACGCCCTTTCTGAGCACGGCGTCGGTACGCTCGATCGAGGTGCCGGCGGGAAGCTGGAAGGCCGCCAGCGCATAGCCCTGGTCCTGCGCGGGAATGAAGCCGGCCGGCGTGACCCAGAACAGGCCGATGGTTGCCACGATGAGCCCGGCATAGGTGACGAGCATCTTCTTCGGCTGATGGACGAGCCGGCGCGTGATGTCGCCATACCAGATGCTCAGCCGATCGAAGCCGGCGTTGAAGCGCTGCGCCCCGACAAAGGCCATGCGCCGCCAGCCGCTTGCCGGAGCCTCGGTCGCCTTGGGCTTCAGGAGCCGCGCGGCGAGCGCAGGCGACAGCGTGAGCGACAGGATCAGCGAAATGATCGTGGCGGTCGAGATCGTGACGGCGAACTGGCGGTAGAACTGCCCCGAGATGCCCGTGATGAACAGCGTCGGGATGAACACCGCGCACAGCACGAGCACGATCGCTATCAACGCCATCGACACTTCATCCATCGAACGGTGCGCCGCCTCGCGCGGAGACAATCCGTGTTCGAGATTGCGTTCGACATTCTCGACCACGACGATCGCGTCGTCGACGACGATCCCGATCGCGAGCACCAGCCCGAAGAGCGACAGCGAGTTGAGCGAATAGCCGAGCCCGGCAAGCACTGCGAAGGTGCCGATCAGCGACACCGGGATCGCGATCACGGGAATGACCGCCGCGCGCCAGCTCTGGAGGAATACGAGGATGACGAGCACGACGAGCAGGACCGCTTCGAGCAGTGTTTCCTGCACCGCCTCGATCGACTTGCTGATGAATTCGGTCGGGTTCCAGATCACCCGATAGGTCATGCCCTTCGGGAATTTCTGCGAAGCCGCCTCCATCTCGTCGAGAATGCCCTCCGCCGCGGCAAGCGCGTTGGTGCCCGGGCGCTGGGTGATGCCGAGCACCAGCGAATCCTGGCCCGAGAGATAGGCATTCACGCCATAGTCCTCGGCGCCCAGTTCGACGCGCGCGACGTCGCGCAGCCGGGTGATCTGGCCATCGGCACCCGTCTTGATGACGATATTGCCGAACTCTGCCGGATCCTTGAACCGGCCCTGCGTCTCGACATTGAGCTGATAGGCCGCGCCGGTGTCATAGGGAGGCTGCCCCACCGAGCCAGCGGCAACCTGCACGTTCTGCTGACGCAGCGCCGAAACGATCTCGCCGCCCGTCATGCCAAGCGCCGATGCGCGGCCCGGGTCGATCCAGACGCGCATCGCATAGTCACGTGCGCCGAACAGTTGCACGTCGCCGATACCATCGACGCGCGTCAGCCGGTCGCGGACCTGCGAAAGCACATAGTTGGAGACATAAGCGCGATCGAGCGAGTTATCGGGCGAATAGACATTGACCGCCATCAGCCAGGATGGCGACGTCTTGCGCACCACCACGCCCAGCCTGCGGACCTCCTCGGGAAGCCGCGGCTCGGCGAGCGCGACGCGGTTCTGCACGAGCACCTGTGCCTGATCCAGATCGGTGCCGAGCTTGAAGGTGACGGTGACCGTCAGCCGCCCGTCACCCGTCGACTGGCTCGATATATAGAGCATGTCGTCGACGCCGTTGATCTCCTGCTCCAGCGGCGCGGCGACCGTGTCCGCGACCGTTTCGGCCGAAGCGCCCGGATAGCTCGTGCTGACCGTGATCGTCGGAGGGACGACGTCAGGATATTGCGACACGGGCAGCCCGAAAAAGGCGATCGCGCCGACAATGGTGATGATGACAGCGATCACGCCCGCGAAAATCGGGCGCGCGATGAAGATATGGCTCAGGCGCATATCGTTTTCTCTCTCTTTCCCGCCGCCCCGCAAGGGAACGGGGCGGCGGACGGGGTTGGGATCAGCGCGCGGCGAGCGTCGCCTGCGACGCTGCTGGCGCCGAGAAGGATCGGTTCGGACCCGCCTGTGCGGGCGGCGCGATCTTGCCGGGGCGCGTGGCGACCTTGCTGCCGGGCTGCGCGAACTGGACGCCCGAGATCACCACCTTGTCATTGGCGGAGATGCCCGAACGCACGCTGCGCAGGCCGCCGACCAGCGGACCCAGTTCGACGGGCCGGACCGCCACGCTGCCGTCCTTGCCGACGACATGGACGACCTTGCGCGTCTGATCGGTCTGCACCGCGGCATCGGGGATAAGCAGCGCATCGCGCGTGCCCCCGGCGGAAAGCCGCATGTTGCCGAACATCCCGGGTGCCAGGAAATAATCGGGGTTTGAAATCACCGCACGGCCGCGCATCGTGCCTGAACCGGGATCGATCGCATTGTCGGTGAAATCGACCTTGCCCTTCCAGCTATAGCCCGCTTCGTCCTGCAGGCGGATCTCGACCCCCTGCCCGGCGCTCTTGCCCTCACCCCTTTCGCGGAGCGACTTGAGGTAGAGCGCTTCGGAACCGTCGAAGCTGAAATAGATCGGATCGAGCGCAAGCACGGTGGTCAGCATCGACTCGTTGGCGGAAACGAGATTGCCGATGTCCACGCGGCGATCGGAAATACGCCCCGTCACGGGCGCGCGGATCTGTGTGAATTCCACATCGAGCGCGCGCTGGCGGATGACCGCCCGCGCCGCCGCCACGCCCGCCTCGGCCGAGCGTGCAGCGGCGCGGAGCGTATCCACCTCTTCCTGCGACACCGCATCGTCGTCGATCAGCCGCGACGCCCGCGCCAGTTCGCTGCGCGCCAGAGCAAGCTGGGTTTGCGCACTGGCAGCACGCGCCCGGGCCTCGGACAGCGCAGCGAGGAACGGCCGCTGGTCGATCGTGAACAGCAACTGCCCCTTCTGGACGACATCGCCGTCCTTGAAGTGGATCGCCTGGAGCTGCCCCGAAACGCGCGGACGGATCTCGACCGACTGGCTCGCCTCGAAGCGCCCGACATAATCGTCCCATTCGACGATGCTGCGCTGGAGTGGCGCGCTTACCGTCACGGTCGGCATCGGTGGCGCATCGGCCTTGGCTTCCTGCCCGCCAAAGCCCTTGAGGCCCAGCAGCGCGAGGACTCCCAGGGACGCGGCGGCAATGCCGCCCTTGGCGCGCCGCGACAGGCGTCGCCTGCCGCCCTGATTTGCCGGCACGGCGTCAACGGGCTGCGCGGCCCGATCCTCGGGCTTGTTGAAATACTGATACATGGTGATCCCTCAGCTTGCCCGGTCAGCGGGCGAAGATTTGTGCGTGGACATTGCGTCGCAGCCACGCGGCCTGGACGCGATCAAAGCCCGCACGGAGAAACGCGTTGACCTCTGCGTCGGCGAGCCGGTCTCCCACGCTCCGCGCGAGAATGGCGAAGCGCCGCAACGCCTCCAGACGCGGATCGGCGAGCGGGTTGGGCCGCTTGATCGCGAAGAGCGTTTCGAGAAAGGCGCCAAGCCGCGAGGGCGGCTCAAGGCTCGACGGCCCCTCGGATTTCGACAGCGCGATCACGCGCAATTCGAGCGCGGAGAAAGGCAGTTGCTCGCCGGCCGCCTGCGCGGCCTTTGCGGGCGCAAATGCGGTGGGCGCAAAAAGCCCTTCGTCGAAGGCACGGTATGCCATCGGAAAACTCCCTGTTCTGCTATGCCGTTGACGCGACCGAATCAGATGACAAGAATGTTACTGACAGGTACGTTCCGATGTGATACGTACCGTTCAGTAACATTTCGTCAAGTCGAAACTTTTGGATGAACCGCTCATGAAGGCCAAAGAAAACCTATCAGGGTGCAAAGGGGATGCGCTGGAACCGCGGAAAAATGCGGCACAGCGGGTATTCGAGACCGCGCAGGAACTTTTTTACCAGCGTGGCATCCGTGCGGTGGGCGTCGATGAGATCGTCAGCCAGGCGGGTGTCACCAAGCCGAGTCTCTATCGCAGCTTTGCCTCGAAGGATGAACTCGTCACCGCGTGTCTCGACAAATATGCCGAGGATGCATGGACGCAGATTGACGCCGCAATCGCCTCGGCAGGCGACGATCCGCGCGCGCAGCTCACCGCATTCATTCGCCATTATTCCGATCAGATGCAGCAGCCCGACTTTCGCGGCTGCCCCATGTCCAACACCGCGATCGAGTTTCCCGAGCCGGGCTATCCGGGCCGGGCCAAGGCCGAATCGTGCAAGGTCGAGGTGCGGACACGGCTTGTCGACATGACCCGCCGCCTGCCCGCGCGCGATCCCGAAGGCCTCGCTGACGGGCTATTGATGCTGATAGAGGGCGCGTACAGCACCTATCATATCTTCGGCAGCCAGGGACCAGCGCGTACGCTCGTCGCGTCAGCCGAGACGCTCATCGCAGCCTATGTAGCGGACGGGCAACAGTCTCGGGATTAGTTCGCCGATCAACGCCATCGTTTATCCTGCGTTCATGTGTCGCGGAGGAAATGCTCGTGCGCCTTTCCAGCAAGAAAGCGACATGCGCTTCGATCTGAACCTTCTCAAAAATCTGGCGATGCTGCTGCACACGCGAAGCGTGACCAGCGCCGCGCAGAAGCTCAACATGAGCCAGCCAGCGATGAGCCGGTCGCTCGCGGAACTGCGCCAGCTCTTCGGTGATCCGCTGCTGGTGCGTACGCGCGGCGGCATGCTGCTCACGCGGCGCGCCGAGGAACTCGTGGGCCCGGTGCAGCAATGGCTGCACGAGGCCGAGCGTCTCGTCAGCCCGCCCCGGCTCGATCTTTCGACGCTTCAACGTCGCTTCCAGATCATCGCCGCCGACTACGGCCTGCTTTCGGTGCTGCGGCCCGCCATGCCCGCCATCATGGCCGCGGCCCCGGGGGTCGCCCTCGATATCAGGCCACATATCGGCGACGTGGTCGCTCGCCTCGCCACGGGTGAGGTCGACCTTGTGCTGAGTTGCGCCGAGCCCGACCGGATGCTCGTCCACGAACGGCATCTGATCCGCGAGGAGTTCGTCTGCCTCGTCCGGCACAATCATCCGCTTGCCATGCAGGCCAGCGCGCCCACGCTCGACGATATCCTGGCCTGGCCGCACATCAGCGTCAGCATCGACGAACAGACCGACGATCCGGTCACGCTCGCGCTGGCGAAACGGGGACTGGCACGCCGCGTCGTGACCACCGCACCCTATTTTGCGGGTGCACAGATGCTGCTGATGGAAACCGACATGGTATTGGCGCTTCCCGCCAGCATCGCGCGCGATCCCGCCGTCAGTGCCGATCTTCACGTCATCGCCGCGCCAGCCGAACTCGGTGGCTTCGATTATTGGCTGATGTGGCATACTCGCAGCCATAACGATCCAGCAATTCAATGGCTTATCGATCTCATCGCACAGCAATGCCTGCCACTTGATGCTGAGGGGCGCTGCGACGAACCGTTGCTTGTTGCCGCTGAATAACACTTATCCGGTAGCGGCATTTTCCTTCCGCGCCGGCTTCTGACATGACCCCCGCCAACAGGGGAAATTGATAACTGAGCCGCGCTTGCGCGGTCGCAAGGCGCTCGTCCGCAGGATGTGCGTCTGCGGCCACTTGCGCGCTCTCTGACGGAGCCTCTTGCCGCACGATCGTGCGCGCCTGCCCTTCCCCGCCTTACAAGGACATGATCACCAATGCGTAGCCTGCTTGCTGCCACCTGCCTCACGCCCGTGGCGCTGCTGTCGACGACCGGACAGCTCTTCGCCGAAACCGTCATCAGCACATCGGTCACGACAACCTATCGCACCTCCACCGCCGCAAATGGCGCGCGCGATGATGTCCGCGTCTCGTCGACCGGCACCGTGAAGCCCGCAGCGGGCACCGCCATCACGCTCGACAGCAACAACACCGTCAAGAATGAAGGCACCGTCCAGATCACCGACGCCAACGATGCGACGGGCATTCTCGCCACGCCCGGCGTTTCAGGATCGATCGCCAACTCGGGCAAGATCATCATCGACGAGAGCTACGCGCCCGCCGACGCCGACAAGGATGGCGACAATGACGGCCTTCTGGCGCAGGGTGCGCGACGCTTCGGCATCCGCGTCGCGCCCGGCGGCACCTTCACCGGCAGCATCACCAACAGCGGCGAAATCACCGTCGAGGGCAATGACTCGGCGGGTATCGCGATCGACAGCGCGCTCACGGGAACGTTCAACAGCAGTGGCACGATCGCCGTTACGGGCGATCGCAGCTATGGCATTCGTGCGGGCGATGTCTCGGGCGACATAGCGGTGCGGGGCGCCGTCTCGGTCCGTGGCGCAGACGCCGTCGGCGTGGCGCTCGACGGAGACATTGGCGGCAAGCTCGTCATCCAGGGCGGCATCACCTCGACGGGCTATCGTTCGAGTGCACCGCCTTCGGACACGTCCAAGCTCGACGCCGACGATCTCCTCCAGGGCGGCCCGGCGCTGCGCATCGCGGGCAATGTCGGCGGTGGAATCCTGTTCGACGTCCCACCGGCGGACAAGGATCCCAAGGACACCGACGAGGACAAGGACGGCATCCCCGACGCCAGCGAAACTTCGGCGGCGATCTCGTCGATCGGCGCTGCGCCGGCGGTGCTGATCGGGTCGTCGACCGAGGACATCACCATCGGCGCGGTCGCGGGCAGCGCCAACGGGCATGGCATTGTCTTCAGAGGCGCGATCAGCGGCACCGGCGCCTACAAGGACGTCGCCGCGAACGGCATGGTGATCGGCGGCCTCGGCGGCGCCGTCAACGTCGCCGGCGGGATGACGGTCGAGGGCGTGATCGTCGCCACCTCCAATGGCGCCAATGCCACCGCACTGCGCATCGGCAATGAAGCCAGCGTCGCGCACATCGCGGTTTCAGGACGTATCGACGGTGTGGGCGGCAACGCCGCCACGTCCAACGTCGCCGCAATTGCGATCGACGCGGGTGCCAATGTCGGCAAGATCACCAACAGCGGACTGATCCGCGCGACGCGTTCCGGGACCGACGGCACCGCGGCGGCCATCGTCGATCGCTCCGGTACGCTCACGCTCATCGAGAATACGGGGGGCATCACCGTCGCGGGCCCCGCCGCGGATTCGGGCAAGGCCATCGCGATCGACCTCAGCGCCAACACCACCGGCGCAACGGTGCGCCAGACCGTGGTGACCGGCACCGGTCCCTCAATTGCGGGCGATATAGTGTTCGGTTCGGGCAACGACCTGCTCGAGGTCGCCGACGGCTCGGTGAAGGGCAATACGCGCTTCGGCGCGGGCACCAACCGGCTGAATCTGTCGGGCGATGCGACCTATGCGGGCAATGTCGTGTTCGGCGCAGGTGCCGACGCGATGACGCTGGCGGGCACCGCCAGCCACGCGGGCAACATCGATTTTGGTGGCGGTGCCGACACGCTCTCCATTTCAGGCACAGCAACTTTCACCGGCACGCTAGCGGGCGCCAACGGACTTGCGGTGAATGTCGCAGGCGGATCGCTCAACCTCACCGGCACCTCAACCGCGGCGATCGGATCGCTCAACGTCGGTGCGACCGGCGCGATCGGCGTGAACATCGACGGGGCGACCGGTGCGCACACGACCTATCAGGTCATCGGCAACGCCACGTTCGCGCAAGGCTCGAAGGTGCTTGTCCGCATGTCGAGTCTTGGCGCGGCCGAGGGCGACTATGTGATCGTTCGCGCCGGCAGCCTGACCGGTGCCGCCAATCTGACGAGCGCCGACACCGTTCTGCCCTATCTGTTCGCGAGCACGCTGAC
Organism: Sphingomonas sp. LaA6.9; assembly: GCF_022601895.1. Taxonomy (GTDB): domain Bacteria; phylum Pseudomonadota; class Alphaproteobacteria; order Sphingomonadales; family Sphingomonadaceae; genus Sphingobium_A. Next base: position 48,963 of record NZ_JAKVIO010000014.1, read on the forward strand.
CGCCGATACAAACGCCGGGCAGATCTCGCTCAACGTCCGTCGCAAGAACGCGACCGAACTCGGCCTCAACCGCTCGGAAACCACGGCCTATGACGCGATCTATGCTGCGCTGCGCGCCGACAAGCCGCTGGGCGACAGTTTCCTGACCATCGCGGACGGCGACAGTTTCCGCAGCCAGCTTCGCCAGATGATGCCCGATCATGCCGGCGGCGTCTTTGAAACGGTTACCCAGGGATCACGCGCCACCGCTCGACTGCTCGCCGATCCCAACGGCCCCTTCAAGGCCGAGGACGGTTGGGGATTCTGGATCCAGCAGGTCGCATGGGGCACCAGCAAGGATCTTGGCGACACAGGCGCCTACGACGTCACGGGCTGGGGCATTTCCAGCGGCGCCGAGATCGTGACCGAAGGCGCCGGCAATTTCGGTGTCTCGCTCGCCTATCTCAACGGCAAGGACGCCGATGGCGAAACCTCCAATGAGGTACTGGCGGGCCAGTATGAAGCTGCGGCCTACTGGCGCGGACAATGGGGTGCGCTGCGCGCCCATGCCCGGGCGTCGGCGGCCTATGTCGATCTGTCGGGCAGCCGCTACTTCAACTCCGGGACGGGTGACACACGCATTTCGCGAACCGCGACGGGCGAATGGAACGGCATGCTCCTGTCGGCTTCGGGCGGCGCATCCTACGAGGTCAAGCTCGGGCGGTTCAGCCTGCGTCCTGCCGGGTCGCTCGACTATTACCGGCTCAAGGAAGACGGCTATACCGAAACGGGCGGCGGCACGGGCTTCAACCTGATCGTCGACGATCGCACCAGCGACGAGTTCGCGGCGTCGGGAACACTCGCCCTCGCCTATGACTTCGGCGGAAAAACCCCAGATTCTGGCTGGTTCCGTGCTGAAATCGAAGGCGGGCGCCGTCAGCTGATCGGCGGCTCGCTCGGGTCTACCACCGCGCATTTCGCGGGTGGGCAGGACTTCGTGCTGCTCCCCGAGGAGCGTGAAAGCGGCTGGATCGGCGCGCTGCGCCTTGTCGGCGGCAATGCGGGCTTCCGCCTCGGCGGTGAGTTCAACGCGGAAGAGCAACAGGGTCGCGCCGCGATTGCCTTCCGCGCTTCCCTGCAGATCGGCCTCTAGCGCGAGCTGAGCGATCTGCAGGGCATGGCCCGCGCCGGTTCCCCCCACAACCCCCGGCGTGGGCCATGGTTTTCACTTCGATGTTTTCCTTGCATCCGGCGGCGTCTCCGACTTTATCGGCGGCGATTCGGCCCGACGAAAGGAACATATATGACCGGAACCGTCCTCATCACCGGCGCCACGGCAGGTATCGGCGCGGCTGCAGCGCGACGCTTTGCGAGCGCCGGCTGGAAGGTGATCGCGACGGGTCGAAGGCAGGAGCGGCTCGAGCGGCTGGTGGGCGAGATCGGCGCGGACAAGGTTCACGCCTGCGCCTTCGACATGCGTGACGACGCCGCGATCGACGCGGCGATTTCCGCGTTGCCGCAAAATTTCCGCGATATCGATGTCCTGATCAACAATGCCGGTCTCGCGCTCGGGACCGGACCCGCGCAGGAATCCGATCTCTCGCAATGGCGCCAGATGATCGACACCAACATCACCGGCCTTGTCACCATCACCCACCGGCTTCTGCCCATATTGATCGCGCGCAAGGGCGCGATCCTCAACATCAGCTCGACCGCCGCCACCTACCCCTATCGCGGCGGCAACACCTATGGCGGCACCAAGGCATTCGTCTCGCAATTCTCGCTCGGGCTTCGCTCCGACCTCCACGGCACCGGCGTACGCGTCACCTCGATCGAGCCGGGCATGGTCGAAACCGAATTCACGGTCGTGCGCACCGGCGGCGATCAGGCCGCGTCCGATGCGCTCTACGGGGGCGCTGACCCGATGACCGCCGAAGATATCGCTGAAACGCTGCATTGGGTCGCAACCCAACCCGCCCACCTCAATGTCAACCGCATCGAGCTGATGCCCGTGTCGCAGTCCTTCGCCGGCTTCCAGGTAGTGCGAGCGAACTGACCGCCGTCAACTATTTCGACATAGCCAGCGCCACGGCGTCGGGACCGGCAGGGAACCGGAGGCACCCGGACTCGTCATTTGCCGCTACCCACACAACCTCGGCCACGTCGGCCTCCGTCGTCACAGCAGCCGGCTGCGCAAAGGACTCGAGAACCGACCCCGCAAATGGCGCATAGGCCTCCGGTATCATCGCTTCGACGGGCATGGTCGTGTTCTGGGCGAAACGCGTTGTCGGACCGTAGCCCGGTTCGACCAGCCTGACGCGCACATTGAAGCCCTGGAGCTCGTGCGCCAGCGATCCGGTGAATCCTTCGATGGCCATCTTGCTCGCGGTGTAGACCGCAACGAGCGGCATCGGGGCCAGCGTGACGCTGGAGGTCACGTTCACCACCGTGCCTGACTTGCGCGCGCGAAACTGAGGCAGCACCGCCTGCGTCATCGCCATCACGCCGAAGGTGTTGGTCTCAAAGACCTCGCGCGCCCTGTCCATCGGCGTTGCTTCGAAGGCACCGAACAACCCGACGCCGGCATTGTTGACGAGCACGTCGATGGGGCCACTCGCTTCGAGCGCTGCGGCGATGCTCGCGGGATTGGTGACGTCGAGCGCCACTACCCGCATCCGCTCCGATCGCGGCAGGACGTCAGCGCGTGGCGTACGCATCGTCGCAATGACGTTCCAGCCTCGCTCATAGAAGTGACGCGCGGTCTCGAGGCCGTAACCCGACGAGCATCCGGTGATGAGTACGGTCTTCATGCTGCTATCCTCAATGGTTTCGATGACGCCAGCATAGCGACAGCGCAACCGGACTATCCATAATTGAAAATCCAAATTTTATTCGCCATAGTCCTGATATGGTAGATCCGCTGTCCGAAGTGATCGCGCTGCTCCAGCCGCGTGCGGTGTTCACCAAGGGCATCAGCGGGGCTGGCCGCTGGGGCGTTCGCTATTCCGATTTTGGCCAGCCCAGCTTCTGCGCGGTCACCGAGGGCCGCTGCCTTCTCGTCGTCGACGGCCATGCCCCCCTCACACTCGAGGCCGGCGACTTCGTTCTCCTGCCCGCAACGCCCGGCTTCGCCTTGTCGGGCTTCGAGCCGGTCACGCCTCAATTCATTGATCCGAAGATGGCGGCGGGAGCCACGGATGAGGTTCGCCATGGAACACCCGACGGCGATCCCGACGCGCGTCTGCTCGGCGGCTACTTCGTCTTCGACTCGCCCGACGCGGAGCTGCTGGTTTCGCTGCTTCCGTCGGTGGTGCACATCCACGGTGCCGAACGCCTTTCGATACTTGTCCGGCTCGTTCGCGACGAAGCCGCCGAACAGAGGCCGGGTCGTGACCTCGTGCTCTCACGTCTTGTCGAAGTGCTTCTCATCGAGGCGCTCAGGGCGACGCAGGGCGGTGGCGCACCTCCCGGGCTCCTGCGCGGATTGGGCGATGCAAGACTGGCGGCAGCGATCCGGCAGATGCACGCGAACCCCGCGAAACAGTGGACTATAGCCGATCTCGCGAGAGAATCCGCACTTTCGCGCTCCGCATTCTTCGACCGCTTCACGCGCGCCCTCGGCCTGCCGCCGATGGAGTATCTCCTCGCCTGGCGCATGGCGATTGCGAAGGATCTGCTCCGTCGCCAGCAACTCGGGGTTGCCGAAATCGCCGAACGCATCGGCTATGGCTCGGCAAGCGCCTTCAGCACCGCGTTCAGCCGGTATGCGGGGCAACCGCCCGGTCGCTATGCACGGGCGCACGGCCACGCAGCTGCCTTTGCAGAATCAGCCTGAAATTGACGGATTATCCCGCGCAGCCATGCGCAGCCGCATATGCCTGACGACGTCGCGTACTTCATAATGGTGCGCCCGACAGGATTCGAACCTGTGGCCCCCAGATTAGGAATCTGATGCTCTATCCTGCTGAGCTACGGGCGCTCCGTCACGCTGGTTAGGGCGACCGGCGCGCCGGGTCAATTGCGCGCTGCAGGCGGCACGACGGGAAACGGCAGTGGCGCGACCTCGACGCCTTCGTCGACCAGCGCACGCGCCTGTTCAGCCGTCGCCTCGCCGTGAATGGTGCGCTGCTCTGTTTCGCCCAGATGCATAGCGCGCGCCTCGTTGGCAAAATCCTTGCCCACCCAATGCGAATCCTTGAGCGCTGCGGCTTGCGCGCGTGCGAGCGCCTCGAGCGCAGCCTTCATCTGCTCGGGCGCGGGAGTTGCGAGTTGCCTGATTTCCGTGCCACCGCGATTGCCTTTGGGTGCCACATTGGGCGCCATCACGGCCTTGCTCACATCCGCATCGCCACAAAGCGGACAGGCTATCAGCCTGCGCGCACGCTGATCCTCATAATCGGCGCTCGACCCGAACCAGGATTCAAAAACATGACCCGATGACGCGCAGCGCAGATCGAAGACGATCATCTGCGCTCTTCCGGCGCAGGGATCGGCCGCCTGTGGGCCAATACCGGGATACGCGTGCGCACATCATCAAGGCGAGCGAGATCGAGGTCGGCGAATGCGAGCCCCGCACCCTCACCCATGTCGAGCAGGACCTCTCCCCACGGGTCTATGACGAGCGAATGGCCATAGGTCTCGCGCCCGTCCTCATGCGTCCCCGATTGCGCTGCAGCGATGACAAAACATGCCGATTCGATCGCACGCGCGCGGAGAAGCGTGTGCCAGTGCGCGCGCCCCGTCGGCACCGTGAATGCCGCGGGAACGGTCAGAATCTTGGCTCCGCCCCCGGAAAGCTGGCGGTAAAGCTCCGAAAAACGCAGATCATAGCAAACCGAAAGGCCGATCGGCGCCCATGGCGTCTCCACCACGACGCTACGCTCTCCGGGCGCATAGGCCGCCGACTCGCGCCAACTCTCGCCGGTGGGCAGATCGACATCGAACAGGTGCATCTTGTCGTAGTGCGCACGGATCACGCCAGTATCGTCGATCACAAGCCCGCGATTGACGAGGCGGCCGTCCGCGCGTTCACCCTTCAACGCGAGCGAACCGATGTGAACCCATAGCCCCACTTCGGCGGCTGCAGCGCGGACCGCCGCCAGCACAACATCCGAATCAGTATCCTTCAGATTAGCAGCGGCGCGTTCGCGATTACTATCGAGCAGCCCCGACATTTCGGGCGTGAACAGCATGTCCGCTCCGGCCGCACGCGCATCCCGGATGGCGGCAACGACAGTCGCGGCATTTTGTGCGGGATCGACCCCGCTGGTCATCTGCAGAATGGCAACGCGCATGGCTGGTTTCCGGTTAGCCTTCGAGCAAAGGATCGAGCTTGCCCGCAGCCTCGAGCGCGGCCAGATCGTCGGATCCGCCGATATGACGGCCGTCGATGAAGATCTGGGGCACCGTGGTGCGACCATTTGCGCGCTGGATCATTTCGACGCGCTGCGGGCCGCCCATGCTGATGTCATATTCCTCGAATTCCGCGCCCTTGGCACTGAGCAGCGCCTTGGCCCGCGTGCAATAGCCGCAGAGGAACTTGGTATATATCTCGATCTTCGCCATTCTTCGGTGCTTTCCTTCACCCCCGAGGTGAGTTCGCAAAGCGACAAAGTCAATATTCGTCGTTGAGGACGCGAGCCCAGCAGAGCACGATCACGCGCGCAGCGCCCGCCCGCTTGAGCGCCGCGGCGCAGCCATTAGCGGTCGCGCCGCTCGTGTGGACGTCATCGACAAGCCAGACCGTCTTGCCTGCCACGAGGCCGCGTTCGCGCGGCGCGACCGCAAAAGCGCCCCGGACGGCCCTGGCCCTCGCCCGTGCGCCAAGGCCGCGCAATACCGGCGTCGCGCGTTTGCGGACGAGCACATCTGTAGACAGGGGAATGCCCGTGCGTCGCGCGAGCGCACGCGCGATCAGCGCCGATTGGTTGTATCCCCGCGACCAGAGCCGCCAGCGATGGAGCGGGACGGGTATCAGCAGATCGTCGCCAAGCGGCTCCAGATGGCGTTGCAGCAAGCTTGCGATGATTTCCGCCATCGCCGGGCGCGCGCCATATTTGAGCTTGAGCACAATCCCGCGCGCGGCCTCGCCATAAGCGACGGATGCCCGCACGCCATCATGCGCGGGCGGCTCGGCCAGGCATCGCCCGCACAGGAGTCCTTCCTGCTCCGCACTGCCGAGCGGAATTCCGCACGCCCCGCAGCCGGCGGTCGTCAGAAAGTCGAGAGCGCCCCAGCAATCGAGGCAGAAGCGCAGGTCGCCCTCCACCACCGCCCCGCATCCCGGGCAACGCGGCGGCAGCGCGAAATCGGCCACCGATCGTAAAAGTCGCAACCCCGCCCTCATGTGACCCTTGTCCAACGCGTCGCGGCGATGCACAAGCCGCCGCGTGCAGCCACCCGAAATCTTCGACCGCGCGCTACGCCGTCTGCGCCGTGATCGCGCAGCCCACGGCTTTGCCGCGCATGATTTCCTGCGCGCGCACATGATCGAGGAGATTCTGGATCGGCTCGACAGCGTAAAGCGCAACTTCAATCGGGCGCTCGATCTCGGGGCAAGCGACGGTGCGCTTGGAGATGCGTTGAAGGCGCGCGGTATCGCGGTGGTTTCGGCCGACGCGGGCGGCGTCTTCGCGCGACGCACCGGCGGCGTGCAATGCGACGAGGATCGCCTGCCCTTCGCCGACGGCAGCTTCGACCTTGTCGTGCAGGCCGGCGGGCTGGAGAGCATCAATGACGTTCCGGGCGCACTCACGCTTGCCCGCCGCGCGCTGAAGCCTGACGGACTCTATCTCGGCGCATTTGCGGGCAGCGGCAGCCTGTCCGCGCTCAAGGCGGCGATGCTCACCGCCGACATGGCAGTGGGCGATTCGCTTCATGCACGGATCCATCCCCAGATCGACGTGCGCTCGGCAGGCGACCTGCTCTCACGTGCCGGTTTTGCGCTGCCGGTTGCGGATACTGCACGGCTCACGGTGCGCTATCGCGATCTGTTCAGTCTTCTGTCCGATGTGAGGGGCATGGGCGCGACCAATGTACTGCGCGGCGAACGTGCGCCCATCACGCGAGGCTGGCTCGCAGCGGCGGCGGAGGCTTTCGCGACGCATGCCGACCCGGATGGCAAGGTTGCCGAGCGGTTCGAGATAATATGCCTGACCGGCTGGGCCCCTTCCGCCGATCAGCCAAGGCCCGCGCGGCGCGGCAGCGCGACCACCTCGCTCGCTACGGCGCTCAAGCCCAGGCGCTAGGGGTCAGACGAGCGCTTCGAGCAATCCGATCAGCGGCTTGTCGGCCGGCGGCATGTCAAGCGCATGGAGTTCCAGCGGCCGTACCCATTTGATCCCGTCCGAATCGAGCGCGGCGGGAATGCCTCGCCACTTGCGACAGACATAGAGCAACAGGACGAGGTGGCGCTCGCCGAGCGCCTCGCTCGCAAAGCCTGCAGGCGCAAGACACGCCGCCTCGGTCTCTATCCCCAGTTCCTCACGCAATTCGCGGATCAACGCATGTTCGGGGGTTTCACCGGGCTCCACCTTTCCTCCGGGAAATTCCCACAAGCCCGCCATGGAACGATGGTGGCTGCGCTGCTGGACGAGCACCCTGCCGTCGCGATCGACGAGCGCGGCGGCGGTTACAAACAGGATATTCATGGAGGTGCCCTTTTTGGAAACTAGCAATTTGTTAACGCCTCAACCCGCATAACCCGGAATTCCAGGGAACAGGAATATCAAGATGAAGCGAATTCTGGAGAAATTCGCCAGTCTAACCGCGGATAGCGGGGCGGCCACGGCGGTCGAATACAGCCTTATTGCGTCACTCATCGTGATCGCGATGATCGGCGCGCTCAACGCATTGACTGCGCGTACCAGCGAGATGTGGCAGTTTGTTGCCGACGTCTCCAATTCCGTAATGTGATTTTGCGCGCCATTGACGTGGCGCGAATAATTATTCTGTCCGTTTACGCTTTGGCAAGTTTCACAACGTAAACCGGCAGTGTCGATCCAGTAAATTCCGGGTCGACCGGGAAAGTGAAGTTGGAACCAAGGAGACCGGTTATGAAATTCTTCAAGAAGATGCTCCGCGACAGCAAGGCCGCGACTGCCATCGAATACGGCCTGATCGCCGCTCTCATCGCGGTTGCTGGCGTTTCGGCGTTCCAGGTGCTCGGCACTCAGATCAGCACCACGATGAACAACGCCGCTGACAAGATGAAGACCTCGTAATTCCGACTACGTCGTTACGACGACGATTGGAATGCTGACGGGCGGGGACGATGTCTCCGCCCGTTTTGCGTTGTCCTTTCAGTATGTGACGATCTTGACCCGCTGGCCCGCGCTGAGCTGCGCGTTGGCCTGAAGCGCATTGAGCACCAGGAAGCGCTCGAGCTGGTAATCCGGATAGGCCATCCGTGCGGCGAAGGTCTGCGGCGTCTGCCCCGCCTGAACCGTCACCACCTGCACCCGGCGCGGCTTGACCGCAGCCACCTCCGAAGCGTTCAAGCGTCGCACGCTGCGATACATCGGCTCGAACACGCGGGCGTTGTTCACGGGTGTGATCGCGACGAAGTGATACGCCGTGCGCGCATCGAACTGATAAGCGAACACCGTCACCGCCACCTGCCCCGATTGCGTGTTGGCCTGCGCGATCGCATAGGCGGCATCCAGTCCGTTGACCTGGGTCCGCTGGATTTCGCCATAGCGGACATTGCCATTTTGGCCGCCAACCGCACGAAATGCCGAATCGATATAGGATTCCAGATTGCCGTTAAACTGCGCACCCGTGAATTGCGCCTGTCCATTGGAGCCGGAGACCGAGACCGCGGTTGTGCCATTCGCCATGGAATAGCCCTGCGGCACGGTGAACATCAGCTTCAGGTCGGGATGCCGAAAACTGTTGCCCTCGATGATCCCCTGCTTCGGATCGTCGTCATAGAGCACGCCGTTGAGCGCGGTCAGGAACGCGTCGCGATTGCGCACCCCTCCCGCAGCAGTCGTCTTGCGCGCCTGATTGAGCGCGCGGGTCACGCGACTCGCGGGATCGGGGTGGGTGCTTGCCCATTCAGGCAGCGTGCGCGCCGCCCCGCCGCGCTGGCGCGCTTCGAGCGCGGTCTGGGCGGCAAGCGAGGCGAGCATCGTCGAAGACGCCGTGGAATCATAGCCCGCGCGCGCCAGATACTGGATGCCAAGGTCGTCGGCCTGATATTCCTGGCTGCGCGAGAAGCTCAGCGTCGCGAGTTGCGCGGCCTGCCCCACGCCTTGCTGGAGTAGCTGGCCGAGTCCCGAATTGCCCGCGACCGCGCCGACAAGCACCTGCCCCAGCACACCGAGGATAGAGTTGCGCTGTGCCGCGCTCTGCCGCTTTGCCGAATGCCGCGCGGCGACATGGCCGACCTCATGGCCCAGCACCGAAGCAAGCTCGGCCTCGTCGTTCATCAACCCCATCAGCTGGCGCGTCACATAGACATAGCCGCCGGGGATTGCGAAAGCGTTGTTCACGGGCGAATTGAGCAGCGTGATCGTAAAGTCGCTCTGGCTGTTCGAAAGCCCAGACTGCACCGCGATCTTTTGCCCGACGCGCGTCACGTAGGCGACCTGGTTGCCCGAATAGGCGCCGCCGAATTCCTGGAGCAGTTGCGGATGGGCCTGCGCCCCCTGCTGCTTGTCGCGCGCGGAAATCGATTGCGCCTGCTGTGCCTCGCCCGGCAATGCGAGACCCGCGCAGACCACAAGCGCCGCCGCCTGAAATACCCTCGTCTTCACGAAACCTCCTCGAGCCACGGCTCCTAGTTTTCGTGATTCAACGGTCTGGAATCGGGACGGTTCCGTAACTTGTTGCGTCAGATGGCGCCGATAGCGAGAAATTTCTCGCGACGCGCGCGGCGCACCTCATCACGCGACAGGGGGCGCAGTGAGTCGAGTTCCTGACCGATGGCGCTTCCCAGCGCAGCGATCGCCGCCGACGGATCACGGTGTGCACCACCGATGGGCTCGGGGACGATACGGTCGATCACGCCCAGCCGGTGGAGATCGGCGGCGGTCACGCGCATGGCGTCCGCAGCGTCGCTCGCCTTCTCCGCAGTCCGCCAGAGGATCGAGGCGCAACCCTCCGGAGAGATCACTGCATAGACGGCATGTTCGAACATCAGTACGCGATTGGCCGCGGCCAGTGCGACGGCTCCACCCGACCCCCCCTCGCCCACGACAGCGGCGACCATCGGCACGCCGAGTTCGAGGCATTTTTCGGTCGACCGCGCGATTGCTTCGGCCTGCCCGCGTTCCTCGGCCTGCACGCCGGGAAAAGCGCCCGATGTGTCGACCAGCGTGACGACGGGAATGCCGAAACGGTCCGCGAGCTCCATCAGGCGGATCGCCTTGCGGTAGCCCTCCGGCTTGCCCATGCCGAAATTGTGCCTGAGCCTGCTGGCGGTATCGTCGCCCTTCTCATGGCCGATCACCATGACGCGCCGGCCGTCGAGCCGCCCCAGACCACCGATGATCGCCTGATCGTCGGCAAAGGCGCGATCGCCCGCGAGCGGCATGAAATCGGGAAAAAGCCCCGCAATATAATGCTTGAAATGCGGTCGCTCGGGATGACGCGCCACCTGCGTCTTCTGCCAGGGCGTCAGCTTTGCGTATGTTTCGTGGAGGAGCTTATCGGCCTTTGCCTGAAGCCGCGCGACATCGCCTTCGATATCGACGGTTCCGCTCTGCGCGGTTTCCCGCAGATCGGCAATGCGCGATTCGAGTTCGGCGATCGGTTTTTCAAAGTCGAGAAAGCTAACCATCGGCACGCGGGTTAAGCGCGTGTCTCGCTGTCGTCAACGCGTGGCTTTATGTCGGCAAGCGGATGGCGGCTGTTCACAAGCTCGACAAGGCGTTTGCTGTCGACATGCGTATAGATTTGCGTGGTTGCGATATCGGCATGACCCAGCATCGCCTGAAGTGCGCGCAGGTCAGCACCACCCTCAAGCAGATGCGTGGCAAAGGCGTGCCGCAACACGTGCGGGCTGATCCGTTCGGGTGGGATACCGGCACGCGCGCCAAGCGCGCGAATGATCTGATAAAGCCGAATGCGGCTCAGATGCGATTTGCCCGATGGGAACAGCCACGGCGAATCGACGGGCACGAACGCAGCCCACTCAGCGACGGCACGCCGCGCACGATCCGAGATCGGCACAAGCCGCTCGCGCTCGCCCTTGCCGCGCAGTATGAGAAAGGGCCGGTCCGGCGAGATCGCCTTGCGCGGCAGCGATACGAGTTCGGTAGCGCGAAGTCCGGAGCCGTAGAGCAGTTCGATCAGCGCCGCCAGGCGATAGTCGAGCGGGACCGGATTCGCGCGCGCCAAAGCCGCCGCGATCTCGTCGAATATCCGCTCCACATCGCCATGAGTCAGTATCCTGGGAAGCGATCGCTGCGTTGAGGGCCGCGGCAACGCTCCCGACGGATCATCGCCGCGCAGCCCTTCATCGGCCAGAAAGCCGTAGAACCGCCTGAGCGCCGCGGCCTTGCGCGCCGCTGTCGACCGCGCGAGTTGCATCCAGCTTTCGGCCAGTCGCTCCAGCGCGGCGGCGTCGGCATCCCCCAATCGGCCGTGGAGAAATCCAGAAGCACCGCGCAGGTCCGTCGCATAGGCCGTCAGCGTATTTCGTGCAGCGCCAGCCTCGGCAGCAAGCATCTCCAGAAAGCGATCGATCAGCGCCGAATCCTGCCCGGCAGCCACGACTATACCCGCGTCAGCGCTTCCGCCGCGATCATCCGCGCCTCGGGCTCCAGCCCGACCCTGCGCAGTGCCGAGACGATGCGATAAAGGTGCGCGGGCGGAACATAGCGCCAATCCACCGTCTGCATCCCGAGCGCAGCCAGCAGGACCACCGTACCCGGCTGACGCGCCTCGACCGCGCGATCCAGCAGGCTCGCCCACTTGCCACCGCGCGTCAGGTCGAATTCGAGTTCGCCGGCAAGCCCCGAAGCCTCCTCGAGACTCAACCGGTCAAGGCCGGCAAGCGCCGCAACCAGGAACTGCCCCTTCAGCGAATCCACGCTGCCGGCATAGCTCTCTGCACGCGATGCGTTCACCGTGACCAGCGGCCGCGGCGACCCGACTGCGAGAAGCGCCCAGGCGTCGCCCTGTTCGGCATCCTCGACCGCACGCGACCAGCGCGTTGCACCATTGTCGAAGCCCGCCGTGAACATCGCGCCGATCAGGCTCGGCGTATCGGCCACATAGTCGGGATCGACCGGCACGCGCGCCGCTGCACGCGCTGTAAGGATCAGATTGGCGTAGCGCTCGGCTGCGTCGTCGCTTTCACCCCAGATGTCGCGCATTGCACCAAGCCGTGCATCGAGATCTTCGCCTGCATAGGCCTCCCGCAGCGCAAGCGGCGGGGTTCCCGCAGTGTCGGCGGGATCCATCCGGTCGAGCACCGCACCGTAAAGGTCGACCAATGCTGCGCCCGACAGAACGCCAAGCACGGCAGCGCGGCGACCTGTCGCAATCCGCTCGCTGTCGGGAAGCATCGATGCGCGCGCGCGCCAGCCGGCCACCTGCGGCCCAGCCGTCCGGAACAGGCGCGCGGGAATCTCCACATTGGTCGCGGTCGCGAGGCCGTAACGCCACGCGGTCAACTGCTCGACGCCGTCCCATTCGATGGTTACCGAGCGCCGACCATCGACGCCTGCACCCACGACCTTTTCAGCGAGCAGCAGGTCGATCGATCGCGTTCCGCCAAGTCGTGTGCGACGAGCCTCGTCGATTGCGGCGCTGGCGGTCCCCGGTTCGCCCGAAAGTGCGGCACACATGGCACGCGCCAATATCCAGCTGGTCTCGCGGCTCGCGGCCGATGCCGGCTCCGCCAGCGGGCAAAGCCCCGCCGGATCGCCGAGCGCAAGCGAAGTCTGCATCGCGACCTGGAACAGCTTGGGCGAATATTGGCTGACGTCGACGCTCTGAACGAGCAGTCGCGCCGAATCGGCTTCGCCCATTCTGAGCAACAGCCAGGCGCGCTCGGCGATCCAGTCGGGCGCGGAAACGCCTCTCGGCGTGGGCACGTTGGACAGCAGCGCGCGGCGCAGCAAAATCGAAGCCCAGCGCGAGGGCAGCGGCGCGTCGAGCCGACGCATCACTTGCGAAAGAATGGCACCATCCGACGCGCCAAATGCGCCATTGCCCAGCCCGCCATCGCCCTCATGCAACGGCCCGACGCTGTCGATCGGGCGGAGCGGCGCAGAAGGCAGATTGAAGTGCGTCAGGGCCTCTTCCTGCTCCTCCTCGTCTTCCGCACCTTCTTCGGCGGGGACGAGCGGAGATTCGGGCACGGCCACGGCTTCGGAAGGCCGCGCAGGTTCGGCGGGGCGCTGGCCCGGGGGCGGAGCCGGCGGCGGCGCGGTTACCGGATCGCCGAAGCCCTCGGGCAACAGCGATTCGGGCGCTTCCTGACCGATTGCGGGAATCGCCGCGAGCAGTCCGGCGCCCGCCAGCGCGAGCGCGATGCGCGAAACCTTATTGTCCCAGAATCTCATTCGCGACCGGCTTTTCGACGCGCGTCTGCGGTTTTTCGCTGGCGAGCGTGGAGAGGAAATAAAGCGCGCCACCAATGATGACGAGCAGGATGATCAGGTTCCGGATGAGACGCGACATGGCTTTCCTATGCTGTGGCAAGGTCGAGGCGGCAAGAGCGTAGCGATATTTCGTGCGCTTTTGCCCCATCGCCATCGCTTGTGTATAGCCCCGCCGCCATGCATGCCGAGCCCGTAAGCATTCTTATCGACCCGTTGCCGCCGATCGTCCTTGTCGGGCTGATGGGCGTTGGCAAGTCGACCGTGGGGAAACGGCTCGCAACCCGCCTCGACATCCCCTTCGTCGATGCCGACCACGAGATCGAGGTCGCGGCAGACCTCACCATCAGCGAGATTTTCGAGCGCTATGGCGAGGGACATTTTCGCGACGGAGAACGCCGCGTCATCGCCCGGCTGATCGACGGCTCGCCCAAGGTTATTGCGACCGGCGGCGGCGCATTCATGCAGGAGGAGACGCGCGCGCTGATCCTCGAACGCGCGCTCGCGATCTGGCTCGACGCCGACATTCCCGTGCTCGCCCAGCGCGTTGGGCGGCGCGACACGCGCCCGCTGCTGCGCAACAAGGATCCCGAAACCGTGCTGGCCGAACTCGCGGCGGTCCGAAATCCGATCTACGCGCTCGCGCCCATCCATGTGCGCAGCCAGCCTTCGCCACACGACATCACCGTCGATCGCATCCTCCAAGCCTTGCGCGAAAGGGCCCTCATCCAGTGATCATCGTGCCCGTTGCGCTCGGTTCGCGCAGCTATGACGTCCATATCGAAAATGGCGCGCTCGATCGCGCAGGCGCGCTGCTTGCGCCGTGGATAAAGCGTGACCGGGCGATCATCGTCACCGATGCCAACGTCGCGGCTACGCAACTACCTCGCCTCCGGACGGCCCTTGCAGGCATCGAGCAGCACGTCATCACGCTCGCGCCCGGCGAAGGCACCAAGAGCTGGGAGCAACTCGAGGCGCTGACCGACCAGCTGCTCGAAGTCGAGGTCGAGCGCGGCGACCATATCATCGCGCTTGGCGGCGGGGTGATCGGCGACCTGGTTGGTTTTGCCGCAGCGATCCTCAAACGCGGCTGCGGATTCGTCCAGATCCCCACGACCCTGCTCGCGCAGGTCGACAGCTCGGTGGGCGGCAAGACCGCAATCAATTCAAAGGCCGGCAAGAACCTCATTGGTGCGTTCCATCAGCCCGGCTTCGTGCTGATCGACCCCAGCGTGCTCGACACGCTGCCGCCGCGCGAGCAGCGCGCGGGCTATGCCGAGGTCGTCAAATACGGGCTGATCGACGATTTCGCCTTCTTCGAATGGTGTGAAGCCAATGGCGCTGCATTGCTTGCCGGCGACATGGCCGCGCGTACGCACGCCATCGCGAAAAGCGTTGCCGCCAAGGCCAGGATCGTCGCCGCCGATGAGCGTGAGACCGCGGATTTGCGCGCACTGCTCAATCTCGGCCACACCTTCGGACATGCCCTGGAGGCCGACAAGGGCTTTTCGGACCAGCTCCTCCATGGCGAAGCGGTTGCGGCGGGGATGGCGCTGGCCTTCCGCTTCTCCGCGGCGCGCGGGCTGTGCACCGCGCAGGACGCCGCCCGTGCCGCAGCGCATCTGAACGCAGCGGGACTGCCCGACGGGCTCAGGGCGGCTGGCGTCACCGCGAACGGCGAGGCACTCGTCCGGCACATGCTCCACGACAAGAAGATGACGGGCGGCACGCTTCCCTTCATCCTTACGCGCGGGATCGGTCAGTCCTTCGTCGACAAGTCGGTCGGGCTCGCTGAGGTCGCGGCCTTTCTCGACGGCGAGGAGCGCTAACTCACCCCCGAAAGGCGAGCCAGGCGAGCCACAGCCAGCCGAGGATCATCAAACTACCCCCGATCGGCGTAACCGCACCCAGCCAGCGCGGTGCGCCGAATGCCATGGCATAGAGCGTCAGCGCAAAGATTGCACCCCCGACGAGAAACAGCGTAGCAACACCCTTGCCGCCGGCATGCTCCGCGGTTGCGAGCGCGGCGACCGTGTGGATCAGCTGGTAAAAGGCGCCCGTTTTCAACCATTCGGCCGCCTCCGATGATGCGCCATGCGCCGCGAAAGCTCCGGCCGCTACCGCCAGAGCGCCTGACAGGCCGATCAGAACAATCAACATCAGCCGCACTCCCCGCGATTCATTGGACTTCCGGGCCGGAACATCATCTCCTTGGCCGCATAAAGGTCGCCGGCTTCGGCCTGCTTTTCCATGCGTGCCATGTCGCGGCGGCGATATTCGCGTTCGACCTCGGCAATCTCGGCCGCGGGAACGCCGAGTTCCTCGAGCGCGTGACAGCCCATCATCACCGCCGATTCGTACACCTCACGCACCGCGCCCGCGACATTGACCTTGGAATATTCAATCAGCTGGCGGCGATCATAGGCGCGCATCAGGAAGCGTGCGTGCGGGAATGCCTGAACGATCGGTCGCGCGTGCGATGCGTCGAGCGTACGGTCGTCAATGCAGAAGATGATGAGCTGTGCCCGCTCCGCACCCGCGCGGCGCAGCAGGTCTATCCGGCGCCCGTCGCCATAATAGACCTTGAGGCCAAAAGTGCTCGAAAGCTCGATCTGGCTTGGCTTGCGATCGATGAGCGTGACCGAGACTCCGCGTGCCATCAGCATCTGCGCCACCGTCTGCCCGAACCGCCCATAACCGATCACCAATGCGCGTGCCTGTTCGGCCTCCTCGGGGCCTTCCAGTTCCTCAATGCTCTCCGGATCCTTATCGCGCTCATAGCGCCGGGCGATGGCGAGCAGGAACGGCGTGGTCGCCATCGAAAGCGTCACCACCGCGCTGAACAGGCTCGCGGCCTCGGGCTCGATCAGCAATGCATCCTGCGCCTGCGCGAAGAGCACGAAACCGAACTCACCGCCCTGGCTCAGCAGCAAGCCAAGGCTGAACGCCTGCCGCGCCTCGAACCCGAAGGCGCGCGCGATTGCGAAGATCACTCCGGTCTTGAGCACCACCAGCGCAGCCGCCATGCCGATCACGAACAGCGGATTCGAGAGCACCGCGGGCACGTCGAGCACAAGCCCGACCGCGAGGAAGAACAGCCCGAGCAGGATCGAACGAAATGGCTCCACATCGGCCTCAATCTCATGCCGATAAGGCGAATCGGCGAGCATCACGCCGGCGATGAACGCGCCGAGCGCCGTCGAGAGGTGCAACACTTCCATCAGCGCAGCGCTCGCGAATACGGTGAACAGGCCGACGACGACGAACAATTCGCGCTCGCCCATCCGGCCCGCGAGCCTGAGCAGCGGGTTCAGGATGAAGCGCCCTGCGAGCACAAGTCCGGCGATGGCGCCCACAGTATAGACCGCCAGCAGCCAGCCGGGCGGCATGTTCGGATCGGCGGGCGCGCGCGAAAGCGCCGCAATTATCGTGATCATCGGAATGATCGCCAAGTCCTGGAACAGCAGGATCGAAAAGGCACGCTCCCCGAATGCGGTATTGATTCGGCCCGAGGATTTGAGCGAGGGCAGCACCTGTGCGGTCGATGACAGCGCGAGCGGCAGCCCCAACGCGATCGCCGCGCCCAGCGTGAAACCCGTCGCGAAATGGATCAGCGCCACTATCGCGATGCCGCACAGCACGACCTGCGCCAGCCCCAGCCCGAATATCTCGCGCTTGAGCCGCCAGAGCCGCGCCAGATTGAGTTCGAGCCCGACGAGGAAGAGCAGGAGCACGATGCCGATCTCGGCAATATCGAGCTTGGACTCGCCACCCCCCACCAGCCCGAGCGCATGGGGCCCGATGACAACGCCCGCCACCAGATAGCCGAGCACCGCGCCCAGCCCGAGCCGGCGGAAGAGCATGACCGACGCGAGCGCCGCGCCGAGCAGCACGACGCCTTCGGTCAGCAAGAGCCGCGCGCCCTCAGCCTCTTCGGTCATCGTGCCTTCTCCCCTGCCAGGCGCGCAGCCTCGGCGACCGCCTCGAACGCCAGCCTGATGGAGGCGTGGCGCGCCTTGTGCGGCAGCGCGGGCACGAAGATGTCTAGCCCCGGCCAATCGCCGGGATCGGGGCGCTCACCCGCAAGGAAGGCGGCGAGCGCGTCGCGCGCCGCTGCGAGCTCGCTCGCGTCGCGACCGATAGCTTCGGCAGCCATCAGCGATGCCGAGGCCTGCCCGAGCGCACAGGCGCGGACCTCCTGCCCGATCTCCGCCACCCTTCCCTCATCGTCGAGCGTGACGTCGATGGTGACGCGACTGCCACATACGGGGGAGCGCTTCTCGACGCTGGCTTGCGGATGCTGGAGCCGCCTGTGATGGGGGATCGATGCGGCGAGCCGCAGGATCGTGCTGTTGTAGAGCGGCGCGTTCATTCTCCGCTTATAGCGCTTTCGGCGCTCTGGTCAGCCTCATCGGCGCCACGCTGATATTCGACGAAATCGACAAGCGCGCGCCCCGAGGCGTGAAGCAGCGGCCATGTCCGCGATTCGCGCATCCATTCGGGTCGTTCCGCGCGCGCGCCATAGACGACGTCGTAGACCAGCGAGGCCGCCAGATAGAGCACAGTCGCGATGATGAGGCCCTTGAGCGCCCCGAAACCCACGCCGAGCAGCCGGTCGAAACCACCGAGCACGGACTGGCGCGTCCGCCGCCCGATCGCGCGCGCGGCCAGGCGCCCGATCAGGAAGGTAACGCCGAAGACGAGCGCGAAGGCAAGCACGGTTGCGCCGCCCTCGGTCCCAACCCAGCCGCTCAGCAGCGCAGTGGCCGGGCTGTGGAGGAACTTGAGCGCGAAGATCGCGGCAACCCACGCAAGCAGCGAAAGAACTTCGGTCGTGAAGCCCCTCAGGAAACCAAGAATCGCAGCGCCGCCGACGAGCAGGAGGACGACAATATCGAGCGCGGTGAAGGCAGACATCAGGTCCCGCTAATCGCGGCTGAGCATATGGTCAACGAATTGACGCAGCGTGCGGAATCCCGAAATCGAAAGCCCCCCTTTTTCCGCGCTCACCGATGCCGGCACGAGCGCGCGATTAAAGCCCAGCTTCGCCGATTCCTTCAGGCGCAGCGCGCCGTGCGCGACCGGACGGATTTCGCCAGAGAGCGAAACTTCGCCAAAGGCGACCGCGTCGGCGGCAACGGGCCGTTCGCTGAGCGCTGAAACCAGCGCTGCGGCCACCGCCAGATCGGCGGCGGGGTCCGACAGGCGATAGCCGCCCGCCACATTCAGATAGACCTCGCAGGTCGAAAAGCTCAGCCCGCAGCGCGCCTCCAGCACCGCAAGGATCATCGCCAGCCGGCCCGAATCCCAGCCGACCACTGCACGCCGCGGTGTCGCGCCGCTCGCCAGCCGCACCGTCAGCGCCTGGATCTCGACCAGCACCGGCCGCGTTCCCTCCAGCGCGGGAAATACCGTCGAACCCGTCACCGTTTCGTCACGGTGAGTCAGAAACAGCGCGGAAGGATTTGATATTTCTGTCAATCCCTCCTGCTGCATGGCGAACACGCCAATCTCGTCGGTGCCCCCGAAGCGGTTCTTGATCGCGCGCAGGATACGATATTGATGGCTGCGCTCGCCCTCGAAGCTGAGCACGGTATCGACCATGTGCTCGAGCACGCGCGGTCCCGCGATCGACCCGTCCTTGGTGACATGGCCGACGAGCACCAGCGCGGTACCGCGCTCCTTGGCGAAACGGATCAGTTCCTGAGCGGACGCGCGAACCTGGCTCACCGTCCCGGGCGCACCCTCGATCAGGTCGCTGTGCATCGTCTGGATCGAATCGATGACAAGCAGTGCGGGCGGCGTCCCCTGCCCCAGCGTCGTCAGAATATCGCGCACCGATGTCGCCGCGGCGAGCTGAACGGGAGCCTGTCCCAGCCCCAGCCGCCGCGCGCGCAGGCGCACCTGGTCGGCCGCCTCTTCGCCCGAGACATAGGCCACGCGCACGCCGCGCTCGGCCAGCCTCGCCGCAGCCTGCAGCAGCAGCGTCGACTTTCCGATCCCCGGATCACCGCCAATCAGCGTTGCCGATCCCTCGACAAAGCCGCCGCCAAGCGCGCGATCGAGTTCCTTGATGCCGGTCGCGGCGCGATCTGGCAGCTTCACATCGGCGTTGAGCCCGACGAGTTCGAAGGCGCGTCCACCCGACTGCAGATTATGTTTCGCGGCAAAAGGCGTCACGACCACGCCCGCCTCCTCGACCAGCGTGTTCCATTCGCCGCAATCGGCGCACTGGCCCTGCCATTTGGACGCCACCGAGCCGCAGGCCTGGCACACATAACGCTTCAAGGGTTTCGCCATGGCGCGACAATTAGCATTGCCACGGAGAGAAGCCACACCATAACGCGTTAGAGACAATCAAACATCGAACGCGGAGAGCCGATGACGGTCGTGGCCAGCTACAATATCCGCAAAGCCATTGGTGCCGATCGTCGCCGCCGCCCCGAGCGCACGCTCGAAGTCCTCCGCGAGGTTGATGCGGACATCGTCGCCCTGCAGGAGGCGGATCGCCGTTTCGGCGCGCGCGCGGGCGTCATCTCGCCCCACATGCTCGACGAGCATAGCGACTATAAGGCGGTGCCCTTTGACGTGCGGATGCACAGCATGGGCTGGCACGGCAATGCGATCCTCGTGCGCAAACGCGCGGAGATACTCCACCGCGAGATCATCCACCTGCCCTCACTCGAGCCGCGCGGCGCGGTGATGGCGGAGGTCCGGCTCGACGGCCACGCGCTCCGGGTCGTCGGCATGCACCTCGACCTCTCCGGGCTGTGGCGCCGGCGACAGGCGCATGCCGTGATCGCGCATGTCGAAGCGTGCGACCGGAAACTGCCGACCGTGCTGATGGGCGATCTCAACGAATGGAGCCGCATGAACGGCTGCCTCCATGATTTCGCGCACCATTTCAGCTTCGCGCATTGCGGCAAGAGCTTCCACGCGCGCCGCCCGATCGCGACGCTCGACCGGATCATGGTCTCGGACCAGTTCCGGATCGCCGAGGCTGGCACCCACCTCAGCGCGGCAGCGCGACACGCATCGGACCACCTGCCCGTCTGGGCGCGGCTCAGGCGCGCCTGATTGCGGCCTGCTGCTTCTGGCCGCTCAACGTCCTGCTGCGAATCTGGTTCGGCTCAGCTGCACGCGGGTTCGGACGATTCCAGGAAATGCGCATCCCACCAGCGTTTCCAGCGCGCTTCGATCTCGTCGAATGCCGCATCGGACAAGCCATAGGTCGTCAGTATCACCATGCCGCGCCCGTCGGGCGACGTGTCTGTCACCGATTTGTCGGTCGCGATCAGCAGGCCGTCACCCCATTGGCCGAAGATATTGCTGGACGCTCGACAATCCCGATCCCCGCTGCCAGTCTTGCACCATGCGGGAAAAGGAACTGCGGCTGGCGCTGGTCTGTTATGGCGGCATAAGCCTTGCCGTCTATATGCATGGAATCACGAAGGAAATCTGGCGGCTCGTGCGGGCCAGCCGGCATTTCCACGACGGTGACACCCCGGCCTCGGGAAGCCAGGGCGTCTACCACCAGATGCTGCAGACGATCGAAGTCGAAACCGGAACCCGGATGCGTGTGCTGGCCGACATCATAGCCGGCGCATCGGCGGGCGGGATCAACGGGATCTTCCTCGCGCAGGCGATCGCGACGGGGCAGTCGCTCGATCCGCTGACCGATCTCTGGCTCGATTGCGCCGACGTCGACCGGCTGCTCGATCCCGATGCCCGGCCGCTATCGCGCTTCTCCAAATTCTGGGCGCAGCCCTTGGTCTGGGTCGCGGCGGGCAAGAGCACAACTGTCGAGCGGACCGTCGAGCCTTCGACGCGCGAGGAGGTGCGCGCCAAGCTATCCAGCTTCATCCGTGCGCGCTGGTTCGAGCCTCCGTTCGGCGGCGAAGGCTTCACCAACCTTCTGCTCGATGCTTTCGAGGCGATGGGCCGGAGCGAGACCGGCCCCGCCCTGCTGCCCGACGGCCAGCCGCTCGACCTGTTCGTCACCGTCACCGATTTCCACGGCCATCCCGAGCGGCTCAGGCTCAACAGCCCCGCCGAGGTCGTCGAGACCGAACACCGGCTCGTCATCGGCTTCTCGACGCGCGCGCAGGGCGTGCCCGGCATCGGCGACGTCGCGGAACTCGCTTTCGCGGCACGCGCTACCGCCAGCTTTCCGGGCGCCTTCCCGCCATTCACGGTCGGCGAACTCGACGCGGTGCTCGACGCGCGCAAGCACGCCTGGCCAGGCCGTGACGCCTTCCTCGCGCGCGCCCTGCCCCGCCAGAGCGCCGCGGGCGTCGTCGAAAGCACCGCGCTCATCGACGGTTCTGTGCTCGCCAACGCCCCGTTCGCACCAGCGATCGGTGCGCTCAGGAACCGCCCGGCACGGCGCGAAGTCGATCGCCGCTTCGTCTATATCGATCCAAAGCCGGGCATACGCAGTATCCAGATCGGTCGCTCCGCCAATGGCGAAGCCTCGCTGCCCGGCTTCTTCGGGACGATCTTCGGCGCGCTGTCCGATCTGCCGCGCACCCAGCCCATCCGCGACAATCTCGAAGCCATCGAGAACCGTTCGTCGCGCATCCGGCGGATGCGCACGATCGTCGAAGCGCTGAGGCCAGAGGTCGAGGAATCGATCGAATCGCTGTTCGGCATCACGCTTTTTCTCGATCGCCCCACCGCCGCCCGGCTGGCCACCTGGCGCGCCAGGGCGCAGGACAAGGCGGCGCGCTCGGCGGGACACGCCTATCCCGCTTATGGTCATCTCAAGCTGTCGGGCGTGATCGAAGAGGTCGCAGCGATGCTCTTCGCGCTTTCGGCGCGCAGCGACAGCCACGCGCGCGAGGAGGCGCGACGTGCGATCTGGAACGCGGCGCGTGCTGGCGGCCTTGATCGCGTCACGGGGCGCCGTAACGGCGCGACCGAACCGGTGATTGATTTCTTTCGGGCACACGATCTGGGCTTTCGCATCCGTCGCCTGCGTTTCCTGGCGCGACGCCTGTCGGAATTGTCCGAGGCTGTGGATGCGCCGCTCGCTGCGCTCGATGCGATGAGCAAGGTCACATATGAGTGCCTTGCCCTCTATCTCGATCGCGAAATTCTTGATTTTTATGGGCTCGCGGTGCGCGAGGCGGCAACCGCTACATCCGAAGATCCGCAGGCGGCGATCGACGCGCTGGCCGCCGCACGTAACCTGCGCGTGATCGACCAGATGACCGACGAGCGCATCGCCGAAGCGCTGGCCGAATTGCCCAAGGCCGAACGCCGCGTAATGTTGCTCACCTATCTGGGCTTTCCCTATTACGACATCGCCACGCTGCCGCTGCTCCAGGGCGAGGGGCTCGACGAGTTCGATCCGGTGAAGGTCGACCGGATTTCACCCGACGATGCCACCACCATCCGTTCGGGCGGTGCTGAAGCGACGCTCAAGGGCATCCAGTTCAACAGCTTCGGCGCCTTTTTCAGCCGCGCATATCGCGAGAATGACTATCTCTGGGGACGCCTGCACGGCGCAGACCGGCTGATCGACATTCTCATTTCCAGCCTTCCCGTCGGCAAGACACTCGGGGCGGGCGCGGTCAGCGCTATCAAGCAGGCGGCCTTCGCCGCGATCCTCGACGAAGAAGAACCGCGCCTTACGGCTATTCCAGAACTCTTTCGGGATCTGCGGCGGGAGATCGGGGTCGATCCCTTGGCAAATGCCGCCCAAACGGCTTAGTGTTGTAGTCGCGCAACAATAACAGGGTCACCGCATGCAATTCCTGAGGACGATCTTCTGGGTGATTCTCGCCGTCACCGCGGTGATCTTTGCGGTCGCCAACTGGACCTCGGTCACGATCAATCTGTGGGGCGATATCCAGGTCGATTCCAAACTGCCCGTCCTGCTGTTCGGCGCCTTCCTTCTTGGGCTGGTGCCTACGCTGATTCTGCACCGCGCGACGCGCTGGCGACTGAAGCGCAAGCTCGATTCGACCGAGCGCGCACTCGCCGATGCGCGCGGTCTTTCTACCACGCCCGCGGCACCGGCCGTCGAGCCCGACATGCCGCCGGCTTATGTTCCCACCGCCGTCCCGCCAGGTGTGTCATGAGCAGCCCTGTCTACGTCGCAATCGACACCCCCGATCTCGATCAGGCAAAAGCGATCGCCGCCAAGGTCCGTAACCATGTCGGCGGCATCAAGCTGGGCCTTGAGTTCTTCTCGGCCAATGGCCGTGCGGGCATAAAGGAGATGGCGTCGCTCGATCTACCGATCTTCCTCGATCTCAAGTTCCACGACATTCCCAATACTGTCGCCAAGGCGATCCAGGCGCTGCGCGCGCTTGAGCCCGCGATCCTTACGGTCCACGCAGCCGGGGGGCAGGCGATGATGGAAGACGCAAAGGCCGCCGCCCCCAATGGCACCAAGGTCGTGGCGGTGACGATGCTGACCAGCCTCGACGGCAATGACATGAGTGCGATCGGCCTCACCGACGATACGCATGATCAGGTCGTGCGGCTGACCGAACTCGCCAAGCGATCGGGCGTCGACGGCGTGGTCTGCTCGGGCCATGAGGTCGCCGCCGCGCGCAAGGCCTGGCCCGACGGTTTCTTCGTCGTTCCCGGCGTGCGCCCCGCTGGTGCGGCGACGGGCGATCAGAAGCGGATGATGACCCCGCGCGGCGCGCTCGATGCGGGCGCCTCGATCCTCGTCATCGGTCGCCCCATCACGCAGGCGGAAGACCCCGACCAAGCCGCGCGCGACATCGCCGCGACGCTCTGACCCCTCCCGCTCGCGCGGGATTGTCCCTAAGGCAGCCGTGATGCCCCGAATCAGCGCAAAGATCTGCGGCCTTTCGACGCCCGAAACGCTCGACGCTGCGGTCGCTGGCGGCGCGAGCCATGTCGGGTTCGTCTTCTTTCCGAAAAGTCCGCGCCACGTCGCGTTCGAACAGGCGGCCGCGCTCGCGCATCGCGTGCACGATCATGTGCTGAAAGCTGGTGTATTCGTCGACCCAGACGACGCGCTGCTCGATGCCGCGATCGCGGCGGGCGGTCTCGATGTGATCCAGTTGCACGGCAAGGAAACCGCTGAGCGCGCGGCTGCGGTCAAGGCGCGAACGGGCAAGGAGGTCTGGAAGGCGCTTCCCGTCTGCACCAGCGCCGATCTCGCCGGCGCGGGCGCATTTCATGGCGCTGTGGATCGCCTGCTTTACGACGCCAAGACCCCCGAAGGGTCACAACTTCCGGGCGGCATGGGGCTGCGCTTCGACTGGCGGCTGCTCCAGGGTTTCCGGCATCCGCTCGCCTGGGCGCTTTCGGGCGGGCTCGACGCCACGAATGTCGCCGAGGCGGTTGGCATCACCGGCGCGCGGCTGGTAGACGTGTCCTCCGGCGTCGAAAGCGCGCCGGGTATCAAGAATGTGGACAAGATCGCCGCATTCCTTAAAGCGACGACCCAGCTATGAGCATCATCAACTCGCTTCGCACCCAGCCCGACGAGCGCGGGCATTTCGGGCAATTCGGCGGGCGCTATGTCGCCGAGACGCTGATGCCGCTGATCCTCGACCTCGAGCGCGAATATCGCGCCGCGAAGCAGGATCCGGCGTTCAAGGCGGAATTCGACTATCTGCTCAGGCAATATGTCGGCCGTCCGAGCCCGCTCTACTTCGCCGAACGGCTGACCGAGGCACTCGGCGGCGCGAAGGTCTATCTGAAGCGCGAGGAACTCAACCACACCGGCGCGCACAAGATCAACAACTGCATCGGCCAGATCCTGCTCGCCAAGCGCATGGGCAAGACGCGTATCATCGCCGAGACGGGCGCGGGCCAGCACGGTGTCGCGACCGCGACCGTGGCGGCGCTCTTCGGCCTGCCCTGCACGATCTTCATGGGTGCGGTCGACGTCGCGCGCCAGCAGCCCAATGTGTTCCGCATGAAGCTGCTCGGCGCCGAGGTCCGCGCCGTGGAATCGGGCGCAAAAACGCTCAAGGACGCGATGAACGAGGCGCTGCGCGACTGGGTCGCGAACGTCCACGACACCTTCTACATCATCGGCACCGTCGCGGGCCCGCACCCCTATCCCGAGCTTGTCCGCGACTTCCAGTCGGTAATCGGTAACGAGGCGCGCGAGCAGATCCTCGAAGCGGAGGGCCGGCTGCCCGATATGCTGATCGCGCCCGTCGGCGGCGGATCCAACGCGATCGGCCTTTTCCATCCGTTCCTCGACGATCCCGGGATCGAGATCGTCGGCGTCGAGGCGGCGGGCGAAGGCCTCGACAAGAAGCACGCCGCAAGCCTCGCGGGCGGAACGCCCGGCGTGCTGCACGGCAACCGTACCTATCTGTTGCAGGACGAGGACGGGCAGATCACCGAGGCGCATTCGATCTCGGCGGGGCTCGACTATCCCGGCATCGGCCCCGAGCACGCCTGGCTCCACGACATCGGCCGCGTCCGCTACGAGCCCGTCACCGACGCCGAAGCACTCGCGAGCTTTCAGCGCCTCTGCAAGCTCGAAGGCATCATCCCCGCGCTCGAATCCGCGCACGCGCTCGCGGCTGCCGAGCGGATCGTGCCGGGCATGGACAAGGACAAGATCGTGATCGTCAACCTCTCGGGCCGCGGCGACAAGGACATCTTCACCGTCGCCGACGCGCTTGGGGTGAAGCTGTGACGAGCTTGATCCGGTTGCTGCGATTTTATCATATCCGGCAGGATGGGCATGCAACGCTGCGTTGGCGTGGTATCGCCGCGTTCGTCATCTTGCTTACAGCGGCAAATCTCTTGCTGCGTCTGATCTTCCACCCAATCGACAAGTTTGACGTCATTTCGGCTAGCACGCTTTCGATCGTGATCGCGGTTTTTGGAATCTTTCAGGTGAAACGGCAGATTAAATGACCGACCGTCTCTCCAACGCCTTTGCGCGTGCGGCCTCCGAAAATCGCGCGGCACTCGTCACCTTCGTGACTGGCGGGGATCCGACACCCGCCAACACCGGCGCGATCCTCGACGCATTGGTCGCGGGCGGTGCCGACGTCATCGAGCTTGGCATGCCCTTCACCGATCCGATGGCCGACGGCCCCGCCATCCAGCGCGCCAACCTGCGCGCCCTGGGCGCGGGCACGACGACCGCCGACATCCTCGGCATCGCCAAGGCTTTTCGCGCGCGCCATGCCGAAACGCCGCTGGTGCTGATGGGCTATGCCAATCCGATGGTGCGCCGCGGACCCGAATGGTTCGCGGCCGCCGCCAGCGAGGCAGGCGTCGATGGCGTGATCTGCGTCGATATTCCCAGCGAGGAAGACGATGCACTCGGACCCGCGCTGCGCAATGCGGGCGTCCACCTCATCCGCCTGGCCACGCCGACCACCGACGCGGCGCGACTGCCCGCGGTGCTCGAAGGTGCCGGGGGCTTCCTCTACTACGTATCGGTTGCGGGCATCACCGGCTTGCAGCAGGCCGCGCAGGGCTCGATCGAGACCGCCGTAGCGAAGCTCAAGGCGGGCACCGACCTTCCGGTCGCGGTCGGCTTCGGCGTCCGCACCCCCGAACAGGCAAGCGCGATCGCGCGCGTTGCCGATGGCGTGGTGGTTGGCTCGGCCATCGTCGACCTCGTCGCCGAGCACGGCGCCAATGCCGCCGGCCCCGTCAAAAACTATGTCGCATCGCTCAGCAGCGCGATCGCGGCCGCACGAAAGGAAATGGCCGCATGAGCTGGCTCGACCGCGTTCGCAACTCGATCCCGTTCATCGCCAAGCGCGAGACGCAGGACACGCTCTGGCACAAATGCCCGGGCTGTTCGCAGATGATCTTCATCAAGGAATTTCAGGAAAACCTGTCGGTATGCCCCAAATGCGGGCATCACGGACGGATCGGTGCCAAGGCGCGCTTCGAACAGCTTTTCGATCAGGGCAGCTGGTATCTGCTCGCTTCGCCTCAGGTCGCCGACGATCCGCTCAAATTCCGCGATTCCAAGAAATATACCGACCGCATCAAGGCCGCGCGTGCCGCGACGGGCGAACAGGATGCGCTGCTCAACGCCAGCGGCCGGATCATGGGCCACAAGGCCGTCGTCGGCGTGCAGGATTTCGCCTTCATGGGCGGATCGATGGGTCTCGGCGTCGGCGCGGCCTTTGTCGAGGGTGCGCGCAAGGCGATCGCCGAGCGTGCGCCCTATGTGATCTTCACCGCAGCAGGGGGCGCGCGCATGCAGGAGGGTATCCTCTCGCTGATGCAGATGCCCAAATCGACCGTCGCGATCGCCGAACTGCGCGAGGCGGGCCTGCCCTATATCGTCGTGCTGACCGACCCGACCACGGGTGGCGTAACCGCCTCTTATGCGATGCTCGGCGACGTCCAGATCGCGGAGCCCGGCGCGCTCATCGGCTTCGCCGGCCAGCGCGTGATCGAGAACACGATCCGCGAAAAGCTGCCCGAAGGCTTCCAGCGCGCCGAGTATCTGCTCGATCACGGCATGCTCGACATGGTGGTCGAGCGTAAGGATCTGCGCGAGACGCTCGGCCAGCTCATAGGCTTTCTCTGCGAGGACAAGGCGGCCGCATGAATCCTCCCCTCCCTTCCAAGGGAGGGGGCGGGGGTGGGTGCGAGCGAAGCGAGCCTTCCGTCCGGCCACCCACCCACCCCAACCCCTCCCTGAAAGGGAGGGGCTTTTATTATGCCTGACTCCGCGCGCTCCTCCGATCCCGCGGTCCAGCGCCAGCTCGACCGGCTGACGATGCTTTCGCCCGGCCGCGACGTGCTCGGGCTCGAACGCATCTCGGAACTGCTGGCGCGCCTCGGCAACCCGCAGGAAAAGCTGCCTCCCGTCTTCCACGTCGCGGGCACCAACGGCAAGGGTTCGACCTGCGCCTTCCTGCGCGCCGCGATCGAGGCAGCGGGCATGCGCGCGCATGTCTATTCCTCGCCCCATCTCGTCCGCTTCAACGAACGCATTCGCATTGCCGGCAAGCTGATCGAAGACGCCGAACTTGCGCCGCTGCTCGCCGAAGTGCTCGACTGTTCGGAGGACATCCACCCCAGCTTCTTCGAGGCCACCACCGCCGCAGCCTTCCTCGCCTTCACACGGCACGAGGCAGAGGCGTGCATCATCGAGGTCGGGCTTGGCGGCCGGCTCGACGCGACCAATATCATCCCCGCGCCCGCGATTTGCGGAATCGCGCAGCTCGGCATCGATCATCAGGCCTTTCTGGGCGAGACCGAGGTCGAGATCGCGGGAGAAAAGGCGGGCATAGCAAAGCGCTTCGTCCCGCTCGTGACAATGAAATATGCGCCGGCGCTGACACGGCGAATTGCGGATGTCGCGGCGGCCGCAGGCGCGCCCGTGCTCGCCAAGGGCACGACCTGGGAAGCGACGCTCTACAACAACCGGCTCCACTATCGCGACGACAAGGGCAAGTTCGACGCGCCACGCCCAAGGCTGGCGGGCGATCACCAGGTGATGAACGCGGCTCTCGCCTTTGCGATGCTGCGCCATCAGAATGCGGTCGCCATTCCCGAAACCGCGCTCAAGGCCGCGACGGGCTGGGCGCAGTGGCCCGCAAGGCTCCAGCATCTGGAGGAAGGGCCGCTGACCGCGGATCTGCCCGAGGGCACCGAACTCTGGCTTGACGGCGGGCACAACCCGGCGGCCGGAGAGATGATCGCCGCATGGTTTCGCGGGCATCTCGACGGGCGTCAGTTCCACCTCGTTCTCGGCATGCTCGACAACAAGGATCCGATGGGCCTGCTGGCGCATTTCGCGGGCCTTGCGACGAGCATCCATGCGGTACCCGTCCCCGATCATGGCCACCACGCGCCCGACGCACTCGCCGCGATGGCCGATCGGATCGGCGCGCGCGGCTCGGTGGCGGCCGATGTCGCTTCCGCGCTGGCG
Organism: Sphingomonas sp. LaA6.9; assembly: GCF_022601895.1. Lineage (GTDB taxonomy): Bacteria > Pseudomonadota > Alphaproteobacteria > Sphingomonadales > Sphingomonadaceae > Sphingobium_A. The sequence goes on from NZ_JAKVIO010000014.1 coordinate 78,360, forward strand.
ATGCTCGGCCGGACACTCGATCCCGGCAAGCCCGGCGTCGTGCTGATCCTCGGCTCGCTCTATCTCGCGGGCGAGGTGCTGCGCCTTAACGATCAGCCGCCCGAATAGGCCAGATCAGGGAAAGCTCGTCCGCAAGTGCGGGTTCATCGCGCCGACCCAGCTCCAGAACGCCGTCCGCAACACATCGAGAAGATCCTGCACCACGTCGGCGGTGGCCGCGAAGCGCATTCCCGTCAGCTTGCGCAGGAACAGCCGTACCGTCGCATGCGTCACCGGCAGCTCGGGTTCGCCGCGCTTGCCGCGATACAGATAGATATTGGGCGTGGCCGCCAATGCCTCTTGGCATCGCCGTGCATAGAGCGCGCCGATCTCGGGATCGCTCCGCCGGATCACGCGATTGAGCATCCGGCGCGAAACCCAGCGATCGAGTTCCGACGTCCGCGCGTTGACGATGCCGACATGCACCGACCAGAAGACGAACGCCGCGCATTCATGGGCCACCGCGACGCCGGGCTCCACGCCATGCTGCGCCAGACATCCCTTCACCTCGGCCTGGAGCGCGACGATACGGTCGGGAACCAGTCGCACCGCCGTTCGCCCCTGCCGGCTAAGCTCGAACATACCCCCTGCCACCTCCTCAGAAGCGCGGTAGCCCGGCGACATCCTCGGTCGCCCGCAGTCGATATGTCCCGCGCCGCGACCACAGCCCAGCGCCGATGGTGAACTGCCCCCGGTCCGGATCGAGCAGCACCAGTTCATCGGGCCGCCCAAAGGCTTCGGCAATCGCGGCGCGCGCGGCGTTCGCGGCCTCCGCGTCGTCGCTGGCTTCGAAGGCGACCGATTCGTCGGGGTCTGTCGGATTCATGCGGATGTCGAGGCGATAGGTGATCAAGGGAATCGTCCTGAAGGAAGCGCCGCGCGCGCACGGCACCGTTCCATCTGCGCCCGTCGCTCCGCTTTGAAAAGGCACGATCGACGCGCTTTCGCAACGCACCGTCGATCCCTGCCGAATACGCTCTTCATTATTGATATTGACTTGCAATAGCTCACAGGCAAAGCTGCCTGTCTAAAGCCAAGCGAGGATGTCCCATGGCCCAGCCCGCCGATCTCAACTATGCCGATGCCCCGTCCATTCCCGATCTGCGCACAGGCCGGCTGCTGCTCTTCGCGATGCGGCGCATGGCGGTTGCGGGACTTGACGACGCGCACGCCGCGCACGCGATATTCGCGCATTTCGGCATCAGCTATCGCCGGCCGCTGATCCTCGTCCGCGCCATGATGGCGGAGATCGCGCGGGCCTCCAAACAGACCGTGAAGGTGGCGCCATGCTGCTGTCTCAGGATGACCGCCGATGAAGCGGTGCTCCTTAGCACCGTCGAGCACGCCCAGAGCCACCCCCGCCGCGCGCATACGCTGCTGAGCGATCTGATGGGCACGCCCGACTGCCTTGGCGTTCTCACAACGGCGCAGGCGGTCGGTCAGGCTTTCACCGATCTGGGCAAGCCGCTGGCACTGTTTCTGCGCGAAATGTGAAGCCGGTCAGGTCGGGGCCGCGGCGTCGCCATTGCCCTCGCCATTCCTGCCCGCGCTGCCGATCGAGGCGTCGATCAGCCCGGCGCGCATCATCAGCCAGAACAGGATGATGCCCGGCACCGCCGCGAGTGTAGTCAGCAGGTAGAAGTTCACATAGCCGGTCGCCTCGATCAGCGCGCCCGCCGTGGTGCCCGTCAGGAAGCGCCCCACGATGCTCGCCGCCGCCGAGATCAGCGCATATTGCGAGGCTGTGAAGCGCAGGTCCGTCAGCGCCGAGAAATAGGCGACGACGGTGACGCCGCCGATTCCGCTCGCGAAATTCTCGAAGCCGATCGCGGCTGCCATGCCCTCGTTGCTGTGCCCCGCAGCTGCAAGCAGCGCAAAGCTGAAGTTGGACACCGCCATCAGGATCAGGCTGAGCAGCACCGAACGCTTCATCCCGAGCTGGGCATAGAGGAAGCCTCCGACGAAGATCCCCACGAGATAGGCGAAGAAGCCCAGCCCCACATCGTAAAAGGCGATCTCGTCATTGGTGAAGCCGAGATCATTGAACAGCAAACGGAAGGTCAGGTTGGCAAGCGTGTCGCCGATCTTGTGGAGCAGGATGAAGAGCAGCACGAGCAGCGCGCCTTGCCGCTTGAAGAATTCGAGGAACGGCCCGGCGATCGTGTTCCCCAGTTCGGCAATGCCCTTGCGCTGCGCGGCCTCGCGGTGGCGTTGGGGCTCGCCCATGATGAGCCCCGTGGCTATCGCGGGCAACGCCAGCGCAGCGCACGCCAGATAGGCAGCCTCCCAGCCCGTGCGCGCCGCAATCACCAGCGCCACCGCGCCTGCGCCCGCCGATCCGATCCGCCAGCCATATTGCGACATGCCCGAACCCGCGCCGAGCTGATTGGGCTTGAGCAGCTCGATCCGGTAGCCGTCGATCACGATATCGAACGTCGCACCCGCCACGCCGACGAGGATCGCGGCATAGGCGGTCTGCAACAGGCTGGTCTGCGGATCGACGAGCGCGAGGTTCGCCACCGCCGCCATGACGAACAGCCCGGCAAGGATCAGCCACGACACGCGCTGCCCGAGCCGCCCGAGCACTGGAATGCGAACGCCATCGACCACCCATGCCCAAAGCCATTTGAGGTTATAGGCAAGGAAGGCGAGCGTGAAGGCGGTCACCGCCTTCTTGTCGATCCCGTCCTGCGCGAGCCGAGTCGTCAGCGTCGCGCCGATCATCGCGAACGGAAAGCCGGAAGAAACGCCAAGGAAGAACGCCGCGATGGGTGCTGCTTCGGTATAGGGCCTCAGACCGGCAGGAAGATTGCCGCGCCACCCCAAGCTTTCCGTAGCGTCCACCATGCAATGCTCCCCAACCCTCGAAATTTGGCGAGAAACTAGCGGATAATTGCGATATGCCTAGACCTTGATCGCTTCAGACTGAAATCAGTCTGAAGCGCGAATCAAGGTCTTGATTTGGAAGCGGAGCCTGATTCACGATTTCGGCGGAAGCGCATAGCGCTTCCCCCTTAACCGATCAGGCTCCAGGGCAGATTTGGGGAGCTGCCGCATCAGACGGCCGCCCCGACGAGCGAGAGGACATGCAGGCGCCATGAACGCCATCACCCCCACCCCGGGCCAGATCGCGCTGGCCGACGCGATCGCGCATGGCTGCGCGCGCAAGAGCGATGCAATCACCTATGTCGAGGCCTCCGCCTATACCGACCCCGCACGCTTCGCGCTTGAGCAGCAACGCATCTTCCACCGCGCGCCGCAGGTGATCGCGCCCTCGGCGCTGTTGCCCAAGCCCAATATGGCAGTGCCGCATGACGGCTTCGGCAAGCCACTGCTGATCGCGCGCGATGGCAAGGGCGTGGCGCACGTCTTCCTCAATGTCTGCCGCCATCGCGGCACGCGGCTGGTCGAGGGCGGCGAAACCGTTTGCGCCTCGCGTATCGTCTGTCCCTATCACGCCTGGACCTACAAGCTCGACGGCAGCCTCGTCGGCCTCCCCCGCCCCGACAGCTTCCCCGGCTTCGACAAGAGCGAGTACGGGCTGAAGCGACTGCCCACCTTCGAGGCGGGCGGGCTCATCTGGTTCTCGTTGGACGAGGGTGCCAGCTTCGCCGAGGCCGAAACGCTGACGCACGATTTCGACGCCTTCGCGCTCGGCGAGCAGCATCTCTTCGCGCGCAAGACGCACGACGTGCCCGCCAACTGGAAGCTCGTCATGGACGCCTTCCTCGAAAGCTATCACGTCCAGCGTCTCCATGCCGAGACGATCGGCCCCTTCTTCCAGGACGGCGTCACCAGCGGCGACACGATCGGCCCGCACCAGCGCTCGGCCGTGGGCCGCGAATCCGCGGTGGCGGCGCTCGACCTCAACGACTGGCGCGCGCTCCGCGCATCGATCACCTTCGCGTATCAGCTCTTCCCCGCGACGATCATGATCCTCAGCCCCGATTATGTGAACATCATGGTGCTGATGCCGCAGGCCGTCGACCGCGTGCTCGTCGAGGATTTCATGCTGATCCCCGAACCGCCCAGAACCGAAAAGGCGCTCGACCACTGGCAGCGCAGCTGGAAGCTGCTCGACGAGGGCGTGTTCGCGGGCGAGGACTACCGCGCCGCGGCGCTTGGCCAGAACGGCCTGCAATCGGGCGCGATCGACCGCCTGACCCTGGGCACGCTCGAAACGGGCATCCGCCATTTCCACGACACGGTCGAGGCGCGGCTGGCGGCGAACTAGGCCGCTACCGATAGCAGACGACGACTGGAATGTCGTGGTTAGTCGCCGTCTGGATCCTCCCCGGTACGGGGAGGGGGACCACGCGAAGCGTGGTGGAGGGGCTGGCATAAAGCCCGCAAATTCAGCGCAGCCCCTCCGTCAGCCCTTCGGGCTGCCACCTCCCCGTACCGGGGAGGATCTTAGGTCGGCAATGTCGTCGATAGCTGTCAGAAATCGCTGTCCTACATATTTCCGGTCTGTCGGCCTGCAGCGGCAATCGGCTCTTTGACCATGTGCAAGATGACAAAGCGAAGCATTGATCGAAAACGCCGATCAGTGCACGCGCACTGATTGAGCGGATTTTTCACACAGGGCTGACCTTGCTGAACTTTGGATGATCAGGACGTCGAACGGAGGCGATGGGCGCTAATCCCGAACCGTCCGATCACCCTTCCTCGCGGTCGTAATAGTCAACATCGGCTTCCGCGCGGAACATCTTGCGCAGGCCACGATCACCGCGCTTGCCCGCCACCACCGACACCTTGCCCGAATCCGGATATTCGCACGCCTCGACCTCGACCAGCGTCGAAATCGCCAGATAGCGCATCGTGGTCGTGCCGGTGTTGATGATCTGGTGCGCCACCTCCGGTCCGCCGGGCGGGCAGGCGATCACGTCATGCTTGCGGATCGGGTAGCGCTGGTCGCCAAAGCGAAGCTCGCCCTCGCCTTCGAGGATGAAGAACATCTCCTCCTCGCCGTGATGCGAATGGAAGGGGCATTGCACCTTGCCGGGCGGAAGCACGGTCAGGTTATAGCCCAGATCGCGCGCGCCGATCAGGTCGCTGATCGTCGCACGGCTCGACGTGAAGCGGCCATTCTCCTCGACATCGTCGAACTCCACCGCGTCGAGATTGATGATCGGCTTCACCATGGCGCTTTCTCCACAATCGAAACGGCGCAAGCTCAATACAGCGTCAGCCCGCGCGGAAGTTTTCTGGGCCGCGCGCCGCCAAGGCAGGCTTCGATCGCGTCGAGCGCCGCGAGCAGCTCCTTGTGCGCAAAGGGTTTTGCAAGGCACCCGATCGAGATTTCGGGCGCGTCGACGGGGCAGCTCGCGGTCACGAAGATCAGCCGCACCTCGCGGCGCATCGCCTCACGCGCCAGTTCGGCGCCATCGCGATCGCCTGTCAGCCGCACGTCGCTGAGGATCAGATCAACCTCGGCGGCATCAAGCACCGCCACCGCGTCGCGATAGCGGTCGACCGTCCCGACCACGTGATAGCCCGCCTCGGTCAGCACATGTTCGTTGTCGAACGCGACCAGCGGCTCGTCCTCTACAATGAGAAGCCGGTTGATCAGCCTTTGCTTCCTGCCAAACAGCATATATGCGCTTGTCCTCTCCCGCGCCCGGGCAGAGCGCATACTGGCTCGCGACGGCACACGCACGGGTTTATTTTCACGACTGGAGACGAAATTTGGCCCCGCCACCGAAAAAGCGCAGCGAAGACCGCCCCGAAGGTCAGCGCATCGCGAAACTGCTGGCACGCGCAGGGATAGCCTCGCGCCGCGAGATCGAGCGCATGATCGCCGAGGGCCGCATCGCGCTCAATGGCGATGTGCTCGACACGCCCGCGACGATTCTGACCTCGCTCCACGGCATCACCGTCGACGGCCAGCCCGTCAAGCAGGCGCCGCCCGCCAAGCTCTTCCGCTTCCACAAGCCCTCGGGCGTGCTCACCACCGAACGCGATCCCAAGGGCCGACCCACGATCTACGACCGCCTGCCCAAGGGCTTGCCGCGGCTGATGCCTGTCGGACGCCTCGACCTCAATACCGAGGGTCTGCTTCTCCTCACCAATGACGGCGAGTTGAAGCGCCAGCTCGAATTGCCCAAAACGGGCGTCGTGCGCACCTATCGCGCGCGCGCCTATGGCGATGTGACGCAGGCGCAGCTCGAGGATCTGATCGAGGGTATCGAGATCGACGGCATCCGCTACGGCTCGATCGACGCCAATCTGGAGCGCCGCACGGGCGCCAATACCTGGATCGAGATGAAGCTGACCGAGGGCAAGAACCGCGAGGTCCGCCGCGTCCTCGAATATCTGGGGCTCAAGGTCTCGCGCCTGATCCGCACGAGCTACGGCCCCTTCGAACTTGCCGACCTGCCCATTGGCGAAGTCGACGAGATCCGCCGCCACGACGTCATCACCTTCCGGAACACGCTTGGATGAGGATCATTGCCGGCGAATGGCGCGGGCGCGCATTGAAGGCCCCCGCGGGCAGGACGACGCGCCCCACGAGCGACCGCGCGCGCGAGGCGCTGTTCTCGATGCTGACGAGCCGCCTCGGGAGCTTTGAGGGATTGCGCGTTGCCGATCTGTTCGCTGGCACCGGCGCACTCGGCCTCGAAGCACTGTCGCGCGGCGCGGCGCACTGCACTTTTGTCGAGAATGATCGCGGAGCGATCGCCGCGCTCAAGGCGAATGTCGATGCGCTTGGTGCTGGCGCGCGCGCCGAGGTCCGGGCGCAGTCCGCGCTCACGCCTGTGGGCGGTCCGTTCGACCTTGTCATGCTCGACCCTCCTTATGGCACCGGGCTTGGCCAGCAGGCGCTCGCAGCGCTCGCCGGGCGGCAAGGCTTCAACACGGGCTGCCTTGTCAGCATCGAAACCGCGCGCGACGAAGCGGTCGACATTCCGGGCCTCGCGCCCGACACGGAGCGCACCTACGGAAAGGCCAGGCTCGTCCTGCTCCGCGCGCTTTGAGCGCAAGCGCCGGGAGGCGCTTCCATAGGGTGCGCTTATGTTTCGCGTGTGAGAATTAGTGGGCGATCGTCCCCGATCGGTTCTATTGAGAATGGCATGAGCGCAATGATCCAGCAACGCATGGGGCCACGCGAATGGCTCGTCTTCGGCGTGCTCTCGGTCGTGTGGGGCGGTTCGTTCTTCTTCATAGAGATCTCGCTGCGCAGCTTCCCGCCGCTCACGCTCGTGCTCCTGCGCGCCAGCATTTCGGCAGCCGCGTTGATCATGTTCCTCGGACTCTCCGGACGCAACCTGCCAGCCTCGCCGCGTATCTGGCTTGCCTTCCTGCTGCTGGGCGCGCTCAATATCGCGCTGCCCTTCGTGCTCGTCGCCTGGGGGCAGACGCACATTCCGATCGGGCTTGCCTCGATCCTCAACGCCACCACCCCGCTCTGGGGCGTCGTCGTCGCGCACGCCTTCACTGCCGACGAAAAGGCGACACCCGGCAAGATCGTCGGCGTGTTGTCGGGGATCGCGGGCGTCGCGATGATGATCGGCGGCGACGCTCTGGCGGAGCTCGGCGACAATCTGCTTGCGCAGATCGCATGCGTCGCGGCGGCACTCTCCTATGCGCTTGCCGGCGTCTATGGCCGCCGCTTCAAGGCGATGGGCGTCGCCCCCGTCGAAGTCGCCGCGGGCCAGCTTATTGCGGCTGCCGCGATCATGCTTCCGCTCGCGATGATCTTCGACACGCCCTGGCGGCTGCCCGCGCCCTTGTTCCAGTCGGTTGCGGCGATGGCATGTCTCGCGCTCGTCTCGACCGCCTTCGCCTATATCCTCTACTTCCGGCTGATCGAGACCGCGGGCGCAACCAATGCGCTGCTCGTCACCTTCGTCATCCCCATTCCCGCGATCCTGCTCGGCACCTTCCTGCTCGGCGAAGCGCTCGAGCCCAAGCATTATGCGGGAATGGCGCTGATCGGCATCGGCCTCGCCGCGATCGACGGCCGCCCCTTTGGCTGGCTCAGGCGCGCGCGCGCATCGACAGCAGCGCCACAAGGCTGACGCTTGACGCCGCGGCCAGATAGACGCCGACCCAGACCAGCCCGTGATCCTCGGCGAGCCACTGCGCCGCCACCGGGGTCAGCGCGCCGCCCAGTATGCCCGCGACGTTGAACGCCATCGACACACCCGTATAACGCACGCGCGCGGGGAAGAGGCCCGGCAACCACGCGCCGAGCGGGCCATAGACCAGCCCCATGACCACCAGCGCGAAGCTCATGCCCGCAAAGATCATGGTGAGCGAACCCGATTGCAGCGCCACGGGCAGCACCAGCCCCGCGATGATCGCGGCGACGCTACCCCATAGCAGCACGTCGCGCGCGCTGAACCGATCCGAAAGCCAGCCAGAGGCCGCGATGCTGAAGCCCATGAAGAAGATCGAGAGGATCTGGAGGCCCAGGAAAACCTGCCGGTCGATGCCCAGCGTGGTCGTCGCATAGCCAAGCGCAAAGGCGGTCGCGAGATAATAGACCGCGAAGCAGACGATCGCGCCGCAGGTTCCGCCCAGCGTTGCGCGCCAGTGATCGCGCAGCATCTCGGCAAAGGGCACGGCTGGCGGCGGGGCTTCCTCCAGCGCCGCGGCAAAGGCGGGTGTCTCGGTCAGCTTCAATCGCACCCACAGCCCGACGCCGACGAGCAGGATGCTGCCGAGGAACGGGATGCGCCAGCCCCAGGCCATGAACTCCTCCTGGCTCAGCGTCATGCCGAGGATGAGGAACAGCCCGTTGGCGGCGATGAAGCCCACGGGCGCACCCAGTTGCGGCACCATGCCATAGCGTCCGCGCCAGCCCTCGGGCGCGTTCTCCACCGCGAGCAACGCCGCCCCGCCCCATTCGCCGCCGAGCCCGAAACCCTGCCCGAAGCGCAGGATGCAAAGCAGCAGCGGCGCAACCCAGCCGATCTGCGCATAGGTTGGCAGGAAGGCGATCAGCAGCGTCGATGCGCCCATCAGCAACAACGAGGCGACGAGCGTCGACTTGCGCCCGATCCGGTCCCCGAAATGCCCGAACACGCTCGCTCCCAGTGGCCGCGCGATAAAGGCGACGCCAAGGCTGGCATAGGCCGCGAGCAACTGCGCCGACGCCGATTCCGAAGGGAAGAAGATCGGCCCGAATACAAGCGCCGCCGCAGTGGCATAGATGTAGAAATCGTAGAATTCGACCGAGGTGCCGACGAGGCTGGCGAGCAGGATGCGGCGATTTGAGGGCTGTTCCGCCACCGCGTTCATCGTCGTCGCCATTCGTCCGAATCCCCTCGCTATCTCGATCTCGACCTTGGTCGTTTCAGGCTGAATCAGCCTGAAACGTGAATCAAGGTCTCAACTATTTGAATAGAGCCTGATTCACGCTTTCGATTGAAGCACGCAGTGCTTCAATCTCAACCTATCAGGCTCTAGGTGTGGAGCCTCAAGAGGTTGTTCATCGGTTGAGCCAGTCGGCTGATGGGCGGCATGGATTGTAGGCTGCCGTGCGGGCGATGCCAGTTGTAGTTGTGTAGCCAGGGGTCGAGCGCCTGTTTTCGGTGCTCTGAGGTTGGATATGCGCGGGCATATGCCCATTCGCGCAAGGATGTCTGGATGAAGCGCTCGGCCTTGCCGTTGGTCTTGGGTGTATAAGGTCTTGTGCGGATGTGTTTGAGGCCGAGAGCTTTACAGGCATCGCGGAAGGCGAAGCTTTTGTAGCATGATCCATTGTCGGTCATGACGCGGGTCACGGTGATGCCGAGGCTGCGGTAATATTCGAT
>NZ_JAKVIO010000078.1 GCF_022601895.1 Sphingomonas sp. LaA6.9
TGTCGCCGCCCGGATTGACGACGGCAACATTGCCCTCGGCGCGGACCTCGCCGGTCTTGCGATACCAGGTCACCTTGTCGGCGCGCAGGCGGTTGCCTTCGCGGAACATCCGGACATCGCCCGATGCAGTGACGACATCGGCTTCGCTGTCATATTCCAGATTTGCGGCGCTGAAGGTGATTTCCTCCTCATTCGCCGGGGTCTGTGTCGCTTCGGGCGGAGGTGGGGCGGCCGTGGCAGGCTGCTGCAAGTCCTGCGCCCGCGCCGGGACGCCCGAAAGCATTGCGAAGGGGAGCGCCGCGGAAAGAAGAAGGTGTAAACGCGTCAAACTCTGCCCCACGAAACCGCATTGCTCTGATCTCGCCCGCATATCGCACCGTAATCGTGTCGCTGCAACGGCTGGGGAGCCTGCGTGTCATTCCGGTTTTGCCAGCGGCGTCGAACCAGCCTAGTAAGCGCACCATCCAATCTGCTTGCCGAATTGAAAGGTCAGGTTCCCCGATGCGTATCCTCTTTGCCGATGTTCAGCCCCAGGGTGCGTTCGCGCTGGCTCTGCCGGTCCGCAAAGGCGCCGATTTTCCTGCGAGTTTTCCGGGGCTCGACGCCGGCGCGGTCGCGCTCGCAAAGGGTGCTGCCGCGGCGGCGCGCTTCGAGGGCGATGTCGCCGCGAGCGCCGAACTCGTCGTCGCGCAGGACAGCGCGACGCGCCGTGTCGTTCTGTTCGGCGTGGGCGAAAAGGCTGACGCGTCGGCATGGGAGCGCGCGGGCGGCGTGCTCGCCGCGCGTTTGCTGACATCCGGCGAGAAACGCCTGGTCGTGGACCTTTCCGCCGCCGCGCCCGCTGCCGAGAGCGCAGCGCGCCTCGCATTCGGCGCGGTGCTGCGCGGCTGGCGTCATGACGTCTATCGTACGCGGCTGACCGAAAAGCAGAAGCCGACGCTCGAAGAGATCGTGATCGTTGGCGCCGGGGCGGATGCGGCAAAGGCGTGGGAGCGCTGGTCCGCGCTGGCGGAAGGCGTGATGTTCACGCGCACGCTCGTCACCGAGCCCGCCAACGTCGTCTACCCGGAAAGCTTCGTCGAACGCTGCCAGCATCTCAAGGATCTCGGCGTCGAGATCGAAGTGCTTGACTGGGATGCGATGGAAAAGCTCGGCATGGGCTCGCTGCTCGGCGTCTCGCTCGGCTCGGCGCGCCCGCCGCGCCTGCTCGCGATGCGCTGGGACGGCACCGGCGGCGCCGAGAAGACCCCCGTCGCCTTCGTTGGCAAGGGCGTGACCTTCGATACCGGCGGCATTTCGATCAAGCCCGCCGCGGGCATGGAAGACATGAAGTGGGACATGGGCGGCGCGGGTGCGGTCGCGGGTGCGATGAAGGCGCTGGCGACGCGCAAGGCCAAGGCCCACGTCATCGGCATTTGCGCGCTGGTCGAGAACATGCCCGACGGCAAGGCGCAGCGCCCCGGCGACATCGTCACCTCCATGTCGGGTCAAACCATTGAAGTTCTCAACACCGACGCCGAGGGGCGCCTCGTGCTGTGCGACGCGATGACCTGGGTCCAGCGCAAATACGCGCCCAGGGTGATGATCGACCTCGCCACGCTGACGGGCGCGATGATCATCTCGCTCGGCAACGAGCATGGCGGCATGTTCTCGAACGACGATGGCCTTGCCGATCAGCTCCTTGCCGCTGGCAAGGAGTCGGGTGACCCGCTGTGGCGGTTCCCGCTGTCGGACGCGTACAACAAGCTGATCGACTCGCCGATCGCCGATATGAAGAATGTCGGGCCGCGCGGCGCCGGATCGATCACGGCGGCCCAGTTCCTCCAGCGCTTCGTCGACGAAGGCGTCAAATGGGCGCATCTCGACATCGCGGGCATGGTCTGGGCCGACAAGGCCGGACCGGTCTGGGAAAAGGGTGCCACCGGCTTCGGTGTCCGCCTGCTCGATCGCTTCATCGCCGACAATTTCGAGAAATAAGCCCGGTCACATCGCTAGGCCGTCCTGTCAGCCCTGGCTGGCATGACGGCCGGGGCCAGACATCATGCAGGTCGATTTCTATCAGCTGGAAGCGCGTCCGGTGGAGCAGGCGCTGCCGCGCATCGCCGAGCGTCTGCTTGATGCGGGCGCGCGTCTGCTCGTCGTCGCCGATGATGAGGCGATGGTCGAAAGGCTCGATGCCGCGCTCTGGGCGTATCGCGAGGACGCATTCCTGCCGCACGCCATCGCCGGACGCGACGTTGATGCGGTCCAGCCGGTATTGCTGTCGCCCGCCGTGGATGCCGCCAACGGCGCACGCAATATCGCGCTCGCCGACGGGTTGTGGCGCGACGAGGCGCTCGATTTCGATCGCGTCTTTTACCTTTTCGATGGCGAGACCGTCGACGGCGCACGCGCCGCCTGGCGGGCTCTCGGTGGCCGCGAAGCGATGGAGCGCCGCTTCTGGAAGCAGGACGAGCATGGCAAATGGAGTCAGGTTGGCTGACGCATTCGTCTGAACATCTTGCAGCGCAACACAAGCACGGCTAAGGCGCGCCGCAATCCCCCAACCCCGCTTTATGGAGACGAACGGCCATGGCCGCCAATCGCACTTTCTCGATCATCAAGCCCGATGCCACCCGCCGCAACCTGACCGGCGCAGTCACCAAGATGCTTGAAGAGGCCGGCCTGCGCGTCGTCGCCTCGAAGCGCATCCAGATGACCAAAGAGCAGGCCGAGGGCTTCTACGCGGTCCACAGCGAGCGTCCCTTCTTCAACGACCTCGTCAGCTTCATGATCTCGGGCCCCGTCGTCGTGCAGGTGCTCGAGGGCGAAAACGCCGTCCAGCGCAACCGCGACATCATGGGCGCCACCAATCCCGAGAACGCCGAGCCCGGCACGATCCGCAAGGAACTCGCCGAATCGATCGAGGCGAACTCGGTCCATGGTTCGGACAGCGACGAGAATGCGGCGATCGAGATCGCCTATTTCTTCAAGCCCGAAGAAATCGTCGGCTAACGTCCGCTGGACGAAATCCGGCCATTCCACCGCTCGTCCTGAGGAGGGACTGAGCGCAGGCGAAGACCCGTCTCGAAGGACTGCCCGGCGGTTCCTTCGAGATGCCGTTTCGCCGGGCTCAACGGCTCCTCAGGATGAGCGGATACGATTTCGCCAGTCTGAACGATGTAAACGGCCCGGCAGCGATGCCGGGCCGTTCTTCCATGCGCCGCCCGATGCGGATAAGGGCTGCGCCATGTCCGACACCATTTCCATCCGTCTCTGCGGCGCTGAAGACGCCGCTGCGCTGTCGCTGATCGGCGGCGCCACCTTCCTCGAAACCTTCGCGGATTCGATCGACGGCCCCGATATCATCGCGCATTGTCAGGGACCGCACGGCGTTGCGGCCTATGCCGGCTATCTCGCCGATCCCGAAAGCCGCTGTTGGCTCGCTGAAATCTCTGAAACCGGCTCGCCCATCGGCTATCAACTGCTCACCGTGCCCGACCTGCCTGTCGATATCGTGCCCGGCGATATCGAGCTCAAGCGCATCTACATCTTTTCCAACTATCACGGCGGGGGCCTTGCCCGGCGTCTGATGGAAACGGCGATCGAAGAGGCGCGGGCGATGGGTCGCAAGCGGTTGCTGCTCGGCGTTTACGCCGAAAACCCACGCGCGATCGCCTTCTACACCAAGATGGGTTTCGAAATGGCCGGCGAACGCTGGTTCACCGTGGGCACCCGCGACTTCTACGACAAGGTGATGGCGCGGGCGCTTTAGGCCTTGAGCGTGTGGAATTTTCGCGTCCGTTTTCGACCATTGCGAACGTTCAATCTTCGCCTGATAAGGACGCTATGTCGTCTAACTTGACCAAGTCAGAACGAATGGAACTTCGCCGGGCAATGGGGAACCGAGCCCTGCCCGAAATTCCAACGGTCCCATACCATCGCGGGCCGGAATGTCATTGGCCACACGCCTGTTTCGACTGTCGCAAATCTTGGAAGCTGACGGAGGCATCCACAGCCAAGTGTCCGGAGTGCGGCGGCGAACTACACTGGATGGGGCGCGCATTCAGGGTCCCCAAGAAGGCGGACGAGGAACAATGGGCGAAGGTGCGCGCCCTTTGGTTCGCCGGGTTTCGGTTTGTCAATCACACACGGTGGAAGGAAGCAGAGCCGTTCCCTGAGCGTTTGCGCGACGTCGAGGAGTTCGTCAGCCGAAACCAACAACATCCTTTTCGGATAACTGCCAACGTCCGCTAACTACCCAGTCCAGACGCACCGGCAATTGCGCCTCAAAACAGCATCGCCAGCTTCTTGGGCGCGACCATGCGCCAGCTCGCGGCCAGCTTTTCTTCGACGCGTTCCCAATCCACATCGCCACCGTCGAGCCGGATGCCGATCCAGCCCGAGGGGCCGAGATAGGGCGGCTTGTAATAGATGTCGGGATCGGCCTCGATCAGCATCATCTGCTCTTCGGGGCCGCCGGTCTTGACCAGCACCGAGATGATGCCGTCGCCATGATGGTCATGGCTGAAATAGGCGAAGAACTTGCCGCCCTCGATCAGGAAGCCCGGCGAACCATGCGAGCTTTTCTCGGTCGTCCTGGGCAGCGCCAGCGCGCGTTCGCGCACCTGATCGAGCAGCCAGTCTGGGCTGGTCTCGCGGCTCACCAGTTCGGCGAGCATGCGCGGATAGAGCTGGTGTTCGGCGATCAGCACGCGCGCGGCGAGCGTTTCGGGCGTATCGCCGGGCAGGATCGCGACCTCGGTCTGGCCCAGCACGGGGCCGTCGTCGAGTTCGGCGGTGACGATATGGACCGAACATCCGGCGACGGTGTCGCCCGCGTCGATCGCGCGCTCGTGCGTGTCGAGACCCTTATATTCGGGAAGCAGGGAAGGGTGGATGTTGACCATCCGGCCTGCCCAGCGTCCGACGAACTCGGGCGAGAGCAGGCGCATATAGCCCGCAAGCGCGACATATTCGACGCCGGCCTTGCGCAGTTCCGCGTCGATGATCGCGTCGAACTCGGCGCGCTTTAGCCCCTTGTGGCTTTGCCCGAAGGTTGCAACGCCCTCGGCCGCCGCGAGCTTCAGCCCTGCGGCATCGGGATCATTCGCGGCGACTAGCACGATCTCATAGGGGCAGTCGGCGCGCTTCGACGCATAGAGCAGCGCGGCCATGTTCGAACCGCGGCCCGAGATCAGGACGCCGACGCGCGCCTTTTCAGCCATGGTGCGTTGCCGACCAGGCTTCGCGCGCACTCCATGTCTCGGTATCGCCCGTCACGGTGCAGCCCTTTTCGCCCGCCTCGATGCGGCCAATGCGGAACACCGTCTCGCCCGCCGCGGTGAGCGCTTCGGTGACCACCGCGACATCGCCTTCGTCGACGACCAGCGCCATGCCGATGCCGCAGTTGAAGGTGCGCGCCATTTCCTCGGGCTCGATATTGCCCTGCGCCTGCAGGAACGCCATGAGCCGCGGCTGCGGCCACAGGCTCGCATCGACATGCGCGTGGAGACCGTCGGGAAGCACGCGCGGGATATTTTCGAGCAGCCCGCCGCCCGTGATGTGCGCCAGCGCCTTGATCCGCCCTGAGCGAATCTCGGGGAGCAGCGACTTCACATAGATGCGCGTCGGCGCCATCAGCGCGTCGATCAGCTTCACATCCTGATCGAACAGCGCGGGACGATCGAGCTTCCAGCCCTTGTCCGCGGCGAGGCGGCGCACGAGCGAGAAGCCGTTCGAATGCACGCCCGAGGAAGCAAGGCCGAGAATCACCTGACCCGCAGCGACGCGGTTGCCGGTCAGCGCCTGATCGCGCTCGACCGCGCCGACGCAGAAGCCCGCAAGATCATAGTCGCCATCGGCATACATGCCCGGCATTTCGGCGGTTTCGCCGCCGATCAGCGCGCAGCCCGCCTGACGGCACCCCTCGGCGATCGAGGCGATGACGCGCTCGGCGACGCCCGATTCGAGCTTTCCGGTCGCATAATAGTCGAGGAAGAACAGCGGCTCGGCGCCCTGCACGATCAGGTCGTTGGCGCA
The DNA here is from genome assembly GCF_022601895.1 of Sphingomonas sp. LaA6.9. Classification (GTDB taxonomy): domain Bacteria; phylum Pseudomonadota; class Alphaproteobacteria; order Sphingomonadales; family Sphingomonadaceae; genus Sphingobium_A. The sequence goes on from NZ_JAKVIO010000078.1 coordinate 6,022, forward strand.
CATCGCGACGAGATCGATTCCCACGCCGTCGTGATGATCGTGGTCGATGGCAAGTTTGAGTTTGGTGCCGACGCCGTCATTGGCGGCCACGAGCAGCGGATCGTTGTAGCCCGCCGCTTTCAGGTCGAAAAAGCCACCAAAACCGCCGAGTTCGGCGTCGGCGCCGGGGCGGCGCGTGGCCTTGGCGAGCGGCGCGATGGCCTTGACGAGCGCATTGCCTGCGGCGATCGAGACGCCAGCCTTGGCATAGCTGTAGGATTCGGTTTGACTGTCTTTTGAGCTCATATGACGCGCCTACTCATATCGGGCTTGGATTTCCACGCCCAACTCGCCAAAAGAACGCCGTGACCCTCGCCAAACGTCTTTTCCGTCCGCTTCCCGTCCTTGCAGCGCTCCTTCTCATGGGAGGCGCGAGCGTCGCTGTGCTCGCACAGATCGAGGGGA
>NZ_JAKVIO010000015.1 GCF_022601895.1 Sphingomonas sp. LaA6.9
CAGCGTGATCAGCCCGGCCTGGCCGGAGATCGCCGTGACCGTCCCTGCGGACCTACACCATGGCGTGGGACACGATCGGGTTCGGCGTCCAAGAATTTATCCAGGCCGATGACGATGGGAAGCCCTGGCTCTTTCTGGTCAGGACACAAATCGCCGATGACGAGGCGATGAAGGACCTCACGAGAACTTACCTTCACATCGAAGACAGCTTCGGCGTCCAATGCGATGGCTGGGGCTGCGTGGCGCAGGATGATTAGCGTGATGCCCAAAGCCACTGATCATTGGCGCCGTTGATGACATTCTGGGCCGCAATCACGCTCGTCCTCACTTTGGTCGGTGCTCCGCGGGCGGAAGCTGATCCGGCGACCGATCCTGAATGGATTGAAGTGGCCATCGCTGATGGCATCGAACTCCGCTTCCTTCCGCCTTGGGTAACAGATGCGGACTATCCTACTCATGCACGCCTTGAAGATGCCGAGGGAACAAGCGTCCTTCGACTGAATGTCGCTGCGTCCGGGCAGATTATTAGCTGCATACCCGTGCAGTCATCGGGTTCACTCGACTTGGATGAACGTGCTTGCCTCCTTTACCGGCAGCGGGCGAGGTTCGAACTGCGCGGGACGGCAAAACCGATCACCCTACACGCTCCCATGGTTTGGCGGCTGGAAGAGCCCCCTGTCCATGCCAAATAGACGAGCCGCCCATGGAGGTAGCATGAAAATCATCAAGTTCGCCGTTTGCGTGTCATTCTGCGGGACAACCGCACCTGCGATTGCTCAAAGCATTCCCGACGATCTCCACTGCTTGGCACTCAGCAACAGTTTTTGGAAAAGCGCGACCGAAGAACCTGCGCGGGAAGGGGCTGCCAAAGCCTCGCTCTTCTACCTTGGCCGGCTGGATGCTCGCGCGGATCGGCAAGCGATCACGAATGCAATGCGCGCTCTAAGCCCAGCGATCGACCCCAAGACTGCCTCAGCTGAAATGAGCGCCTGCACTAACCGAATTACGCAGGCCGCGCAGGCCTTCCAAGCTTTAGGCAACGCGGCCTCGCTCGGAAAATAGCGCTTCCGCCGCCATAATCGTCGCAGCAGCGGCGAACGAAAGGGTCTCAACACAGGGAGGGGCACGATCTCAGCTACTTCCACAACGCTCTACACGGGTTCACTTGATCGAGGTTACGACGAATTGTGCTAACTCATTAAATTCGCTGGCTGGGCGGCAAATCGTTCTTTTCTGCCTGCAAAGTTGCCTTTCAAAAAGGTCGTAGCCGGGCCGTGGGACCGCGCCGACAAACGATGAACGGATGGCGGGTTTCAGGTGAAACAAAGGGTGCGCTGAACGGCTTAAATGTCGGCGGCTCCTTCCTGGCGCCCGCCGAACGGGGGCAAGGCACCGTAGCCCGGGTTTCGACATTTTCTGCCCGCAAAGTGCCCCTTCGGCGTCGACCATAAGTTGACCATCGCGGGCAACGATAGCATTCCCCTACCCGTCCGCCATCGTGTTCGCGAACGGAAAGGCGCCCTGCCAGTAGTTCGCCAGCATCGCACCGTTGGGTGCCACTTCGTCGCCCCAAGCATAGTCAGCGCCCTCTAGCCCACCGCGCGCTGCGAACTCCCATTCGGCTTCGGTGGGGAGAGCTTTGCCGGCCCAGCGTGTATATGCCTCTGAATCCTCTTATGTGACGTGCACAACCGGATGATCACCTAGCGCCTCGACCGTTGCTGCCAGGCCCAAGCGGTGTTCGCCAAGTGGCTCCCAGGCGAAAATCCCACCAGGCGACTTGCGCGAGATGCACGGGCCTCGACGGTGGCCCGAACACAAGCGAGCCTGGTTGCTTGAGCTCCGGAAGCATGCCGGGATAGTCACGGGGATCAGGTGCGAGTTCGGCTAAGGTGACGTGGCCCGTTTCTTCCACGAACTTCGCGAACTGGTCGTTGGTCACTGGTGTTCTGTCGATCCAGAACGGATCTACACGCACCCGGCGGACAGGAGATTCCTCTGGGTAGAACGTATCCGAGCCCATCGAAAAAGCGCCGCCCGGGACCAGCACAATGCAGGCCGGCTCTCCTGCGACTGTCAGGACCTGTGCCGTCACTCCGAATATCCTACCGGTCGAACGTCACCGAAACCCGCCGTACATCGCCCTCGAACTCCCCGAAAGGCGTGCGATAATCCGTGACCGCCACGCCGATGTCGCGACCAATATCGAGCGTCTCGGTCAGGCCCGCAGGACTTAGAAATGTCTCGCCCACTTGGCCCGAGGCCAGTTCCACATCGCCCTGCAGGATTGCAACGCGTCCGCCCTTGCCCGGCCCTTCCGCATCGAACCGCAGCCGCAGCTTGGACGATCCCGCTTGCAACGGCTCCTTTGCCGCGATCCGATAGACGTGGTTCGGGTGCGTCGAGCGGGCGTAGACGAACACCGGTCGCCCTTGCTCGAGGAACAGGCTGAAGCCGGCGAAGTGGCTGCCGACTGCCATGACAACGCCGGACGCGTCCGGCTTGGCTGGAGCGATGTCCGCCTCGATCATGTAGGACCGGCCCGCCCAGATGGGAGTGCGAATCGCCGTTATGCTGACGTTCTTGCCCCAGAAATCGTAACGTTTGCGCATTTCAGGGCGGATCAAGGTTCGCGCCGCACCAAACCGCGTCTCGATCGGAAAGACATTGTTGCGTTCGGCTTCGCGCTGCCAGATCGCTGCAATCTCCTGTGTCAGCTTAGGGTTGGCGGCCGCCACATCCGTGGACTGCGAAAAGTCGCGGCGCAGGTCATAGAGTGCCCATTCGCCCATGTGGCGCGGCCCGGCCGGCGAGACCTTATCCCACGGCACGCGGCCGGTATCGCGCGAGGCAAACCAGCCATTGTGGTAAAGCCCGAGCATGCCCGTGAGTTCGAAATACTGGGTTCGTGGGCGTTCGGACTGGCACCGCGACAGACTTGGCACGAGGCTCTGACCGTCGATAGGCTTCTGCGCCGCGCCGTTCACCACACTGGGCGCCGGCACTCCGACCGCCTGATAGATAGTTGGCGCCACATCAACGACGTGACCGAACTCGCCGCAGATCGCTCCGGCATTTGCGACCTTGCCGCGCCAACTGACGATCATGCCGTTGCGAATGGCGCCCAACATGGAGGGATTCTGCTTCACCCAGCGGAGCGGCGTGTTCATCGCCCAGGCCCATCCGACAGGATAGTTTGCGTAAGTGCGGGGTCCACCCAGGCGATCAATGTTCGCGGCCAGCCAGCTTGGATCTTCCTTAAGACCGTTGATGTGCTGGAGTTCGTTAATCGTGCCGGGAGGACCGGCTTCGCCACTCGCGCCGTTGTCGCCCTGGATGACCATGACGACCGTGTTGTCGAGCTGTCCCATTCGCTCGAGCTCTGCCATCACGCTGCCGAACTGCTCGTCCTGATAGGCGAGCTGCGCCGCGGCGACCTCCATGGTACGACTCGCAAACGCCTTTTCCTGCGTGCTCAGCGCATCCCAGGCCGGGATTTCAGCGGGACGCGGCGTGAGCCTGGTGCCCTTGGGGACTACCCCGGCCCGGAGTTGACGCCGCAAGCTTTCCTCGCGAAGCCGGTCCCATCCTTGGTCGAACTTGCCGCGAAAGCGAGCGATGTACTCGGGCGGGGCCTGGTGAGGCGCGTGGGTGGAGCCGGGAGCGTAATAGACGAAGAACGGCTTGTCTGGCGCCGCCGCCTTTTGATTGTGAACCCAATCAATGATGTCGTCGGCGAGCCGCTTCTCGAGCATGCGGCCCTTGCCTTCGGCCGGATCGACGCGATTGGTCCCGCGGTACAGGTTCGGATTAAATTGATCGGAGTCGCCCGCGACGATGCCGTAGAAGTATTCGAAGCCAAGGCCGGTTGGCCAGTGATCGAACGATCCGGCCGCGCTATCGTCACCGTTCGGAAGGTTGTGGTGCTTGCCGAACATTGCGGTGCTGTAGCCGTTGAGACGCAGCACCTGCGCGATCGTTGCAGTCTCGGGCGCGATCCCCCCGGTATAGCCCGGAAATCCCGTCGGAGTGTCGCTGAGATGCCCCACGCCGGTGTTGTGATGATTGCGACCGGTCAGCAGGGCAGCGCGCGTGGGCGAACATATCCCCGTCGTATGAAAGCGATTGTAGCGCTGTCCGTGCGCCGCCAGCCGGTCGAAGTTGGGTGTCGGCACCGGCCCGCCGAACCCGCTGGACATGGCAAAACCGACGTCATCGGACATGAACAACAGGACGTTGGGCGCGCCCTGAGGTGGCTGAACGGGGCGCTGGCTCGGCAGCTTTGCGTCGAGCAGGTTCTCCGCGATAGTGCCGCCAGACGGTGCAGACCGCATGGGCAGCACCGTCCGGTTCTGGGCAAGAAGCGGCGTGCTTACCGCCAATGCGATGGAGGATGACAGCAAGAGACGGAATTCCATTGTAACGTCCTCAGTCGATTTTACTTGAGATCACGGGTGCTGCTAGCCCCGCGGTGGCCATGGCCAGAGCGGTGTCGAAAACAGATCGCGTTTCGCCCGTTGCGTCGTCCCGCTGGTCTGCGATTTGAAGGGCGGAGACGATCAGGGCCATGGCCAAGCGAAGTCGAATGCGAACTTCATTTGATGTGGCCGACGCTGAACCATTCTCAAGCGAAGCAGTGATCTGTTGTATCAGGGCGGCGGTTTCGGGGAAGTCGGCTTCCACCTGTCCGCGGGTGGATATCAGGCCTGAACGCTCGATCGCGGCGACGAAGCGGGCATACGAATGGCGCCCTTCTCGATCTGTCTGCTCGAACAATGGCTGTGCAAAGGCGCGTACCAGGACTGCCAGATCGTCGGCTTGCCCCATCGATATTGCTTCACCGAGCAATTCACCGCGCCGTCGATCTATTTCGGGCAGTCGATGACGGTACACCGCCTCAACCAGTGCCTCTTTCTTGCCGAAGTAGTAGGCGACCACGTTCGTGTTCGAAGATCCGATCGCAGCAGCCAGTTGGCGCGTTGACACGCCTTCCACGCCAAGCGAACCAAAAAGCGACTCTGCCGCCTCGATCAACGCGAGGCTAGTCGTTTCCCGCCGTGGGTCGTGTCGAGTGCGCACCGGTCCGCCATGCTGCCAAAGAAGTGTATCTAAGGCGATTGCCTCAGTTTCGTCAAGAAGGCAGAAGGCGAGCCTTTTGAGGCTGGAAAAATACAGAGGCTTAGAACGGCTCTTCTTGCGGAGATGCAGCTGTTTGCGGACCCGTCAACACGCGGCCAGATTCTGCCGTCATACCGTGCAGATCGGGTAAACGCGGAATGTCGGCTCTGTGATACAAGTTGCCGTTGGGCACGTCGCTGGGAACGACTTCTTTCTCCCAATCCCGGGCGATCACGTCAGCGTAGCCACGAGATGAACGAAGGGCGGCTATCGGGAGGTGAGTTTTGATCTGCGAACGGCCGCTTTGTCGGCGGATGCGGCCGATGACATGGCCGAAGCAGCGGACGCCAGTTACTGGTGGTGGGGCGATCTCACGCGGCCAACAGTGCCAAAAGAGGCTCTGTTCATGCCAGCAGTTGCGTCGGCACGCCGAGCGTTGGCCCAGCCTCAGCAAGCTTTCGGTCTAGGGCGGATCGACATTCAGCGTAGCCAGATCATGGCTGCGGCGAGGTGAACGAAGCCAGAGAAGTGGACGGTGCGCCGGTCGTAGCGTGTGGCGAAGCGTCGAAAGTGCTTGAAACGGTTGAAGCAGCGCTCGATGCGATTGCGCTGTTTGTAGGCGGCGTCATCGTGCGGGATGAGGATTTTACGCGTGCGGTTGGAAGGGATCACCGCCTCGGCGCCCATGCCAGCGATGATCGCGCGTAACGCATTGCTGTCATAGGCTTTATCGGCGAGTACGGCATCGCCGGCCTGGCCTTCGAGCAAGGCTGGCGCCTGGGTGACGTCGCCAACCTGACCGGCGGTGATGATAAGCCGCAAGGGCCGGCCGAGCGCGTCGGCGAGCATGTGGATCTTGGTGGTCAGTCCGCCTCGGGAACGCCCCAGCGCCTGATCCTTGGCCCCCCTTTTCCGCTCGCCGCCTGCTGGTGAGCGCGGACGATGGTGCTGTCGAGCATCAGATATTTATTGTCCCGATCAGCGGTCAGCGCTTCGAACACCCGCTCCCACACGCCCGCATGGCACCAGCGGCTGAAACGGCGATGCACTGTTCGCCACTTGCCATAGCGCTCCGGCAGGTCACGCCAATGCGCCCCCGATCGCAACACCCACAAACATCCATTCACGAACAATCGGTTATCCGAGCCCGTCCGCCCCGGGTCCGTCGCCTTGCCCGGCAACAATTGCGCGATCTTCGACCATTGCGCCTCGCTCAATTCGTATCGCTTGATCCCCATCACATGCTCCGTGCTCAACACGCAACCCTATGAATCAGCAGTTACGCGCTTTGGGAATCCTGAATGTCGATCCGCCCTAGCGTATGGACCGTGGCGCCATGCTCTGAGGCAGTCGCGAGATGGAGCGCGTCACCAGCACGAAGGCCGAGGGTATGGTGATCCGCAAATTTCGCGGCCGTCCTGAAATGCCCACCGGTGACCGGCAACACGGCGAAACTTTCAGCCACCAGCTTGTTGAACGTCGCGAGCGCTGCTGCACGTTGCTCCAGATTGATCTGCCCGGTCCGCAACTTGATCGCCATGGCGGATGACATCTCGGTGATGGTCCAGTCGCTGACCAGTAGTTGCTCGGGATCTTGCTCCGCCAGCCAGCGCTGGATACGCGACGTCGTCGCTTCGTTGGACAGCGCAGCGACGATCAACGACGTATCAAGATAGATCATCAGTAGCGATCGCCGTCCCGCATCGATCGTACCAGCGCGGCCGCATCCTGCGTCCGCGCCGGCATGGTCGCCGTTAGTGACTGCAACAGCGCGGCGTCGATACGCTTGCGCGGCCTGGCCACCGCAGTGAGCCTTGCCACCGGTTTGCCCCGCCGGGTGATGTCGATCGAATCCCCCGCCTCGACCCGATCCACCAGCTCGCTCAGATGGGCTTTGGCATCTGCCAGATTGATCATAACCATGTCGCGCTCCTGACCATGTAGATAGTCATATAGCCCGTTGAGCTCAACCATTCCAGAGAGCTTTTCAAATGTCATATCTGGAGCTGGCACCACATTCCGACGCGGCGGCGCGCAAGACCCGAAGAAGCGATCATTCGGTCCGTTTCTGCAAATCGAGCAGTCGACATTGAAGGCTCATAATTACGCTTGGTCCAGCCGCAGCAGTCCACGCTTTTTTGTGCGATCGTGAAGAAAGTCACGCCTCCTATCGCGAGCAATTCTGCCAATTTTTTTAGATAAAACCAAATTGGACGCAATATTATTGCCGATACGAGGCTCATGTTCTGGCAATTTTGTAAAAAAATGTGATCATTGAACCAGCGAATCAATGTGAGTCGAAGTCATGTGAATTGTGTCGATAAATGAATCATTAAAAATCTATTGTTGTAGTAAATCTGCAACAATGTAGATCCGTACGCAATTAGTTGTGTGTGGATATTTCATTTGTCATCGCCGCGCGTAATCGCAAACAGCTGGAGAAATATTCATGCGTGTTGCTGATAGAACAATATCTATAAGTGACTTCCGCAGGCTTGGAGCGCTCGAGATTTACGAACCCGCAGCGCTGGCGGCATTCGCGGTTTCGAAGGAGCCGAAAAAGGGCGAGCGCAAGGAGGTCATCTCCGACGATCTTAGTTTCCGGATCGAGGATCTTTTTGCGTCCAGGACGAAGTTTCTCCGCCTGTTATGGCTCGCCCGACGACCGGGCGTGCTGCCAATGGCGCTGATGCACCGCTTCGGCCTCGCAATCGCGCAGCGGACCGTTGGCAAGCTGCTTGAAGAAGGTGCGCTCAACGATATCCGCGTGACCGCGGCGCTTGCTGCGCAGGCAGCGTTCCTCGACGGCCAGCAGCACGCCGCCTCGGTCCACGCGCTGCGCGCAGCGGTGCACCAGGCGATCCAGGATCATAGTCTCTATGGCAGCAATCGCGCGGCCGACGGCTGCGCGATCGTCCATGCCGCGCTCGATCCGGACGGACATGAAGCCGGCGCCGAGGCGGCATATTTTTATTTGCAGCTCTTTCCCAAGGACGAGAACTGGCTGCGCGCTGAATTGCTCGCGCTCGTCCGCAACTGCTGAACACGCACCACCCGCAAGTCTGAATTCAACGGCCCGGCTGCGGCGTTATCCGCTGCCCGGAGTTTCCGCGCGCGCGGATCAAGGAGGTCGAAATGGCTCAAGTAGACATGAAGGGGGATGTGCCGGTTGGTGCGATCGTGCCCTTTTTCGGGGAAGTGCCCATGTCCGTCAAAGATGCAGGGTGGCTGATATGTGACGGCACGCCACTCCTTCAGGCGGACTGGCCGGATCTGTCAGCAGCGATAGGCCAGGCCTTCGGCTTCACCTCCAAGGACGTGGATTTCTGCCTCCCCGATCTGCGCGGTGTCTTTCTGCGCACCATTGACGCAGGGGCGGGGCGCGATCCCGGCGTGAAGGATCGCATGGCGTCCGGACCCGACCATAGCGGCGCCACCGGCGATCTGGTCGGCAGCATTCAGTTCGATGCCACGCGATTGCCGCGCAACACCGCGTTCTCGATCAAGGGCAAGCTCGCCATGGGCCATAACACGACGCATGGCGGATGCAGCGACAGCAATCGGATCAACTACAAGAGCGCTTCGACCGATCGCCCGTTCGAGGGCGGGGATGCGGAGAGCCGGCCAGCCAATCTCAGTGGCAATTATCTGATCAAGGCCAGGCCGAACATCAAAAGCAACGCCGCAATCGGGCAGATCCCGATCGGTGCCGCAATCGCGCTGCCGCTCAAGCCGGGCGAGGATACACCCGTCGATGATTTCTGGCGCTATTGCGACGGACAGACATTCATCGCCGCCAAGGGCAGTACCTTCTACCGCCTGTTCGAAATGATTGGCCAGGCCAATGGCGGCGTGAAGGGAGAACCCGGCGAAGCGCAGAGATTTGCGGCTCCTGATTTGCGGGGCCTGTTCGTGCGCGGACACACCGGTCTGCGCGACGGTCCCCGATTTGATCCCGATCGCAACGAGCGCGAAACACCGCGTCCCGATCTCGATATGGCAGGCAATGCCGGGAATCTTGTCGGCTCCTATGAAGGATGGGCGACGAGCGCAGCCAGGTCGCCGGGATTATCAATCCCGATCCATTCCTATCCCTTTGACGCGACGAGCGGCTATCAAAGCGGGCTTGCGACAGCGGCCTCGCACAAGGGCGATAGCAAGTCCTTCGATGTCGGCGGCGGCGATGCCGAGACGCGCCCCATTTCGATGTCGGTGGAGTGGTTCGTCCGCTTCATGTCGTCGGGCGATCAATCGAAGCCAGGCGAGGAGTTGCCGCTTTGCACCGTCGTTGCCGCAGCGACGATCGAGGAACTCGAAAAATGGCGCCCCTGTGACGGCCGAACGCTGCTGATCACCGAATTCGAGCCGCTTTTCAAGATCCTGGGGACCCGTTTCGGTGGTGACGGCACCACGAATTTCTGCCTTCCCGATATGCGCGGACGCTTCTTGCGTGGGGCGGGTGACCCCGCCATGACCTATCCGCGACCACGCGGACAGCCGGCGATCGAGGCCGGCACGGTTCAGGACGATACGACGGCTGCCCCGTCCAAACCATTCAAGGTGACGCTTGCCAACTGGCCCGGCGAAAGCACGTCCGATGTCATCGACTATGGCACGGGCTACGAACTCCTGAAGCTGGAGAGCGAGAAGACGGTCGATGCGACGGGCGGTGAGGCCGAGACGCGGCCGATCAACGTCTATGTCCAGCATCTGATCAAGGTTCGGCTCTGAGCCGCACGCGCCCGTCGCGGCGGCAGAACCAGGCCGGACGAGTGCAGCCATCCATCGAAAATGACAAGGGGACGGGATATGATCCGTTACATCAACCCCACTGCCACGCGACACCAGGGTCGCGGCGTCCTGATTGCTGAGAAGGTCGAAACCGACGATCACGCCAATGTTCAGCGCCGAAGCCTTGTCTACAATATTCTCGCACTCAACCCCGACACCACCGATGACGGGCTGGGTTGGCAAGGTTTCAATGCCCTGCCGGCCGAGGAGGGACGCCAAACCAGCCTTGCGGGATTCAGCGTGCTGCGCGTACTGGGTGCCGGCGAGGCGACAGGCGCGACGCAGGTCGTCTCGGACGAGAGGCATATCTATGTCTTTCGGCCTGATGGACACGCGCTGCTCGTCGAACGATTTCTGCTGGTGGAGCGGCCTGATCCCAATGCCCGCGACGGCCGCGGTTTCGGCCTGGTCACGGATTGGGAGGTTCGTTTCCGGCGCAGCGGCAGCCCGGACCTGCCGCAATCCTCCACCGATGTGTCGGCCTATAAGAACCCCGATGGCGTGCCGTTCCTCGACCCGAGACGCTATCTGTCATTGGCGCCGGGTGCCACCGAACTCGATCTGGAACGCGGGTTTGCCGTCCTGCTGATGCCAACGGGCGAGGCGGGAAGGCTGCAATGGCGCCTGTTTGCGCGCTCGCTCGATGGCAGCACGCTGTTCAGCTACGCCATATCGAGACTGCCCGATGGGTGGTTCGATCTCGAAGCGGCCGCAAGGGACAGTCAGGGCCGCGTCTTGCCGACGAGCAGCCTGAAGCCGGTGCTCGAAACCGAATCCGCCAATCAGCCCATGCTCCTCACCGGACATGTCGGGGCGGCGCTCTATCAGCGGCTCGAACCGATGGTGAGCGCCGAAGGCCAGGCGGTCCAGATGCGCACGGCGAACCGCATCTTCATGTCATGCCCCGCCGCGCCAGTGCCGCCGTCGCACAAGCGCGGAAAGCAGGCCCCGGATGCGCAGGCGACCGATGCGATCGATGCCCGACTTCTGACATTCGATCTTGAGGTCGACGCCAATGGCAACGCGGCATTCGACGGGCAGCTCGGGCAGGAGATACTTGCCGGCGATACCGGTCCCGATCCGCTCAGCGTTGCCTTCGGACTTCCCTCCTATGCGGCGCTCGCCACGCCAGTGGCCGGCAGCGCGACCTTTAGCCTCCAATTGTGGCTCAACCCGCAACAGGGACCCGTGGGCGCAAATGTCGCCGGCCAGCCCAGGTCGATCCTGTCTCAAAGCGGCGACATCGCGCCCGAGCTGCGCGGCATTGCACTGGAAATCATCGATCAGTTCCGGATTCGCGTCGCCTTCGGCAGTGGAACCGAAGTCATATCGGCCATCACGCGCGAAAATGTTCTCTCTTATGGTAGCTGGACCAATATCAGCGTGACATGCGACGGCTCGAAAATTCAGATCTATCTCAATGGCGCGGCAGTCGCCGTCGACGCATCGGGAACCCCGGGAGCTGCACCAGCGGGCAGCATCGATCGCATCGGCGCGCAGACGGGAGGGTTTCTCGGACAGTTGACCGAAACGCGCATCTGGTCGCGAGCGCTGAGCCAGATCGAAATCCGCGAGAATATCCTCGAGCCAATCCAGGACCCCAAATCGGCAGACGCACTGGTGGCTTACTGGCCGATGGACGGCGGCATCGGGACCGGGATCGCCGATCTCACTGGCAACGGCCATGATGCGGCGATGGTCGGCGCACTGTGGAACGATGGCACGGCACCCCTTGCACGCAAGGAGCGTCCGATCAACCAGATCGATCCCTCCAATCGCGGCCTGTCTGCAGGATGGCTCAAGCCCTCGAGCGACTATCCGGATTTCGGTCCGGTGCAATCCGACGCGCGTCCAGTGGTGCTGCCCACTGGCGACGGGCCCATCCACCTTTATTATCCGGGGCCGGCACGACGGTTCTGCGTCGCGCGCATGTCTGCTCAAGCACAGCGCGCCTTCTTCACCGGGGGCTGGACCGCGCGCGATGGCGCGGGCGGCAAGGTCGAAACCGGAGGGACGGTGTTCATCACGCGCCAGACCGGGGCCTATAACAGCTTTACCGCGATCGAGCTCGGTGCCGGTCATTCGACGAATGTCTGCAACGTCACGGTCGCCGGCCCGGATACGAGTTCGTCCTCGTCCACCTCGCCGCTACGTCGCTTCGTCCGCATGCAATCTGCGACGAAGGAACAATGGCTTGGCGTGCCGCGGCAGCTCGGATTCTTCGATGCGATTCTCAATGGTCGCGCCGTTGCCGATCCCAATGATTCACGGATCACCGAGGGCAAGGCCGTCTTCTACGACTATTCCGGTAGCCGCACCCAGGGACTTTTGACGCTCGGCAATGACGCGTTGCTGGCAGGGCTCCGCTTCGTGAGCACATTGCCGCAGAGCTACTCGCTCACCAGCGTCAAAGGCGTGTCCCAGGGCGATGATATCGTCCTCAGCGTCGCCTTCAGCGGCGCGAACGGTTCGACTATATTTGCCGAATTCGGCGCGGTGCCAAAGGTCACCGAAGCCGTCGTCGATATATTGCGGGGTTGCGCTGCGGACGCGACCTATCTGGCCAATGCCAGTTCGACGCCGGTCTGGGGCCTGCCATCGGGTAATACGCATATGTTCGTGCTTGCCCCGAGGACCGAAAACGGCGCGCCGGTGGTCAAAAAGGCAAGCTTCGCCCTCGGTGCTGGCAGCCGTCCGGAAATGGCCAAATTTTCCGCCGATCTCACGCTTGGCAATGCAAATCTGTCGGCGACATGGGACGATGTCCCGCTGGACGGCCCCGGCTTCATCAAGGCGCTCCTGGCGGGAACCAAGCCTGAGCAAAAGGCGGTCCTGGCAGAGCTCGATTTTCTCGACCAGACTGGAGGCGCCCGGCTCGATGCCGACAATGTCAAGGTCGAGACTGGCGCGGATCTGCGGTATGTAACCGCGCTCGTAGCTGCTTTTCGCGAAGGGTCGGGCGGCGATCTGCCCGCGGACTTCACGCTCGCCTGCGAGACCCTGCAGGGCGTGACGGGACCAGACGTCCTTCCCGACGGAACGGCTGCATCGGCCCTTGTGTCCGTGCAGGCCGTGACGATGCCGAGTTCGGGCTATCCGGCTTCCTTCGATCTCGGCGGTACTGCGACCGGGCAGATCGTGCTCGCCACGCCCGGACGCGACGGTGGCTGGCTTCGCGATTCGCCGCGCTACGCACAAATGTTCGACGGCAATGGCGCCCTGGTCGTCGATATGGATCAGCTTGTACCCGCGCCGGACCTCTACGAGATTGCCGGAGCGGTCACCATCGAGGGCTGGCTGATGCCGGCGGAATCGCAGTCGGTTGCAGAAATTGGCTCCGAAACCCTGGAAACGGTGCTGCATTTCTCGGCGGCGGAGGACGGCCTGTCCTATGGCCTCGCCTATGCGCCGGTCGAAGCGCCGCGCTTTTTCGAGCAGGTACAGTTCTCGGTGAGCGACGCGGCAGTTCCCGCTGCCCAGATAGAAGACAGGCTGGTTCGCGACCAGAAGTACACGGTCCAGCTATATTTGCGTCCGCTGTTGCTTTCGGCGGGAACGGGCTGGTTCTGGAAGCGACAGGCGCCCGATGAAAGCGGCGAACTCGAAAAGCTCTCCATCCGCATTTCCGCGCCCAGGCAATCTGGAAAACCCGATGGTCCGGGCGCCGCGCCATCGAGCTGGCGTCTCGTCTTCACCGCCGGGCAATCCGAAATGGAGGCGCCCAGGGATATTCCCGCCAATCAGTGGACGCTGGTCACGCTGGTGCGCGACGGCAGGTCCGCGGTTCTGTACATCGACGGCGAGGAGGCACTGCGTCGCGACGACATTGACCAGCCGCAGATGGCCGCCAGTCGCTTTACCGTCGCCAATCCAAAGGGGAATGAATTCTTCGAGTTCGATCCCAATGAGTTTGCGGCATGGAACGCGCCGCGTTCTGCACAGGAAACGCGTGATGGCTTCCTGCGTCCGCTCACCGGTGCCGAGCCGGGCCTGGTCGTCCTGTTTCCGCTCTCGCGCAAGGAGCCCGACTTCCAGCTCACAAATCGTGCGCGCTGGACCACGACGATCTACAATACGCGGTTCCTGGGCAACCCGTTCTTCACCAAGACCGGGTTGTTCTTCGACCTCGTCGCGTCATGTGGCGACCGCGCGAGCAGCTCGCTCACCCCGGCGCTTGCGCCGCGCCGCTGGCTTCACGCAGCAGCGGTGCTCAATCGACGTGGCGCGCTCGCGCTGGCCAATTCCGGATCAGCAAGCGCCGACGGCAAGAAGGAGACACAGCTCAGTCGCAGCTTCTCGCTCGACGCACGGATCAGCCTGAAGTCCTTCACCAATGCGCGACAGGTCATCATCAGCCGCTTCGGCACAGACGCCAACGCCCAGATCTATGAGATGGGGGTGCATCAGGATGGCCGCGCCTATGTGACTGTTCGCCTGAGGCCGGTCGGCGGCGGACGACTGTCGAGCCCCGACCAGGGGCTCGTCACGGTCATTGCCGATGCTGACCGGCGGATCACGACCGGGGCCGCGCACCATCTTGCCGCATCGGTGTCGCTGGTGACGGTCAACGACAGCGTCACGCAACGCGACGTGACCGTGCTGTCGGGCGAGGTCTTCGTCGATGGCCTGGGCAGCGAGCGGATCGATCCGCCCGCGAGCGGAAATCTGGCGGATTACCGGTTTGTGCGGATTATCGGAGGAACCGGCTCGGGATTTTACAAGCAAGGCGATACCGTCTCGATCGAGACGACCGATCCCGCGCATTTCATCCGCTGGTACGGGACGATGGCTGGTCTCGGATTCGATCCGGCCAGGGCCAAGACCAGCTTTGTCATGCCATCAGGGGCGGATTTCACGGATCGCGTGATCGCGGCCAATGCCTTTATCGATCCGGTCGAATTCGCGCAGGCCGAGACCCCCACGCGCGCTGGCGTATCCGGCCAGGGGGGCAGCGCCGGTGGCTATTTCACGGGCCAGGTCTCCGACTTGCGCCTCTGGACCGAGGCGCTGGGCGCCGAGCAGGTTGCGGAACTCGCAGCCCAGCCCGGAGCTTCGCCCTTTGATGACAAGCTCGTTTCCTGGTGGCAGTTTTCCGAGCAGTCGGGCCGCCTGGCCAAGGACAGCATCAGCGGTAATGACCTGACGCTCACTTCGAGCACTTTGTGGACCTGGTTCGACGGTGCGGCGGTCACCTTCTATGTCAACGGCCTGCCGCTGCCCGCGGTGGGTCTTGCCGCGCCATCCCATCTCGCCACGCCTCGCCAGATGCGGATCGGCGGTCTTGTAGCCGATGCCGGCGGCAAGTTCGCCGCCGGCCTTCGCGGTCAGATTGATGAACTCAGGCTTTGGCAAGGCCAACGTACGCGTGAGCAGATCCTCATCAACATGTCACGCTATCTGACTGGCGCCGAGCCGGGTCTCACGGGCTATTGGCGCTTCGACACGGGATCAGGCGAGATCGTGGCCGACCGGACGATCCATCGTGGCGACGCGCATTATCGTGACGCCGCCGGCAAGGTGGCGCAAATCACCTGGACAAGTTCCTCGGCCCCGGTCGGCTTCGACGCGCCGGTGGTGAACGACGCACTCGATACGCGTGGAAGCCCCGAGGCTGTCGAGCTGGCCAATACCCCGGCATCTGTCACGGTCTTCGAATATGGCGATACGCTGATCTTGCCTGATGGCTCCGCGCAGGGCGTCTTGAAACGCAGCTATGTCTTCGAGGGGATTAGCGGCCTGGGCGACGATACCGGCTATAAGGTCGGCGATCTCGAGCGCATCTATATCGGCCAGGTTCAAACCGACCCGAGCATCATCGGCTATATGGAAGGCGCCCCACCGCTTCCCAGCGAAAATCTGACGCGACCATTGACCGGACCGGCCGAAGTGGATGCCTATAATGGCATCGCGACGGTATCGCTCACCGACCGCAATTCGCAGACGGTGAAAATTGAATCGGACCGCAAGACGTCATCCAAGACGGCCTTCAAGATCAGCGTCGGGGGCGCGGGGTCACTCGACAAGACCGAGGTGATCGGCATTCCTCCGATCCAGAGCGCGATTCAGTCAGCCTATTTCCAGCTCAAGCTCGGTGCGCAGGTTACCGGCACATTTGAATCGACCGAGAGCTCCGAAGCCGGGATAAGCGCTGGCGCCGAGCGCAGCGTCGCCCAGCAACTCGCCAATGGCGGCCAATGGGAACGCAAGGACGCTGACGGCCGCTATTTCCTGGAAAGTGGCGAGCGACGTTTCATTCCGGGCAATGTCGGTTCCGCGCTCGTGAAGTCGCAGGTTGCGGATCTATACGCGCTGCGGGTGCGCTCGACGGGAGCACTCGTCTCCATCACCGCCCAGGCGAACCCGGACATCCCCCTCGACGTCAACATCATTCGGTTTCCGATCGATCCGCTCTACCAGCTTGCGGGTTCGCTCGATGGGCAGGTCGGCCTGCAGAAGGCGCCCGGCACGCAGACGAGCTATTACAAGCCGCGCCAAGCCTACACCATGAAGCGCGACGTGGAACGCCAACGTCAACAGCTTGAGGCATATTACGAGCAGACCAACCTCCAGGCGCAGCTTGGCCTCGGTGCCGACCTGACCGCGGTCGCAGCTGCCAATCCAGTGTTCAAACCGGACCTGTCGGCACCCGTGCGCGACATGGTGAACACCTATGTCTGGGCAGCGGGTGGTGGCACTTATGCCGAAAGCGAAGGGTTCAGCACCGAGCTCACCGAAAGCTACAGCCTCGGGCGATCGAGCGAGATAGGGTTCGGGTTCAATTTCAGCGTCTACTTCACGCTTTTCGGCGGCGGCGTGACAATCGATGGCGAGGTGACCCACGCAATGGGCACGAGCTTCAGCACGACCAAGTCGCTAACCGGCAACCGTTCGCTGCAGCTCGCGGTGGAGGCCGCACCCGATTCCTTCCCCTATCGCTATGACGCGAGCCAGCAACTCGTTGAAGAACCTGTCCCGGGCAAGGTGGATGGGTACCGGTTCATGACCTTTTTCCTGGCAAATCGCTCGGCCAATGCTGCGGTCCTGTTCGACGAGGTCATCGACCAGAACTGGCTACAAAATTCGCAGGATCCCAGCGCCGCGGCACTGCGGCAGGCGAATACGAGGCGTGACAGCACCGCGCCATGGCGCGTGCTCCACCGCGTAACCTATGTCAGCCGCATTCCTCCGCGTTTTCAGGTCACGCCACCGCTCACCGACCGGGTGGCGGCGCCCGAAGCGCCCAACCAGGATCAAAATGCGGTCTTTCTCGCGCTTGTGAGGGCGAAGCTCCCGCCACTCGACGCCTCTGCCGCGGAGATTTCCGCCGCGGTCCTGGCTGTATTGTCGGATGATGTCGACGCATTGCTTCCCTGGTGGTCAGCGTTCCGGATGGCCGCGCAAACGCCAAACTCGGTCGAGCAACAGGAGTTTCGCCAGATCACGAGCAATGCGATCGCCTACGCCGTGTCGGTCATAGGTGCCAGTATCTGAACTGCCGTTTCTTGGTGGCGGCCTACTCCGTAGCAGCCGATCAGCAGCCAAGGCTGATCGGCTGTTGCGCGGCCAGCCTGCTAGGCGCTTTGCCAAACCCGATATCTGACCAGGTGTCCGCCCACTCAGTGCCTAATCCGAGGCGCGTCGGAGCATCCCTGTCGTGCGTCACGGCGCAAATGCGCAAAACGATCTTGTCGATCTCCCCATCGTGCCGGATCAGTAGATTATTGCAGCAGAAGCCGCAAACGCATGGTCCGGTACATCACCTATTGATGAGTGTGAGGCGCTTGGCCGAACGACGAAGCTCCGCCGATGCCCGCGGTTCAAACTGGTCGAAGTGCTCGCCTGGTTGGCCTTGGGCGCCCTCTGGCAATTCGGCGAGAGCGCCATTTCGGAATCACGGGCGCCGGCGTGTTGACGTCATCCTCAACGGGCGCGCCAAGCATCGATGCCACACCGTTTTTGCGCGCAATTTCGGCTACCTCATTCTCCCATTTGAGAAACGCTTCGCGCTTTTCTTCCTCCATCTCATACCTGTCATAGGTCCGCTCAAGGCCTTTCTTCACATGATTGAGCATTGCCTCAGCCGTATCGTAGTCAATCTTCAGCCGCTTCGTATTCGACCGGACCGTTCGGCGCAGGTCGTGCGGGATCCAATGTTCGACAGGGCGCCCGGCAAATTCCGACATCCGGGCAAGAAGGCGGTCTCGCACCTTGCACCAGGTCTTCTGATGGAATTGCCCGTCCGATCGCGATGAAGGCAGCACCCACTCATTGTTCGATTGGAAAAGTGACCATCCCCATGGCCCAAGCGGGATGCGATGCGCCTGCGAATTCTTGACCCGCTGGGCGGGAATCGTCCAGATGTCGGACTGCAGCTCCGATGACTTTGCGTCGATGACTTCGCTGAGCCTTGCCGCCGTGAGCAGAAGCAGCAGCACGCCACGCTGATAAACACGCTCTTCGTGGATCAACGCTTTCAAAAGCCAGCCGATCTCTTCGATCGTGAGAATGCGTTCGCGAGGTGTTTCGGCAAATTTCAGGTCGCCGAGGCGGGCCGCGGGGTTTGACGGCAGACCAATCTCGCAACCACGCAGCGATGCCGCCCAGCCAAAGAAAACCTTGAGTTCGCCCGCGAGCCGATTTGCACGAACGCGCGAGGCCTTGCTCTTTGCCAGCACGAGCTTTGTCAGATCGGCTTCGACAATGTCCAGGATCAGGCGCTGTGCAAGCTTGGGCGCGATATCGCATTGATAGATCGCCAGCTTGGCCGCAATCGTTCGTGGCTTGTTGATACGCTTTGCTCGAGACGCTCGACCTTCGCGAACGGCTTCCATGTACAGTTCATGCGCGAAAGCCACCGTCATGCTCGTCCGCAGGGCTTCCTCATGCTCGGCTTCGTGTGGATCGATGCCGGCTTCGATCTGGTCGTTGAGGGCAGCTGCAAGTTCTCGCGCTGCAGCGATGTTGCAGGTCGGATAATGGCCCAAATTTCGCCAAAAGGTTTTTGAGCTACCCGCGACACGACGCCGATAGACCCATTTCTTGCGTCCGCTCGGCAGGGCTTCGATGGTCAGGCCAGGCGTCTGCGGATCAGCAATTCTGCCATTTTCCAGCGCATCAATTCCCGCGGGGGTGAACGCCAACTGCCTCTTCATGTCCCGACTCCAGGTCGGCGATCCATGACACAAATGCACAGGGCAGTTTTCGCGGCACGGCCGGAAATCCGCCAAAATCGATCCAAAAATCGTGACACAAATCGTGACACAACACGTCACAAATCGTGACACAATAGCCGTCTAGCCGAGGCTAACCCAGGCTAGCCCAGTCTCGGTTGAAATGATCGATAATCGCTGCGTATCAATGACTTGTGCGCCGAATCTCAGTGATTCGGGTGGTGCCGGATGAGGGATTCGAACCCCCGACCTTCGGTTTACAAAACCGCTGCACTACCACTGTGCTAATCCGGCCCGGCTTCGCCCAATGCGTCAAAGCACGCCAAAGGTCCAGCCCTCGCTTTCAGCAATTTCATCGGTGAGGGGCTGTGGTTTCCAATATGCACCTCGCAAGGCGGTCGCGCGCAGCCAGGCCGCGGTCACGATCGCATCGGTCGCGTGGTCGTCGTAGCGCGCAAGCGGCAGGTGAGGGGCCGAGCCCAAGGCGGCAAGCGCGGCGTCGAGCGCTTGCGGAGTGCGGATCTTGCTCAGTCCCTTGCGCAGTCCCGCCGCGCGCGCCGCAATCGCGGTGTAGATCTCGACGATCAGCGCGCCCGAGGCAGGAGGGGGATCGAAGGGCCAGACGGGAAGCGTGCGGTTGAGCCGCGCGAGCGCGCGCATCCCCGCAAAGCTCGCCTTGGCCACCTGCGCCGCGCCGATCGCGTCATAGACCGTCGAGGGCTTGCCGCCGCCGCCTGCATTATAGTGCGCCTCGCAGGCGCGCAGATGCATGAAATCGGCCTTCCGCCCGTCGGCCGCGCCGAAATAGAAATGGCGGCGGTGATGCGTCTCGAGAAAGCTCGCGGCCCCCAGATCGGCATCGTCGCACAGCGCATCGACATAGGCCCAGAAAGCCTTGGCGGTATCGGGCACCGCGTCGCCGGGCAGATAGCTGCCGCGCGCGATCCTTGGCGGCGCAAAGCTGAAATCGAAGCCGATGAGCAGCGGTTCGCCCGCGCGCGCCTCGATCCAGTCGGCGATGCCTTCGCGCGACCAGGTGCGACCAGGCGGATCGACCAGCATGGGCGCCGAATTGCCCGCTTCGCAAAAGGCCAGCGCGATCCCCTTGTGCGCGCTCCCCTTGGCCCCCGACCAGTCGACGACCGCGAAGCGCTCGAAGCGTGTCATTCGAGCGCGGCGAGGACATCCGCGGTGAACTTCGCGATGTCGAAGCGCGCACCCGCGGGATCCTCGCCGCGACGAACGATCACGACCTTGCGGCTGGGGACGATCACGACATACTGCCCGCGATTGCCGAAGGCGGCGTAGGTGTCGGCGGGGACGCCGGGCGAACGGCTCATCAGCCAGAAGGTCGCGCCATAGCCGAACTCGCCCTCGGGCTGCGGGCCGGAAGGGGTGGTGACGTACTTGACCCAGCCTTCGGGCAATATGCGCTCGCCGTTCCAGATGCCGTCGTTGAGATAAAGCAGCCCGAAGCGCGCAAGGTCGCGCGCGGTCGACCAGACCTGACTGGAGAGGATGAAATTGCCCTGCCAGTCGGTCTCCGCAACGGTGCGCGTCATGCCGATCCTGTCGAAGAGTTCCTTCTGCGGGAAGGCAGCGTAAACCTCGTCGCCTGCCTTGGCACGCAACGCGCGCATGGCGAGAACGATGTCATTATTGGCATAGCGAAAGCGCGTGCCCGGCATCGCATCGAGCGGCCATGCGGTCACTTCCTGCGTGACCGTCGTCCCGCCGAAATAGAGCGCATCGGTGCGGTTGCCCGCGGTCTCGCTGTGCAGCCCGCTCGCCATGCGGAGAAGCTGGTCGATCGTGATCTCTTGGCGGGGGTCGATGTCCGCTTTCCATTCGGGGATGTCGGCCTTCTGGTTGACGGCGAGCAGGCCCTTGTGCGCTCCAATCCCCATCAGTGTGCCGGTCAGGCTCTTGGCCACTGACCATGTGCGCTGCGAGATATGAGGGCCGAAGCCATCACGATATTTTTCGGCGATTATCTTGCCGTTCTGGACCACGATCGTCGCGGTCGTTCGTGCGCCCGTGCCGAACGCCTCTCCAAGAGCGCCGCTTACGGTGGTAGCCAAGGCCGTTGCATTGGCGGCCGGTTTTGTTTCTGCCTCGGCGTCGCCTGCCGGCCAGATCAGCCTGTCGGCATCAGTCCTAGGCCGATAAGGCGCCCTGGTGGTCAATAACTCCAGCCATTGATGTACGCTGCCGATAGGCATCACCGTGCAGCCGCGATCCCGAGACCAATAGGCCGTCCGCGCCGGAATCTTGTCATCGAAAGGCACGGTGACCTTTGCTGTAAAGCTGCCCTTGGTGTGCTCGACCGTGGCCTTCAGCGTCGGCAGGATCGCATCATATTGCGGGTAGATCCCCTTCAGCTCCAGCGCCTCGATCTGCGCCTGCGTCCGGCCCGCGTTGAAAATCCCGCTGCACAAGGTCAGCGCCTTGTACCCCGCGGCGATCGCGCGATCGTAGGTGGTCGGTTCCTTGTTTTGGGCGGCGGCCGGCGCAGCGATCAGAAGGGCAAGGGCAACACTAACGCCTGTTCGCACGCAATTCCTCCCAATAGGCCAGCCGTTCGGCGATCCGCTTTTCGAATCCACGCTCCACGGGGGTGTAATAGGTTTCGGGCCGCATTTCCTCGGGCCAGTAATTGTCGCCCGAAAAGCCCTGATCGGCGTCGTGGTCATAGGCATAGTCCTTGCCATAACCGATCTGCTTCATGAGCTTGGTGGGCGCGTTGAGGATGTTCCTTGGCGGCATCAGCGAGCCCGTGTCGCGCGCTGATTTCCATGCGGCCTTCTGTGCCTTGTAGACGGCGTTGGATTTGGGGGCAGTCGCGCAGTAGAGGCACGCCTGCACGATCGCGAGTTCACCTTCGGGCGAGCCCAGAAATTCGTAAGCGTCCTTGGCGGCGAGGCACTGGACGAGCGCCTGCGGATCGGCGAGGCCGATATCTTCCGAGGCGAAGCGCACCAGCCGGCGCAGCACGTAAAGCGGTTCCTCGCCCGCGGTCAGCATGCGCGCGAGATAGTAGAGCGCGGCTTGCGGGTCGGAACCGCGCAGCGATTTGTGGAGCGCCGAGATGAGGTTGTAATGCCCCTCGCGGTCCTTGTCATAGACCGCCACGCGGCGATGCAGAAAGGCCGCGAGCCCCGCGGGATCGAGCGGATCGTCGATCTTCACCGAAAACAGCGTCTCGACCTGATTGAGCGCGAAGCGGCCATCGCCGTCGGCGCTCGCGATCAGTGCGGCGCGCGCATCGGGGGTGAGCGGGATCGGGCGGTCCTCGAGCGTCTCGGCGCGCGCGAACAGCGTCTCGAGCGCCGCATTGTCGAGCCGGTTCAGGATCAGCACCTGCGCCCGGCTCAACAGCGCGGCGTTGAGCTCGAAGCTGGGATTCTCGGTGGTCGCGCCGACGAGCGTGACGGTGCCGTCCTCGACATAGGGGAGGAAGCCGTCCTGCTGCGCGCGGTTGAAGCGGTGGATCTCGTCCACGAACAGCAAGGTGCGGTGCCCCATGCGCCCATGTTCGCGCGCCTCGGCAAAGGCCTTTTTTAGGTCGGCGACGCCCGAGAACACCGCCGAGATCGCGACGAAGCGCAAGCCTACCGCATCCGCGAGCAGACGCGCGATCGTCGTCTTGCCCGTCCCCGGCGGCCCCCACAGGATGATCGACGAAAGGCGGCCCGCGGCGACCATGCGCCCGATCGCGCCCTCGGGGCCGGTGAGATGTTCCTGACCCACCACTTCCTCAAGCCGCTGCGGCCGCAAGCGGTCCGCAAGCGGGGCGTTGGCGTCGATAGCGGTCTCGGGTTCGTCGGGTGCGAAAAGGTCGGCCATGCCGGCCTATCTAGGCGCGTGGCGCCAAAATGCACCAGCCCCTTGTGAAATTGCTATCAAGATATATCTTAGACGCATCACGACTCACCATGAAGGAAATGGAACATGTTTATTTTGAACGCCGGGCGCGGCTGCGGGCCGCGGGGCTATCACGCGATGTGGGGGCACAGGGGCGGGGGCAAGCACGGCTGGGCCGAATGGTCGTTTGGCGGCGGTCGCGGCCGGCGGCGGATGTTCGAGGGCGGCGAACTGAAGCTCGTGCTGCTCAAGCTGATCGGCGATCAGCCGCGCCATGGCTATGACCTGATCCGCGAGATCGAGGAACTGACCAGCGGCGCCTATGCGCCGAGCCCGGGCGTCATCTATCCGACGCTGACTCTGCTCGAAGACATGGCGCTGATCGACGAGGCCAAGAGCGAGGGCGTGAAGCGCTTGTTTTCGATCACGCGTCCGGGGCGCGACTATCTGGATGAGCGCGCCGAGGAAGTGGAGGCATTGTTTGCGCGCCTGCGCGAGATCGGCGCGCAGCGCGCGCGCAGCGAGGCCGCACCCGTCCGTCGCGCGATGGGTAATCTGCGCTCGGTCCTGCAGAACCGGCTGGGGGAGGAGGATGCCGATGTCGATCTTCTCCACGGCATTGCCGCAATCATCGACGAGGCGGCGCAGAAGATCGAAAGGCTGAAATGATGACGGCAAGCATGGCGCGCGTACCCACCACCAGCGGGAGCCGCTATCTGCAGCAGCTCTGCAAGCACTGGGCGCACAAGATGCCCGTGGAGTTCACGGCTGAGGCGGGGACGGTGAACTTCCCGAACGGCGCGGTGGCGACGATGACCGCCGAGCCTGAACATTTGCTGGTGACGCTGAGCGTTCCCGAGGAGAGCGACGCCGAGCGGATGCAGAAGGTTGTTGCGGAGCATCTCGACCGCTTCGCCTTTCGCGAAGCGCCGCTGAGTTTCAATTGGGTGCAGGTTTAGATCGGATCGACATGCCCCAAGATCCCGTTGGGGATGAGCTTGTCGAAGCCCTGTCCTTCGTTTTTCTCTCCCAAAGGGAAAAAGAGGGCTTCGACAGGCTCAGCCCGAGCGGGCGGGGGGCACAGCCGAAAGCCTGATCAGGGCACCGGGCTGGGGCGGGGCGGGCTGCTGCCTGCCTCGCGCTGGCGGATGACGCGCAGATAACCGTCGACCAGCGACTGGTTGACCGCGTCCCAGCCGTAGCGGTCGCTTGCCTGTTTGCCCGATTTTCCGGTCGCCGCCCGCGCGTCTGCATCTTCACAATAATGTTGAAGTGCATCGGCGAAGTCGGCGATTGCGCCGGGGCGCACGAGCCGGCCGGTGACCCGGTCGGTGACAAGGCTTTCGCTTCCCGTCGCGCGCGCCGCGACTACCGGGAGCCCTGCAGCCATTGCCTCAAGGGTAACATTGCCAAAGGTTTCGGTAACCGACGGGTTGAACAGAAGGTCCATCGAGGCGACCGCGCGGCCCAGATCGGGGCCCGCCTGGAAACCCGCAAAAATGCCGTCGGGCAGCCGATCGGCGAACCATTGCCGAGCCGGGCCTTCGCCCACGATCAGCACGCGGTGCTTCACCCCGCGCCGCTTCAGCGCGTCGATCGCATCCGAAAAGACATCGAGCCCCTTTTCCATCACAAGGCGCCCGACAAAGCCGATGGCGACTTCGTCGTCTGCGATGCCCAACTCACGGCGCCACGCCAGATCGCGACGGTTCGGATTGAAGATTTCCTGATCGATTCCGCGCGACCAGATGCCCACATCATAGTTCATCCGCTGATCGCGCAGCAATTGCGCCATCGAATCGGACGGCGCGAAGATTGCGTCGCAACGGCGGTAGAAGCGCCGCAGCCATGCGAGCGCCAGTGGCTCGAGAAAGGCGAGGCCGTAATACCGGAAATACGTCTCGAAGCGCGTGTGCACCGATGCGACCGCCGGCCGGTTCCATTTGCGCGCGAGCGAGACGGCGCTGTTGCTCATCACCTCCGGGCTCGAAACGTGAAAGATATTGGGGTTGAAGCGCTTGATATCACTCTTGACCGAGGGCGGCAGCATCAGCGGCGCCCGATATTCGGCGCGGCCCGGGATCGCCATCGAGGGGATGCTGACCAGATCACCGGTGGGCTCGAAAGCCGGTGTGTCGGTGGTCGGCGAATAGATGCGTACCTGCGCGCCCTGCCGCAGCAGATAGCCGACCAGCCGGTTCAGCGCCTGGTTGGCGCCGTCCCGTACGTAATTGTAATTGCCGCTGAACAGCGCGATGCGGAGATCGGTGACGTCCATAAGCGGCAAGCCGATAGCGGCTTGCGACGAAAATTGCCACTGGGAAGGGAGATTACACCCCGCCGAAGGGAACCACCCGGTTTTCGGCATCATGGCCGATATCCGCTGTGCCCAGCAGTGGAATGCCCGAGACCGCACACCAATGGGCAACGATCTCCTCCACCTCGTAGCCGAAGGGACGGTCATTCTCGATGACGTCGCTGACTCGCCCGATCCGGATACCGGCAACGCGCCGGATTTCGGGGTTGCTCGTGATGTGAAAGAGCGTGCGGTCGATGCGATAGTGATGCTCGGACACTTCCTCGAGCATCATGACATGGTCGCTGAGGTCGGGCTGGAAGGGAGTGCCGATCAGGTTGCTCAGGATCGTCATGTTGAACGCGACCGCGCGTTCGCGGGCTGCATTGGGTTCAATCGCCCCGACCGAACGCTCGACCAGCCAGCTCAGCGCGCGATCGATCGCGGCATCGCCGCCCGCCCGGCGAATATCGGCGGGCATGGGGCCGTGCGCGACATGATCGAAGCCGGCGCCATAGAGCGCGCCGAGCAAGGTGCCAGCGTCCGAATAGCCAAGCCATTGCTTGGCGCGTGCCGTGTCGTTCAGGCGGGGCAGCGCTGCCTCGGCGATCCGGCACGATCCATAGCCCCCACGCGCGAACCAGATCGCATCGATTTCGGGATCGTTGGCCCAGGCGACAAAGGCGTCCGCGCGCGCCGCGTCATCCCCCGCGAAATGGCCATGGGTCAGAAAGCACTGCGGATGAAAGCGAATCTCGGGCGCAGATTCGCCGTACAGCGCCCGTGCGCGCGCGACGACGCGGTCGGCAACGTCCTCGTCGATGGGGCAGCTTGGCGCTACGACGCCGATCCGCGTGGTTTTCATGGCACTCATCCCGCCCGGCTTGCCGATTGCATCAAAACCGTCAATAGAGCGCTTCCCGAAAAAGTGGGTACCGGTTTTTCGGTTCGGAAAGCGCTCCATCGAATCTTTGCTGGATCATCTTCCGAGCCGCTGCGTGGTACCACGCAGCTCGAAGTTGATCTAAGCCCGCGCCCATGAACAAGACCAAAAGCTATTTCTTTTGCGGAATCGGGGGCAGCGGGATGCTGCCGCTCGCGAGCATCGTGCGCGCACAGGGGCATGAGGTGAAGGGCTCCGACCGCGCGCTCGATCAGGGGCGGACAGGCACCAAGTTCGACTATCTGCGTGCGCAGGGCATCGAACTTTTCCCGCAGGATGGCAGCGGCATGACGAGCGGCTTCCAGACGCTGGTCACCTCGGCCGCAGTCGAGGACACGATCCCCGACGTGATCAAGGCGCGCTCGCTGAGCGCCAAGGAATTGCGCCGCGCCGACCTGCTCGCCGAACAGTTCAACGCCGCGCCGACGAGCATCGGCGTCGCGGGCACCAGCGGCAAGTCGACCGTCACTGGCATGATCGGCTGGATCCTTCATGCGGTCGGGCGTCAGCCCACGGTGATGAACGGCGCGGTGATGAAGAATTTCGTGCGCGACGACGCCCCCTTCGCCAGCGCACTCGTCGGCGGCGACCAGTATTTCGTCAGCGAGATCGACGAGAGCGACGGATCGATCGCGCTGTTCGATCCGCGCATCGCGGTGCTCAACAATATCTCGCTCGACCACAAGTCGATGGAGGAGTTGCGCAGCCTGTTCGGCAACTTCATCGGCAAGGCCGAATGCACGGTGCTCAACCTCGACAACGACGAAGTCGCCAAGCTTGCCGCGATCCTGCCCGAGGAACGCGTGCTGAGCTTCGGCATCGACCGGCGCAACGCCTATCTGCGCGCCGAGGAACTTGTGGAGGCGCCCGACGGCATCAGCTTCACCGCGATCGAGAAGGCCGACGGGACGCGCGTGCAGGTCTCGCTTGCGGTGCCCGGACGGCACAATGTTTCCAATGCGCTTGCAGCGCTCGGCGCGGTGCGCGCCTGTGGCGTGAGTCTTGCCCAGGCCGCCGACGCGCTTGCGGATTTTGCCGGACTGTCGCGGCGAATGGACGTCGTGGGCAGCGCGAGGGGCGTGACCGTGATCGACGATTTCGGGCATAATCCCGACAAGATCGCAGCGACCCTCACCACGCTGCACGCCTTTCCGGGGCGGCTGCTCGTGCTGTTCCAGCCGCATGGCTATGGCCCGCTCAAGGTGATGAAGGACGAGCTGATCGCGACCTTTGCCGAACATCTGGCCGCCGACGACGTGCTGATCATGCCCGACCCCGTCTATTATGGCGGGACGACCGACCGCAGCGTCGGCACCGCCGACATTATCGCGGGGGTCAGGGCGCAGGCGCGTCATGCGGAACATGTCGCCGAACGCTTTGCGGCGGGCGCGCGGCTGGTGACGCTCGCCGAACGGGGCGACCGCATCATCATCATGGGCGCGCGCGACGATACGCTCAGCCAGTTCGCTGCCGAGGTGCTCGCCGCACTCTAGACCTTGATCGTTTCGGGCTGAATCGGCCTGAAACGTGAATCAAGGTCTCAACCGATCACGCT
Organism: Sphingomonas sp. LaA6.9; assembly: GCF_022601895.1. GTDB lineage: Bacteria > Pseudomonadota > Alphaproteobacteria > Sphingomonadales > Sphingomonadaceae > Sphingobium_A. The sequence continues at coordinate 27,738 of NZ_JAKVIO010000015.1, forward strand.
CTGGCCACGACCTGTCGTTCGTCGCTTGTTGTTGCCCCTTTGTCGAAATCGGGTGCAGCTTTGCTGCATCGGCACCGCTACGCGTGCGACAATAACGGAATTTCCGGAGATATGATTTGCGCATCCACACCTTGCTTGCCGCCGGCGCATCGCTGATCGCGGTATCGGCTCCCATGACATCCGCCCTCGCCAAAGACGCCGAGCAGCGCATCCAGGCCGCAAAGACCGCGGACAATCCGATGCTCAGGAAATGGACCGGCCCCTATGAGGGCGTGCCCCCCTGGAACGAGATGAAGTCCGAGCTTTTCCCCGGCGCGTTCACGTCGGCGATGGACGAACTGCGCAAGGAAGTGCAGGCGGTGCGCGACAACCCGGCGCCCGCGACCTTCCAGAACGTCAACGAGGCAATGCAGCTCACCGGCGGCACGATCGACCGGCTCTTCTCGCTCTGGGGCGTCCAGACCAACAACCAGGCCAATGCCGACGTCCAGGCGATCGACCGCGAATGGAGCCCGAAGATCGCGGCGTTCTACGACGAGCTGTTTCTCGACCCCAAGCTCTTCCAGCGGCACAAGACCGTCTATGACAAGCGCCATGCGCTTGGCCTGACCCCCGCGCAGATCCGCATCGTCGAACGCGACTATCAGAGCTTCGTCCGTCAGGGCGCGCTGCTGGATGCCGCGCAAAAGGCGAAGGTGTCCGATCTCAACCAGCAGCTGGCCACCGCCTATTCCGATTTCAGCGCCAGGGTGCTGGCGGACGAGGAAAAGTGGATCGTCATCGAGGACAAGGCCGAACTCGCCGGGCTGCCCGACAGCTTCGTCGCGTCGCTGAAGGCGGCGGCTGATGAGCGCAAGCTGCCCGGCAAATGGGTAGTGGTGAACACGCGCTCCTCGGTCCAGCCGGTGCTGTCCAACGCCACCAGTCGCGCGCTGCGTGAGAAAGTCTGGCGCGCCTTCGTCAATCGCGGCGACAATGGCGATGCGAGCGACACCAATGCGACGATCGCGAACATCCTGAAGCTGCGCGTCGAGCGTGCGAAGCTGCTGGGGTTCAAGAACCACGCCTGGTACCGCATGGACGACACGATGGCGAAGGATCCCGCGCGCGCGATGGACCTGATGATGCGCGTCTGGCCCGCCGCGGTCGCGCGCGTCCAACAGGAAGTCGCCGACATGCAGGCGGTGGCCAATGCCGAAAAGGCGGGGCTCTCCATCGAGCCGTGGGACTATCGCTTCTATGCCGAGAAGGTGCGCAAGGCGAAGTACGATCTCGATGAGGCCGAGATCAAACCCTATCTCGAACTCAACAACATGGTGAGCGCCGCATTCTACGCCGCGGGCCGGCTCTATGATCTCGATTTCAAGGAGAACACCGGCGAAGTACCCGTGTTCAACCCCGATGTCCGCACTTTTGTCGTTACCGACCGGCGCAACGGGTCCAATGTCGGGCTGTTCTACCTCGACAATTTCGCGCGCAACGGCAAGCGTTCGGGCGCATGGATGACGACCTATCGCAGCCAGCAGGGGCTGGGCGGCGAGCGCAACGTGCTGGCGTCGAACAACAACAATTTCGTGAAGGGCGCGCCCGGCGAACCCGTGCTGATCAGCATCGATGATGCGTCCACGCTGTTCCACGAATTCGGGCACGCGATCCATAGCTTCCTGCAGGACGTCTATTATCCGGCGCTGAACGGTACGCCGCGCGATTTCGTCGAATATCCCAGCCAGGTGAACGAGAACTGGCTCCTCACCCGCGACGTGCTCGATCGCTATGCGAAGCACTACAAGACGGGTGAGCCGATGCCGCAGGCGCTGGTCGACAAGATCGAGAAGTCCTCGACCTTCAATCAGGGCTTCGCGACCGTCGAATATCTCTCCTCGGCGATCCTCGACATGAAGCTGCACGATCGCGACACGCCCGTCACCGATCCCAGGGCGTTCGAAAAGGCGACGCTCGCCGAAATCGGCATGCCCAAGGAAATGGTGATGCGGCACCGCCTGCCGCAGTTCAACCACCTGTTCTCGTCCGACGCCTATTCGGCGGGCTATTACAGCTATCTCTGGTCCGAGACGATGGACGCCGACACCTGGGCCGCGTTCGAGGAAACGGGCAATGTCTGGGACAAGGCGACCGCCGACAGGTTCCGCAAGGTGCTGCTGTCGACGGGCAACGAAACCGACCGCGCCGAGGCCTATCGCGCCTTCCGCGGCCGCGATCCCGACGTGAAGGCGCTACTGAAGAAGCGTGGATTTCCAACCGGGTAACGCTTTGAAATAGGACGAGAGGCGGTGCGTAAGAATACGTACCGCCTTCGCGCCATATCATCGGCATAATCGTTTCGAATTCGAAACAATCGTTGCTGTCCGCGCGTTCTGCTGTTCAAAACGACCGATAGGGCTTTGTTTAACAAAGCTTTGCTTGATATTCGTCAAGCACGCTGCCCTATCTTGTCCTTCGTCTTGAGTTAATCTCCCGTTCATCTGGCGAGTCGGTTCGGCGGATCCAAACCTGCCGGACGGTCCTTGCCGCGATCTGGGAGGCTATCATGACATCTTCAGCGAATGTCCGTTCTCTGCGTCGCATTCTGATGGGCGCGGCCGCGCTCGGCACTCTGGCCGCCGCCGGCCCCGTCCTGGCGCAAAGCGCCGATGTCTCGGACGTGCGTCCCGAGAGCGCCGAGCGATCCCCCGGAATCATCATTCGCAACGACCTGTCTCCCAATCTCCCGCCTCCCGACGGCATTCTCGACAGTGGAATCACCGGTGTCGGGCAGATGGTGATCGATGCCGGCGGCGGCTTTGTCGGGCTTTGCACGGGCACGCTGATCAATCCGCGCACCGTGATTTTCGCAGCGCATTGCGTGAACGACCAGGCCGCCGACAGCTATGGTTCGGCAAACGGCGGCACTGCGCTCAGCTTTGGCTTTTCGGCGAACAACCTTCCGGCGGTGCGTCGCTGGCTCGGCCTTGACGGCGGGACGCTGCATGCCACCGATGTGTCGCGCGCGATCTTCAATGCCGAACAGGTCTGGTATGATACGCGCTCGCTCACCACAGGTTTTCTCGAAGCCGATGTCGCGCTCGCAACGCTCGACACACCCGCTTTCGATATCCCGACCTGGACCATGCTCTTTTCGCCGCTGACCGAAGAGACGCACGCCCAGGTGATCGGCTACGGCACGCGTGGCACCGCGGCCAATCCCGCACAGGGCATAGATTTCCGGCGCCGCGCGGCGGAGAACATGATCTCCTTCCTCGGCTCGCTCGACGACATGGATGAATGGCTGTTCGGCGCGCCCAGCGGATTGCCGCAGACGCTCTACCAGCTCGATTTTGACAGCCCGGCGGGGCAGGCGGCCTACAACCCGGCCGCAGGCCTGTTCGATTTCGATCTGTTCGATGGCGGTGCATTGCCGCGTGAGGGCATCACCGCGGGCGGCGACTCTGGCGGGCCGCTTGTCGTCGACCAGCGCTATGACCGGCCGGTCGTCGCTGCGGTGCTCTCGGGCGGCACGCGCTTCTTCGGACCGCAGCCCTTTTCCAGCTATGGCACCGGCAGCTTCTATCAGCCGCTGTTCCTGTTCTGGGATCAGATCGTCGCCAATAACAGCTATGTCTATGCGACCAATCGCAAGGCGGTCGGCAACTGGAGCGATCCCAATCACTGGATCCAGGCGATGGATCCCAATTATGCGATCGATGTGAACGGCCAATTGGTCAACGCACTGCCCGGAACCCCCGCACTGGGGGTCAGCGGCGACACGATCAAGTTTGGCAAGGTCTGCTTCCTCGACGACTGTGACGATGTGTCCGACGAGAGCGTGGACCCGGGCGATGGCGATCCCAACAGCATCTTCATCCCCGGCGGCCCCGGCTCCAAGGACTTCGTGCCCAACAATGTCGTCGCCAATCCCACGCTGGGCATCAAGGCGCGCTACTATGACGTGACGCTCAAGGGGCTGAGTTCGACGACACTGAACAGCACCGTGACGATCGACCGCATGGCGCTCGACAGCGGCGCGATGCTCAGTGTCAGGCCCAGCGGCTCGCTCAGCGTATGGGGCGACTATACCCAATATAGCGGATGGAGCGAGATCCAGGGGTCGCTCAAGACGGGCGAAGCGCTGTTCGTGAGCGGCATCCTCAGCGGGGGAGGGCGGATCGACCCGACCTGGCTGACCGTTGTTCAGGCGGCGGTCCTGCCCGGCAATGCCGGTGGTGCCGGTACGCTGACGATCGCGGGCGACGTAATCCTCTCGTCGGGTGCGCTGACGGTATTCGATGTCTCCCGGCCCAGAACCGACAAGATCGTCGTCACGGGCGACGCGGACAATACCGGCATCATCTCGCTGGGCGGCACCGCCGCCTTTGTCCGCGCATTGCTCGGCGCCGCGCCGCGGCAAGGGGACAGCTTCCAGATCATCACCGCAGAAGGCGGGGTGGATGGCACCTTCAACTCGGTCGTCGGCGGCATCGGCATCCTCAAGCCGGTGCTGACCTATGGCGCCAACGATGTGACGCTCAAGTTGCAGGCGGGCAAGTTCGCGGACTTCCTGGCGGGCTTTGGCGGGACCGAGCTGGCCTTCGCCAATGCACTCGATTCGCTGCGTGGTGCATCCTACAACAGCCTTTACGGGCTGTTCGGCGCGGTCGACCTGATGGAGCCGCAGGCGCTCGCGGCAACCTTCCGCGGGCTTTCACCGCGCATTGCCGATGAGGCGAGCCTGCTCGACGAACAGCAGTCCTCGATCGTGCTCGATGTGATCGGCGATCGTCTGTCGATGCTCGGCACCAAGGCGGCGGGAGGCGGCCGCTTCACCGTGATCGGGTCGCCCGCGGTCATGATGGCGATACCCGGGCGTACCATGTCCAGCTCCACTGCTGCACAGCTGAGCTTTGCCAACACCATCGCGCCCCAGACCCGGCAGATGGGGACGCTGCCTCAAAACATGAGCGGCTTCCTCGCGGGCGGATACACGCGCGGCGCTTCGGCCTTTTCCGCGGCCGGGATCGACAGTGGCGGGCGCGACAGCTGGCACATGGCGATGGGGCTTGAAATGGCGCTCGATGACCGCGTCACGCTCGGCACCGCATTCGGCCATGTCGACGGGATCAGCCGCTTCAGCGGGTCGGAGACCGAGGCCGTGACCGATCAGGCCGCGTTCTACGGTAGCTACCGGCTGGGCGGCGGCGTCTATGCCGGCGGCCTGGCCGCAGTATCGCACACGCGAATCGGGCTCGAGCGCAATACGTCCGCCGGGTTCATGACGGGCAACCTGCTGGGTGACACCAGCGCCACGACCTATGACGTGCAGGCCGAGCTTGGCGTCAATGTCGATACGGGCACCGGGATCACACTCACCCCGCGCGGACAAATTGCCTATCGGTCGTACAACATGGGTGGCTATCGCGAACGCGGCGGCGAACTGGCGCTGATGATCGACGATATCAACGTCGACCGGATCGAGAGCCGGCTGGGCGTGCGCATGACGGGGTCGGTCGGCAGCAGCCGTGCCTGGACCGTGACACCCGAAGTCGGGCTCGACTGGGTGAATGCGCTTTCGGGCGGTGCCGACACGTTCAACGTGCGCTTTGCCGCAGTGCCCGAACTCTCCTTCGCACTGCCCTTTGTCGGCCGCGACAAGGCGTGGGGCGAGATCAAGGGCGGGCTGAGGCTTAACAATGGACCGGTCAGCATCGGTGCCGGGGTCGAGAGCAGCTTTGCGCGCGAGGATCTGCGCGACGATCGCGCCGTGCTGGATTTTGCCTTGCGCTTCTGAACGGTTGAAACTGTGCTACATATCGGGGCCGCGGGACATGTGCCTGCGGCCCCTTGTTTTTGGGGTTTTTGCGGCCGGTCCGGGACTATCGCGATTCAGCGCTGGAGTCAGGGATTGAAATTTTATATCGCACCTCGATAATAAATATGTGGCAGTGATTCTCGCCTATTTTCCGGGCGGAGAATCGGGAAACGAACGGAGAGATCATGGCCGGCGATCACAAGCGCGCCAATCTTCCGCCTTTGTCGCTGCACGTGCCGGAACCGAAGTTCCGTCCGGGCGACAAGGCTGATTACAGCGACTTCATCATCCCGGCGGCGGGCGAAGCGCCGCGCCCCGACGTGACCGCAAGGCCCGACAGCTTTCACCCCCTGGCATATTCGCTCGTCCGCGTGCTCGACGACGAGGGCAGGGCGGTCGGCCCCTGGGATCCCAAGCTCTCGCCCGAGCGGCTCCGCGCGATGCTGCGCGCGATGGCGCTGACACGCGCCTTCGACGAGCGCATGTTCCGCGCGCAGCGTCAGGGCAAGACGAGCTTCTACATGAAGTGCACGGGCGAGGAGGCGATCGCGGTCGCCGCGGCCTTCGCGCTCGACCGCGATGACATGTGCTTCCCCAGCTACCGCCAGCAGGGCCTGCTGATCGCGCGCGACTGGGATCTGGTCGACATGATGAACCAGATCTATTCGAACAAGGGCGACCGGCTTCAGGGGCGCCAGCTCCCGATCATGTATTCGACGAAGGAGGGCAGCTTCTTCTCGATCTCGGGCAACCTCACCACGCAATATCCGCAGGCGGTGGGCTGGGCGATGGCCTCGGCCGCCAAGGGCGATACGCGCATCGCGGCGACCTGGTGCGGCGAGGGCAGCACCGCGGAAGGCGATTTCCACTCGGCATGTACCTTCGCCAGCGTCTACCGCGCGCCGGTGATCATGAACGTGGTCAACAACCAGTGGGCGATCTCGTCCTTCTCGGGTTTCGCCGGCGCTGAATCGACGACCTTCGCGGCGCGCGCGATCGGCTATGGCATCGCGGGCTTGCGCGTCGACGGCAATGATCCGCTCGCGGTCTATGCCGCGACCGAATGGGCTGCCGAGCGCGCGCGCACCAATCAGGGACCGACCCTGATCGAGCACTTCACCTACCGGGCCGAGGGGCATTCGACGTCGGACGATCCCAGCCAGTATCGCTCGGCCAACGAGAGCAGCGACTGGCCGCTGGGCGATCCGATCGCGCGGTTGAAGCAGCATCTGATCGGCCTGGGCGAATGGGACGAGGATCGCCACGCCGCGATGGATCTCGAACTCGCCGAAATGGTGAAGGCCGCTGCCAAGGAAGCCGAGAAGAACGGCATCCTCGGTCACGGCATGCACCAGCCCTTCGAGACGATGTTCGAGGGCGTGTTCGAGGAAATGCCCTGGCACCTGAAGGAGCAGCTCGAACAGGCGGTCAACGAGAAGAAGGTGGCCGGGCTATGAGCGAGCAGGCAATGATCGACACGCCGGCGGTGACCGACGGCCCCGGTGAGAACACGCGGATGAACATGATCCAGGCGATCAACTCCGCCATGGACGTGATGATGGCGCGCGATGCGGGTGTCATCGTGATGGGTGAGGATGTCGGCTATTTCGGCGGCGTGTTTCGCGCAACCGCCGGGTTGCAGGCGAAATACGGCAAGACGCGCGTGTTCGACACACCGATCACCGAATGCGGCATCATCGGCGTCGCGGTCGGCATGGGGGCCTATGGCCTCCGCCCCGTGCCCGAGATCCAGTTCGCCGACTATATCTACCCCGCGCTCGACCAGCTCGTCTCCGAGGCAGCACGCCTGCGCTACCGTTCGGCGGGCGAGTTCATCGCGCCGATCACGGTCCGCTCGCCCTTCGGTGGCGGCATCTTCGGCGGGCAGACGCACAGCCAGAGTCCCGAGGGAATCTTCACGCACGTCTCGGGCCTGAAGACCGTGATCCCCTCGACCCCCTATGACGCCAAGGGCCTGCTGATCGCGGCGATCGAGGACAATGATCCGACGATCTTCTTCGAACCCAAGCGCATCTATAACGGCCCGTTCGACGGTCATTATGACCGCCCGACCAAGAACTGGAACAACCATCCCGGCGGCGAGGTGCCCGAGGGCTATTACAAGATCCCGCTGGGCAAGGCGAACATCGTCCGCGAGGGCGAGGGCGTCACGATCCTCTGCTACGGCACGATGGTCCATGTCGTCGCCAACACCGTCGCCGAAATGGGCGTCGATGCCGAGATCGTCGATCTGCGCACGCTCGTCCCGCTCGACATCGAAACGATCGAGGCGTCGGTCAGGAAGACCGGGCGCTGCCTGATCGTCCATGAGGCGACGCGCACCTCGGGCTTCGGCGCCGAGCTTTCCGCGCTCGTCCAGGAACGCTGTTTCTATCACCTCGAAGCCCCGATCGAACGCGTTACCGGCTTCGACACGCCCTATCCGCACAGCCTCGAATGGGCCTATTTCCCGGGCCCGGTCCGCATCGGCGAGGCGCTCAAGAAGATCATGAAGGACTGACCGGCCATGGCGCGTTTCACGTTCAAGCTCCCCGATATCGGCGAAGGCATCTCGGAGGCCGAGATTGTCGCATGGCACGTCAAGGTCGGCGATGCGGTCGAGGAAGACCAGCAGATCGCGGACATGATGACCGACAAGGCGACCGTCGAGATGGAATCGCCCGTCTCGGGCAAGGTTGTCGAGATCGCGGGCGAGGTCGGCGACGTCGTCTCGATCGGTGCGATGTTGGTGGTGATCGAAACCGAGGGCGAGGTGGCCGAACCGGCTCCGGCGCCCAAGGCCGATGTGGTGGAGACGCCGAAGGTTGAGGAAGTGGCGCCGACCCCCCAACCCGTTCGGGCTGAGCCTGTCGAAGCCCAATCCCTGCCTTCGGGTACGGCGGTCGCGGAAAAAGAAGAAGGCAAGGGGTTCGACAAGCTCAGCCCGAACGGAGCGGGAGCACACCCCGTTCTCGCGTCACCCGCGGTGCGCGAGCGCGCGAAATCGCTGGGCATCGACCTTTCGCAGGTCCGTCCCGCGCAGGGCGATCGTATCCGCCACGCCGATCTCGACGCCTATCTGACCTACAGCACGGGTCAGGGTTTCCGCGCACCCGGCGCATCGGCGAAGCGCGCCGACGAGGCGATCAAGGTTATCGGGATGCGCCGCCGCATCGCCGAGAACATGCAGGCAGCCAAACGCAACATCCCGCACTTCACCTATGTCGAGGAAATCGACGTCACCGAGCTCGAGGCGATGCGCGAGGCGCTCAATGCCAATCGCGGCGACAGGCCCAAGCTCACCATGCTGCCGCTGCTGATCGTCGCGATCTGCAAGGCGCTGCCGGCGTTCCCGATGATCAACGCGCGCTATGACGACGAAGCGGGCGTGGTGACGCGTCATGGGTCGGTGCATCTGGGTATGGCGACGCAGACCGATGCGGGGCTGATGGTGCCCGTGATCCGCGACGCGCAGGATCGCAATGTCTGGCAGCTCGCAACCGAGATCAAGCGCCTCGCCGACGCTGCGCGCAGCGGCAAGGCGAAGTCGGAGGAACTGTCGGGGTCGACGCTCACCGTCACCTCGCTCGGCCCGCTCGGCGGCATCGCCACGACGCCCGTGATCAACCGGCCCGAGGTCGCGATCATCGGTCCCAACCGCGTGATCGAGCGCCCCGTGATCAAGGATGGCGAGATTGTCGCCGCCAAGCTGATGAACCTCTCGATCAGCTGCGACCACCGCGTCGTCGATGGCTGGGACGCGGCGAGCTACGTCCAGGCGGTCAGGAAGCTGCTCGAGACCCCGGTTCTTCTGTTCGCGGATTGACGATCATGGCGGGCGCGTCGAGCGGCGCGCCCGTCTTCGCATCGACCAGCACGGGCTCGACCAGCGCCCCGGTTTCGGTGTCGGCCAGCACCTTGTCATAGCCGGGCGCGGCGAAATGCTTGCGACCCCAGGCGAACAGCGTCAGCAGCACGGGCTGAAAGTCATAGCCGCGCTGCGTCAGAACATATTCGTGGCGCGGCGGACGCTCCTGATAGAGCCGCCGTTCGAGCAGCCCCGCATCGACCAGCGCGGCCAGCCGCCGCGTCAGCATTGTGGGCGCGATACCCAGGCTCTTCTGGAATTCGTCGAAGCGCGTCAGCCCGCCAAAGGCATCGCGCAGGATCAGGATGCTCCACCATTCGCCCACATGCTCGAGGCTGCGGGCGATCGGGCATTCCATGTCTTCAAAGCTCTTGCGCTGCATCGTATTTCACCAGGAGGGGCGGCGCACCGCGGGTGGCCGCCCCCTTTATATTGCAATTTCAGGCCACGGGCAGGACGCTGTGCGCGATCCCGGTCGAAAGCTGGTCGGCAACCTTGCGAACCTGATCGTGCGGAGTGCCCGGCGCGATGTCGCTGACCGCGGTCAGCCGCGCGATCTGCGCGGGGCTGAGCGTCACGTCAAGCGCGCCGAGATAGTCGTCAAGCTGCGCCAGCGTCCGCGGGCCGATGATCGGGATATGCGCGGTGGTCGAACCAAGACCGCGCTGCCGCACCCACGCGACCGCCACCTGCGAGGGCGTGACGCCCAGTTCCTTCGCGATGTCGATCACCGCGTCGAGGATTGCGGTCTTCTGGTCGCCCGCCTCTTCGTGGACGAGCGTCTTCAGCCCCTCGCGGCGCCCGCCGCCCGCATTGTCGCGGTACTTGCCCGTGAGGAAGCCGCCGCCGAGCGGCGACCACAGCGCGGCCGCGAGCCCGAGGCTCTCGACCATCGGCAGCAGGTCGCGATCGGCGGTACGTTCGACCAGGCTGTGCTCGATCTGCACGCCCGCGATCGGCGCCCAGCCATGCACCTCGGCGAGCGTCGCGCCGCGCGCGATCCGCCATGCAGGGAAGTTGGAAAGGCCCGCATAATGGATCTTGCCCGCGCGGACGAGGTCGTCAAAGCCACGCAGCAGCTCTTCCATCGGGGTCACGCCGTCATCGAAATGCGCCCAGAGCAGGTCGATATGATCGCTCTTTAGCCGCTTGAGGCTTTCTTCGACCTGACGGATCATCGTCCTGCGGCTGTTGCCCAGGCTCGGTATGCCGTCGGTCGGGGCGGCGGCGAGCGAGAATTTGGTGGCGACGACGAAATGGTCGCGATCCGCGGCGATGAAATCGCCCAGCAGCTCTTCGGACTCGCCGAACTGATAATTGTTGGCGGTGTCGATGAAATTGCCGCCCGCCTCAGCGAAGCGGTCGAAGATGCGGCGCGCATCGGCGGGCTCGCTGCCATAGCCCCAACGGGTGCCGAAATTGCCCGTGCCGAGCGCGAATTCCGAAACGCGAAGGCCGGTGCGCCGGCCGAAGGTCTTGTACTGCATGTGGGTCTCCGTCTGGTCCGTTACTATCATGATGATAGTCAGTGCATGCAGAGTCGTCCAGCGGCGGCGCAACAGCTTTTCTTTGCTGCACCCCAATCCGGCTTTCGAAGAGGCAGGTTTAGCCGCTGCGCGCCTTTTGCAGCGACCCCGCGATGCGGCGTGCGAGCCCGCGCGGGGTGAAGCGGATCGAACCCGCCATCACCGCGTTGAGCACGCCTGAAACCTTGACCGCCCGGTTCGCCCTGAGCGCAGCCAGCCCGTCGCGCGCGACCGCGTTGGCGTCGCTCGCGAAGCGCTTGAACAGTTCGGAATCGCTCATGTCGGCGACATCGGCGAATTCGGTCCGCGTGGGACCGGGGCACAGCGCGGAGACGCGCACGCCCTTGTCCTTCACTTCCTCGTGCAGCGCCTCCGAGAAGCTGAGCACAAAGGCCTTGGTCGCGTAATAGACCGCCATCCACGGGCCGGGCTGGAAGGCCGCGGTGGAGGCGACGTTGAGGATCTCGCCCTGTCCGCGCGCGATCATGCCGGGCAGGACAAGGTGGCACAGCGCCATCAACGCGCGGCAGTTGAGGTCGATCATCTCGGCCTGCCTGGCCAGGTCGAGCTCGTCAAACGCCCCGCGCGCGCCGAAACCCGCATTGTTGATGAGCATCGTGATCGAGAGGCCGCGCACATGCGCCTGATCGATCAGCGCGCGCGGCGCATCGGGTGCGGACAGGTCGATCGCGATGACGTCGACGGTGATGCCGTGTTCGGCGCGCAGCCTGGCGGCCAGCGCATCGAGCCGGTCGGCGCGTCGCGCAACCAGAAGCAGGTCACGCCGCGCCGCCGCGAGGTTTTCGGCGAAGTGGACGCCAAGCCCGGCAGACGCGCCGGTGATGAGTGCGACTGCCCTGGTCATCTGCCCTGTCCTCTCGCTCAGTCCCCTCGCTCAGCTTTCGCGCTTGCCCTTGTTCTTTTCCTTGGTCGATTTGACGTAGAGCAGCGCTGCGACGATCGCGGCCGATCCGATCGCCGCGCCCAGCCCGGCAGCACCCCAGCGGCCACGCCTGCCGGTATCGGGCTCGCCACGCTCGGTGTTGGTGTCATCGGCGGTGCCGTTGCCGTCGGTCAATGATCGTCTCCCAAAATGTACAAACCCGGTACGCCGTTGCGGGCGCACCAGTCATCATACATACGAATCTTCGCGGCGGCCGCAATCAGGGCGAATGCGGAACCCGGGTCGGCTCGCTTATTCGGCGATCAGCGTCGCGTCTTCGCCGTGCAGGTTCATCAGCGAATCCATCAGGTCGTTTTCCGCGCTCGAGCAGACGCCGAGCACGATCGCCTCGTCGCAGCCATCGCCCGCGACATAGGCGTGACCCATACTCGAATCGAGATAGATCGATTCACCCTCTTCGAGCGGCAGCGGGTCGTAGAATTCGGTGTGGACCACGATCCGGCCACGGATGACATAGACGAACTCCTCGCCCGGATGGCGCACGGGCTCGCCGAATTCCCTGGCGGATTTGGCGCGAATGCGCGTGATCAGCGGGATCATCCGCTTCCGGCGCAATTCGGTGCACAGATAATAATAATCGTAGTTGTCGGTGTTTACGCGGATCGCGCGGTCGAGGTTGCCGACGCTGCGACGGCCCGTGACGGGCAGTTCGCTGGCCGTGTCACCCTCGGCAAACAGCTCGGACATGCGCAGGTTGAGCCGCTGGCTCAGCTGCTGGAGCTTGTCATAGGTGAGCGTCAGCCGGTCGTGCTCGACCTTGGACAGCGTCGACACCGGAATGCCGCAGCGGTCGCTCATCTCCTTGAGCGTCCAGTTGTTGCGCGTGCGCAGGCCGCGCAGCAGCGCGCCTAATGTGGGCTGATCGGATTTCATGATTCGCGCCGCTTTCCGTCGAAAATGACAGGGATAAGTATGTGATTTGACATTTTTCCAATTGGGCTCATTGTATCTCGATCAGGATAATGTTGCGTAATCCATCAATAGAATATTCCGTCGCAGCGCAGCGCGCAAATGTCGAGCGTTTTGGCGCGACGAAAAAAGGAAAGAGAGGGTATCGATGCGTTCGTTGAAGATCGCGGTCGCGGGACTGGTCGGACTGGCCGGCCTGGCGGCCGTGCCGGCGCTGACACAACAGCCGGCAGTCAAGCCAGCCGTCATTGCTGCGCCCGCAGCACCCGCGCCGGCGGCTGCCGGGGGGCAGCAGCTCACGCGCGCCGATGTGGACGCCTGGCTCGATGGCTATATGCCCTATGCGCTCAAGCGCGGCGACGTTGCGGGCGCCGTGGTCGTGGTGGTCAAGGACGGTCAGGTGCTGACCCAGCGCGGCTATGGCTATTCCGACGTCGCCAAGGGCACGCCGGTCGATCCGGAATCCACGCTGTTTCGTCCGGGTTCGGTTTCCAAGCTCGTGACCTGGACCGCGGTCATGCAGCTTGTCGAGCAGGGGAAGCTCGATCTCGACAAGGACGTGAACGCCTATCTCGACTTCCAAATTCCAGCGCGCGAGGGCAAGCCCATCACGCTCAGGAATATCATGACGCACACCGCAGGCTTCGAGGAATCGATCCGCGGGCTCATTACCTCCGATCCCAAGGCCGCCGTGGCGCTGGACGTCCAGATGAAGACCTGGACGCCTGAACGCATCTTCGCGCCGGGAACGACGCCCGCCTATTCGAACTACGCGACCTCGCTTGCGGGCTATATCGTGCAGCGCGTGTCGGGAATGTCGTTCGACGATTATGTCGATCGCAATATCTTCGCGCCGATCGGCATGACGAAGTCGAGCTTCCGCCAGCCGCTTCCCGCCAGGCTCCAGCCATTGATGTCGAAGGGCTATGCGCTCGCCTCGGGCGATCCAAAGCCGTATGAATTCGTGAACCAGGCACCTGCCGGCAGCCTGGCGGCAACGGGCGTCGACATGGCGAAGTTCATGATCGCGCATCTCAGCAACGGTGGAGCGCTGCTCAGGCCCGAAACCGCGAAGATGATGCACACCACCACGCTCGACATGGTGCCGCCGCTCAACCGCATGGCGCTGGGCTTCTACGAACAGCAGATCAACGGCCAGACCGCGATTGGCCATGGCGGCGACACGCAGTGGTTCCACAGCTATCTCTGGCTGTTCCCCGCGCACAACACGGGCGTCTTCATCTCGATGAACAGCGCTGGCGCTCAGGGCGCATCGGGGGGGATCCGTTCGGCGCTGTTCGAGCAGTTCGCCGATCGCTACTTCCCCGCGAAGATCGCTGAGGGTCGCGTCGACGCGAAAACCTCGGCGGAACATGCGCAGATGCTCGTCGGCAACTACATCAACACGCGCCGCGCGGATTCGAGCTTCCTGCGTGCCCTCGGTCTCGCCGGGCAGGTGAACATCGGCTTCGATCCGCAAAAGGGCCTGCTCATCGGCTTCAACCCAGGGCTGGGTGGCGCGCCGGCCAAATGGGTGGAAACCGATCCCTTTGTATGGCGTGAAGTGGGCGGACATGGCCGCATGGCTGCCAAGGTGGTCGACGGCAAGGTGATGCGCCTCAGCTTCGACGACATCTCGCCCTTCATGATGTTCGAGCCCACGCCCTGGTATCTGTCCACCGCGTGGATCACGCCCGCGCTGCTGCTCAGCCTGGGGGCGCTCGCGATCACCGCGCTGTCGTGGCCGATCGCCGCGATCGCACGCCGTCGCTTCGGCGCAAAGCTCGCTTTCACGGGCAACGATCTGAAAGCCTATCGTCTGGTGCGCGGCTTCGCCCTGCTCGTGGTGGCGCTGTTTGCTGGCTGGGCGGCTACGATCGTCACGATGATGTCGGACTTCGACCTCCTCAGCGGCGCAATGGACTGGGCGGTCTACTCGCTCCAGATCCTGAGCGTGATCGGCTTCTTCGGCCTGCTGGGCGTCGCCCTGTGGAACGCCTTGCTTGCCTGGAAGGGCAAGCGCGGCTGGTTCTCCCGGCTGTGGAGCGTGGTCATCGTGCTGGCAGCGTTCTTCGCGCTCTGGGTCGCGCTTGGCTTCAAGCTGATCGGCTTTGGGGTCAGCTACTGATCGCCAAGCCATAGAGCCTGATCGTTTGAGGTGGAAGCGCTGCGCGCTTCCACCGAAAGCGTGAATCAGGCTCTATTCAAAGAGTTGAGACCTTGATTCACGTTTCGGGCTTTCAGCCTGAAACGACCAGGGTCTGGTCCCCATGGCCGTCGATAAGCTCTCAGACGGCGGCCATGCGGGACTGCGGCGGGGCGTCGCGCGCACGCAAGCCGTGCCGTGGCGCTCCGCCGAGCTGCCAATCGGTCTTACGGATAAAATAAGGGGTTTGTGATGAAGAAGATGATGCTGCTCGCCGCCACGATGCTCGGCGCCAGCCTGCAACCCGCGCTGGCGCAGGACGGCGCAGCGCCACGCACCTTCATCCAGGCAGGCCGGCTGCTCGCCGATCCCGGAACGGGTCGCGTCGAAAGCACCAAGACCATCGTCGTCAGCGGCGGTCGCGTCACCGAGATCCGCGACGGGTTCGTGGCGGACGAGGGCGGCAAGATCGTCGACCTGCGCGACTCCTTCGTGATGCCGGGCTTCATCGACAGCCACGTCCATATCACCTTTGAATCGAGCCCCTCGAGCCGGCTCGATGCGGTCACCAAATCCACTACCGATGCCGCCTTTGACGGCGTGGTCTATGCGCAGCGCACCTTGCGCGCGGGGTTCACCACCGTCGTCGACCTGGGCGCCGAAACCGAGGCAATCAATGCGTTGCGCGATGCGATCGCGGCGGGCAAAGTCACCGGCCCCCGCATCATCGCCGCGGGCGGTGTCGCCGCGCATGGCGGGCATGGCGATGCGCATGGCTATCGCCACGAGATACTCGAGCTGTTCCGCTCGCCGACCCTGTGCTCGGGCGCGGACGATTGCGCGCGCGCGGTGCGTCTCGCGATCCAGCAGGGCGCGGATATCATCAAGACCGCGTCGACGGGCGGCGTGATGTCCAACACCGCGGCGGGTCTCGGCCAGCAGATGAGCGACGAGGAACTGACCTCGATCGTGCAGACCGCGCACCGTCTGGGCCGCAAGGTGGCGGCGCATGCGCATGGCACCGACGGGGTCAACGCCGCGCTGCGCGCGGGCGTCGATTCGGTCGAGCATGGCACCTATCTCGACGCCGAATCGATCCGGCTCTTCAAGGCGAAGGGCAGCTATCTCGTTCCCACGCTGATGGCGGGTGACACCGTTGCGCGGCAGGCCGAAACCGCGGCCTGGATGCCCGAATCCGTGCGCACCAAGGCACGCCAGGTCGGGCCGCTGATGATCGACGCGCTGCGACGTGCGCATCAGGGCGGCGTGAAAATCGCCTTTGGCACCGATTCCGCGGTGTCTCCGCATGGCCAGAATGCGCGCGAGTTCTCGCTGATGGTGAAGGCCGGCCTGTCCCCGCTCGACGCGATACGCTCGGCGACCGTCTGGGGCGCAGCGCATGTCGGGCTGGAGCAGGAAGTGGGGACGCTCGCCGCGGGCAAGGCCGCGGATATCGTCGCGGTAAAGGGCGATCCGCTCGCCGATGTCGCGGTGCTGAAATCGGTATCCTTCGTCATGAAGGGCGGGACGGTAGTGCCCGCCGCGAAAGAATGACCGAAGCGGAATTAATCACGTTGACAATTTTCTAATTGGGACTTTACTGTCTCAATTAGGATAATGAAGAAAATGGGGCGGGGGATAAACAGTCGATGACAGACACACGTGCCGCGCCCACCCTGCCACAGCCTTATCTGCTGTTCCTGGGTGATGTCGTCGAACCGGGCTATGCCAAGACCGCTTTCGGGCTCCGCGACTGGGCGGGCGACAAGTGCGTGGGCGAGTTCGCCTGTGACGGCGCCGCGGTGAGCGCGGGTCTTGAGCGGATGACGCCGGCCGAGGCGCGCGCGCGCGGCGCGCGTTCGCTCGTCATCGGCGTCGCCAACAGCGGCGGGGTGATCGGCGACAGCTGGGTCGCGCCGCTGGTCGAAGCGCTCGAGGCCGGGCTCGACATCGTCAGCGGGATGCATGTGCGGCTTGCCGCCGTGCCCGCGATTGCAGAGGCTGCGGCGAAGCATGGCCGGCGTCTGATCGACGTCCGCACGCCGCCGGCAGGCATCCCCGTCGGCACCGGCGTCAAGCGTTCGGGCAAGCGGCTGCTCGCCGTGGGCACCGACTGCGCGGTGGGCAAGAAATACACCGCGCTCGCGCTGGCGAACGCCTTTGCCGCGCGCGGGGTCGATGTCGATTTCCGCGCGACCGGGCAGACCGGGATCATGATCGCGGGCGGCGGCATGCCGATGGACGCGGTGGTCTCCGATTTCGAGGCGGGCGCCGCCGAAATCCTCAGCCCCGATGCCGATCCCGGTCACTGGGACGTGATCGAGGGGCAGGGCTCGCTCTTCCATCCCGGCTTTGCCGCGGTGTCGCTCGGGCTGCTTCACGGCAGCCAGCCCGATGTGATCGTGGTCTGTCATGAACCCGACCGCCAGAAGATGCTCGGCACGACATATCCAACGCCGAGCGTGGAGGATACGATCGCGCTCAACCTCGAACTGGGACGGCGCACCAATCCCGCAATCCGTTGCGGCGGTGTGTCGCTGAACACCGCGAAGCTTTCCGCGACCGAGGCGGAACGGCTGATCACGGCTGAAGGCGAGCGGCTCGGCCTGCCCGTCGCCGATCCGATCCGCGGCGGCGTGGCGTTCGACCGCCTGGTCGAATATTGCCTGGGCTGAACGACATGGGGAACGTAACGCAAATGCCGACATCATCCTGGTTCCAGCGCTTCCTCCTGCCAGGCTTTGCCTTCAAGGCGGTCGTGATTGGCGGCGGTTACGCCACGGGTCGTGAAATCGCCGAATTCTTCCTGCCGAGCGGTCCCTGGGGCGGGCTGGCGGCGATGCTGCTCGCCATGGTGCTGTGGAGCGTGATCGCCGCGGTCACCTTCGCCTTTGCGCGCGCGATGGGCGCCTATAACTATCGCAGCTTCTTCATGCGGTTGCTCGGTCCCGGCTGGATCGTTTTCGAGATATCCTATGTACTGTTCGTGATCCTGATCCTGTCGGTCTTCGGAGCCGCGGCGGGCGAGATCGGCGCCGCGATGTTCGGCTGGCCGCCGCTTGTGGGAACGCTGTGCCTTGCCGGATCGATCGCGGCCTTTGCGGCGTTCGGCAATGCCTCGGTCGAGGCGCTGTTCAAATATGTCTCCTTCCTGCTCTACGGCGTCTACGCGCTCTTCATGGTGCTGGCGCTCGGCACCTTCGGCGACCAGATCGCCGCCAATTTCGCGATCCCCGCACCCACCGACGGCTGGGCGTTTGGCGGCATCACCTATGCCAGTTACAACGTTGTCGGCGCGGTCGTGATCCTGCCGGTGCTGCGCCACATGACGAGCCAGCGCGATGCCATTGTCTCGGGGCTGATCGCGGGCCCGCTCGCCATGGCGCCCGCGGTGCTGTTCTTCGTCTGCATGATCGCCTTCTATCCCGGCATCGAGGCGGAGACGCTGCCGTCGGACTTCATGCTCCAGCAGCTCCACATCCCGCTCTTCCACCTGCTGTTCCAGTTCATGATCTTTTCCGCGCTGCTCGAAAGCGGCACCGGTTCGGTGCACGCGATCAACGAGCGGATCGGCGCGGTCTGGCGCGCCCGGCGCGGAAGCGATCTCGGCACCCGCGCCCGCGCGGTGATCGCCGCCACGCTGCTGATCGGCTGTATCTTCGTCGCCGAGCGCTTCGGCCTCGTGGCGCTGATCGCACGCGGCTACAGCGCGCTCGCGGTGATCTTCCTCGCGGTCTATGTGCTGCCGCTGCTGACCATCGGCGTCTTCCGGCTGGTCCAGCGTGCCCAGCCGGCGCCCGAGCCGGTGAGCAACGGCGCGGGCTGAGCCTGTTTCCCGATCACGATTCATCGCAATTTTTCCGGAGCACTCCATGAAGCAATGCCTGACGCTCGCACTCCTGCTCGGCCTTTCCGCGCCCGCTGCGGCCCAATCGCAGGATAGCGCGGCGCCTGACGCCAAAGCACTGCATGCGCGCCTGCTGACGCTCGACACGCACCTCGATACGCCGATGCACTTTTCGCGGCCGGGCTGGGATTTCGGAAAGAAGCACAGCCTTGATGAGGATCTGGCGCAGGTCGATCTCGGGCGGATGGACGAGGGCAGCCTCGATGGTGGCTTCCTCGTGATCTATACCGAGCAGGGGCCGCTGACGGCGGAAGGCTATGCCGCAGCGCGCAGCTTCGCGCTCAAGCGCTCGGACGAGATCCTGTCGACCGTCGCGAAATATCCGGGGCGGCTGACGCTCGCCACGCGCGCTGCCGATGCGGCACGCATCGATGCCGCGGGCCAGCGCTTCGCCTATGTCAGCATGGAAAACAGCTATCCGCTGGGCGAGGATCTTTCGCTGCTTTCCGAATTCTACCGCCGTGGCGTGCGTCTTGCGGGACCTGTGCACTCGAAAAACAGCCAGTTCGCGGATTCGGCAACCGACACGCCGAAGTGGAACGGGCTCAGCCCGCTCGGCCGGCAATGGGTCGCGGAGATGAACCGGCTGGGTATCGTGATCGACGGAAGCCATTCCTCGGATGCCACGTTCGACCAGATGCTCGCGCTGTCAAAGACGCCGCTGATCCTGTCGCATTCGGGCTCGAAGACGATCTGGGACAACCCGCGCAATCTCGACGATGCGCGGATCCGCAAGCTCGCGGAGGCCGGCGGCGTGATCTGCGTGACGAGCGTCTTCCTCGCGACGATGAACTTCACGCCTGAACGCAACGCGCTGTTCGCGAAGCTCGAGCATATCGGCTCGCTCTCGCCCGCCGAGCAGGCGGCACTGACGAAGGAAACCCGCGCGCTCGATGCAAAGCAGCCGATCCAGGACACCGATTTCGAAGCGTTCATGAAGAGCGTGCTTCACATCATCAAGGTGGCGGGCGTCGATCATGTCGGCTTTGGCGCGGACTGGGACGGCGGTGGCGGCCTGCGTGGGCTCGAGGATATCGGCGCGCTTCCCAAGGTCACCGAAAGGCTGCGCGCTGCGGGCTATTCCGAGGAAGACCTCGCCAAGATGTGGAGCGGGAACGTCCTCAGGGTGATGAAGCAGGCCGAAGACTACAGCGCGCGCCAGCGATCAAACTGATCCTGCCGGGGTCTGCGCTTCGCTATTGCGTATCGTCAGGTCGCGCCGCGGGAAGGGGATTTCGATCCCCGCCTCGCGGAAGCGTCGCACGATCTCGAGGAACAACTCGGATCTGACCGCGACCCCCACATTGACGTCTGCGACGAAGCACACGAGCCTGAAATTGAGCGCGCTGTCGCCCAGCCCGTCCATGAGCACCGCGGGCACAGGTGTATCCAGTACCTTCCCGTGTTCCGTAGCGACATCGATCAGTATCGTACGCGCCCTGTTGGTGTCGCTGTCATAGGCTACGCCGACGGGCAGATTGATCCGGCCGAGATTGCCGCCATAGGTCAGGTTGGTGACGCTTCCCGTGATCAGTTCGGAATTGGGGACGATGACCTCATGCTTGTCGACCGTTTCGATGTGCGTCGATCGGACCGAGATCTTCTTCACATGCCCTGAATGGCCCGCGACCTCGATCCAGTCGCCTTCACGGATCGGCCGTTCGATCAGGAGGATGATGCCGCTGATGAAATTGGCGACGACCGATTGCAGGCCAAAGCCGATGCCGACCGAAAGTGCGCCCGCGACAAAGGCCAGGCTCGACAGGTCGAGCCCAACCGCGCTGATCGCGATCATGGCGGAAAGCACGAGGCCGAGATAGCCGATGCCCGTGACGATCGCGGTCTCCGCGCCGATATCGACTTCGAGGCGCGGCAATATGGTCACATGCACGATGCGCTGAACCCAGCGCGTGATCGCATAGCCCAGCAGGAAGACGAAACCGAAGGTGAGCGCGTCGCCGAACGAGATCCGGACATCGCCAAAGGACACGCCCTTGCGAAGCGTCAGGATCGCATCGCCAATATCGTCGGAACTGACGCCCCAGACCATCGCGACCAGCACCATAACGGCCAGCGTCAGGAAGAAGCCGAGCAGGATCGGCACGAACTGCAGCGCGCGATGCTGCCCGGCGATCGCCTGCCCGAACAGCACCGTGGAAGCCAGTCCCGCTGCGCGGAAGATGAAAAGCGCGGTGGAGGTGATCGCGATCGACGACAGCGTGGAGATCAGTATCTCCCGTGACAGCTGGATATAACCGGCAAGCGCGACAAGGGGCGCAAGCAGTGCCGCGATCTGCATCAGACGCGTGATCGGCGTCAGGAAATCGAGCTGCGAGGTTTTGGAAGTCGCCTCATCTTCGCGTCGCGCCCTGGCGCTTTTCTGAAGCTCGCCGGCCAGTTTCCAGAGCAGGTAGCTGCCCGAAGCGATCAGGCCGACCGAAAGGATCGAGATCACCGCGCTGTCCGCCGCGAGCTTCGCTTCGAAATATTCGACGAGCAGTTCGGCGGCCAGGACCAGCCCGATCATGTAGGTAAACGCCAGTGCACGTCTGCCCCATCGTTACACGTCCGCCGATGATGGACTCCGACGACGCGATCGGACAAGCAAAAAACCGAATACCCCTGATCAGTGGCGATCGCCATCCTGTCGGCGGGCACGCTGTCCTACACGCAAGGTTCCTGTCATGTTCCCCGCGCGGCGCGTCGACGTGCCGCAGGCGGGAGGCGAACCGGCATGCGCGTTTGTGAGAAGTTTGCGAAGCTAAGTGAAGCTAAGGCTGTGAATATGGCCTCAGAACGCGTTCTTGTGGACGACGACGCCAAAGGTCCGGAACAGGATTGCGATGTCGAGCCAGAGCGACCAGTCGCGGACATATTCAAGATCGGCGGCCAGGCGAATTTCGAGGTCGCGTGCATGGTGCGTCGCGCCCCTGAAGCCCCGGACCTGCGCAAGGCCCGTCAATCCGGGCATGCAGGCGTGACGCAACCAGTAGTTGCGGTCGATGTCCCAGAAGAGCTTGCTGCTCGCGGTCGAACCCAGCGCGTGCGGACGCGGCCCGACGAGGCTCATATTGCCGATGAGCACGTTGAAAAGCTGGGGCAGCTCGTCGATGCTCGTCGCGCGAATGAAACGACCGACGCGCGTGACGCGATCATCGTCGCGGCTGGCCGAGGTCGCGCCGATTGCGTCGGTCCGCTCGGCGCTCATGGAGCGGAATTTGTACATCCGGAACAGCCTGTTGCCATGGCCGAGCCGCTGCTGAACGAACAGCACCGCGCCGGGGCTTTCGAGCTTGATCGCGATCGCGACCAGAATGAGCAGCGGCATGAGGAACGCGAGTGCCGGGAT
This sequence comes from Sphingomonas sp. LaA6.9, assembly GCF_022601895.1. Classification (GTDB taxonomy): domain Bacteria; phylum Pseudomonadota; class Alphaproteobacteria; order Sphingomonadales; family Sphingomonadaceae; genus Sphingobium_A. Next base: position 50,210 of record NZ_JAKVIO010000015.1, read on the forward strand.
CACGATCGCGAGATCGAGCAGCCTTTTCAGCGTCAGGTCGAACATGCTCAGCGGGCGGATAGTGCTCGGGTCGACCGTTGTGCACGGGTCGCCGCGGAGCATCGCGTCGATGTCGGTGCGGACCTCGCAATCCACCGCGGCGCCTTTCAGTATCAATGTCCAGTCGCGCTCGCGCTCGGGCGGGCAGGCGACCGTCACCTTGTCCACCGTGCGCAACAGGTTGCCGAGACGGTCGAGCATGATCGGATCGGACATGTCGGGCCGGATGCCGGCATCCTCGGCGCTCAGCGTGGCGCGGCCCGGCGTTGGAATGTGCGGCACGCCATCGACGATCATCAGTTCGTTCACAGGATTGTCGTCGAGCACGCGCCGCGCGATGTTGTCGGAGACTGCGCGCGCGACCGAGATCAGCAAGGCGCCGCTGCCGATTGCGGTCGCGATGAAGGCCGGATGGTGTTCTCGCAACAGCCCAAGGCTCTGGAGGATGAACAGCACGAGCACGCACGCGGCCATCAGCGACATGATCGCGCGCATCGTTCCGCGCACGGGGTCGGTCAGCGCGTCAAGCACATAGGCGCGGTTGTTGAGTGCGATGCCCGCAAATACGGGAACCACCAGTCCGGCGAGCTTCAGCCCCGGCGATGCGAACGGATTGTCGAGGAACAGGATGTTGGCGGCGAGAAAGGCGAGCAGGACTGCACCGGCATCCAGGATCAGCATCGAGGCGTACATGCCAAGCCGGCGCGATCGTTTCGTCAGTGTAAACGGAGGCGTAGCGTGCACTGCCGCCGTGGCAAATGGCTTGCCTTGAACCGAACCGACTGGGGCGTTCATTACAGCTCCTAACGCTTTACTCACCCGTAAAGGCAGTTGTGGCCGGTCCTCTCCCAGACCCGACCAAGACATGCCTATTTATGCTGCAATGCAATAACGATGCGACGCACGGCATCTTTTTTGAGAGGAGTTGAACCAACTCATTTTCAACCCGCCCCTTTTTAGTCTTGCCCGCCCATTCCCGCCATTTGTGCAGCCCGTGCAGAACCCGACCTGTCTGCAAGGGTTCCGGATACAAGAGACGGGATGTGCATGGAGCGCGATCAGACACTTCGCAGCGGCCAGGAGAGGCGCAAATGGTGACGGAACCGTTCGCTTGTGCGTGCATTTCCTGTCGCGCTGCAGCATCATGCCGCAACCAGGGAGATACGCTTGACGAGTCATACTGCCGACACAGCGCGGCCACGCCGTTTCAGACAGGTCCGCGCGCTGATCGCGTCCGATCTCTATCGCTATGCCGGCGCAATCGGGACCAGGCCTTTTCTGCGTCATTTCCTGTTCACGCCGGGCTTCAAATATTCGACGGTGATGCGGATGTGCGGCTATCTGAAGCAGCGCAAGGCGCTGAAATGGACGCTCTACCCGCCCTTCAAATTCCTGCTGCTGCACTATCGCTACAAATACGGGATCGCGATCCCCGAATATACGCGGATCGGTCCGGGCTTTTTCATCAACCGCTTCGGCAACATCATGGTCAATGGCGATGCGGTCATCGGCGCCAATTGCAACATCACGCATGGTGCGATGCTCGGCCAGATGAACCGCGGACCAAAGGCGGGTTCGCCGATCCTGGGCGATGACGTCTTCCTAGCTGCGGGATGCAAGGTGATCGGTCGCATCCATCTGGGCGACCGCGCGGCGGTGGGCGCCAATGCAGTCGTCACCAAAGACGTGCCCGAAGACGGCGTCGTTGGCGGGATTCCCGCGAAGCTGCTGTCGACCAACGGTTCGGAGGGCTACATCAACCGGCGGGTGAACCCCGATATCAGCAAGGGATTTCGTCCCGCCTAGAAGTAGCGCTCGGCGATGCGGATCGTGTCGCCGGGCATCAGGAACACCTGCCCCTTCAGCGCCAGTTCGCGTTCAACATTCTCGCCCGCGCGTTTCAGGAAGACCTTCTTCTGCTGTGCGCGATAGCTGAAGCCTTCCGCCTTGGCGACTGCGGCAAGCGCGGTCATGCCGGGGACATAGGCATATTCGCCGGGCTTGTTGACCTCGCCCATCACATAGACGGGCCTGTAGCTCTTCACCTCCACGGTCACGCGCGGGTTGAGCAGGAAGCCGTCCGCAAGCCGGTTCTGGATCGCGCTCTGGAGCTGTTGCGCGGTCTTGCCCATGGCGGGGATCGCACCAATCAGCGGAAAGGGCAGATTGCCGTCCGCGTCGATCGTGAAATCGCCGGTGAGCGTGGGTTCGCCAAAGGTGGTGATCTTCAGCGCCTCGCCCGCGCCCAGCGCATAGGCGGGCGCTGCGGCGGTCGGGGGAGGGGCGGGTTGCTGTGCCGAACAGGCGGCGAAGGGAATGGCGATTGCGGCCCAATGGCCCAGGACGACACGACGCAACGACATCAAACGCTCCTCATACGCGGGTGGAGCGCGCGGTACAGATGCGGCGCCTCCGGGGACGGATAATGCAGCGATGGCAATCGGGTTCCGTCTCCAAAGCTCGCGACGACGCCACCACGATCGCATTGGCCCTTGCGCCCGACCGCCCACATGCGGCATCGCCTCGCGCGACTTGCCACCCGCCACCTTCAGGAAGGCCATATCCGATGTTCGACCAGTTGAAGCCGCAGCCGGCGGATGCCCTGTTGTCGCTGATCAAACTCTACAACGCCGATCCGCGCGACACCAAGATCGACCTCGGCGTGGGCGTCTATCGTGACGAGACGGGGGGTACGCCGGTGTTCGCCGCAGTGAAGGCGGCGGAGCGCAGGCTGATCGCGGAACAGGACAGCAAGGCCTATCTGGGACCGGAGGGCGACATCGGCTTCGTTGCCGCCGTCCGCGAGCTGGCGCTGGATGGCGCGGTCGCGCCCGATCGCGTGGTCGGCCTCCAGACGCCGGGCGGCACCGGCGCGCTGCGCCTCGCGATCGAACTCGTCGTGCGCAATCTGCCCGACACGACCTTCTGGGTCGGGACGCCAACCTGGCCCGTCCATATGTCGATCCTGACCGGCCTTGGCGCGAAGGTCAGGACCTATGAGCATTTCGACATCAGGCGGCAGGCGCTCAATGCCGATGCGCTGCTTGCCGCCGCGCGCGAGGCGGGCAGGGGCGATATCTTCCTGCTCCATGGCTGCTGCCACAATCCGACGGGCGCCGATCTCGCGATCGAGCACTGGCGCGAGGTCGCGCAGATCCTCTCCGGCAACGGCGCGGTCCCGCTGATCGATCTTGCCTATCACGGGCTGGGCGAGGGACTTGATGCGGACGCAGCCGGTGCGCGCCACCTGCTCGCCGCGTTTCCCGAAGCGCTGCTTGCCTATAGCTGCGACAAGAATTTCGGCGTCTACCGCGAGCGTACGGGGGCGGTCTTCGCGATCGCCGCCGACGCGGCTGCGGCCGAGGTGGCGGGGTCGAACCTCGCGACGATCGGGCGCAACAACTGGTCGATGCCGCCCGATCACGGCGCGGCGGTGGCGCGAATCATCCTGACTGATGCCGGCCTGCGTTCACAATGGCATGGCGAGCTTCAGGGTATGCAGGCACGCCTGTCGCAGATCCGCCAGCAGCTCGCTGCGTGCGGCACGACCGGTGACGTCGACCTGTCGCACATCGCCGGGCAGCGCGGCATGTTCGCGACGTTGCCGCTGTCGGGCGCCGCGATCGTGGCGCTGCGCGAACGCCACGGCGTCTACATGGCGGGTTCGGGCCGGATCAACATCGCCGGGCTCGCAGAGCGCGATTGCGACCGTTTTGTCGCCGCGCTCGCCGATGTGGCCGGGCTCTGACGCTTACTACACGCCCCGACCGATCGCTGCCTTGAGCAGTCCCATCTGCTTACGGTAGAGATTGGTCATCGCGGCGAAATCGGCCTGGACCTGGCCCATTTTGAGCAACTGGTCCTCGATGGTGACATTGTTGCCATCGGGCTTGGTCTCGCTGGTGTCGGTGTCGGATATGATGCCCGTTCCGGTCTGGATCGGTGTCGCGCCGAGGGCGGCCATTCCGCCGGTGATCTGGATGCGGGGACGGCCGACGCGCGGCTTGCCGTTCAGCGCCCCCTGAGCGGCGAGCAGAGCCGAAAAATCGGGTGCCTCGACCTCCTTGGCCTTGAACTTCGGCGTTTCGCTGTTGGCGATATTCTCTGCGATCACGCGCTGACGCTGCGCGAGATGCTTCATCTGCTGGTGGATGCCCGTCATCAGCGGAGAGGTGCTGGTCATCTTGCGTTTCCTTATGCCGCGCTGCCGCCGAGGCGATCGAGGGCGGCCTGATAATTTGCGAGTTGCGCCTGTTGATAGGGCGAACCCGCGCCCGTCACGGTGCCGTTGACGAGGGCCGCCTTGGTGTCATCCCAATAGAGCGAGCGGTAGGCGGTCTGCGTCATCGAGAGCGCGGCCTTGATCGTGTTGAGCGCAGCCGCCGCATCGGTCGCGCTGTTCAGGTTGAGCGCGCTCGACAATCCGAGCCCGTAGTTTCCGCCGGGCTTCACCTTGGGATCATCGGGCTGCGGCGTCGGCGAGGCGAACAGCTTGGCGGGAGTAAGGCCCAGCTTGCCAAGCGCGTCCTTGCCCTCTGCGCCTGCCATGAGCTCGATCGGATAGCCCTGCTTGGCCGTGATCTGCAACGTCACCTGGCCGTTCAGCTTGGGCGTTGTGACCGTGGCGTTCTTGCCCGCAATCTTGCGGATCTTCTCAGCCAGTGAGGCGAGCGTTTCGTCCGCCGCGATCGTGATCTTCTTTTCCTTGCCCTCGCCCAGCCTGATGCTGAATTCGTCGCCTGCGCGCAGCGTCGTCTGCGCGGTCAGGCTGATCGAATTGCCCGCGTTGATCTGGCCACGGTGCAGGCCGAGCGCGCCGAGCGCGGTGCTGCCGCCACTGGCGGCGGCGATCCGCACGGGCTCGGCGCGGTGCGAGGCGCGCCCGAACTGGTTGATGTCCTCGACCGCGCCCGTTGCCGTATCGATCCTGCCGATAAAGGCGTCCACGGCTCCGGTCCGCGCACCGTCGAGCGCGCCGGTCGTCCTGCCGCCAACATAGAGGTCGCCGTTCATGAAGGCGACGCTGTCGATCTGGTCGTCGTCGGCCGAGCCGACATATGTCGTGCTCATGCCCGAAAGCGCACTGTCGATACGCGTCACGAAGCCGTCGCGGCCGCCGCTGATGCCATTGACCTGTGTGCCACCAAGCGCGGCAGTGGTCGACCCGACCACCGCGATTTCGCCCGTGGCCGATACCGCGATCGCGCGTGCATCGGCAGCGCCGAGGTTCAGCTGGCCGAGATCGGTGGCGAGTGCGCTGCTGTCGAGCCGGTGCAGCGTGGCGTTGCCATTTTCCTTGGTGAGCGCGAGCAGCTCACCCGAGCTGTCGATGGCGAGCGCCGTTACGGTGTCACTGCCGCCGCTGTCGATCGTGCGGCGTTCCTGCAACTTGCCCGTGGCGTCGAGCCGCGCGACAAAGGCGTCGCCGCCGCCCGCGGCGGACTTTCCGCCGACATAGATCGCGCCGTCATTGCCAACTGTGACCGCGCTTGCGGTATCGTTGCCGAGGCTGCGCACGGTGGTCGCAAACATCTCGTCGCCATCGGCGTCGAAGCGGGCGACGAGCATGTCGCTGTCGCTGCCCAGACTGCCGTTGAATGGCCCCTTGACCGTGCCCGCGACGACCACCTCGCCATTGGGGGTGATGCTGACCGCGGCGCCCTCGGCTTCACCTGCCACGCCCAGCGTACGCTGCCAGACGACCTTGCCTTCGCTGTCCACCTTGGTGAGGAACAGATCATTGCCGCCATCGGAGAGGTTGGCGCCCAGATCGCCCGCGGTGGTGCCGACGATATAGCAGAACCCCTGCGCATCGGTGGCGATGGCGCGCGCGTTGGTCGCAGCGAATACGGTGGGGTCGACGGGCTTGGCATCCTTGGCCACGGGCCTGGTGCTGGCGCTCTGCGTAGCCTGCTGGGTCGCCGTCCGGTCGATTGCGTTGATCGTGCCGAGCGTGACGCGTGTGCCGCCGCCGGCGGGATCGTCGATGCGGAACATCTGTGCGGATGCCGGTGCATCCATCCCGGTCAGACCGCTCACGACCATCAGCGCGTCCTTCGCGCCAACCTGATCCATCGAAAGGGTTTCGGTGCCCGGCGTATTGACGACGAAGCCCCAGCTGTCGCCGTTCTTCTCGACGGTCACGCGCGACTGCCACCGAGGAACGGGATTCCCGCCAGCGTCTGTCACTGGAACGCCATTGGCGTCGCGCATCGGCACCGAGGTAATCGCGGCATTGATCGCAGCGGCGACGGAATCGAGCGTTGGCGGCTGCGTCGTTGTCGAGAGGTCGACGGTCACGCTGTCGGCGACACCGCCAGCGCGTGCGAGGCTGATCTTGAAGACCTCATTGCCGACGAGACCCGGTATCGGAGCGGCGCGCGTTTCGACCACGCCCTCGCCAAGAGTCTTGCCCGTGGAGGGCGGGGTGATGCCGACGGTCTTCACGCTCCTCGAAGGTTGCGTGAAGGCGAGGTTGAGCTTGTCGGTGTCGGCCTGGCCCAGAAACGCCTGAAGGTCGGCCATCCCCTTTGCGAAGGTCTGCTGAAGCGACTTGCGCTCAGCCGCCGAGGTTCCGGTCTTGGCGGCGCTTTCGGCGAGCAGCCGGAGCCGGTCGAGCGCCTTGTAGGCAGTGAAGGCGGTTTGCACGTCGGGCAGGGAATCGAGCGAACGGCTCCATCCGGCGTCGACAATCGAGCGCATCTTCTTGATCGCCGCGATCTGCGAGGAGACGGGCAGGCTTGATCCGGCCTCCTTCCAGGGAGGCGTCGTCTCAGGCGTCGTGAAAGCCTTTTTTGCAAGGATCACCGCTGCGCTGTCGATATTGGCGCCCGAGAAAAGGCCGAGATAGCTGCTGCTGCCCGACAGCATGGTGAGCCCGATCAGCCCGCTCGATAAATTTGTCACCAAACTCGCCTCCACACGCCGGTCCACCCGGTCTTCTCCTATAAGATAGAGGAAGCGCGGCCCCGACGGGCCCGAATGCGCGAATATTTTGGGGAATAGTGCATGAGCGTAATGACGCCGGTCGGCGAACCGCCGGAGTTGAAAAAATACTCGGGCGTCCAGCGTGCCGCAGCGCTGATGCTGGCGCTGGGTCGCGATCATGGCGGCCCGATCTGGGAGCAGCTGTCGACCGACGAGATCAAGGAGCTGTCCTCCTGCATCGCCGGGCTGGGCCGCATCCCCTCGGCCGTCGTCGAGCATCTGCTCGTCCAGTTCTCGGGCGAGGTCTCCAGCATGTCTTCGCTCCACGGATCGTTCGAGACGACCGAGCGGCTCCTCGAAGGCATCCTTCCAGCCGATCGCGTCAAGGAAATCATGGAGGACATTCGTGGTCCATCCGGTCGCACGATGTGGGACAAGCTTTCCAATGTCAGCGAAACCGTGCTCGCCGGCTATCTGAAGAACGAGTATCCGCAGACGGTCGCGGTGATCCTGCACAAGCTCCGCTCCGACCACGCCGCGCGCGTGCTCGCGGAGCTGCCGGAGGAACTGGCGACCGATGTTGTGATGCGCATGCTCCGCATGGACACGGTGCAGAAGGACGTGATCCTGCAGGTCGAGCAGACGCTGAAGAGCGAGTTCATGACCAATCTCTCGCGCGCGCAGCGTCGCGATCCGCACGAGGCGATGGCCGAGGTGTTCAACGCACTCGATCGCTCGACCGAAGAGGCGATGCTGACTGCGCTCGACGATCGCGCGCCCGAGTCCGCAGAAAAGATCCGCGCACTGATGTTCACCTTCGAGGATCTCGCAAACCTGTTGCCCGCCGCGATCCAGACGATCGTCCGCAACTGCAACAAGCGCGAGCTGGCGCTGGCGCTGAAGGGCGCGCCCGAGGAGATGAAGCAGATGTTCTTCGCGGGCATGACCGAACGCGCGGCCAAGCTGATGCGCGACGACATGGCCGCGATGGGGCCGGTGCGCGCGCGCGAATGCGAGGAAGCCCAGACCAATCTTGTACGCCTGGCAAAGTCGCTCGGCGATCGCGGCGAGATCATGCTCGTCGATCCCAAGAGCGACGACGCGATGATCTACTGACGGCGCGCCTGCGCGTGCCCTTGATATTGAAAGGTCGATGATGGAGGCCGCCATCCACGTAAAGCCATTCGGGTTCGATCGCGTCTTCCGCTTCGCCACGAGCGACACAGGCGCCGCGCACAATACCGAGCTGCTCAAGCAGATCGCGGCATTGCAGGCCGAGATCGATCGGCAGGCCGCGGCGCACGAAGCCGCGCTTTCAAGAGCGCGGGTCGACGGGTTCGAAGCCGGGCTCGTCCAGGCGCGGAGCGAACGCGCGACGGCATTGCTTGCCGCCGCCGACGCGCTTCACGCGTCGCTCGACGAGATCGACGCGCGCCTGTCCGAGACGGCGGACTCGATGGTACGCGATGCGGCGGAGGTCGCGATCGCTGCGGCGGACGTGCTGGCGGGTCATGCGGTGGCGAAGGCCCCGGGCCGCGCCATCGATGAGGCGTTGGGCCGCGTGCTCGAACAGATCGGCCGCGGAACCCGCCTGAACGTCCGGGTCAACCCGGCGCTGGCGGAGGAGGTGGAGCGGCTTGTGGCGGCGCGTGCCGGGCAGGAGCGCAGGACGCTTTCCATCGCCGTGATCACCGATGACGCGCTGGCGCCTGGTGACGCCGTGATCTTCTGGGACGAAGGCGGACTGGCGATCGACGGTGCCGCCCGCCGTGCGGCAGTGATGGCCGAACTCGGCGCGCTCGTCACCGATCCGCGCGGCGCATAAAAACTTTCGACCCGGCAAGAGTTGCCTAGCCCGATCATCCTATAATGAGAGAGGCAAGGGCAGGGGGCCTTTGTTGCTAGATAGTTGAGACCCTGATCCGTGTTTCAGGCCGTTCGGTCTGAGGCGATCAAGGTCCTGGTACACGAGGCTTGCCTTGAACGGATTGCGGAATTTGATCACGCAGCTCGGGCCGCGTCGGCTGATGATCATGGGCGGCGTCGCGCTGGCCCTGCTCGTCGGAATCGGTGCGCTCGCGCTCAGAAGCCCGTCTTCGGAGATGGGATTTCTCTACACCGAACTCGATCCTGCGCAGGCGCAGTCGATCACCGAAAAGCTCAGCGCGCAGGGGGTGCCATTCCAGCTGTCGAGCGATGGCACGTCGGTCATGGCGCCGGTCGAGAAGCTCGCCGAGCTGCGCATGGCAATGGCCTCCGAGCGACTGGGCGGCAAGATCGGCTATGAGGTGCTCGATGCCGAGGAGCCCTTCGGCGTTTCATCCTCGCGCGCCAAGATGAACGAGACGCGCGCGGTCGAGGGCGAATTGTCGCGTTCGATCGAGAGCCTCGAGCGCGTCAGCAAGGCCCGCGTCCATATCGTGATGCCCGAGCGCGCAATGTTCGCGGCCGAGCCGCGCAAGGCTACCGCGGCGGTGACCGTAAAGACCAATGGCCGGCTGACCGGCGAGACCGTTCAGGCGATCCGTTATCTGGTGTCGTCGTCGGTGCCCGAACTCGCGCCCGAAGCCGTGTCGATCGTCGATCAGTCGGGTGCGCTGCTGGCGCGTGCGGGCGAAGGCGGTGGTGCCGGCGCGTCCGATATCGAGGAGCGCCAGACTGCGGTCGAGGCGCGGTTGCGCTCGCAGATCGAGGCCATGGTTGAACCGATCGTTGGCGCGGGCAAGGTGCGCGCCGAGGTGTCGGCGGTACTCGACCGTGACCAGACCCGGGAGGAGGCCGAAGTCTTCGATCCCGATACCCAGGTGATCGCGCATCAGGTGACCGTCGAATCAAGCGACCAGAGCGACGAGAACGCAGCCGGCGCGGACGGCGTCACCGTTGGCGCGCAGCTCCCCGAGAATGAGGGCGCGATCAACGGGACAGGCGGAGATTCACGCCGGTCCGCACGCAACGAGTCCTCCGAAGACATTACCTTCCAGAACAGCAGCAAGAAGACGGTCAGCGTACAGACGCCCGGCAAGATCAACCGCCTGACCGTGGCGGTGATGGTCGACGGCGGCGCCAAGGGGCTGCCCCAGCCGCAGATCCAGCGGCTGACCCGCCTGGTCGAGAATGCGGTGGGCTTTGACGCCGAGCGCGGCGACAGCGTGGTGGTCGAGAGCATGGCCTTCGCCACGCCCGAGGACGCCGGCGCATCGGAAACGGTGCTTCCCTTCGGGCTCACCAGCGATCGTCTTTTCGATCTGCTCAAGCTCGTCGTGCTCGCCGGTGTCGTGCTGCTCGCGGTCAGGATGCTGCGTCCCAGGCCGGTTGAAGCTGCGCCGGTAATTCAGGGCGGCGAGCTGATCGCCGCGTCAGAAGATCCCGAAATGCTGACACTGGCACAGCGTGCTGCCGATGGCGACCCCGAGGCGATGGAGAAGCTGGAGGCGATGCGCGAAGGCGACACCCCGTTGCTCGACCAGGAGATCGCGCTCGCTCAGGTCGACGGACGCATCAAGCTCTCCGCGCTCCGCCGTATCGGTGACGCGATCGCCGCCAGCCCCGCCGAGTCCGCCTCGGTGATCCGCCAATGGATGAACGCATGAAAGAAGAGACCATGACCCACGATGCAGAACCGCGTCAGCTTGCTCCCACGCATTTCGCGTCCGAAGATGTCGAGGCCGAGAGCGCACATGAAACCCCGGGCTGGGCGCCGCAGCGCGCGTCGGCACCGCCGACCGCCGACGATCTTCAGGCCGTGTTCGATGTGCCGGTAAAGGTCCAGGCCGTGCTCGGGCGATCGCGCATGGACATTGGCGAACTGCTGAAGCTCAAGCCTGGCCATGTCGTCGAACTCGATCGCCGCGTCGGCGAGCCGGTCGACATATTCGTCAACAACCGGCTGATCGCCCGCGGAGAGGTCGTGCTGATCGACAGCGCGCTGGGCGTCACGCTCACCGAAATCGTCCGGCAGGATCGATGATGGACATGTCCTCTCACGAAGCGATGTCGATCAATGTGCCCGCGGTCCTCGCGCGGCTGCGTGGCGAGTATATGCCGGCGCCCGAGCTCGCGGAGCTGATCGAGGGGCTCGTCGGCCGGACTGTGGCCGATGTCGAGCGCGCGCTGATCCTGCAAACGCTCGCGCATTGCCGTGGCAACCGGACCACGGCGTCGGTGATGCTCGGCATTTCGGTGCGCACCATGCGCAACAAGCTCAGAAGCTTCATCGAGGACGGCATCACCGTCTCGCCCGCACTTTAGTGCCACGGACCGCATCCGGAGCAATCCATGCCAACCCAGCTTGACCAGTTACTGAAGAAGCTCGGCCCTGGCCGCGATCTCGCGCTCGCAATGAGCGTCGTCGCGATCATCGCGATGCTGATCCTGCCGATGCCCGGCTGGTTGCTCGACCTTGGGCTCGCGTTGTCGATCACCGCCTCGGTGCTGATCCTCATGACCGCGCTGTTCATCGACAAGCCGCTGCAATTGTCGAGTTTCCCGACGATCCTGCTGATCGTCACGATGTTGCGGCTGGGTCTCAATCTGGCATCGACGCGGCTCATTCTGGGGCACGGACATGAAGGTGCTCATGCTGCGGGTGGTGTCATCGCGGCGTTCGGCGAGTTCCTGATCGGCGGCGAGACCGTCATCGGCCTCACCGTGTTCATGATCCTGATCGTCATCAACTTCGTCGTCATCACCAAGGGCGCGGGGCGCATCGCCGAGGTCGGCGCGCGCTTCAGCCTCGACGCGATGCCGGGCAAGCAGATGGCGATCGACGCCGACCTTTCGGCGGGCATGATCACCGAAGCGGACGCCCGCGCGCGCCGCGCCGAGATCGAGGCCGAAAGCGGCTTCTACGGCGCGATGGACGGTGCCTCCAAGTTCGTGAAGGGCGATGCTGTCGCCGCGCTGCTGATTACCGCGATCAACATCGTTGTCGGGCTGATCGTCGGGGTCGTCATTCACGGCGTGCCCTTTGGCGATGCCTTCCACACCTACACGATGTTGACCGTGGGCGAGGGGCTGGTGAGCCAGATCCCCGCGCTGATCGTCTCGACTGCCGCGGGTCTGCTCGTTTCCAAGGGCGGTGTCGCGGGCAAGACCGGGGCGGCGCTGGGCGAACAGCTCGGCCGCTATCCCAAGGCTTTCGGCATGGTCGCGTTCCTGATGATCGCGCTGGCGCTCGTGCCGGGCCTGCCGTTCCTGCCTTTTGCGATCCTTGGCGGCGCATGTGGCTGGGTCGCCTGGAAGATGTCGCAAAAGGCCGAAGTCGAAGCCGCCAAGGCGCGCATCGAGGAAGCGATTGCGCAACAGCAGGCAGCACCGTCCGAGGAGCCGATTGCACGCACGCTTGCGATCGACGCGGTGCGCATCGAGCTCGGCTATGCGTTGCTTCCGTTGATCAACGATTCCAGTTCGGATCCGCGGCTCGACGATCAGGTGCGCGCGCTGCGCCGCCAGATGGCGATCGACTTCGGCTTCGTCCTGCCCGCGGTGCGCATCCTCGACAACATGGCGCTGAAGGCCAACGAGTATATCGTCTATGTGAAGGAAACCGAGACCGCGCGCGGCGAAATCCGCCTCGACAAGCTGCTGGTCATCAATCCCGGCGGAGGCAATGCGGGCATTGCCGGGGAGGAAACGCGCGAACCGGTGTTCAACCTGCCGGCGCTGTGGATCGACCGCGATCTGCGCGAGGAAGCGGGGTTCCGTGGGCTGACGGTGGTCGATTGCGGCACCGTCATCACGACGCACCTGACCGAGATCGTGAAGGACAATATCGCCGATCTGCTGTCGTACAGCGAAACGCAGAAGCTGCTGACCGATGTCCACAAGGAATCGGAAAAACTCGTGGCCGATATCATCCCTTCAAAGATCTCGATCTCCGGCGTGCAGCGCATCCTTCAGAACCTGCTCTCGGAGGGCGTCTCGATCCGCGATGTGCCGACGATCCTCGAAGGTATCGCCGAGGCGTCTGCATTCACCCAGAATCTGACGCAGATGACCGAGCACGTCCGCAGCCGACTGGCGCGCCAGATTTCAGCGCAACAGGTGCATGATGGCACGATCCCGATCGTCACCCTGGCAGCGCGCTGGGACAGTGAATTCGCCGAGGCCATCGTCGGGCAGGGCGATGACCGGCATCTCGCAATGGCGCCCTCTACGCTCCAAAGCTTCATCGCCTCGGTGCGCGAGACCTATGACAAGTTCGCGTCCGATGGGGAGATTCCCTGCATGCTGACCAGCCCCGCGATCCGGCCCTTTGTCCGCTCGATCATCGAACGGGTGCGTCCGGCGACCGTTGTGCTCTCGCAGAACGAGATTCACGCGCGCGCGCGCATCCGTACGCTGGGGTCAATCGGCTGACATCGCCACCGCACTGAATTTCCGTCCTATAATGCATCGAGAGCGGCGCGCGGCGTCCAGGGGAAGACGATTTGATGAATGTTTCGATGATCCCGACCATCGCATCTCCCGCGCGCGGCGCCGATACGGCTGCGGGCGCGGCGCTTCCCGGATTCGGTGACCTGCTGGGGGGGGCAACGACAGGTATCGCCCCGGTCACGATCGCAACCGCGGCGGATGCGCGCGGTGTGCTGCCGCAGCCGCAGCTTGTGACGGGCGTGCCCCAAGCGTCAGCGCCCATTGCGAAAAAAACCTCGTCCGAATTCGATGTCGAAAGTGCGGCCGCCGCCGCCGCGTTGCCGGACGGGACGCTGACCGCGCCACAGATGCCGCCACCGGAAGATGCCGCGATTGATTTCGCGGCAATGCCGTCGACCGAACTGGCAGCGTCTCCGTCGCCTCAACCCCAGCCGCAGGCAAAGCCGGTGGCGGGCGGACATGAACAGTCGCGTCCCGAGGCTGCGCATGAAGGCGCGGTGTCGTCTCAGCAACTGGCCATGGCGCAACCCGTTGCGCTGATCGCTCCGGTCGAAACCGCGGTGGTAACGGCGCCCGAGGAATCCGAGGCGCCGGCCGCGCCAACGGAATCGGAGGCGCAGACGGCGGCGCCCGATGACATGAATATCGATCTTCCGGTCCAGACACTCCCGGAAGCAGCGCGTCCGGCCCAGTCCGGGCCGGACGCGAACTTGCCGATCGCGGCTCCCGTGGTCCCGCCCCGCATCGGTGCGGCGGAGGCAGCGCCAAATGACAAGGTAGTCGCGCAGGATATCGCGCTTGCCGACAACGCCGCTGCGCCGAAGGCCGAGACCGTCCCTGCCGGCGGCGGTGCTGTGACTTCGGCGGCTGATGCCGCCAGGACGGTGGCTGGGGACGGCGCGACCGACATGCTACCTTCACAACTCTTCAGTCAGGCGCTGGCCAATCCGGCCCCGAGGCCCGCAGGACAGCCTTATCCGGCGGCCGCATCGCAAGTGCCCCATCAACCCGTGGTCACGGCGAAGCCCGGCCAGATCGGGCGCGACATGGGCGTGGAAATCGCGCGGCAGGTGTCCGCGGGCAAGGAAGAGGTACTCATCCGTCTCGATCCCGCCGAAATGGGGCGGATCGAGGTGCGGCTGTCGTTCGACCGCGAGGGCAGCCTGCGCGCGGTGATGGCAGCGGACAGCCCTGCAGCGCTCGACATGCTCAGGCGCGAGGCGGGCGATCTTTCGCGCGCACTCACTGACGCCGGCGTTCGCGCGGACACCCAATCGTTCCGGTTTGACAGCCGCAGCAATGACCCCGGTCAGGCATGGCAACGCGGGCAACAGGGTGGTGACGCACGCGGCGGGCAGGGTGGCCTGCCGCACGATGGCGGCGACAGCGCTACCGACGAACCTGTCTACCAGCCGCTCCGCGCGAGCGGCCGAGTCGACCTGATGGCATAAGGATCAGAACAGATGACGACGATACCGGGCAGCGAGGCTGCGCAAGGCACCAACGCGGCAGGCGCGGTGCCAAAGGCGACGATCGCTGCGGATTTCAACATGTTTCTCAAACTGTTGACTGCGCAGATGCAGCATCAGGATCCGCTCGATCCGATGGATACGTCCGAATATACCCAGCAGCTGGTGCAATATTCGCAGGTCGAACAGTCCATCCAGCAGACGGGCAAGCTCGACGATATCCTGGCGCGCATCGCCTCGCAGGACATGGCGCAATCCTCGAATTTCATCGGGCGCGAGGCGCGTTTCGATTCACCGGTCGCAGGGCTGGGGAGCGATCCCGCCAAATGGACCTATTTTGCGGAGCGCGCGCCCACTTCGATCGTGGCCAAGGTCACCGATGCCAATGGCAACGTCGTCAGCGAAGCGAAGCTCGATGCCAAGGCGCAGGGCCAATATGCGTGGGACGGCAAGAAGGCCGACGGCACGCGCGCGGCCGATGGCGCCTATACGCTTTCGGTGACCGCGCTCGATGCGGATGGCAAGGCGATTCCCGTCACCATCAATTCGGTCGCGACCGTCAAGGACGTCGTCACCGACGGTGCCAATGTCATGCTCGGCGTCAACGGGATCAGGATGCCGCTGAGCGGCCTGGTGGCCATCTCCGCGCCATCCTGAGCGCTTCCCCCATCACAGGGCATTCGGCCCCGCGTCGGCTCCGGCCGCCGCGGGGCCCTTGGTTTGGATGCAAACGCGAGGCGTCAGCTGCGCCAGACCAGCCCCGACGCGCCATCGTCGCCTGAAAGGCGGGATGCACTGCCCAAATGCGGTGGGTCGAGGCGAACGGCAAAGGGAAGCGGCTCGGTCTTGCAGTCGCAACTGCGTGGTTGACCTTCGCCCTGATCGACGTTGTGCAAGGCTATGTCCACCATGCGGCATCCTGCGATCGCGGTGGGCAACGTCACCATCGCAAGGCAATCCTCGATGGATGGGTCCTCACGCGGACCGATGGTTTCGGCGATTTCTTCAGCTGTCCAGTCGATGCAGCGTTGGGCGGCCAGATTCCAGAGCTCGCCCGTGTCTTCTACGACCAATTTCAACGTGATATGATATTCTGACCCGGTTCTTGGGTGTCCCGCAGCGGCGTCATCTGCCCCGGAACCTACGCGCACATCCATCGAAGACCTCGTTCGAAAACCCAACAAATTCTGGTCTCATCTTTCCCCCGTCAGATGGATGGCGCAGGCCAGGCCGCAACATCGTCGACCGCTTTGATTCACAGGGGCGTAATCTCCAACTAAGGAATTCCCCTTAGGCTGGACGTTCGAAAAGAATCGTCAGAACTGGTTGTATTTCAAACAGGATCGGATCGCATTGATCGCGGCGGGTTCGCGGCCTGGGACATTCCGATCGCAGGCAAAAAAGAAGGCCGGGATGGCGAACCATCCCGGCCTGTATGTGATCCACCCCGTCGGGGAACAGGGCGGTCGTCTTCCTTAACGGAAGAGCGACAGGATCGTCTGCGGCGCCTGGTTGGCGATCGACAGAGCCTGAACGCCCAGCTGCTGCTGGACCTGCAGGGCCTGAAGCTTCGCCGATTCCTTCGCCAGATCGGCGTCGACGAGGTTGCCGATGCCGCTCTCGACCACGTCCGACAGCTTGCTGCTGAACTGCAGCTGGCCGTCGATCTTGCGCGAAGCCGAACCCAGCGTGCTGAGGCTCGTCTTGAGCGCGGTCGCGAAGGTCTCGACGTCCGTCGCCAGCGTGCCAGCCGCCGCCGCAGTGGCGAGCGTGATGGCTGCACCGGCGGCGCCGACGCTGCCAGCCGCGAACGAGGTGTCGAGGCCCTGGTTGGCAACGGTCAGCGGCGTGGCGCCGGTCGCAACCGACTGGAGTGCCGACACGCTGCCGCTGGTGGCGGTGCTGAGCAGCAGGTTGCTGCCGTTGAAATCCGAAGAGGTGATGATCGTGTTCACCTGCTCCTTCAGAGCCGTGAGGTCCTTGGCGATCGCGTCGCGGCTGGGCTGGTCGAGGCCAGCGTCAGACGCTTCGAGCGCTTTCGACTTCATCTGGTTCGTCAGGTCGGAGATCTGCTCGGCACCCGCGACCGCCACATCCGTCACGCTCTTTGCGTTGCTGAGCGAGGAGGTGACGGCTTTCAGGTCACCCAGGTCGCCGCGAAGCGTCTGAGCGATCGTGTACTTCGCCGAGTCATCCTTGGTCGAGGCAACGTTGAAGCCGGTGTTGATCCGGCTCTGCGTGGTGGCCATGCTGCGGTTGGTCGCGTTGAGGCTCTGGAGAGCCGCCATTGCACCGACATTGGTGTTAACCGAAAACGCCATTGTTCATTCCTTCTGGACTTAAGGCCGACTTCTGCGGCCTGGGCCAGTTTCGCTGGCCCCCGACGATCTGAAGTCATCAGCTCGCCTTTCATTCTGGGAAGGAATTACGATCCGCCAAAGCAAAGTGGCAGAATTATTTATAGATAACAGTGTGTTAAATAGGCGCGTTCAGTGGATGCGCGAAAGCCCCGCCGGGTGTGGAGCCGGCGGGGCGCTGTCAGCGCGGGAAGCTTCTTCAGAAGGGGAAGAGCGCGTCGTAGATCTGCTGACCCCAGCGTGCCTGCTGGGCGTCGGTGAGCTGGCCGCGGCCACCATAGCTGATCCGCGCTTCGGCGATCTGGCTGTGACGGATGCTGTTGTCGCGCGCGATGTCCTCGGGGCGCACGACGCCCGAGACGATGAGCTCGCGCAGCTCGAAATTGACGCGGACCTCCTGGCGGCCGCGGATCAGGAGGTTGCCGTTGGGCAGCACGTCGGTGACGAGCGCGGCCACGGTCATGTTGATCTGTTCGCTGCGTGAAGTGTTGCCAGCGCCCGCCGATTGTGAATCCGAATTCGTATCGACGAGGTTCGCGGGGTCGGGGTTGCCCGGAAGCACCTTGTCCAGCTGCGATTCGAGCCCGAACAGCGCGGCGATCCCGGCATTTTCCGAGCCCGTGCGCGAACGCGTCGTCGAATTGCCCACGACTGCGCGGTCCGAGATATTGATCCGGATCGTCACGATATCGCCGATCCGCGACGCGCGCTGATCGCGCAGGAAGGCACCGGCCCCGGTGCGGAAGAGCGACGCGCTGGGGGCGGTCGGCTCGGCCGGCTTGCCCGAACGGTGCGCCGCGGCCTGATTGCCGAGCGAAGGTTCGATCAGCGGGGCCGCAGGGTCATCCATCGGCGTCATCTTCGGAGCGCGGCCGACATTGGCGAGCCGGTCGGGTACGCCGCAGCCGGCAACGAGCGAAGCGAGCAGCAGCGCGGATGCGATGCGTTTCATAGGGCTAATCTCCTATTGGCCGGTCACGCGGACACGACCCGAATTCTCGATGACGGCATCGAGCGTACGGTTGGTGCTGAGACTGACGACGCGCACGGGATCGCCCTTGCCACCTCCCGAGAGCGCGCGGCCCGCGGTGGTGATGAGGAGCGCCCCCGAACGCAGCGCGATCGTCACCGCTTCGCCGCGGCGGACCATCTGTGGTTTCGCCAGATCGGTCGCGCGCACCGGAGCGCCCGCCATCAGGCGACGCGATGCCTCGAGCCCCGCCGTCTCGGCCGGGGCGATCGCGCCGCGTGCGACGCTTGCCGGGCGCGGCTCGACCGCGAAATCGGCGGGCGAAAGAGCTTCCCCCTTTTCGATCGCGCGGACCAGCACGGGCGTTTCGACCGTCGCAGGCGCGGATTGTGCATGCAGGGCACCGGATGCCGTGAACAGCAGTGCGGAGAGGATCAGGCGCATTGCGGCCTAGCGAAGCTGGCTGGTGGTGGACAGCATCTCGTCAGCCGTCTTCACGACGCGGCTATTCATTTCATAGGCGCGCTGCGCGGTGATGAGCGCGGTCACTTCGGCGACGGGATTGACGTTGGATGCTTCGAGGAAACCCTGCGACAGCGTGCCGAAGCCCTCGGACGCCGGCAGAGCAACGGTGGGCTGGCCCGATGCCGCGGTCTCGAGGAACATGCTGGAGCCGATCGCTTCCAGCCCCGCCTCGTTGACGAAGGTGGCGAGTTCGAGCTGACCGACGGACTGCATCTCGGGCTGGCCCGACATCTTGACCTGCACTTCACCCGTCTTGGAGATCACGACGTCGATCGCACCCTGCGGGATCGTGATGTCGGGCTGGACCCGGTAGCCGTCGGTGGTGACGAGCTCGCCCTGATCCGAAAGCTGGAACGAGCCGGCGCGGGTATAGGCGACTTCGCCCGAAGGAAGCGCGATCTGATAATATCCGGGGCCGTCGATCGCGATGTCATACCGGTTTCCGGTATTGATCGCCGCGCCCTGATCGGTGATGCGATAGACGCCACCCGTGCGCACGCCCGCACCGATCTGAATGCCCGAAGGGACGCGCGTGCCGTCCGCGCTCGACGAAGCGCCGGGACGCGAGACCTGCTGATAGAGAAGATCCTGGAATTCGGCGCGCTGCCGCTTGAACGCGGTCGTGTTCATGTTGGCGATATTGTTCGAGATCACGTCGACATTGGTTTGCTGGGCGAGCATGCCCGTCGCGGCAATGGAAAGCGAACGCATGACAATCCTTTCAGATGGATACGGATATACTTATAGGTCAGTTGATGCGGCCGAGGCGGCCGATGGCACTTTTGCGCATTTCGCTCAGGCTTTCGGACATGCGCTGGCTGGTCTGGTACGACCGCAGGATCTCGACCATGGCGGTGGTCTCGACGATCGGCTGGACGTTGGAAGCCTCTATGCCCCCGATGCGCAGCCTGGTCTGAACCTGGGTCAGCGCGGTGCCGCCCGTGCCCGTCATCATCCCGTCTCCCCGCGGTGAAACCATGTTCTCGTCGGCGAAGCTGGTGACTGCGATGCGTCCGACTTCGCCGGTGCGCGTCATGACGGTTCCGTCGGAAGCGATGGTGACGGTGGCCTTCTGGTCGGCGGGCACGACGATCGGTCGACCATTGGCCCCCAGGATGCGCTGTCCACCCGAGGTCGCCAGCTCGCCGGTCTCAAGAATCTTGATGAAGCCCGCGCGTGTATAGGCAACGCCGCCTTCGGCTGTCTCGACATTGAGGTAGCCGGGACCGTCGATCATGACATCGAGCGGATTGCCCGTCGCCTGGAACGCGCCCTGGCTGGTGTCGTGCACCGCGCCATAGTCGAGGACATAGGAGGTCTTCTTCGCATCCTCGACGGGCGCTTCCTTCGTCTGCTCGACATATTCATGGAACAGCGGCTGCTCGCGCTTGAACCCGACGGTGTTGCTGTTCGCCATATTGTTGGCGGTAACGTCGAGCCGGCGACGCAGCGCCTGCTCGTGGCTCAGCAACACATAGGTTGAGACGTCCATTCGACACACCTCAGAAAAATCGGTGATAAATGTGCGCCAGGCAAAATTTGCCGAGCACTCCTCCTATAATAGAGGCGAATGGACGAGAACGGACGCCGCCCCCGTATTTCGATGGGGACGCGCCGGCGGCTCAAGGGGGTGAAGTGCGTGTCGACCAATGCAGTCAATGAAAACGTGCTGGTAAAGGCTGAGGAGAGCCCGAAGCCCAACAAGCGCAAGATGGTGATCGCAGCCGCGATCGGTGCGGTGGTGCTGCTCGGCGGTGCCGGCGCGGGTGTCGCGCTGATGAGCGGCGGCGAAGGTGGTGAAGAGCCCGCCGGAGCCGGCGTGCAATCGGCGTCCTATGTCGAGGTGCCACCCATGATCGTCAATCTGCGCAGCGGTGACGGCCAGGCACGCTTCCTGAAGCTGCGCTTCATTGTCGTGGCCACCGATCCGGGCAAATCCGAGGAGATCAAGGAGAAGCTGCCCGTCATCCTCGATGCGCTGCAGCCCTTCCTGCGAGAGCTTCGGCCCGAGGATCTCAATGGATCCGCCGCGGTGTTCCGCGTGAAGGAGGAAATGATGGCGCGCGCCACGCAGGTGCTCGGTGCGGGTCTGGTTCGTGATGTCCTGATCCAGGACCTGGTCCAGCAATGAGCGACGATTTCGAAGACTTCGATCTGCCCGAGCCGCCGATGCTGGCACCGGGCGCGGACGCGACCTTCGACCAGGCCGGGATCGACGCGCTGTTCGGCTTCGACGGCGCGGCACCTGCTCCGCAGAAGAGCGGCCTGAAGGCGGTCATCGAGTCCAACGTCATCAGCCATGAACGGCTGCCGATGCTCGAGGTCGTGTGCGAGCGCATGATCCGCACGTTTGCGACGAGCATGCGTAACCTGACCTCGGACGCGATCGACGTGAGCCTTGAGGAGATCACGTCGCACCGCTTTGGCGAGTTCATGAACCGCGTCCCATTGCCCGCGATGTTCGGCGTCTTCAAGGTGCGCGAATGGGAGAATTTCGGCGTCGTCACCGTCGACTCAGGCCTGATCTACGCGGTGGTCGACGCGCTGCTCGGCGGGCGCAAGGGCAACAGCTCTCTCACGATCGACGGACGCGCCTTCACCACGATCGAGACGATGCTGGTATCCAAGATGGTCCAACTGGCGCTCGACGATTTCGCGGGTGCGTTCGAGGCGATCGAGCCCGTCGGGATCGAACTCGAACGTGTCGAGACCAGCCCACGCTTCGCGGCGATCGCAGGACCGACCAACATCGCCGCGATCGCCACCTTCCGCGTCGACATGGAAGGGCGCGGAGGCAAATTCAGCATCCTGCTGCCCTATGCCACGATCGAGCCCGTGCGCGAGAAGCTGCTCCAGCGCTTCATGGGCGAAAAACTGGGCCGCGACCGCATGTGGGAAACGCACATGGCGATGGAGCTCCACAATACCGAGGTGCTCGTCGATGTCGTCCTGGGCGAGAAGCACATGCGTGTCCATGATGTCATGAGCATGGCGGTCGGCCAGACGATCGCACTCAACCGCGGCCCCGATGATCCGCTTGAGGTGCACTGCGGCGGGATCCCGCTGGGGCACGCGCATATCGGACAGCGCTGCAACAATATTGCCATCCGGCTCGTCACCGACATTTCCAAGGGGTTCCCCAAATGACATTCGCGACCTTCACCAACCTCGTCCTCATGGCACTGTGCGTCGCGGTGCTGATCCAGTGCGCGCGGATGATGCGCAGCTTCAACGCCATCAAGTCGGGCGATCTCGGCGAGACCGTCAGGCAACTCGACAGGGCGACCGCGCAAGCGCGTGCCGTTCTTGCCGAACTGAAAACGATCCTCGCCACCGACGGTGCGGCGACCACGCGGACGATCGCGTCGGGGGAATCGCTGCGTGACGAGCTTTCGGTGATGGTCGGCATCGGCAATGCGGTTGCCGAACGGATCGTGGAAGCTGCCTCCAATGCGGGTGAACGCATGAAGGAAGAACAGAAGGCCGGAGCCAAGGTCGTGTCGCAGCCTGCGCAACGCAAGCGCAGCGCCAAGACCCCCCGCGCTGCGGCGAAGGCGGAGGCCGCATAATGCCGGCAACGCCGCAGCCGCTGTTTGGCGGTCTCGAAAAGATCGTGCCCATGGCACCCGACATCTTCAGAAAGCTCGGGCGACCGTCACTGCTGATGCTCACCGCGGGGGTCGCCGGACTGTCGGCGATTGCCAATGCCGTCGCGGTCGCGGCACCTGCCGAGCAGGCGCCGGCGACACGGCTCGGCACCTCGATCCAGCAGAGCGTGCGCGAGCGTGATCAGGCGCTCGCGCAACAAAAGCGCGCGCTCGAACTGCGCGAACAGGCGGCGCGTGCAAGCGAAGAAAGGCTGAAGGCCGACATGCAGGCGCGGCAAGCCGCGCCACAGCGGCCCGGCAGTCCCGCGGCCGCAGATGCGGCGCCACAGTCGGAGCCCTATGACGAGCTGGCGCGGATCTATCAGACGATGAAACCCGCCAAGGCGGCGCCGATCTTCGAGCGGCTCGATCTCGACGTGCAGACCGAGGTCGCGCGCCGGATGCGCGAGCGATCGACCGCGCTGATCATGTCCAACATGAGCGCCGGGGCGGCGGTGCAGCTCAGCATGGCGCTGGCCGGCAAGAAAGTGGTGAAGCCGCAGCCCGTGGTGGTGGCGGCGCGCGATCCCGAACCGTCGAAGCGTCAGGCTGCGCGCGAAAAGGAGGTCGGGCAGGGGAGGTCCGCGAGGGCGCCCAAGGCATCCAGGCCAGAGGTCGCACGCAAGCCTTCATCGTAACCGCGCATGAAAAAGCCCGCCGCCCAAGCAGGGTGGCGGGCGCATATTCGTCCCGTGATCAGGCGGGCAGGGCAGACACCTTCACGATCAGCACGCGGTTGAGCCCGGGATGGATCGGTTTCAGCGCGGCGGTGAGGTCGGCGCTCAGCTGTTCGGCATTGACCGGCGCAAAGCCGGAAGCGTGAAGCCGCGAAAATTCGAGCGAGGCTGCCAGTGAAGCCGCGCGCATCTCGGGCATCCGCGTGCGGATCGCCTCGGCCGATGCGGCGCTGTTGGCTTCGACCACGACCGCGAGATCGAGTTCTCCCTCGATCCGGCTCACGCCGAAAATCGGCGTCATGATGCGCTCGAGCGGCACGAAATGGACGGTGTCGCTGGCAATGCCTGCCGGATCGGCGGCAACCGCCGACGGACTCATCGCCAGTACCGACAGCGCGGCGGTGGCGGCGATCAAATTGCTACGCATCACTTGTCTCCGAATCGTGCCCAGATCCGCGCGATTGTTCCGGTGAACCGCCGCGCAGGGCTTTTCCTTCCTATAATAGAATGAAAATCACGTTAGCGGGGTGCACCCAGAATGAGCCGCGACCAGCGACCCGGACGAGTCCGGGTATTTACCTCAGGCCAGACGGCCGAAGCGCCGTACCGGCGGCGGGGCGATGTCGATACGCAGGATCGCACGGGTGACGAGGAGGCGCTATCCGCCCCGAAGCCGCCACAGATGGTGATTGAGGCAAGCACTCCGAAATCCCTGTCCTCGATGGCGCTCGCCATGCTCTTCGTCGTCGGTTGTGGCGTCGGCGGAATGCTGATTGCGGCGCTGGGCCTTTTCGAGGTACCGCGCTGATGAAATTTCCATTGTTGCTTGCTGGCGCGGCTGCCGTCGCTGCGCCGGCCATACCCGATGCACCTGTAAACTCCGCTCCCGCCATCAGTGCGCCGTCTTCGGCGCCCGTCGCCCCGCCGACTGTACGCTTGCCGGGCTTTGCCGCCGCGCTTGCCCAGCAGTCCGAAGCAGCGATGCCTTCGCTCTGGCGCGTCATTCCCGAGGAAACGGCGTGGAAGGCGCTGGCGAAGGCGGTGGGCGTGCGTCGCCAGCAGGCGCGTTGGGACTATGCGCGCAGCCTCATCGGGCGCGGGCGAGGCCCCGAAGCCTGGGGCGTGCTCGAGGTGATGCAGCAGGACGATCCCGACCTGATGATGGTCGATGTTTTCCGGCTGGCGCGCGGTGCGGCGCTCACGCTGATGGCGCGTCCGGCGGAGGGCTTTGCGGAGCTGTCGGGGGAGGGGCTGGTCAACAATGCCGAGGCCTGCGCCTGGCGCGTAT
Organism: Sphingomonas sp. LaA6.9; assembly: GCF_022601895.1. Lineage (GTDB taxonomy): Bacteria > Pseudomonadota > Alphaproteobacteria > Sphingomonadales > Sphingomonadaceae > Sphingobium_A. Next base: position 74,484 of record NZ_JAKVIO010000015.1, read on the forward strand.
TGACGCTGGCACAGACCGGTTTTGCCGATCAGGCAATGACTCATGTCCATTGTGCGCTGCCGTCGATCAACGCGCGCAAGGCTTCCGACCGCAGGCGTTTCGTCGTGGGCATGGCGCGCGCGGCGGTGGAGACGGGCAAGCCCGACCTGGCCCTGCGATGGCTGGCGCAGCTTCCCGACCGTGATTCGACCGCCAATCTCTATCGTGGTCGCGCGAATCTCGCGCTGGGTCAGGGGGCCGAAGCGCGGCTGCGCTTTGCGCGCGTCGAACAAAGCGGCACGATGGCGGAGCGCATGGACGCGCAATTGAGCCAGATCGAGGCAAAGGTCGCCAACGGCTCGCTGAAACCCGTGGGAGCGCTCAAGGAACTTGAAAAGCTCCGCTATGTCTGGCGCGGCGACCATATCGAGGAACGCGCGCTTCAGTTGAGCTACCGCCTCAGCGCCGATATCGGCGACCTGCGCGGTGCGTTGGGCGCCGGTGCGACGCTTTTCCGGTTCTACGAACCCGGACGACAGGGGCCGGATTTCCTGACCGGGCTGCAGGCGCAGCTTGCTGCCGCGCTCGACCCCGCAAGCAAGCTTCCGCTCGATCAGGCGGCGGGCCTCTACTGGGATTATCGCGACCTTGCGCCAAGCGGCGCGGCGGGCGACTTCCTCGTCAACCAGCTCGCCGAACGCCTCCAGATCGCGGGGCTCTACGGCCGTGCGGCCGATCTGCTCGAGCATCAGCTGTTCGTGCGCGCGCGCGATCTGGCGCAGGGGCCGCTTTCGGCGCGTGTCGCATCGCTGCATATCCTCGCCGGCCGCCCCGATCGCGCACTGGCCGCGCTTCGCAAGACTGCGGCCAACGTCTATCCCGACGACATGGTCAATGCGCGCAAGCGCGTCGAGGCCGTCGCCCTGAGCAAGATCGGCAAGGTCGAGGAGGCGTTTGCGGTTCTCCAGGACGTGCCCGGTGCGCCTGTCCTGCGCGCCGAGATACTCTGGAAACAGCGTGACTGGGCAGGGCTCGCCATCGAGAGCGAGGCGCAGCTTCCCGCCGCAGGCAGGATCAGCGATGTCGATCAGGCGGTCGTGCTGCGTTACGCCATCTCGCTCGCCATGCTCGGCCGAGAGGATGCGCTCGCAGAGCTGCGCGTGCGCTATGGCGCGTCCTTCGCCGGCCTGTCGACAGCTCCGGTGTTCGACATGCTGACGGCTGCAGTGGGATCGGTCGATCCGGCAGCGGTTACGCGCGCGATGGCTTCGATTCCGAGCGTGAGCCCGGCAGGAGACATCGCCGAGCTGATCGAGGCCGGACCCCAGGCCGCCAAGCCCGCCGGCGCCTGAGCTCCACTCCCGACGAAATGCCTATCGTCGCCCCGTGAAAGCGGGGCGGCGATTTTCCCATGTCACCAGAAATGCGGATGGCTCCGGCTCGCAGGCAAAAAAAAGGGGCGCTCCGCATGCGGAGCGCCCCGGCCGGGATCCTGAGCTTATGGGGATCAGTTCAGGAAGTTCGCTAGCGAAAGCCCGGAGAGCTGGGCAAAAACCGAATAGGAGGCCTCAAGCGTCGTCTTGCGTTGCGCCAGCTCGATCGCGACCTGGCCCATATCGGCGTTCTCGACCTTGCCGATCACCTCCTCGAGCAGGATCGCGCGATCCCCGGCGCGCGTGCCGAGCGTTTCAATCTGGTTCTGCTTGCGACCAAGCTCGCCGTTGACCGAGCGCAGATCGACAAGCGCGTCATCGAACTCGGTGACAGCCTGGCTCAGCGCGGTCATCTGCGCTGCGGTCGGCACCTCGCCGATCGGGCCGGCTTCCGCGAGCGTACGGAAGGCGCGGATGAAATTGGGGCCGAGGTCGCTCGCCACGATACCAAACTCGACATCGATCCCGTCGCCGACGCGCGCCGAGAGCCGCGCCTGGTCATTGGCGTAGGCATTGGCGGGATTGAGGCCGATGGTGTCGGCCAGCACGCCGGGGACGAGTGGCGTGGAATCGGTCTGCGCGCCCGCGAAGAGCGGCAGTCCGCCCTCCGAGGCATTCATTGCATTGTGGAAATCGTTGAACGCGGCTTCGATCGCTTCCTGCAATCCCGGCCCCTGCTTGGTTCCGACCGCCGTCAGTAGCTGCTCGCGCAGGTTCATCGTGCTCTTTTCGACCTGGTTGATATGTGACGCATAGAGATCGAGCGTCGTGCCCACACGGCTTGCCACCGATTGATGCGCCTCCTGCTGCGCGAGCATCGCACGCGCAGAAAGCGTGCGGACGGCGTCGGTGCCGAGCCCGGCATAGTCGTGGGCCTTCTTGCCCGTATTGAGCTGAAGCTGGCTGGCGGCCATCGCCTGCTGCGAACGCTGGATCGCGCCCGAAAGCGTGCGCTGAAGCGGAATTGTGGCTACGCGGTTCATGGCTTTCTCCCTTTAGTTCAGCATGCCGATCAGCGTGTCGTACATCTCGCTCGCGGTCGTCATGACGCGCGCGGCGGCCGAATAGCTGTTCTGCAGCACGACCATCTGCGCGAGTTCCTCGTCGACATTGACGCCGGCGAAACTGTCACGACGGCTGACCGCATCATCCATGCGCGCCGAGGCGTCCTCGAACGCGCTCTGCGCCTGCGCGGCCTGGGTGCCGGCACGGCCGAGCAGCAGGCTTGAGAAGCGCTCCACAGTGACGGAGCCGTCCTTGCCGAGATCGACCGCCTTGGCGAGCTGGTCGACAAAGGCGGTCGCGCCGGTGACATCGCCCGCGCCGATCGCCTTTTCGCCGACCGCGGCGCCGAGCTGGAGGCGTGCGAGCGGCAGGCGCGTGGTACTGGCAAGGATGTCGGGCCGGACCTCGGCGTTCGAAAGCCCGCTCGCGTCGCCGCTCAGCCCCGACAGCGTCGAGAAGGACCGGCCGGTGCCGTAACGGTTGGTCGAATCCGAAGGAATGGAGATCGTCGCACCCGTGGCGGCGACGGTCGACTGGAACTGGATACGACCACGGCCATCGATTGCGAAGCTGCCAAAGGCACCAAGTGGGCTGGCGTTGAGCTCGGTGACGAGATCGCCATAGTTGGGGCCGGCCGAACCGGTCAGCGTATAGCTGGTGAGCGTGCGGCCTGATGCATCGCGCAACACGATCTCCGCGGTTTCGCCTGGACCGAAGCCGTGAGGGTCGGCACCGATCAGCCCCGAGGGCACGAGCGCGCTGGAATCGCTGCGAATGATGTCGTTCAGGCCGAAGAACTGTGAGAAACCAAGTCCGGCGCGGCTGCTGGGGTTGGTGGGATCCTGCGCAATTGCGACGCCTGTATTCGGCGCGGTCGCCGAGATGGACAACTGGCCATTCACGAACGAGGCGGTCGCATTGGGGCCGAGGCCAGCATTGATCGCGGTGATCGCGTCATCGACGGTGGCGGCAGCGCCCAATGCCGTGAAGTCGACCGTTGTCTTGGCGATCAGCGTGCCGTCATTGCCCAGCACCGCAAAGGTGGCCGCGCCTGTGAACCCCAGTCGGTCAGTGCCGATCAGACCGCTTTCGCGCCCGACGAGCGAGGCTGGCGGGGGCAGGGTGGTGCCCGCGTTCGAGACCGCGTTCAGCGATTCTGCGAGGCCGGTGAAGAGCACGCCCAGTTTCTCCGAAAATTCAGGCAGCGCGCGATCGCGCAGGTCGATTAGGCCGCCCAGCTTGCCGCCCACAGCGGCGGAATCGATCTTCTCTCCCGTCGCCGCTCCGATATTGCCGTCGGCATCGGCGAAGCGGATGTCGATCGGCGGGTAGGTGGGCTGCGATGCACCGGACCCGCCGGGGTAGCTCAGCTGGCGCAGGCGCCGGTCGAGCAGAACCTGTCCCGAGGCGGTGTCGATCGTGACGCGACCGTCCGCCTGTTCGCGGACATTGACTTTCATCAGGCCGCTCAGCTCCTCGAGCGCGATCATGCGCCGGTCGGCGGCCCCCGCCGAGCTGCGTCCGAGACCTTCGAGGCGCGCGACTTCGTCGTTCAGATCGTGGATCTGACGAAGCAGGATGTTGGAACGCTCGAGGGTATAGCCAAGTTCGGTCTCGATATCGGCGCGCAGGCCGGAGACGTCGCGATCGAGCTGGTTGAGCTGGGTGATCGTGTCCTGTACGTTCCCCGTGAAGCGCGCGATCGCCTGTGCCGAACCTTGCAACCCGGTCATTTCACTGGCCGAGGTCGAAATCGCGGTCAGCCGCGCGGCGAGCCCCGATTCCACGCCCGGAGCGCCCAGGAGCGATTGGAGCCGGTCCATATAGGACGCGGCCGCCTCTGCCCGGCCGATGTCGCCGGCGCGGCGATAGACCGCACCTTCAAGAAACTTGTCTGCGACGCGTTCCGGTTCGCCGATCACGACGCCGCTCACCCGCCCGCTGGTCACGCCCGTGCTGAGCGACACGCGCTCGCGGGCGTAACCGGCGGTGCCGACATTCGCGATATTGTTGGATACCGACCGCATCCCCGCCTGCGACGCGGCGAGGCCGGACATGGCGGAGCCGAGGATCTCGTTCAGTGACACGGACTATATCCCTTGATTGGCGAAGGTCGGACAGGTGGGAACGCGATCAGCGCTTCAGGTTGCTGACTTCCTGAAGCATCTCGTCGACGGTCGTGATGATCTTCGACGACGAGCTATAGGCGCGCTGGAAGCGGATCATGTTGGTGAATTCCTGCGCCAGATCGACGTTGGAAGCCTCCAGCGAGCTTGCTGCGATGGCCCCTGACCCAAGCGAATTGGGCTCATTGATCGCTGCGTTGCCCGAGTCCTGCGACATGGCATAGGCATTGCCGCTGAGGCGCGTCAGCCCATCAGGATTCTGGAACGTGGCGAGCGGAAGCTGGTAGATCGCGCGGGCGGTGCCGTCCTCGAAGATTGCGCTGACGATGCCCTCCGGGGAAATCTCGACCGATGCCACCGTGCCCAGCATGCCGCCGTCGACGTTGGACGACAGCAGCGCGGATTCGTCGCTGAATTGGGTAAGGCCGTTGAGTCCGCCATCGCTGCCAAGCGAAAGCTGGACTGGCGCTGAACTCGCGCCATTGGTCCATGTCGGTGTGATGGTGCCGAACAGCGCGGGGCTGGACCCGGCCAGATCAAGACTGCCGTCGCCGTTGAAGGCGATGTTGCCGCTGGCCAGCATACCACCGGGGGCCGTGACGTCGCCCGCAGGCACCGCATAGATTTCGCCGACCCACTGGTTGGCTGCGGTCTTTACAAAGCCAAAAGTCACCCGATGCGCGTTGCCCTGCGCATCATAGACGTCGACCGAGCGTGAGAATTGCGGCGTGACCGCACCCGAAGCCATCTGGCCCGCGACATAGGGGCCGGCGATCGGCGTGGAGGTCGACTGCAGGTTGGAGCGCATCGAGATCTGCGTGGTGGGCAGCGCGGCGCCGGTCAGCGCGCCGGGGCGGATCGGCTCGAGCGCGTTGAGGTTGCCGGTGTTGACATAATTGCCCTGCGCGTCGAGCGGCCAGCCCTGGAGGTAATATCCGCTGGTATTGCGCAGGAAGCCGGCGGGGTCGGTCTTGAACGAACCCGCGCGCGTGAAGGCGACTTCGCTGTTCGGATCTGCGCTCGAGCGCACGACGAAGAAGCCCGCGCCGTCAATGCCGATATCGGTGAGGCTGCTCGAAGCCTGGAGCAGTCCCTGCTTAGAGATCATTGCCTGCGGAGCGGCGGTGACGCCGCCTGCGGAATAGCTGCTGCGTACGCGCCCGTCGGTCACGAGTGTGCGGAACTCGGCCGACACGCCCTTATAGCCCACGGTGTTCACGTTGGTGATGTTGTCGGCGACGGTCGCCATCGCGCTGGCCTGGGCACTCAGGCCCGAGACGCCGGCATAAAGAGCGGAATAAAGGCTCACAAACTTCTCCCATGCGTGGTGACCGGCGCACTGCGTCCTGGTCCACATGCATTGTAGGATGGTGGGGAAGCGGACCAAATATAGGCAAAATTTTCCTAGTCGAAACAGCGGGTCGCGCAGCTGCATCCTATAATGCTGGAAACAGTCCAGGGGGATCAGATGACACTCCGAATTTCGCTCCGCGATGGTGAAAAGGTAATCGTGAACGGTGCGGTGTTGCGCGCCACAGGCCGCACGCAGCTCCATGTCGAGAATACGGCGGCGATCCTGCGCGGACGCGACGTGATGAGCCCCGAAGAGGCCAACACGCCCGCACGGCGGCTCTATTTCGCCTGCATGATGGCCTATATCGACCAGGACGATCTGGCACGGCATCAGGATGCCATCATCGAACTCGTGCGCGAGCTGATGAGCGCGCTGCAATCGCCCGAAGCCAGGGCAGTATGCGTCGAATTCGCGCAGAAGGCCGCCGCTTCGGAATTCTACCGCGCGCTCGGCGATTGCCGCTGGCTGATCAACTATGAAGCCGAGGCGATGGCGCGCATCGCGGTCGCCGCCGAATAAGCAGCGGACATGCTCACGCTTGCCTCCGCCGCGGCCGGACTGCGCGCGCTTGCGCCCGATCGCCGTTATGGCCGCGTCGTCGCGGTACGTGGCGCGCTGATCGAGGTCGAAGGCCTTGTCGGCGCGGCGCAGATCGGCTCGCGCGTCAGCATTGTGTCGCCCGGCGGCACGGTCGATGCCGAGGTGACCGGGCTCGATCGCAGCATCGCGCATTGCCTTCCCTTCAGCGATCCCCAGGGTATCGCGTCGGGTGCACGCGCCGATCTGGCGGCCGGTCAACTCACGCTGCGTCCGTCTTCGGCGTGGCTGGGGCGGATGGTCGATGGACTTGGCCGACCCGTCGATGGCAAGGGACCCTTGCTGTTCGGTGCCGCGCCGCGTCCGATCAAGGCGATGCCCCCGCAGGCGTCGGCGCGCGCGCGCGTGGGCGCTAAGGTGGAAACGGGGGTACGCGCGCTCGATATCTTCGCGCCATTGTGTCGCGGTCAGCGCCTCGGCCTGTTCGCGGGATCGGGTGTCGGCAAGTCGGTATTGCTGTCGATGCTGGCGCGCTGGACCGAATGCGACGTCGCAGTCATCGGGCTTATCGGCGAGCGCGGCCGGGAGGTACAGGAGTTCGTCGAGGACGATCTTGGCCCCGAAGGCCTTGCGCGCAGCGTCGTAGTCGTCGCGACCTCCGATGAGCCCGCGCTGATGCGCCGCCAGGCGGCATGGACCACGCTCGCGATTGCCGAGCATTTCCGCGATCAGGGTCTGAACGTCCTCTGCCTGATGGATTCAGTCACGCGCTTTGCGATGGCGCAGCGCGAGATCGGACTGGCAAGCGGCGAACCGCCCGCGACCAAAGGCTATACTCCGACGGTCTTCGCCGAACTGCCCCGTCTGCTCGAACGCGCGGGGCCGGGCTTGCCCGGACAGGGCACGATTACCGGACTGTTCACGGTCCTTGTCGATGGCGACGATCACAACGAGCCCGTTGCCGATGCGGTCCGCGGCATTCTCGACGGGCATATCGTCATCACGCGCCGGATCGCCGAGCGCGGGCGTTATCCGGCGATCGACATCCTCAAATCGGTGTCGCGCACGCTGCCGCACGCGCACAGCGATGCTGAAAATTTGGTGCGGCTTTCCGCGCGTCGCGTGCTTTCCACCTATGGTGATATGGAGGAGATGGTCCGGCTTGGCGCATACAAGTCGGGTTCCAATGCCGAGGTCGACCGGGCGGTCGAACTCGCTCCGCAGATCGAGACCCTGCTCAAACAGGGCAAGAACGAGCGTGGCTATGCTGGTGAAGCCTTTGCAGCGCTCGCCGCGATATTGGAGGCACCTGATGAAGACGCCGTATGACGGAGCGATGCGGATCCAGCAGACCGAGATCGACGATGTGCGCGTCGCCATCAACATCCAGGTCAACCAGCTGGTCCAGATCGAGAATTCGCGCGCGCAGGTGAATGCCGCTATCGAGCGTGAAGCCGCGATTGCCGCAGGCGATGTGCAGTTTTCGTCGCATGCCTATGTCGCCCGGATGCGTGCCGAGCGTGCGCGGCTGGCGGTTGATCAATCGGTCGTCGATGCCCGGCTGGCACAGCTGCGCAATCGTGCGGTGAGCGCCTATAGCGCGTTCAAGGCCATTGAATCGGCCGCGGTCGACTATCGCGAAGATGCCGAGCGCGAGCATGCCAACGCCGAACAGGCGGGCATCGACGATTTCTCGGCGGCCCGCTTCGTCAAGGAACGGCACGCGGCGCGTCGTGCGCAATTGCGATGATCGGCAGGGTCGATCCGTCGCAGCTCGGCGCGCAGCAACGTGCCGCGTTGATCTACGCCCAGGCACGTTCCGAATTGTCCAGCCGTCTGTGGCAGGCGGCCCTTGGCGGAGGGGAGCGGGGGCCTGCTTCCGATCTCGCTTCAACGTCGCGCGCATCCGAGCTCAGCCTCGACGCATTGCTCGCGACGCTGGCGAACGAGCATGTTCCGTCCGTCGCAACCCAGCGCGCGCAGCAGCCTGACCCAGTGCTTCCGGCGCCATCGTCGGAGCGGCGCGAGGCTCGTGACGAGGAATCGCGATCGCCCGGACGGAACGAGGCTTCGGAGGCGATTGGCCTCGGCCCCAATGCGCAATATCAGGCGACGTTGAACGCCGCGGCCGAACGCACCGCGATACCCGCCGCGGCGCTGGCTGCGATTGTTCATGCCGAGGCGGCCAAGGGCCCGGGGGGGCGCTGGCTCGCATATTCGCGCAATCCGCGTTCGAGCGCGGCGGGTCTTGGCCAGTTTCTGAGCGGAACCTGGAAGAGCGAGGCCGAACGCGAAGGCAGCTGGCTGAACGCACTGGCGCGTCAAAAGGGCTGGCTCACCGCGCGCGGCAAGGTTGCCGGCGAGGCACGCGCCGATCTGCTCGCGCTGCGCTACGATCCCTATGCCTCGATCCAGGCAATCGCGGACTATGCGCGGGCGAACCTGGACATGCTCGAACGCAAGGGCGTGCGGATCGGAAACGATGTGGAGAGCGTCGCCCAGGCCGCCTATCTGGGCCACCATCTGGGAATCGGCGATGCGGTGAAGTTCCTCAAGGGCGGGCTCGATCCGTCGCGGGCGCGCACGCTGCTGTCCGCACAGATCGGGAGCGCGAATGCGACCCAGCGAATCGCGAGTTCCGGCAGCGCCGCAGGTGCGCATCGCGCGTGGCTGCTCGATTATGTCGGTCGAAATGTCAGGCCAGCGCGCTTCGATCAGGCGCTTTCCGCCGGCTGAGATGGTAAATCCTATATTCCGTATTTGTACGTAAATCGGCACGCATTTTGGCCGTTTCGCGGATTAAATTATGGGATTGTTGGCCTGAATTAATATGGGAATAATGTCTCGTTAACCTTTCTCGGCGAGAACTGATCGGGCCGGGGGGGCACGCGATTGGCGCGTTGTCGATCCCATTCGGGAGGGCACCATGTCGAAGACCACGATTGCATTGGAGGCGGCCGTTGCCGCAGTTATCGCAAGTACGCCTGAGGGCGACGTCAGGCCTACCGCGCGTCAGCGCGCCGAAGTCGACAAGGCATTTGCGCGCATCCTCAAACTGATCGCGCCGCGTATCCGTCACTTCATTCGCCAATATGGACTGGTCGGGCACTGGGAAGACGCCGAGCAGGCTTGCGCGATCGCCGTGCACCGTGCGATCCAGGCCTATGAGCCCGAAAAGGCCCAGTTCACGACCTTCGTCAACTGGCAGATCCGCGGCGAGCTGCAGAGCCTGCGCTTCCGGCTGATGGCCGATCAGCGTCCTTCGGCCAAGAAGGTCGAGGCGACGACCGTGTCGCTCAACGCGATCGCACATGGTGCGGAGGGCGAGGAAACGACGCTTGAATCGGTGATCGAGGACGAGAACGCCCTGGCGCTGACCGAATCCGCTGCTTCCGACTATCTGGCCGATGCCGCCACGTCATCGCTGGTCGACAGCTATATCGATCATCTGCGCACCACCGCGATCGACCAGCTCCGCCGCCGCGCACGGCCGAAGAAGCGGGAACTGGCGCGTGCCGCGGAAGGTGGCGCCATGCTGCGCTCCAAAATGCACGGCATCGATGCCGAGGAACTCGAAAAGCTCGAAGAGCGGCTGACGCGCAATCGCGACATCGTCGTGAACCGGTTGTTCGGCATGGGCGCGAGCGATGCGGTCATCGACGATGCGGGGGTCACCAAGGAACGCGTCCGCCAGATCACCAAGCGCGCCGCAAAGACGATCGCCGAACTCGCGGGCACTGACCCCAAATTCGTGATGATGGCCGAATATCGCAAGGTCGGCGTGTTGCGGGCCAACGAGCCAAAGCCGCGGGTCGATCGTTCGGTGGCACGCATGTGCCCGCCGGTAACGATCCTGCCCGAAGCCAGCCAGCCGGTTAGCGAACTGCCCCGACTTTCAGCAGCAGTGCCCGATGGCATCGAGCACGTTGCGATCGATATTGCCGCTATGGATGTTCCGTCCACCTTGCGTCACTGAACATATTGAGCCTTCCCGGCTGGAATTGGCCCGCAGCGCAAATCATGCGCTGCGGGCTTTTCTATGCGCAGGGCGCGGCGGGGTTGGGGGGGACGTTCAGTTCGAGGTGAATGGTTGTGGCCGTATCAGTCTGCCAGTCCACAATCCGATTGAGCTGGCAAGTGCAGCAAGCATCAGTAGCCCACCGAGAAACATGTCGCGATTGCGGCTGCCGAGAACGTAGTAATCGCCTTCATCGAACCTAAGCGTGGTCCTTCCTGATGTAGGTGCGTAATATTCCATCCATTCGCCGCGCCACATTCCGATGAAATAAGCGTCCTTTTGGAGCCTCCCAAGCTGCGCGACAGCTTCCTCCCCAAACTGTCCAACTCCCGGCTCTACGATGAGATATGTGCCCTGATGCTGAGGTTGATCCTCCGACCACGTGAGAAGCTCTTCGTCGGTTGGCAATCGGCCATGCTGCTGGTGATATTCCCGCACAAATGCAGCTGTGGTTCGAAACTGGGCTGCAATCTGCTTGCTGTGTTCCACGGTGTGCTCAACCGAGCCGCGCCCGAAGCCGCCTAGCAACGATACCATCGCGCAATAGAGCCCGATGCCGAGCAGGGCGATTGCCGCTGCCCGCCTCACCAACAATTCTCGATCATTGCGTCACCTCGGTGATAGGATCACACAGCATCACAATGTCCGCAATGCCGGGGCGGGTTCAACTGGTCATCGCAACACCTCTCGTAGTTTATCGATGGGTGTATCGAAGCCCAAGGTCTTTCGTG
>NZ_JAKVIO010000016.1 GCF_022601895.1 Sphingomonas sp. LaA6.9
TCAGACCTGAAGTGTCGCAACCTCAGTCTGATCCGGTCACGCCGGATGAACAACCTCCTGAAAGCTCACATCTAGGCGTCATCCCTGCGCGAAAACCTTGGTCCCGACAACGCCCAGCACGATCATCGCCATGAAACCGACCTGCACCGCCGACACGCGCTCGCCGAACAGGATGATACCGCCGATGATGACGCCGACCGCGCCAAGCCCCGTCCAGACGGCATAGGCGGTTCCCGCGGAAATCCCCTTCATCGCGAGTGAAAGCAGCCACATGTTGAGGAAGGACAGGCCGATGGGCACCGCTGCTGCGGCGAGCGTCTGCTGAACCTGCGCCCATTTGAGGCTGAGCGCCCAGATGATTTCGGTGACGACGGCAACTGCAAGGATGATCCAAGCCATGGAACGAGACTCCTGAATGCGGGCTCGTTCGATGCGGACGCTACCGGAAACCCGAAAGAGGCGGCGTCGCGGAGCGATCTAGGAATGGCTCAAGCGCCTGTCAATCGAGCAGCGGCTCCGCGGGCCGTGGTGCGATGGTCAGTGCCGCGCCGAACGAGGCGGCGACGACCGCACCGATCGCGCCCCATTGCAGCACCGTAAGTCGCTCGCCGAGAAGGATCAGGCCGGACAATGCACCGATCGCGGGCTCGATACTCATCATTGTCCCGAACACGCGCGAGGGCAGTTGCGTCAGCGCCTTCATCTCGAGCGTATAGGGCAGCGCGGTGGACAGCACCGCCACCCCGATCGCCATCGGGATCACCCCCATGTTGAGCAGCGCCGCGCCCGCATCGGCGATGCCGATCGGGACGACCAGTGTGGCCGCGACCATCGATCCCCATGCGACCGATCGGGTGCCATGGTCGCCTCCCGCCTTCTGGCCGAAGACTATATAGAGCGCCCAGCAGCCGCCGGCGGCGAGCGCAAAACCGGCACCCACGGGGTCGATGCTCGTGGCGCCCACCCCCACGGGCAGCAGAAGCAGCAGTCCCGCTATTGCAAGGCCAACCCAGAGAAAATCGAGCGGACGCCGCGATCCGAGCATCGCGACAGCGAGCGGCCCGGTGAATTCGAGCGCAACCGCGATGCCCAAGGGGAGCCTTTGCAGCGCCATGTAATAAAGCAGGTTCATCCCACCGAGCGCGGCGCCATAGAGCAAAATCGGCCGCCAGCCGCCCTTTTCGGGCATCGTGCGCCATGGGCGCATCACGATCATCAGGATCAGCGCGGCAAAGAACAACCTGAGCGCGGTCGCGCCCGGTGCACCGACGATCGGGAACATGCTCTTCGCGATCGTCGCCCCCGTCTGGATCGAGATCATCGCGACAATCACGAGGATCACGGGCCAGATCACGCTCTGCCTGAGCGCGGCGGCGCGGTTCATGGCTTGTTCCGGAAGCAAATGTGCAGCATAGTGCACTCAGCCATATGAGCACTATATTGCACAGTCAAGACCGTCCGAAGGTTCTCGAGCATGTCGCGGGCAATGTCCGCGCGCTGCGCCAGAAAATTGGACTGAGTCAGGAAGCGCTGGCGATCGCATCCGGGGTCAGCCGGCGCATGATCATCAATATCGAGACAGGCGACGCCAATGTCAGCCTCGCGACGCTCGACCGGCTGGCCGAGGCAATGGGCGTCCGCTTTTCGGACATCGTCCTTGCCCCGCAGGCGGCCGACCCGACGCGCATCGAAGCGGTCGCATGGGCGGGCCAAAAACCCGAAAGCCAGGGAATGCTGCTCTCGAGCTTTCCCGCGCATACCGAGGTTGAGGTTTGGCGCTGGTCGCTCGGTCCCGGCGAAACCTATTACCCGACAGTCCACGACGCGGCGTGGACCGAAACCGTCTATGTGCTCGAAGGGACGCTCAAAATCCTGTGGGACGATGCCGAGCGCCTTGTTACTGCGGGCGATTTCCACGCCTATAACTGCGAACGTCTGCGCCGCTACGTGAATGAGGGCGACGGCGTACTGAGGATGATCCGTACGCTCGCCCACTGAAGCGCCATTGCCCTTGGCGCACATGTTCCCTAACTGTTCGCCAATGAGTCTGCCCGCATCCCCCGCTCCGGAGCCACCCTATCTACAGGGGCTCAACGCGCCCCAACGCGAGGCGGTACTGACAACCGAGGGGCCTGTGCTGGTGCTTGCGGGTGCTGGCACGGGCAAGACCGCGGCGCTGACCGCACGGCTTGCGCACCTCATCTACACCCGCAAGGCCTGGCCGTCGGAGATACTCGCGGTCACCTTCACCAACAAGGCGGCTCGCGAGATGAAGGAGCGCGTCGGCCGGCTCGTCGGCGAAGCTGTCGAAGGCATGCCGTGGCTCGGCACCTTCCACGCGATCGGCGCGAAGATGCTGCGCCGCCATGCCGAACTCGTCGGTCTCCAGAGCAATTTCACGATTCTCGACACCGACGATCAGCTCCGTCTGATGAAACAGCTCATCCAGGCCGCGGACCTCGACGAGAAGCGCTGGCCCGCGCGCCAGCTCGGGGGCTTCATCGACAACTGGAAGAACAAGGGGCTGACACCTGCCGATCTGGACGCGGGCGAGAGCGAGCTGTTCGCGAACGGCCGCGGCAAGGAACTGTACGCCGCGTATCAGGATCGTCTGCGCACGCTCAACGCCTGCGACTTTGGCGATCTGCTGCTCCACGTGCTTACCATCCTGAAGCGCGATCGTGATGTGCTCGAACAGTATCAGCAGCGCTTCAAATATATCCTCGTCGACGAATATCAGGACACCAACTCGGTCCAGTATCTCTGGCTGCGCCTGCTCGCGCAGCGTCACAGGAACATCTGTTGCGTTGGCGACGACGACCAGTCGATCTACTCCTGGCGCGGCGCGCAGGTTGAGAATATCCTGAAGTTTGAGAGGGACTTCCCAGGCGCTGCTATCATCCGGCTGGAACAGAATTACCGCTCCACGCCCCATATTCTCGCCGCCGCCTCGGGCGTTATCGCCAATAATGGCGGGCGGCTTGGCAAGGAGCTGTGGACCGAAAGCGATGCAGGCGAAAAGGTCCAGGTGCTCGGCGTCTGGGACGGCCCCGAGGAGGCACGCCGCGTCGGCGACGAGATCGAGGCGCACCAGCGCCGCGGCGGATCACTCAACGACACCGCGATCCTCGTTCGCGCACAGCACCAGACGCGCGAGTTCGAGGACCGCTTCATCGCGATCGGCCTGCCCTATCGCATCATCGGCGGCTTCCGTTTCTACGAGCGGCAGGAAATCCGCGACGCGCTCGCCTATCTGCGACTGATCTTCCAGCCTGCTGACGACCTCGCTTTCGAACGCATCGTCAACGTCCCCAAGCGCGGCCTGGGCGACAAGGCCATCGCCAAGATCCACCAGCTCGCGCGCATCGAGCAGATTCCTCTCGCACTCGCCGGTGCGCGCATTCTCGACAGCGACGAGCTGACCCCGCAGGCGCGCCGCGCGCTTGGCGGCTTTATCGGCGATATCGCGCGCTGGCGCGACATGGCGAACGACCTGCCGCACGCAGAGCTCGCCCGGCAGGTGCTCGATGAATCGGGTTACACCGCAATGTGGCAGGCGGAGAAATCGACCGACGCGGCGGGCCGGCTCGAGAACCTGGGCGAACTCGTCCGCGCCATGGAGGAATATGAGACGCTCGGCGCCTTCCTCGAGCATGTCAGCCTCGTCATGGACAATGACGCCGCGGTCGATGACGCCAAGGTCACGATCATGACGATCCACGCCGCCAAGGGTCTCGAGTTCGACACCGTCTTCCTCGCGGGCTGGGAAGAAGGCATCTTCCCCTCGCAGCGCTCATTGGATGAGGGCGGACTCAAGAGCCTCGAGGAGGAGCGCCGCCTCGCCTATGTCGCGATCACGCGCGCGCGGTGCAAATGCATCATCCTGCACGCCGCCAACCGGCGCATCTACGGGCAGTGGACCAGTTCGATCCCCTCGCGCTTCGTCGCGGAGCTTCCCGACGAGCATATCGAAAGCGAAAGCAGCATGGCAGGCGGCGAAAGCCTGTGGCGCGCCAACTGGTCCGAACGCGCCGACCCCTTCCACACCGTCGGGCGCGGCACCGGTCGCGGCCCGGGCTGGCAGCGTGCCGCAACCGCGGGCAGCTACTCGACCACGCCGCAACGTGTGATGGAAGCGCGCGCCAGCGCGGTCAGCCTCGGCAACAAGGGGCGCAGCGACCTGTCGATTGGGTTGCGCGTCTTCCACCAGAAGTTCGGCTATGGCGAGATCGCCGAAATCGAGGGCAACAAGCTCGAGATCGATTTCGAGCAATCAGGGCGCAAGCGCGTGATGGACAGCTTCGTCTCGATCGCCTGATCCGGCCCGTTAAGATTTACCATAGCGATCGTCCCGCCACGGTACGCCCCAAATCGCCCACTGGCCCTGCCCCGCGCTTCTGGTAAAGAAAGCGTAAATCTATCAAGGGGCTGGGCAATGGCGGACATCGGCGGGACAAAATGGAGGCGGACGGCTGGCAAGCTTTTGCTTGCCCTTGTCCCGCTCGCCGCTGCGGTCCTGGTCGGCGGCCTGTCGGCGCGGACGCTATCCACGCCCGCGGTATCGACAGCGCCTGCCGCCTCGGTAGCCGCGCCCCAGCCCGTCGCGGCGCTCGCCAAACGCGACCGCGCTTATCCGATCAAGGGTGTGCTCACGCTCGACGGCCCGCTCGATCACGGCGATTATGCGTGGAGCGACGAGGGCGTGCCGCAGGGCGAGATCCTGATCACGGTCGACCTAAAGGCGCAGACTCTCTCGGTCTTCCGCGCCGGCTACGAGATTGGCGTGGCGGTCATCCTCTACGGCGCCGACAACAAGCAAAGCCCGCTCGGCACCTTCGCGATCTCGCAGAAGGACGCGGACCATGTGTCCAATCTCTACGACGCGCCGATGCCCTATATGCTGCGCCTCACCAACGACGGCGTCGCGATCCATGGCAGCGATGTCGAATGGGGCAAGGCAACGCACGGGTGCATCGGCGTCCCCACCGAATTCGCAGCGTTGTTGTTCGCACAAGCGAAGCTCGGAGATCGCGTGATCATCACCGACGGCCAGATGATGCAACTCGGCGGCGCGGTGCCCGCCGCCTGACCTGCCCGGCGGGTGTTCCGGCGAATTACACTAGGCAAGCGATTGTTCGCACGCCATATCCGCGCCCATGCAAATTGTAGCCGCGTACGCACAGCTGAAGAACCAGGTCGGCACCTGGACCAATCTCAGCGATCCGATCCTGCATACCCATCTGGGCATGCTCGTGTTCGTTGCAGCCGCGGTGCTGCTTCGCAAGCCCTTCCGTTCGCCGATCCCGCTGCTCGCGGTCACGTTGATCGAAGCACTCAACGAATGCCTCGATCGAATCAATCATGGTTCGTGGCGCTGGCCCAATACGCTGAGCGACGTTGCCTTCACGCTGTTCTGGCCCGTCCTGATCTGCCTGCTCGCCCGCACGCGCAAGCTCAGGACGGCCTGAGAGCTCAGAATACCGCCTTTGCGTCGCCGCCGAGCATCGCCTTGCGGACCAGCGGGATCGGCGGACCGCCATAACCGAGGAACGCATCGTGGAATCCCTTCCACGCCTTGCGTCCGCCCTTGTCCGCTGCCCAGTCGTCGCGCAGCTTGCGGATCATCAGCTTGCCCATCGTATAGTTGAGATAGGCGGGATCATAGGTGCCGCGCGCCGCCTGCTGTCGCGAATTTCCTTCGTCCTGATAGCATTCGTTGCGGAACAGCTCGCGCGACTGTTCCTGCGTCATGCCCTTGGCATGGAGGCCGATCGCCGAGAGATAGCGGCAGTTGCGCAGCAACGCGTTGGAAAGCTGGCCGACATGCGTCTCCGCGTCGCCCTCGCCCAGCCCCGCATCCCACATCATCTCCTCGGCATAATGCGCCCAGCCCTCGGCAAAGGCGTAACCGACGAACACCTTGCCGAAGAGCGACTTTGCGCGGTTGGCGTGCAGGAAGTTGAGAAAATGCCCCGGCCAGACCTCGTGGATAGAGGTGAAGAGCAGATCACGCTCACCGGGGACATACGCATTCTGCACCTCCCTCGTCCACGTCGGGTCCGGCGGCGAGATGTAATAGACCGAAGGCAGCCCCTTCTCGTACGGCCCCGGGATGTCGATATACGCCGAATTCTGCCGGTTATAGGGGGGCGATTCCTCGACCTGCGCCTCTTCGGTGCCGGGGATCGAGACGAGATCCTTGTCGATCAGGAACTGCTTGAGGCTGGAAAGCTGCTTGCGTGCGCCCGCCACCGGCCCGCCCTCGGGCTTGTTCGCATTCATCTTCGCCATGCACGCCTGGATCGTCGTGCCGGGCGCGAACTTGCCGCACGCATCCTTGAGCGCAGCCTGATTGCGCCTCAGGTCTTCCCAGCCGACGCGCTCCAGTTCCGCGATCGGCGCATTCACGCCCTCGGTCTTCAGCACCATTCGCGCGAACCTGTCGGGGCCAAGCGCGAAATCCTGCGTCGCCGTGGCGCGCCCGCTTTCGATCCAGACCGCCAGATCCTTCATCGCCTTCGACGCAGCGCCCGCCGCCGCATCGAACTCCTTGTGCAGCGCCTCGTCCTTGACCTCGGCAAAGGCGGCCTTGGCGTCGCCGACATAATAGTCTGCCAGCCCCTGGAAACCCGCCTTGCCATAATCGATGAAGCTCAGCGGCATCGGCATCCTGAGGTTCGCGCGGATCTGTGCCGCAGCGGCCGGCACGCCCTTCGCGAAGACGATGAACGCCTTCATCCGCGTCGTCGCATCGGCATAGGGCCGCGCGATATAGACGTTGGGGTCAAGCCCGCCGATATAGAAATCGGGATTGGTGCGCGGCTGGTCGGCATCCTCCAGCCAGAACAATTCGCCCTCGGCGACCGAGATCAGATAGTCGCGCTCGAATGCCTGCTCCTTGCTCAGCTTCGCCGCATCGAAACCCTTGGCGTCAGAAATCGCCTTTTTCAGATAATCGGCCCGAGCCTTGAGCCCGGCATCGCTCCAGTCGGGCAACTTGCCGTCGAACTCATGACGCCCTTGATAGACAGCAAAGCTCGGGTTGAGCTTGAAATAGCCCTCCAGATAGTTGCCGACGAACTGCCCCCATTCGCTCTTGTCGACGGTCTCGGCTTGCGCGGCGGCATTTCCCTCAGGCGCCTTGGCACAGCCCGCCAGCGCGAGCGAGATTGCAGAAACCGCGATTGCAAGACCGGACAGCTTCACCAGCCAACTCCTTGAATGTTCGGGATTGCGATTCGAATGGCGCGGATGCTTGCATTGGCCGCAATCGGGAGCCACGCGCTTTTCGACGAACGACATGGCGTTTTCGGAAGCAAAGTTTTGCTGCGCTTGAACTGCAACGCATTGCAGGCATAGAGGGCCAGATGGAAAAGCCGCCGCATCCCTTCGCGTTCCGCGACTTCACCTGTTATTTTGCGGCGCGGCTCACCTCCACGCTCGCGCAGATGGCAATGGTCATCGTCATCGGCTGGCAGGTCTATGACATCGCGCGCACCGATCTGGGCATGACTCCCAAGGAAGCTGCATTCCAGCTTGGCCTGATCGGCCTCGCCCAGTTCGTGCCGCTGCTCGTGCTGACGCTGGTCGTCGGCTGGATAGCGGACCGCATCGACCGCCGCTGGATCGCGCGCGGCGCGGTCGCGCTGGAAGCAGGATGCGCGATCGCGCTGGGGCTGCTGACATGGACCGGAGAGATTTCACTACCCGCGCTCTTTGCGGTCGCGGCGCTGCTTGGCGTTGCGCGCGCGTTCGCCAGCCCCGCGCTGCAGGCGCTCGCGCCCAATCTCGTGCCCATAGCCGTCTTGCCCACCGCGATCGCGCTGAGTTCGATCGCATGGCAGACGGGATCGGTGCTGGGCCCTGCGGTGGGCGGCATCCTCTACGATATAGATGCCGTAATTTCCTATGCCTTCAGCGCGGCGCTGTTCGTCTTCGCCTTTCTGGCACTGATGCTCATACGCCCCGTGCCCCGCAGCGCGATCACCGGCCCCGCGCACCCCTGGGAGCAGATGAAGGACGGGATGCGCTATGTGCGCCAGAACCGCCTCGTCCTCGGCGCGATCTCGCTCGATCTGTTCGCGGTTCTGCTCGCCGGCGTCACCGCGGTCCTGCCCATTTATGCGCGCGACATCCTGCAGGTTGGCGCCGATGGCCTCGGCCAGCTCCGCGCGGCGCCCGCCGTTGGTGCGGTCGCTACCGCGGTCTGGTTTGCATGGCGCCCTTTGCGCGAAAATGTCGGGGTGAAGCTGCTCGTCGGCGTCGCGATCTTCGGCGCCGCGACCGCAGTGTTCGGCGTTTCGCGCAGCCTGCCGCTGTCGCTCGCCATGCTGGTCCTGCTGGGCGCCGCCGACATGCTCTCGGTCTATGTCCGCCAGTCGCTGATCCAGCTCTACACCCCCGACGCTATGCGCGGACGCGTCGGCGCGGTCTCCACATTATTCATTTCAGGTTCGAACGAACTCGGCGAGGCGCGCGCGGGTTTCCTCGCCGCGGTGATCGGTCCGACCGCAGCAGTTGCCGCCGGCGGAATCGGTGCCATATTGGTCGCGGGCCTCTGGGCGCGATGGTTCCCCGAACTGCGCGCCGCGCGGACCTTTGACCCGCCTCAAATGCCAGAAGACATCCCACTCAAGGAGAAAGCGACATGAAAGCCGGATCAATCCTCGAGACCATCGGCAATACGCCGCATGTCCGCGTGAGCCGCCTGTTCGATGGTGCCGAGGTCTGGATCAAATCCGAGCGCGCCAATCCGGGCGGGTCGATCAAGGATCGCATCGCGCTGTCGATGATAGAGGCGGCCGAAGCCTCGGGCGATCTCAAGCCCGGCGGTGTCATCATCGAGCCGACCTCGGGAAATACCGGCGTCGGCCTTGCCATGGTCGCCGCGGTCAAGGGCTACAAGCTCGTCCTCGTCATGCCCGAAAGCATGTCGCTCGAACGCCGCCGGCTGATGCTCGCCTATGGCGCGACCTTCGACCTGACCCCCAAGGAAAAGGGCATGAAGGGCGCGATCGAGCGCGCCACCGAGCTGATCGCGGAAACGCCCAATTCCTGGATGCCGCAACAGTTCGAAAACCCTGCGAACATCGACGTGCATGTGAAGACGACAGCGCAGGAAATTCTCGCCGATTTCAGGGACAGTCCGCTCGACGCCCTGATTACCGGCGTGGGCACTGGTGGCCACATCACGGGCTGCGCCGAGGTGCTGAAAAAGGCCTGGCCCAACCTCAAGGTCTTCGCGGTCGAGCCCACGCTCTCTCCCGTCATCTCGGGCGGGCAGCCTGGCCCCCACCCGATCCAAGGCATCGGCGCGGGCTTCATCCCCGCCAATCTCCATACCCAGGCGATCGACGGGGTCATCCAGGTCGATCCCGCTGAGGCCAAGGAAATGGCGCGTCGCGCTGCGCGCGAGGAAGGCATGCTCGTCGGCATCTCGTCGGGCGCGACCCTCGCAGCCATCGCGCAGAAGCTGAAGGAACTGCCTGAAGGCAGCCGCGTTCTTGGCTTCAACTACGACACCGGCGAGCGCTATCTCTCGGTGCCCGACTTCCTTCCGGAGAGCTGACACGAAACGCGCACAGACCGGCATGTCGCAGATTGCACCAGATGGTGAAGGCGACACGCCCGTCGACGCTCCCGCGAGCGGCGGACGCGAATGGCTGGGCAGCCTGCTCACCATCGCGCTCGTCTTGGGCGTAGTGGCTGCGGGATGGCTCGTATCGGGGACGCGGGGCGTGGAGCGTGCGTTGCCAACGACTGCGGCGGCGCCGATGCCTGCCGACGCGCCGCCCCCGCCGCCCGTCGAACCCGTGACATTACGCGCGTTGCCCCCCGAAGAGGCGGTCGCGATCAACGCCGCCGTGCCTTTTTCCACGCGACCCAACCCGGCAGCGCGCGCCTTTCGATATGCGGCCACTCCAGCCGAACTGGAGCGCGCGATCGACTGTCTGGCCGCTGCGGGCTATTATGAGGCGGGCGACGATGCGAAGGGCCAGCGCGCGGTGGCCCAGGTCGTGATCAACCGGCTTCGTCACCCCGCTTTTCCGAAATCAATATGCGGCGTTGTCTTCCAGGGATCGGAACGCGCCACCGGATGCCAGTTCACCTTCACCTGCGATGGCGCGATGGGACGCACGCCTTCGGCCGCGGCATGGGAACGCGCGCGTGCGGTTGCAAAGAGCGCGCTTTCGGGTTCGGTTTATCGCGCCGTCGGCTACGCCACGCATTACCACACCAATTGGGTCGTGCCCTATTGGAGCGCCAGCCTCGACAAGATCGCAGCGGTTGATACGCACCTGTTCTTCCGGTGGACAGGCTGGTGGGGCACACCCGGCGCGTTTCGCGGCCAGCCTGCTGGCGGAGAGCCCGCGATCGGCCAGCTTGCCCTCCTTTCGCCTGCGCATGGCAGCGCTACGCCGACACAGCTTGCCGATGCGGCGCTGGGTGTAGGCCTGGTCGCCGCAAGCCTTGAGCGCGAGACCGCATTTCTGGCGCGTTTCGATCCCGCTGTCGTCGCCAAAGCCAGCAAACTTGTCGCTCGCGACGGGGACATCTTCATCGTGCTGCTTGACCGCCAGTCTCCGCCCGACAGTTTCGCCGCCGTCGCATTGTCGCTGTGCGGCAGTCGCGAATATTGCAAGGTCATGGGCTGGACCCAGGCCGCGATGACCCCCGGGCGCTTCCCCGTCCCGGAATCGCTGCTGCGCGGCATGTCGTTCAGCTATTTGCGCAACCGCGCAGACAGCTTCGCCAAGCCACTCTGGAATTGCGCGGAGTTCAAGCGCGCGGACAGCGGCGAGTGCATGAAGGCACGCGCCCAGTCCGTCGCGCCGCCATCGGTCGCGGCCGTGAAGGAAGATGCGTCGGTTTCGTCCGCTTCAAGCATAGTGGCGCCCCCCGCCCCGATGGAAGACAAGACCGAGCCTGCGGCGCGCTAGTCATCTGAAACTGAGTTCATGGCATTGCACGCTGCTGACCTGTTCGAGCCAGATGCAGCGATAGCGAACGCGACGGGCAGACCAACCGCATCTCTGATGCCGGGCTCGGAAGCTCGACCGTCCGGAACGGCAAGCGCGTGGGCATCTCGTGGCGCGGCCCATGTCCGGGCGGTGCCGGATCATCTTGCGATGCGCGGACGAGAGCACTTCTCCAGAACGTGACGAAGACGTCAAAAGCCTCGCAAAATTAGAGCCTTCAGCGGTGCCTAGCCTACGACGCACGGCGTCGAACGCGCAATGCGCATCGCATCAGAAATCCGATTGATGGGCTTCGAACAGACATGCCGCCGCGCGTGAACACGCCGCGAGCAGGCCAGTCGGCCAGGAGCAACGCCGCATCGCCACAGCGATGTAAGGCATGACAAAGCGCAGGCCCATAATTCACTCAACTATAATTCCGTTGAACGGCCTCGATAAATTCGATCCAGACAAAACAAACTTTAAATAGAACTCAGAACCACGCGGATATCATAGCGCTATTTTCACAAATAGACAAAGTAAAATAAAAACAGTCACAACAATACATCTTCAAAGCTATAAAATTTTGATGAAATATCAAATATAATTAGCCAAATGTGGGAAATTCAAATGAAACTCAGCATTCTTTTATTTACCGTCGCTCCTTTTGCGTTGCTGTCTCCCGCGATGGCCCAAATGTCGTCGGCGCCGCAGTCGCAGCCCGAAGACACATCGGCAACCGACGCGGATGCGGAGGCGCGCGCCGCAAACGCATCCAGGACGGAGGTTTTCACGACGGGCGTCGCCAAGGGTCGCGATCGTCTCGACAGCGCCACATCCACCAGTTCGCTGCGCGGTAGCGATATCCAGAAGATCGGCGCGCGCTCGGTTGCCGAGGTTCTGCGCAACATCCCCGGCATTCGGGTCGAGGCCTCGGGCGGCGACGTCAACAACAGCTTCACGATCCGCGGCCTGCCGCTCGCCTCGTCCGGATCCAAATATCTGCAGCTCCAGGAAGACGGCCTTCCGGTGCTCGAATATGGCGATCTGTTCGTCGGCGCCGACGTGTTTCTTCGTCCGGACTTCAATCTCAACGCGGTGGAAACGATCCGCGGGGGTTCTGCATCGACCTTCGCGTCCAATTCGCCGGGCGGCGTGATCAACTTCATCTCGCGGACCGGCGATGCCGAAGGCGGCGCTGTCCAGGTGAGCGCGGGTCTCGACTTCGACGAGAAGCGCCTCGACTTCGACTATGGCACCAGGATCAGCGATACGCTGCGCTTCCATGTCGGCGGCTTCTATCGAGCGGGAGAAGGTCCGCGCGAGACGGGCTATACGGCCTACAGGGGCGGCCAGCTGAAGCTCAACGTAACCAAGGATTTCGAAGGCGGCTATATCCGCCTGTCGGGCAAGTATCTCGACGACCGCACGCCGACCTATCTGTCGGTCCCCATGAGCGTCAGCGGCACCAATTCGGATCCGGAATACAAGTACATCGCGAATTTCGACGCCAATAGTGGCTCGCTGCTGTCGCCGCATGTCGCGAACATCGTGACGCTCGACGGCAACAACAATCTGGCGCGCAAGGATCTGCGCGACGGCGTTCATACGATCGCCAAGGCTATCGGGCTCGAGAGCCAGTTCGAAGTGGCCGGATGGACGATCACCGAGAAATTCCGCTACGCCGACCTCTCCGGGCAGATGACGCAGTTCCAGTATGGCCTCACATTGCCTGGCGCCACGCTTGCTGCCATGTTTGGCGGCCCCGGCGCGACGCTGAGCTACGCCACCGGCCCCAATGCGGGCCAGGCGATCGCCGATCCGGCGTCGCTCAACGGCAACGGCCTGCTCTCGCTGGCGGTGCTTCGCGACATGGAGCTGAACTCGCTCGACGTCATGACCAATGACATCCGCGCCACGCGCCAGTGGACCGTCGGTGATGGCGTGCTCACGACCACGGCCGGCTTCTACAAGTCGTCCCAGACCGTCGACGCCGACTGGCTCTTCATCTCGGGCATTTCGGACGTTCGCGGCGACGGCCAGGGCGCGCTCGTCGACATCACGCGTGCCGGCGGCATTCCGATGACCCAGAACGGAATCATCGCCTATAGCGGCCAGCCGGGCAGCGCCGCCTTCCGCCGCAAGTATGACGTCGAATTCGATGTCATGGCGCCCTATGGCTCGCTCAACTTCATGATCGGCAAGTTCGCGATCGGCGGCAGCATCCGCTACGACATCGGCAAGGCCGAGGGCTCGCTCTTCGGCGCCGATCTCGGCGGCGGTCGCGTCGGCCTGATGGCCTACGACATCAACGGCGACGGGGTGATCTCGCTGCCCGAGCGGAACACGGCGTTCATCCCGCTTGACCGCCCGGCCCCGGTCAATTTCGACTATGAGTATCTGAGCTATTCGGCCGGTATCAACTACCGCGTCGCCGAACCGCTCGCGGTCTTCGCGCGCTACAGCCGCGGTGGCCGCGGTGCCGCCGACCGCGTCCTGTTCACGCCGATCGTCAGCCCGGTCACCGGCGAACTCGCGGACGAGCGCGCCGGCCACGATACCGTCAAGCAGGCCGAGGCGGGCGTCAAATATCGCAAGAACAACCTCACGCTCAACCTGACCGGCTTCTGGGCCAAGACGCAGGAGATCAACCAGCAGACGGTTGTTCAGCCCGATGGAACTCT
This sequence comes from Sphingomonas sp. LaA6.9, assembly GCF_022601895.1. GTDB lineage: Bacteria > Pseudomonadota > Alphaproteobacteria > Sphingomonadales > Sphingomonadaceae > Sphingobium_A. The sequence continues at coordinate 13,643 of NZ_JAKVIO010000016.1, forward strand.
CGTTCCGCAGATCATCGTCCGCGGGTACAAGGCGATGGGCGCCGAGTTCGAGGGCAGCGTCCGCCACGGCCCGTTCAGCATTACGGCAGGAGCGACCTACACCGACGCGGAGATCGCGAGCGACACCCTGAATCCCGCGATCGAGGGCAACACCCCCCGCCACCAGCCAAAGCTGATCTTCCAGGCGACGCCGCAGTTCGAGAACGACATGTTCACCGTCGGTGCGAACTTCGTCGGCACGACGAGCAGCTTTGCGCAGGACAGCAATCAGCTCAAGATGCCCGGCTTCACCGTGGTCAACGCCTTCCTGCAATTCCGTCCGACCGAGCGGATCCAGTTGTCTCTCAACGCGAACAACCTCTTCGACGTGACAGGCCTCACCGACGTGGCGCAGGCGGCGATCCCCGCCAGCGGCATCGTCTCGGTCCGTGCCATCAATGGCCGTACCATCTCGACGTCGCTGCGCTTCGATTTCTGAGTTGGACCGGACAGCCGGCCACATGAGTGCGTCGGCTGTCCGGATCGGTTCGTCGAACTGCCAATCTAGGATGGTGAAGACAGTGAAGATGCTTGATTCAATGAAGATTCCGAGGAAGCTCGGATGGTCTTTCCTCATGATCTGCGTTTCGGCGGCAATCATGATGATCGTGTTCTTTGTGAACATCACGATGATCAGGACCTCGACCGATCACAACAATCTCAGCCAGTCGATCCACGCCAAGGCGCTGGCCCTGGAAACCGGACTTCTCCGGCAGAACAGCCAGCTTCGCGGCTTTCTGGTTACCGGTGACGCCTCCTATCTCAAATCCTACGACGAAGGCCGCGACGAATATGATCGCATCTCGACCGAGCTCGAACAGCAACTGGACGATCCCGCGCAACGTGCAGCCGTGCAGAAATCGCGCGACGAAACGCTCGCCTGGCGCAGCAAGTGGGGCGACAGGCTGATCGCGCGCGTCAAGGCCGGCGACCGCGACGCCGCGCAGCAGGAAGTGCGTGCTGCGGGCAAGGCCGTGCTGGTCAGCGATGCCGTCCTTCCGCTCCGCGACATCCGCGATGCGGAGGTCGCGCTCATCGAAAAGAATTCGCAGCGTCAGGAAACCGCGATCCGCTCGGCGACGACTGCATTGATCCTCGGCGGGATCGCGCTGATCGGCATTGCCATCACGCTCGCCGTGATGCTGAGCCGGATGATCGCGGGACCAATCGGCCAGCTCACACGTGTGATGGCCGAGCTTGCCGCGGGCAAGAACGACATCGCGATACCGGACACGGCTCGTGGTGACGAACTGGGTGACATGGCACGCGCGGTCCTCATCTTCCGCGACGCAGCGGTCGCCAAGCAGGCTGCTGACGAAGCGAGCGCGAAGGCGGAAGCCGACCAGAAGATGGTGGTGGAGACGGTCTCGACGCATCTGACCGAGCTTGCCGGCGGCAACCTCACCGCCGAGATCACCAGAGACTTCCCGGGCGACTATGCGGCAGTAAAAACCAACTTCAACGCTGCTCTGGACGCGCTGCGCGGTCTTATCGCGTCGGTCATGCAGGCGACCGGTTCGATCCGCACCGGCTCGAGCGAGATCGCCCGCGCTTCGGAGGATCTTGCGCGCCGGACCGAGAGCAATGCCGCCAGCCTCGAGGAGACGGCAGCGTCGATCACGCAGATGGATGGCCGACTGAAGGCCGGCGCAACCGCCGCATCGCGCACCGTCGAACGCGCCGATCAGGCGATCGCGACCGTCGGCGGTGGTCGTGCGGTCGCCGAGGAGGCTGTCCAGGCGATGGGACGTGTCTCGGAAAGCGCCAAGGGTATAGACAGCGTCATCGAGGGTCTCGACAAGATTGCCTTCCAGACCCGCGTGCTTGCGATGAATGCTGCAGTGGAAGCGGGCCGCGCCGGCGATGCCGGCCGAGGCTTCGCGGTGGTCGCCGACCTTGTCTCTGCGCTCGCGATGCGCGCCGAGGAAGAGGCCAAACGCGCCCGCGATCAGCTCTCCGTTACCCAGTCCGACATCGGCACGGCCGTCGACGCGGTGCACAAGGTGGACGGCGCGCTTGCCGACATCTCCAACGATGTTGGCCAGGTGCATGAACTGCTCGCGACAATGGCCGCCGACAATCTGGCGCAGTCGGCCGCGATCACGCAGGTTTCGGCCGCCATCGGCACGATGGATCAGGCGACGCAGCAGAACGCCGCAATGGTCGAGCAAACCTCGGCCGCCGCGCGCAACCTTGCCGAGGAAGTTTCGGTCCTGTCCGAACAGGCGGGTGAATTCAACGTCGGCGAGGTTTCGAAGACCAGCCTGCGGGGCGTGGCGACACGCTTCACCGACACTCCCAGACCGCTGCCCGCGGCCGCCATATCTGCGCTGCAACGCCCGCGTGGCGATGTCGATGGCGGCTGGCAAGCGTTCTAGGCAATGGCTCCGGTCGGCTCCGGGGCGGGTGATGTTCCGACGGTGGGCCGCCCCGGATAGCACCGGAGCCATTTCCTCAGATCCATGATTTCGCCGCCCCCAAATGTCAGCAGCGGCAAGGAAATTCAGAATGCATATGATCGGCCGTCGCGTAAATGACGGTGAACTTGGGCGCCAGGCCGTGGTCGCGCGTGAACTTGGCTCGCCCTTCGTAGCCGCGGTCCTTGAAGCCGCCCAACGTCAGCTTGGTCGCGCTCCGATGACCGCCGCGCTGATCGCGCGTTGGTCGGGAGACCCTTCCGCGGCGGCGCTGGCCATGCGGTTCAATGCAGCGCTCCACGCGCTCGCCCGGCGCGACGCCGCGCCTGAACTCAGTGCACTCTATCAACGCCGTCACGACGATTATGACGGCGCCATCGGTGCGGTGCTCGCCGCCGAAGATGATTTTATTGCCGAATGGATGTGCGATACGCCGCAGACCAACGAGGTCGGCCGCGCCGCTGCGATCGGCGCGGCGCTCATGGTGACCCGGCGCAACACGGGACTACCGTTCGAGCTTCTCGAACTCGGTTCAAGCTGCGGGCTCAATCTCAATCTCGCGCGCTATGCCTATGACTTCGACGGCACGGCGGCGGGCATCGCTGACTCGCCGGTTCGTATCGCACCGGCCTGGCACGGATCACCGCCGATCCTTGCGCCCATCGAGGTTGTCGCTGCGCGCGGGGTCGACCTGAATCCGCTCGATGCGGGCGACGAAGTCACGCGCGAACGCCTCCTCTCCTATGTCTGGGCCGACCAGCCGCAGCGCGCCGGACGGCTCGAGCAGGCGCTGGCGCTCGCCAGGCTTCACCCGCCGCGCGTCGATCAGGGCAACGCCGTCGCCTGGCTGGCGGAGCGCCTCGACGCACCGCAGCAGGCGGGCCTGTGCCGCGCGGTGTTTCACTCGATGGTCCTGCAATATCTTGGCGAAGAAGATCGCCAGGCCATTGCGGCCATGATCCGCCGAACCGGCGCCCGCGCAACGACCGAACGCCCGCTTGCCTGGATCGGCTTCGAATGGACGCCGACGCGCAGCGAAGTGCAGCTCACGCTCAGCTGCTGGCCGACCGGCGAGACATATGTGCTCGCGAAATGTCATGCCTATGGCGACTGGATCGATTGGCAACTGACCCTGCCCCCAACATCGTAAATCAGTCGCCCCGGAGGAAATCGACGGCCAGCGCCGAAAGCGCCCTGACGCCCTGCGCCAATGCACCATCATCGACCTGAAACTGGGGCGAATGATTGGGCGCCGCGCTTCCGATCTTGTCCGACGGAGTGACGCCCAGAAAGAAAAACAGTCCTGGAATTTTTTCCTGATAGAAGGAAAAATCCTCAGAGGCGCTCGATCTTGCACCTTCACCCCATGCATCCCCGGCCACCTGTTTCAAGGCGCCGGACATGCGTTCGACCAGTGCGTCGTCATTGACCGTTGGCCGATAGAGTTCGATCACCGCTGTATCCGCGGTTCCTCCTCCGCTCGCCGCGATATCCTTCGCCGTACGCGCAAGGCGGGTGCGAATGTCGGCCTGCACCGCCCGATCATAAGTACGCACGGTGCCTTCCATCGTCACACTGTCGGGGATGATGTTGATGCGGTTGCCGCCGTGAATCTGGCCGATCGAGATGACCGAGGGTTCTCGGGTGATGTCGAGCTGGCGGCTCGCGATCGTCTGGATACCCAGCACGACCTGCGAGGCCAGGACGATCGGATCAATCCCGGTCCACGGCATCGCACCGTGTGCCTGGCGTCCGTTGACGGTGATCGCAAAACGATCGGCGCCCGCCATCGCCGCCCCCTTCTTCCATGTAAGATGGCCGGCAGGCGTAGCGGATGTGACATGAAGACCGAATATCGCGTCGACCTTGGGGTTTTCGAGTACCCCTTCGCGGATCATGCGTCTGGCGCCCCAGTCGCGAACGCCGTCGGGCGTGAAGTCGGCGGGCGTCTCCTCCGCCGGCTGGAAGATGAACTTGACGGTCCCGTGCAGGTCGTTCCGCATTCCGGCAAGGACTTCAGCGGCCGCCATCAGGATCGCCACGTGCGCGTCGTGTCCGCACGCGTGCATCACGTCTACTGCTACGCCCTGGTGCATCCCCTTTGCCTTTGACGCATAGGGCAGCCCGGTCTGCTCGGCGACAGGCAGCGCGTCCATATCGGCGCGCAAGGCCACGACGGGTCCCGGCTTGCCGCCCCGCAAAAGGGCTACGACGCCCGTGCCCGCCACGCCGGACCTGACTTCGAGCCCCAGCGCGCGCAAATGCCGTGCAACCAGCGCCGCCGTGCGCGATTCCGCATTTCCGAGCTCAGGATTGGCATGGATGTCGCGACGCCAGCCAATCATGCGCGGTTCGATCGCGCGCGTCCGGGCGTCGATATCGCTCAGAACCGCGTCCGGCATTTCCGCCTTCGCGGTCGTGGCGGACAAGGTAGCAAGCAGCAGGAGCGCGGCGCGGATCATCGCGTCGCCTCCTGCTTGATCCAGTGCATTACCCGGGTCCTGAGCAGCGCGAGCGGTACGGCGCCGCCGTCAAGCACTTGTCCATGGAAGCGCTGCAGGTCGAACCGGGAGCCGAGGACGCGTTCAGCCTCCCGGCGCAGCGCCACGATTTCGAGGGCGCCGCTGTCATAGGCTGTCATCTGCCCGGGCATCGCGGCGATCCGATCGACCATCGCGTCGGCTTCCGCAGGGCCGAAGCGGCCGCTTTCCACAATCAGCGCGACGGCCTCGGCGCGCGTCCAGCCGAACACATGGAGCCCCGGATCGGCGACCATGCCGCGTCCCGGCCACACACGGCGCGCAACCCTCGCATAGGGGGTGACATATGCATCGGCTTCTTCCGCGAGCGCTTCGCCATAACGCCCCCACCCTTCGAAATAGGCGGCATTGCCAGCGATCCGGGAAAGCCGATCGGGTGTCGCCAAACGCCGCGCGAGAACCGTCTGCAGGTGATGGCCCGGCGCGGCTTCGTGCATGGCGGTCACTTCGGCATCGCCGCGCGATGTCTGTGCCCATTGCTCGGACGCGGCGCGATAGGTCGCGGGCGTGCCCGGATCCGGGGAGGGTTGATAGTGCGACGGTATCCCCGAGCCACGCTGAAATGTGGGAAGCGGTTCGACAGTGATTGCCTGATCGACGGGTGCTGCGAACAGGCGCGCCGACTTTTCCCTACCGCGTGCCACTGCGCTGCGCAGGAAGGAAAGCAAATCGCCTTCGGATGCGAAACGATTGTCGCCGGCGGCGTTGGTCTTGCGGATCGTGTCCGCAAAGTCGGTGGCGCCGAGCCGATCACGACCGATTTGCGCGACCTCCGCCATATTGGCCGCGACGGTTTTGCGGCCGAGTTCGAATACGCCCTGCGCATCGCGATCCAGCGTCGTATAGGCGCGCAGATGGGCTTCATAGCACGCCCGGCCGTCAGGCAAGGCCGACAACCCGAGGGTTTCGCGCGCTTTTGGAAGATACTCGCTGCGCAGGAAATCCCTGTACCTGACAAGCGCCGGACGCGTCGCCCCGTCATATTGCGCCCGCAGCGCGCTGGCGAATGTGGCATCGCTGGCGCGCGCTGCAGGCGACAATAGTACCGCCTGATCAGCCGGCGCCGAAAGCGCCTTGTCCAGTTGCTGGAGCACACGCTCCACCACAGGGCGCGGGACCGAATAGCCACGGCCCAGTCCCTCGCGCAGATTGGCGATTTCAATATCGACAAAGCGCGGCAGGCCCGCCCACATCGTCAGCGCATGCGCCCGCTGTGCGCCGGTCGCCACCGGCTGACTCGCGGCAAAGGCGGCGAGTCCGATTTGCCATCCCTGCATATGGCTGACGTTCCAATAGGCGCGTCGGCATATCCGCAGGCCCTTTTCCGCCTCGATCAGTTCGCGCAGCGTTTCGTAGCGCGCGCGCTGAACGGGCATGGAAAGCGAAGCGGGGTCGATCTTTTCCAGCCGGTGCGCGATCGCGTCCTCGCGCGCGTCAAAGCGTGCCAGCGCCTCTGGCGATCGATCGGGCAGAAGCGCCGCGCCGGGATCGACCAGCCCGCTCGCGATCCCCGACATGGGATCGCGCGACAGTCGCACATCGACATAGGCGTCCGCCACGGCATCGATGGTCTCCGCCGCGGACGCCGCCGTACAGACGTGCGACACGCTTGCGATGAATGCGAGAGCCAGTCGCGTGCGCATCATTCAATTCCTTACATATGTGCAGATGACGGGGCGCGGCGGCCCAACGCCGCGCCCACCATCGTTCAGAAGCTCGCGTTCGCGCTAAGCCCCACGACGCGCGGCTGGTTGATAATGAGCTGCCCCGGCAGTGCCGCGCCGATATATTCGCGTCGATCGGCCAGGTTGCGCGCGAAGAGCTGAACGCTCCAGTTCTTGTTGGACAGGCCGATATGCGCGTCGAGGATGCCGTAACTGTCGTAGCGGATGAAGTCCGTCGCGCTCTCGAAGCTGCCGGTCGTACCGCTGCGGAAGCGATAACCCGCACCGACATTCAGATCGAAATCGGCAAAGGCCGGAACCGTATAATCGACGGTCGCCGAAGCGTTCCACTTGGGCACGAACGGCACCCGATCGCCGGCGTGTCCGCCAATCGACGGGGCATCAGCGGTCAATTTCGCATCGGTGTAGGATGCGTTGAATCCGACTGTCAGACCGGCCGTCGGCATCACAACGGTTGAAAGCTCAAAGCCCTGGCTTCGCGCGGTCCGACCATTGCCGAGCCCCTGGACGCCCCCGAACACCTGCGTGATCTGGATATCGTCCCAGTCGATGTAGAACACATCGGCGTCGATCGAGAGCGTGCGATCGAGCCAGAAGCCCTTGATCCCGGCTTCGTAGTTGACGACGGTGTCGGCGTCATAGGTTGCCGGCACGCTCTGGCCGGGGAAAACGACGTTCGGCCCACCGGGTCGATATCCGCTGGCGACACGCGCGTAGAGCATGACGTCGTCATCGAGATGGTAACGCGGGCTGATCGCGAAGGTCGTGACGTTCTCGCTCGATCCGCCGGTGCCGTTGGTCCCGGCGGGACCAAAGAGCAGGCCTCGCGAGACCTGCTGTGACCGCTGGCTGTTATGGCTATAGCGAAGGCCTGCGGTGACATCGAAACGTTCGGTGAAGCGATAGGTGAGATCGCCGAATATCGCGGTCTCTTCGTAACGGGACGGTGCCGCGACGGTCGCGAGAGCTCCGACCGCGCCGATCGGGCCAGGTATTGCGCCGCCCGTTGGCGTAACGGCAGTCAGGACCTGGTTGTTGGTATTGTCTTCATGCGTGTAATAGCCGCCGATGAGCCATTCGACGCTGCCCCCCGATGGCGACGCAAGCCGCAGTTCCTGCGTGAACTTCTCCGACGCCTGGGCCACGTTGATCGTCGTACCGAGCGGAATACGGAGGATGGGCTGGAGGATCGGGCGGTACAGCACAGAATTGTCGGTGGCGGTACGTGTCCGGCTTTTGGAAAGGCTGGTGTCCGAGGTCAGCGATGCAAAGCCGACATCCCAATCGATATTGGCGCTGTAGATCTCGACATGCTGCGCGAAGGTGCCGGGGATGATGTTGGCATGGGCATAGGCGCCGTACACGGGCGCACGGTCGGATGCGCGCTTTGATGTCGAGGGTGCGACATTGATGATCGAACTGTCGCGACTGTGCAGCGTCTGCAGCGCGGCGGACAGCCGCACGGTCAGCGTATCACCCGCCCGCGCGAGAAGCGACACACGCGCGCCCTCCTGCTTGTCCGAATTGCTGTCGGCCTTGTCACCGACGCGGTCTACATAGCCCGGATTGTTTTGCAGATAGCCACTCGCGCGCAGGGCAAGAACGTCAGAGACGATGGGCAGGTTGACGGCCCCTCGCACCGTGAAATCCTCACCCCCATGCGCGACGCTGCGCCCTTCGACGCCGAAACGCGCTTCCACGTCGTCGGTATCGGGCGCGCGGGTCACGTATTTCAGGAGCCCGCCGATCGTGCTGGCCCCGTAAAGCGTACCCTGCGGCCCGCGCAGAATCTCGACCCGCTCGATATCATAGGGCATCAGATCGAGCGCGAAGCGCCCCTGCCCGCGCGCGGTTCCGTAGGGCGTATCGTCGACATAGACGCCGACCGTGGCGGTCGCGGTCGATCCCGTGGTGAGGCCGCGCAGGATGAGGTGGTTCTGACCGGGCGCCGAACCGGCGGTCGTCGTCAGGCCCGGAACATAACCCGCATAGTCCGCGATCTGGCTGGACGACGTCGCTTCCAGCCGGTCTCCGCCCAGCACCGTGATGGAGCTCGGCACATCCTTGACCGACGCCTCGCGCTTTTCCGCGGTGACGATGATGTCAGGAATCCCTTCCGCGCTCGCGGCCGCATCGGCGGGCTGTGCATCTTGCGCCCAAAGCGGCGTGTGCGCGCTCAGCGCCAGCAAGGCGATGCGCGCAAGATGAACCTTGCCTCGGCTCGTCGCGGTATTTTTCGCGTGATGCGTCATAGTAAATGCCCCTCTCGGTCTTGTTGTCGGTGTCTTCTGGAGCGTGATTGCCGCCCCGGTCAGTCGGCCGGCGCCTTGTAGCCTGCGCCTCGGATCACTTTTCCCGGCGTTGCGCCGGTGTATTTTCCGTGCTCGAGCACGAGTTCGCCATTGACGAGGACGTAGTCGATCCCGGTCGGAATGGCGGTTGGCTGGTCCCAGCTGGCCCGGTCGTCGAGCCGGTCGAGATCGAAGATTGTGAGGTCTCCCCAGTATCCCGCACGAACGAGCCCGCGATCGGCGAGCTTCATCCGGCGCGCGGACAGACCGGTCATGCGATGGACGGCCTGGGGCAGCGTGAGCAGTTTGGAGCGCTTCACATATTCGGCGACGATGCGCGGAAATGTTCCATAGGCGCGCGGATGCGGCAGCCCGAGCGCGTCCACCAGCCCCGCACCGGCAGCGGCCGCGGCGTCGCTGCCAATCGTCGTCCACGGATAGGAAAGCGCGGTGCGGATATCGGCTTCTGCGGTCAGGAAAAACAGCGCCATCGCCCTGTGTGGCTGGGCCTTGGCCATAATCTCCCAGGAAAGCTCGGTCGGGTCGCGGCCAAGTTCGTTGGCAATATCCAGCATGCTGCGGCCATGAAACCGGCGGAACTCTTCGCTGTGACTGTTCGCGAGGATAACACCCTTCCATCCCCCCGACGCCTCGACCAGATTGGCCCAGCCGGGGAGCGAGCCTGCCGCAATCTCCCGCTTCAGCCTGTCCCGGATCGCCGGATCGGCCAGCTTTTCGCCAACCTTGGCGATGCCGTCGCGGAACACCCAGGTTGGAAGCGTCGCTTCGAGCCCGGTTCCACCCGCGATATAGGGATAGATGTTCGCCCAGACGTCGACGCCGCGGCTGCGCGCTGCTTCAACATGTGCGCCCGCCTCGGGCAAAAGCCGGCCCCAGCCCGGCTGATATGCCCCCTTGAAGTGGAAGATCTCGACGGAGGCTCCTGAACGCTCGCCGATCGCTATGGCCTCGTCGACAGCCGTGACCAGCCCGGCGCTCTCGTCACGAACATGGCTGCCATAGATTCCGCCATAGCGCGCGGCTACCTTCGCGAGCGCGACCAGTTCGTCAGTCGTCTGGAAAGCGGCGGGTCGATAGATCAGAGCGTTGGCGACGCCAAGCGCCCCCCCCTCCATTGCTGCGGCAACGCGCCCCTCCATCGCGCGCATCTGGTCGGCACTCGGCGTACCTGCCCCGTCACCCATCACCTCGATCCGGGCTTGCGTGGTGCCATAATAGCTGCCGAAATTGACCGCGATCCCCTTCGCCTCGAATGCCGAGAGCCACGCATCGGTTTGCGCCGCGGGCACGGGCGTCCCGGCCTCGCCGCCGAGGAGCGTGGTGACACCCATCTGGAGCTTGTTAAGCGCCGAACCATCGGTCGACAGGACCCTGCCCGACTGGTCGAGCATGTCGATCCACCCGGGACTGACATATCGTCCGCTGGCATCGATCTCCCTGGCACCCTTGTCGCGAACGCGGCCAATTCTGACCAACCGCCCGTCCTTTATCGCGACGTCGGCACGGATCGGCGGCGCGCCCGTCCCGTCAATCACCTGACCGCCGCGAATTACGATGTCGTAGCGAACGTTCGTGGATCTCGCCTGCGCCGAATTCGTCAGCGCGAGGATCGAAGCGATCGTCAGGCTGCAGCGCAGCACCGTGCGGATCATGCCCATGAAGACAGCCCTCCCCATGCGCCAACCAGCGCGCCAAATGAAAGAAAAAGGAGCATCGAAACGCTGTGTCTGAGCTTGCGCCACCGGGCCCATCCAGCGCCTTTCCAGACCAGCGGCAGCGCCACCACCGATAGCGCCGCTATGATCGTCGCATTCAGCGCCATGAGCGACGCGCCGGTGAGGAACGGCCCCGGAAAGCCGTAGACCAGTGTTTCGCGACTGCCCGCCGAAGCCCCCCAGAGCGCGAAGCAGAGACAGGATGCGAGCCACAAGCCGGCCGCAACCAACCCACCGAGAGCCGACAATTTCTGGCTCCGCGTCGATACCGGCGCCTGGCGGCGCCTGAGAATCGCGCGGATGACCGTGCCCCCTGCGACAACGAGCACGAGCACAGCCGCCAACGCCATCGTGCCGGGTGAATAGACGGCGCTCGCGCGCTCCATGACGCTCATCCCATTGGCGGTGACATAGCCGCTGACATTGCCCGACGCGTCGCGCCGGAATGACATGCGCTGGTCACCCGCGGCCGAGACGAAGCGGTCTGGCGCACCGTCGGGCACCCAGGCCGCGATCGCCGGGCCTGTTTGAGTGACGAGATATCCGGTCGGGGTGACGCGGACCGAAGCTGAGGAAGAGAGAAGCGATACGAATTGCTCCAGCCCCGAATAGGCGCGGCGGGACGTGAGGTAGGTGCCGGCATATGTCGCGCGCCGTGACGCGAGTCCTTGATCCCCGGCGCGATAGACTGGTGCACCGCCGCCGAAGCGCTGGGCGATCAGTTCGGGAAGCCTCGCCGCCAGCGCGCGCCCCGTGTCGGTGTTGGTGGTGACGAAGATGCCGATACCGAGTTCGGGGATCAGCACCATGTTGCTCAGGAAAAATCCCGTCGCACCCGCGTGCCCATATCCGGTCATGCCGTTGCCTAGCGGCGAGATCATGTAGCCGTGCGCCCAGGTCCGTCCGGCCGCCTGCCCCGGTATGGGAGCGCGGAACGCCGCGGCCGCCCGGGATCCGTAGAGCGAGGCGCCGTCCAGCATTCCGCCCGCCAGCTGGGCCTGCATATATCGCGCAATCGCCGCCGCCGATGCCGAGGCGCTGCCCGCAGGCGCGATGCGGCTGACATATTCGAAACCATGCGACTGAAAACTGCCCGCGCTCCATGTGTACCCGGTCGCGAGGCGCGCGGCGAGCGCGGGCGCCATCGGTGCGGGCAATCCAGTGCGTGAGGGATAGGGTTCGCGGAACGTCGCATCGCGCATGGCAAGCGGACGGAAAATTTCACGCTCCACCAGTGTCTGGAAGTCGACTCCCGAGATTCGCGCAACGATCGCGCCGGCAAGTGCTGCGCCATAATTGGAATAGGTGGGTGCTGCCGCCGGTTCGCGGACGCGACGCGGGCGGTGACGCGCCAGATAGTCCTCGAGCGGGATCACTTTGGCACCGTCGCCGACCAGCATGTGCCCCAGCCCGATATCCTCGAACCCCGCGGAATGCGCCATCAGGTCGATGACACGAACGGGGCGGCGAAAGCCATCGTCGGGCAGCTTCAGTGCTGGCGGAAGATAGTCGTTCACCGGCGCGTCGAGGCGCACACGTCCCCGCTCGACCTCGCGCATCAGCAATATCCAGGTGAAGGTCTTTGACAGCGAACCGATGCGGAACAGCGTGCGCGCGGGATCGACCGGCACGCTCCTGGCGACGTCCGCTTGACCATATCCCTTGAGCAACAGGGTCCGGTCCTGCGTGACCACAGCGACCGCGGCGCCTGCGATGTGCTCGCTTGCCATCGCATCGCGCATCACGCCGTCGACAAACAGCTCGAGGTCATGCGCCGCAATGGTCGTGCGAACTGGCGGTGCAGGCTGCGCCAGCGCCGGAGCCATGATCGCGCCAGACAGGACAGCCGCGATCCGTAGGACCAACTTCATCACCGCATCCTCCAATTGATGTCCCGCGACGCTTCGGCCCTCGACACCATTCCATCGAGCGCGGTCAGCAGTGCTGCGGAAAATGCCGCGAGCAGCGCCGCGCCGCCGAAGAACAGCGCAGGCTCCACTCTGCTCCAGAGCGTGCCGAACAGCCCCGCCAGCAGATTTCCGGCGAAACCGGCGAAGAACCATGTCGCGATCGCGGTCGCGGCGAATCCCGCGGGTGCCAGCCGCCCGAAGAGCCCCAGCCCCACCGGGAGAATGTGCAATTCGCCGGCGGTCAGGATCGCAAAGAACAGGGCAAGCCAGAGCCAGCTCGCGCGCGCGTCCCCCACCGCGCCAAGGCTGACCAGTACGAGCAGCAGATAGGCCCCCGCCACGATTGTCGCGCCACGCGCCATGCGCCGCGCGGTCGAGTGGGATGCGCCGGTGTCGCGGGTCCTCCACCACAGGATCAGCAAGGGCGTAAGCACGAACACGAGCAGCGGGTTCAGCGACTGGAACCAGGTCATCGGTATGGTCGCGTCGCCGATGCTGCGATCGACGCCCTGGTCGATCCAGAGCGCGACGGTGTTGCCCACCTGCTCATAGGACGTGCGGAATATGACCACCGCGGCCATCACCGCGATCAGCACCGCGAAACGACCGCGCACAGCATCGCCCGCGGCGCGGTCCGACGTGGGTTCCGCTTTGTCACGCACGCGCTCTGCTGGAAGATATCGGCTGCCCGCGAGATAGACGATCAGCCCCGTGACCATGCCGATCCCGGCAGCGCCGAACCCCCAGTGCCAGCCATAGGTTTCGCCGAGATATCCGCACCCCAGCGGCGCAAGAAACGCGCCCAGATTCACGCCGACATAGTAGATGTTGTAAGCGCTCGCGCGGCGCGCATCGGCAGGCGCGTACAAATCCTCGATCTGGCTCGGCAGGCTTGGCAGGAACAGCCCGTTGCCCAGCGCGATCACGCCGAGCGCCGGGAAGAAAAGCGTCTCGAAAGCCATCATGAAATGGCCCGCCGCCATGATCGATCCGCCGAGGACCACCGCCCGGCGGCGCCCCAGCCAGCGATCGGCGATGATCCCGCCGGCAATCGGCGTCAGATAGACGAAGGCGGTATAGGCGCCGTAGGTGAGCGAGGCCGCATCCTGCGGCATGAGGAGATGCTTGGTCATGTAATAGACGAGCAGGGCCCGCATTCCGTAGAACGAGAATTTCTCCCACATCTCGGTGCAAAAAAGGATCGCGAGCCCGCGTGGCTGGCCGAACCAGTCGGTCGCGGCCGGACTCATTGCCCCAGACATGCCGATACCAATCGATCGAATGCCGGGCCGCCACGAACCGGGTCCGCCACCGGCAGGCCCAGCCGCGCGCCTTCGGTTTCCATCAGGCGCTCGGCATCCTCCACCGAAAGTGCGGAGGTGTTGAAGCTTACGCCTGCACAACGGACCTGCGGGTTGACGCGGCGCGCCAATAGCAGGTTGGTTTCGATCGCCTCCTCCACGGTTGGCAGCGCGAAGCCCGCCGCGCCTACCATGTTGCGTCGGCCCGGCTCGTGGCAGACCACGACCACATCGGGCTGGCTGCCGTGGAGCAGCGCGAGCGAAACCCCCGCATAAGAAGGGTGAAACAGCGATCCCTGCCCCTCGATCACGTCCCAATGGTCGTCGGCGGCATCGGGCGTCAGCATTTCGGCGGCGCCCGCGCAGAAATCTGCGACCACGGCGTCCATCGGCATACCCCGGCCGGCGATCAGGATTCCCGTCTGGCCCGTGGCGCGAAAATCGGAGGCGATTCCGCGCCGACGAAACGCGCGATCGATTGCGAGCGCGGTGTATTTCTTGCCCAGCGCGCAATCGGTGCCAACGGTCAGCAACCGATTGCCCGTACGCTTGGCACCCGAAGCGACGCTGATACTGTTCGGCGGCCGGCGCACATCGATCAGTTGCCGCCCCTGACGCTCGGCCGCTTCTGCGAGCCGCGCGATGCTCGACAAGGGCACATGCATCCCGCTCACGATATCGAGCCCCGCGCCCAGCGCCTGCAACAGCCCGTCGATCCAGCTGTCCGGGATACCGCCTCCGGGCGTTGCGGCACCGATGACCATCGCACGGGCGCCGCCCGCACGCGCCTCCACAGGCGCCATCGCGGGCAAGCCGGTGGTCACTGCCGCGCCGGGCAGTCGATACTCGCCAATGCAGTGCTCGCTTGCCCAGTCTGCGAGACCAAGCGCGGTCTTCAGGAAAGCGCGTTCCCCAACGTCGCCGAGGAAGAGCAGATATGGCTGGGGCAGCGCGGCGATTGTCATGCGCCCTGCCCAGTCATGGTCGCACCGCCCCAGACCGCATCCCCGCAATGGATCTGGCCATCGCGATATGTGGCGCGCTCGGTGCGGTCCGACGTCAGATGGAGCGGCCCGTCGAGATCGACGACAGTCGATTGCTGACCGACGAGCCACGCGGGAGCCATCGCCAACGAGGTCCCGATCATGTTGCCGACCATGACCTGAAGGCCGAGCCGGCGCGCTTCATGCGCCATTGCGAGCGCCTCGGTAAGCCCGCCACACTTGTCGAGCTTGATGTTGATCACGTCGAACGACCCGGCGAATGCCGCCACATCCGCGAGCGTCTGGACGGTCTCATCGGCGGCGATCGCGATCGGGGAATCCAGCCCCTCCAGATCTGCTTCGCTGCCGACGGGCAGTGGCTGCTCGATCAGCGAGACGCCGGCATCGACCAGCACGGGTATGAGCCGCTCAAGGCCCGCGCGATCGAGCCCCTGATTGGCGTCCACCCCGATCCATGCTTCAGGGCGCGCTGCGCGCGCCGCCCTTACGCGCGCAGCATCGTCCTGGTCGCCGCAGAGTTTGAGTTTGAGCGCTGCAAAATCCGAAGCCCGGGCGCCCGCGCCGACCACCGCAGGCGCCTCCGCGCCGAAAGTGAAAGTAGTGATGAGCGCGCCGGGTTTTTCCAGTCCCGCGAGCCGCCACAGCGGGCAACCGGCACGCTTCGCCTCAAGATCCCACAGAGCACAATCCAGGGCGTTTCTGGCGCCACCCGCAGGAAGAATATGCTGCAGTTCTTCGCGACCGATACCCGCTTCGATCGCGCCCCTGACCCGCTCGATGCGTTCAACCATCGCAGTGACATCGTCTCCGCGGTAATAGACGCCGGCAGCCTCTCCACGTCCGACAAGATCACCGTCATGAAGCGCAACGACGAGCGCCTGATGTTGCGAAAAGACGTGGCCCGAAATCCTGAAGGGCGCCTTCAGATTCCACTGCTCAACAGCCAGCTCCAACCGGATGCCATGATGTTTGTCGGCGCTCGACATTGCACTCCCCAAGCTGTCACTTTCTCGATGGAAGTGACGTCATCCTGGGAAGGACATATTTCTCCGTTTAGAAATAGGTCAACGAAAGTTTCGACACATCATTGTAAAGTTTTCCAAATAGAGAATTGATAGAGTGACGTTATTGATCCGCTTTTCAATGACGTCTGCGCGGCGTCATCTTGCTTCGGATATTTTTAAGCGGCGATCTTGTTTGCCATTACGAACGAAGATTCTGGTCATGACCCCGTTCTGAATGATTATCACGCCGCGCGAATCCGACGGCGGGCAATTTCACGAATCGGGCATGTTCGCCGGCTTGAAAAAGGTCCTGCCGCAGCACCACCGCACGCCGCACTCCGATCACCCGATGCACCGAAGCAAGGTCGGTCAGGTCGGTGTGTGGAATCCGCCACAGCGACGATCCGGAAGCACCACGTATTTGTCCTTATTATGCAAAAGACGCTTTAGTGATAATGTCTTCGGTGATAATGTCCTTGTTAAAGACGAGACTTCCGTAGTGCCGGCCAGTACCGGGCCGTCAGAGCCTGATCAACAGGGGGAGATGGTCGATGATCATGTTGACAGTAAAGCGCGTGATGGTTGCCGCCGTACTTGGCGGGGTTTTCGGAGCGACGTCAGCAAATGCTCAGGCCCTGGACGACAAGTTCTGGATTGAAGGGTCTGCCTATTTCCCAAAAGTCGATACGGACATCAGAGTATCGTCGCTTACAGACAACACCGTAGGAACAGAGATCGACCTCGAATCCGATCTGGGCCTCGACAATGATTCCACTCTGCCCGCGGTATTCGCGGGTGTTCGTCTGGGGAGCAATTTCTCGATCGGCGCCGAATATTATTCGCTGGGACGCGATGGAACTGTCAATCTTGCGCGTGATATCGTCTTTGACGACGTCACATATCCCGCCACCGCGAGTATAACGAGCAAGTTCAATACCGATGTGTATCGGCTTACGCTCGGATATGCTTTCGTGCGCGAGGACAATTTCGAAATTGGCGCCGCGCTGGGGTTGCATGCGACCGATTTCGAGATTCAGATTGAGGGTATCGGAAATGTCGGGGGAGCAACCGGACAGTTCGAGTCACGCCGTCGCTCCGCGCTCGCGCCACTTCCGACGGTCGGACTGTTCGGCGCATATGAGATCATGCCCAAGCTGACCCTGACCGGGCGTATCGACTATCTGTCCCTGTCGATTGACGATTATGATGGCCGCCTCATCAACACCCAGGCTGCGTTGACCTATCGCGTATTCAAGAATGTCGGCATCGGCGCAATGTATCGCTATGTCGACTATCGGCTCGATGTCGAAAAGCCCGAATGGGAGGGACGGATCGCTTACGAGTTCAAGGGGCCTGCGATCTTTCTCCAGGTCGGATTTTAAGCACGCCTGAAAGCGGCCCCGGCCTGCGCGCTGGGGAACCGCGAAGGACCGTTCACCTTCCCTTGAACACATGATCCGACGACGCGTTCGGATTGTACGAGACTAATTCGAGCTGGTCGCCGGCTCGTACCGTGACCAGGCGCTTTAGGCATATCAGGCGGGAAATCCAGTACGTTATCTTCGCTCCCATCGACGCGGAACTCTCGCCAATTTCGTGAATTTCACGTAGAATTGAGAA
This sequence comes from Sphingomonas sp. LaA6.9, assembly GCF_022601895.1. Classification (GTDB taxonomy): domain Bacteria; phylum Pseudomonadota; class Alphaproteobacteria; order Sphingomonadales; family Sphingomonadaceae; genus Sphingobium_A. The sequence goes on from NZ_JAKVIO010000016.1 coordinate 31,190, forward strand.
CGACGCCTGCCCTCGCTACCGCCCGTGTCGACTGCGGGATTTCGACGGAATACGGCCCCCGTCGGGACTACCCGCATCCGCACGCTGACAATTGCCGCGCAGGCGTTGCGCACTGTTGCGCTACAAGGAGCGATCTCATGACGAAGGTTAAGCTGACCGTCTCGGGCCTTGTTCTCCTGTCGCTGCTGGCCACGCCGGCTACCGCCAAATCGTTGAGCAAGAAGGAAGAAGCAAGGGTGGCTCGGGCGGCCCCGCAAGACCAGGACGATGTCCGCTACTGCCTCCTCAAGCGCAAGAAGGGAGGCAAGACGGGCGCCATCGCGGGCACGGCCGGCGGCGCGGGTGTTGCGGTGATCGCCGGTGGCGGCCTCGCCGAGGCTGCACTGGCAGCCGGCGCGGGCGCGTTGGCGGGCCACACCATCGGCAAGGGCAGTTCCACGAACAAGGCGTGCGACGAGGTATTGGCAAGGAACAAATAGAGCCCGGCCACTACCGGGCTGCCGGGCGTGACCGGGGGCCTGCCCTTTCGCGTGCGCTTCCGGAGCCGCCGCCAACGGCGCGCATATCTCAAAGCAGCGAAGTGAAACTCGACGGGAGCGCCTCCGCGTCACGCTTGCGCCTCGCTCCCTTCGCCCTCTCCAGAGCCACCGAATAGAAACCCGCCGCGTCGCGCCTCGCCGCATCGCCAGCATATTCAATTCCGGCCGCGGGTGTGACGCTGAGCAGATAACCCTGCCAGTAGACCGGTTCCGCCAGTGCGCGCACAAGACGGTGAACCGTTCGCTCAAGGGCGCCGGAGCCGGACGAAGCGTGCAAGAGAACCGCGAAATCATGCTCCCCGACGCGCGCAATCATCGAAGCATCTTTCACGAGAAATGCCAGCCTCGATGCGAGCGATCCAAGGCAAGCCTCGCTCGCGGCGGGTCCAAACCGTTTTTCTATCCTCGCAATGTCTTCGACATTGATGATGACGAGCGCCTCGCTCAAGCTGCGCTCCCCGGCGCGCCCGTTAAAAAAATGCGCATCGAACGCAGCACGCGTGGCAAAACCGGTGCACTCGTCGACCCCCGCCATGCCGCGAAGACGCTCGCGACGCGTGCGCTCCAGCGTGATGTCCTGTTTCGTCCCATAAAGTCGGCTCGGACGCCGCTCCTCACATTCCACGGCGGTGGCAAGCCGCATCCAGCGCGGCTCGCCGTCGGGCGAGATGAGCCGGGCGTCCATGGTGAAGCCTCGCCGGTGCTTTATCGCGTAGGCGCGCAGCAGCTCCATCGCTTCGCGCGATTCATCGCAATATCGTGCGACCGCATCGGCGCGGTCGACCCCCGTGTCGCGAGGCAGCCCGAATAGATCGAATATGCTGGTCGTCCAGGTCAGGGAATCGTCTCGCAGATCGCATTCCCACGCCCCCACCCCGACGAATTTCCGGAGCAGTTCGCGATCCGCCGGCACTGTCAGGCGACCTTGCTGCGCCACAGCATCGCCCCCTGCATGATTTGGGTTCACCATCGCCGGAAGCGGCCAAGTATGGAGCAGCTGCCAGGGCTCGGAAAGGCCGATCTCGTGACCTGTCATTGCGGACGTGACGTAATAAGCATCAACGCCCGGCTTAGTGGCATCCCGTTAAACCCCTCTTATCACAAACCTGTGAAACGGCCCGAAAGGCACGGCACAGACCTGGAGCATCGAGGGTTAAATCGGACCCGCTCATCCTGAGGAGCCGTTGAGCTTGCCGAAACGGCGTCTCGAAGGACGCTCACTGCCAGATCCTTCGAGACAGGCCTTCGCCTTCGCTCAGTCCCTCCTCAGGATAAGCGGTCAGGTCATGCCGATTTGGCGCGCGATGCTCTAGTTATACTGCTCGGGCAACCGGTTATCCTCAATATAGTCGGAAAAGCGCGTGATCTTGCTGTCGAAACGCATCTTGACCGATCCCGTGGCACCATGGCGCTGCTTGGCAATGATGAGCTGCGCAAGGCCGCTGATCTTGAAGTCCTCCTGCAGCCACGCGTTCCAGGCGTCATGCTCTTCCGCCGTCGAATTGGCGTTGGGCTCAGCCGGCTTCTTGAACGAGTGATAATAGTCCTCGCGGTAGACGAACCAGACCATGTCGGCGTCCTGCTCGATCGAGCCCGATTCACGAAGATCGGACAGCTGCGGGCGCTTGTCCTCACGCTGCTCGACCGCACGGCTGAGCTGCGAGAGCGCGATCACGGGGACGTTGAGCTCCTTCGCCAGCGTCTTGAGGCCGCGGCTGATCTCCGAGATTTCCTGCACGCGGTTGCCGTCGCTCGACTTGCCCGAGCCCTGGAGCAGCTGGAGATAGTCGATCACGATGAAGCCGATATCGTGCCGGCGCTTCAAGCGACGGGCGCGTGTGCGGAGCGCCGCGATCGTCAGGCCCGGCGTATCGTCGATGAACAGTGGCAGGTTTTCGAGCTCGCCCGAGGCCCGCGCGAGATTGCGGAAATCCTGCTGGCTGATCTTGCCCATGCGGAGGCTTTCACCGCTGATCCCCGATTGTTCGGAGAGGATACGCGTCGCGAGCTGGTCCGCAGCCATTTCGAGGCTGAAGAACGCGACCTTGGCGCCGACCGACTTCTTCATGTCTATCCCATCCTCGAAATCGCGCTGCCAGCGGCTGGCGGCGTTAAACGCGATGTTCGTGGCGAGCGACGTCTTGCCCATGCCCGGTCGGCCGGCGAGGATGATAAGGTCCGAGTGGTGGAGACCACCGATGCGCGAGTTGATAACGGACAACCCGGTCGTGACGCCCGACAGCCCGCCGCCCGCGTTGAGGGCCTTTTCGGCCATTTCCACCGCGACGCGACTGGCTTGCAGGAAGGTCTTGACCGAGCCGGTCTCTCCGCCCTCTTCGGCGACGCGGTAGAGCGCGACCTCGGCGTCCTCGATCTGCTTCTTCGGATTCACCTCATCCGATGTGTCCATCGCCTTGGTAACGAGTTCGCGCCCGACGCCGATGAGTGCCCGCAACATCGCGAGCTCATAGATCTGCTCGGCAAAGTCGCGCGCCGCGATCAGCGCCGCGCCGCTGCCCGTGAGCCGCGCGAGATAGGCCGGACCGCCCAGATCCTTCATGGCCTCGTCGCTCTCGAACATCGGACGAAGCGTAACGGGGCTCGCAATCATGTTCTTGGTGACGAGCTTCAGGATCGCGTCATAGATGCGGCCGTGCACAGGCTCGTAGAAATGCTCGGCGCGCAGCTTCTGCATCACGTCCTCGGCAACGCGATTGTCGAGCATCATCGCGCCCAGCAACGCGGCCTCCGCCTCGATATTCTGCGGAAGTTCGGGTTGCTCGCCTTCATTGGCGGGAATCAGTCGGATCGGATCAGCCATGGCTCTGCTTCTCGCGCACGCCGGGGCCGGGCTCAACCCAGAGCAACTTGTGTATGTTTGGCCCCGGCGCCTGTGGAAAAACTGTGGATTACCGATAACACAGGATTGCCGTGGTGGCGAAGCAGTTGAGGCGCGCGCGCTTCCCCGATAGAGGCGGAACAATGGCGGACCCGCGCATCATCGATATCGAGCTCGATCAGGCTACGATCATCTGGCGCAGTGCGGATGTCGAGCAGGAGCGCCGGATCGCCATCTTCGACATCCTCGAAGGCAATCACTTCGCGCCGCAGCGCGAACACGCCGATGGCTACAAGGGCCCGTATCGCATACGCCTGCGCGTCGAGGAGGGGCGGCTTGCGCTCGATATCGGCCGCGAGGACGGCACGCCGCTCGAATCCCTCATCCTCGGGCTCGGGCGCTTCCGGCGACCGATCAAGGACTATTTCGCGATCTGCGACAGCTATTTCCAGGCGATCCGCCAGTCAACGCCGCAGCAGATCGAGACGGTGGACATGGCTAGGCGCGCTATCCACAATGATGCCGCGTCGCTGCTGGTCGAGCGGCTCGAGGGGAAGATCGACCTGGATTTCGATACTGCGCGGCGGCTCTTTACGCTGATCTGCGTGCTGCACATCAAGGGGTAAGACGGGGGCAATGGGGCAAAGGACGGTAAAGCGGCAGCTGGCGCTGCTCGGAGGCGGCCTGCTTGCGATCGGAGCGCTCGCCGGCGCTGCCTGGGGCTATGCGCGCGACTGGCATCCGGCAGCTGAGCAATTTCCTATCCAGGGCATCAGCGTGTCGTCGGTGCAGGGCTCGATCCATTGGCCGACGCTCAAGGCCGAAGGGGCCGATATCGCGTATCTGCGTGCGACCGACGGCGCGACCCGGGACACGAGCTTTGCGGATCATTGGCAGGCGAGTGCGGAGGCAGGACTGAGGCGCGGTGCCTGGCACGGCTATAGCCTGTGCCGCGACGCCGCCGAACAGGCGACCGCATTTATCGCTACCGTCCCACGCGAAGCCGAAGCACTGCCACCAGCTATATCACTGCAATTCTATGAAAATTGTACGATGCGCCCATCAAGAGAACATGTGCAGAAGGAGGTCGAAACGCTCGTCGACATGATCGAGGCGCATAGCGGCAAGCCGGCCATCCTGCGCGTCGAGGAAGATTTCGAGGACGAATATGCGATCGGTGAAGCCGTGCAGCGCACGCGCTGGCGCACGCGCAACTTCCTCGCGCCCGATCAGGCGGATTCGCCATGGGTGATGTGGCGCGCCTCGGATTTCCGTCGTATCGACGGCGTAGAGGGACCCGTCGAATGGAATGTGGTGCGCGAATGACAAATAGGAAAAAACTTATCGACGCGGCGCGTGCTGCAGCCGCATTCGCGCATTCGCCCTATTCCAGATTCGGAGTGGGCGCTGCGCTGTTGCTCGACGACGGCAGCGTCGTCACGGGCACCAATTTCGAGAATGCGAGTTATGGGCTTTCGCTTTGCGCGGAGACCGTCGCGCTCGCCAAGGCCAATAGCGAGGGCAAGCTGCGTCAGGTCGTCGAGATCGGGATCATCGGCGGCATGCTAGACGCTGGCGGCAGCGTCACGGGCGCCGATGCGGTTCGCCCCTGCGGGCGGTGCCGCCAGATCCTCAACGAGGCGGCACAGCTTGGCGGGCGCGACATTCTCGTCCATTGTTCGTCGGGCGATGGTGATGCGCTCGAAACGCACCGCCTTTCCGACCTTCTTCCCCACGCCTTCGGCCCCGCCGATCTCGGCATCGCATAACCCGGTTACGGAGCAAAAATGGCAATTCTGAGCGACAAGTGGATCCGCGAACAGGCGCAGGCGACGGGCATGATCGAGCCCTTCGTCGAAAGCCAGCGGCGTGACGGCTGCATCAGCTATGGCCTTTCGTCCTATGGCTATGACGCGCGTGTCGCCGACGAGTTCAAGATCTTCACCAATGTCGACTCCGCCGTGGTCGATCCCAAGGATTTCGCGTCGAACAGCTTTGTCGATCGCAAGACCGATGTCTGCATCATCCCGCCCAACAGCTTCGCGCTCGCGCGCACCGTCGAATATTTCCGTGTGCCGCGCGACGTCCTCGTGATCTGCCTCGGCAAGTCGACCTATGCGCGCTGCGGCATCATCGTGAACGTCACGCCGCTCGAGCCCGGCTGGGAAGGCCATGTGACGCTCGAATTCTCCAACACGACCCCGCTGCCCGCGAAGATCTACGCCAATGAAGGCGCGTGCCAGTTCCTCTTCCTGAAGGGCAACGAGCCTTGCGAGACGAGCTACGCCGACCGCGCGGGCAAATATATGGGCCAGCGCGGGGTAACGCTGCCGCGGCTCTGAGGCCCGCCCCGTCACCACGCATCACGCGCGTGCGGTCCGGGGCTGACGCGTCGCGAAGCATGCGCGATAACAAGGAACCCGACGACAATATCGGAAAGGCCCGTCATGGATTTCAGGACGATAACCGGCGCACTGGCCCTGACGCTTGCGGCGACCGCCTGCGCGAATGACGTTGCACCCGAGCCCCTCCCTGCCCCGGGGCTTGTGGCCGGCCGCCTTGCGGGCACGGTCAGCTACCGCGAACGTATCGCGCTGCCAGCTGATGCGGTGGTGAAGGTGCAGATTGCCGACGTGGCCAGGCAGGATGTCCCGGCGCGGACGATCGCAGAGACGCGCATCGAAACCGAGGGCAGGCAGGTGCCGATCGCGTTCGAGCTCGCCTATCCTGCCGACCACCCCTCCGCACATGCCGAATATGCGGTTTCGGCGCGGATCGAGGGCGGTGATGGCAGGCTGCTCTTCATCACCGATACGCGCAATCCGCTGCCACAGAACGGGCGCATCGACCTTTGGCTGGTGAATGCGCAACGCTGATCGATGTGGTGCTTAAAGGTGAGCCCGGCCCGGCGCGTCAATGCGCGCTGCGGCAGACCACCGGGAAAAATTGTCGGGCGTACCCCGGCAAGCGTCTCATCGGTCCGGAGCTAACAGACCGAGGCCGGGGTACTGCCCTCCCCTCCCTGAACATCGTTTATCGCGCGGCGTAGCCGTTCGGACGGTCCATCGCCTTGAGCGCGATATCGTGGCTCGACGCTGGCCGGCCATCACCAAGCGCCATGAGCACGTCGGGTTGGGCCAGCACCTCGTTATACAGCGTTCTGGCCTCGGCTGCACGCCCCGTCCTGCTGTACACATAGGCGAGGTTAAGCAGCACCGAAGGTTCCGTCGGCTCCTTGGCCCGCTGCGCATCCAGCCGCATTTCGGCAGCCTTCAGATTCTTTGCCGCGATCTCGTCGAAAGCGTAGCGATTGGGCTCGCCCGCCGCATGCGCCGCGCCGGAAAGCGCAACGAGAACGATTGCGGAGACGCCCAGAGCCTTTTTGATCATCTCTCCAAACTCCATTTGCGTCATTTGCATGACGTCTTTGTTTCACTTTTATGACATTTAAATGTCATGTTCGTGAAACGGTCGCAAATGAAAAGAATGCAACAAGATCGCTCCTAAAATTCGGCGAAGATTTGGCGCGCCAGCGCGGTTATCGCGGCGGGATCGGCGGTGATCGAAACACACCACGGACCGGGTTGCACTTACTGCAACGCCACATTCGTTGACGCCGCGCGCAGATGGGCGCACCCTCTTTCCATCTCGTGAGAGGGAGATGAACCAATGACTACGATCAATGGGTTGACGACGCTGATCGGACGCATTCTCCTGTCGGCAATCTTCATCATCAGCGGGTGGGGAAAGATCGTCGATATCGCGGAAACGAGCGCCACGATCGGCAGGTCGGGCTTGCCTGAAGCGTTTGCCTGGCCGGTGGCTTTTTTCGAGCTGATCGGCGGGCTGTTCATACTGTTCGGTGTGTTCACGCGCGCAACGGCAATCCTGCTCGCCGGATTCTGCCTCATCACCGCGCTGATGTTCCACACGAACTTCGCCGAGCCCGTTCAGCTCGTGATGTTCCTGAAAAACATGGCAATGGCAGGCGGCTTCCTCATACTCGCGTCCGATCCAGCAAATCCGTACAGCATGGATCATTTCTGGGCGGGCAAGGCGCAGACCGAGCTCGACATCGCAACCGACGCGGCTTCGGCAAGCGAAAGCTGACCGCCCCGTCCCGGCGTCAGGCCGTTCCGGCGTTCTCCCGTACCCACGCGGGAGACGCGCACGGCGCCATATGGATGACCCGGTCCACCGTCATACTCAAACTTACGTCGAAACAGGCACTCCCCGCAGCCTTCAGTGCCAGCTTTCGCGGGCCACCCAGCCCGCCAGCTTGCGTTTCAGGCTGGCGATCACCAGCACGATGTGGAGCGCATAGATCGCAAGAAATCCGCCGATCCACGCCATGACCGGAGTGGCACCGAAGAAGGCCAGATAGATTGTCACCAGCAACACCGCGTAAAATATCAGGATCACGCGCATGTTCAGCGTGAAACGCAGACCGCGATAGCCGGGAGGAAGCAGCACGACATTCTCTGCCTCTCCATCGAGCGACTGAGCCTCGGCGCGCACGCGCTCGACGGTCCCCCGGTCGACATAGTTGAACGCATCGCGACGCCCGAAGCGGGTATAGCCCTCGCCGCGCGAAAAGCCGAAGCCATCGGGCGATTGCCAGTCGAGCTGGTAATGCGCCGCGAAGCCACGCGCGATCCGTTCGAACCGGTCGCCATCGGCTGCGGGCCAGGGCATTTCATAGGCGAGCGTGCCATCGGCGAGCCGCCGCCAGTCGATATAGATCCCGCCGCGCATCTCGCCCATGTCAGCGCTCCGCGATCGCTGCCGCTACCGCGACGAGACGTTCGGCTTCAGCCAGATGGAGCCGCTCTGCCATCTTACCCTGAACACGGATCGCACCTCTTCCGGCATTGTCGGGATCGGCAAAGGCCGCGATCACAGCTCGGGCATGCGCGAGCGCCTCCAGCGAGGGGGCAAAGGCGGCATTGCAGATCGCAATCTGCGCGGGGTGGATCAGCGTCTTACCATCGAAGCCGAATTCGACGCCTTGCCGGCAGGCTTCGTCCAGAATTGGCTGATCCTCGATTTCGTTGCAAACGCCATCGAGCACGGCGATTCCGGCGCTGCGCGCTGCGGCAACAGTCATTGCGAGCGCGGGATGGAAGACGGTTCGCTTGCGCGTCAGCGGTGCGCGCATTTCCTTGGCCAGATCATTGGTGCCCATGACAAGGCATGCGGGGCCCGCGGCGGCGATCTGCTCCAGCCGGAACAGCGACGCGCAGGTTTCGATCATCACCCACAGCGGCGCGTTCGCCAGCCGCGCGCGATATGCCGCTACATCCTCGGCGCTGCTGACCTTGGGCGCGAGTATCGCGTCCGCGCCTGCGCCGGCGACCGCGGAAATGTCGTCCGCCCCCCATTCGGTGTCGAGCGCATTCACCCGGATGACGAGCTCACGCCCACCAAATCCGCCTTCGCGCGCGGCCTGGACCGCCTGTTCGCGCGCCTGCGCCTTCATTTCAGGCGCGACCGCATCCTCGAGATCGAGAATGACGACATCGGCGTCGAGCGTGCGCGCCTTTTCGATCGCGCGAGCGTTGGAGGCGGGCAGATAAAGGGCGCTGCGGCGCGGGCGGGCAATGGTCATGCGCGCCAAAAGCCAAAATCCGCGCGCGCGCACAACCGGAAAATGTTGCCAGCCCCCCTGAACCCGAAAGACGCGCCCGGCCAATGGCCTGACGCGCCTCCACTGGTGGGGGCCGGAATCATGTCAGGCGGCCGCGCGCAGCCCTCTTCGACCCGTGCGCGATTCCTGGGCCGCGCCAGTTTCGAAACGGGCGGCCTGATCGGCAAGCGTTGCCACCTCATCGGTCAGCCCGCGCGCAGCGGCGGACGTCTGCTCGACCATCGCGGCGTTCTGCTGGGTTGAACGATCCATCGCGCCGATGGCGGTCGCGATCTCCGAAATGGCGCTGGCCTGCGCGGCATTGTCTTCGGACATCCGCCCCAGCAGTCCGTGGACCTTGTTCACCTCGTCGGCGATCTCCTCAAGCGCGCGATCGACGCGCGTCACGGCTTCGACCGCGGTGCCGATTTCTGTCTGGGTCGCGGTCAGCCCGTCACGCGCGCGTTGCGCCTCTTCCTCGGCGCGCATGGCCAGCGAACTGACCAGATCGGCGACGACCGCAAAACCGCGCCCGGCCTCGCCCGCCCTGCCTGCTTCGACCGCGGCATTCATCGCGAGGACGCGCGTCTGGAAGGCGATCTTGTCGACTCCCTCGATCACCGAATCGATGCCCCGCGCGGTTTCGCGGACAAGATCCATCGCGCGTACCGCCTCCACAGCGGTGCCGCGTCCGCCCTGCACGACGCCGATCGCCTGGTCGGCGCTGACGACGGTCGCACGCGCATTGGCCGCGGTGGTCTTGACCCTGCCCTCGACCTGGACGAGCGTCGCGCTGGTCTGTTCGAGGCTCGCGGCGTTGCTTTCGGTCCGTCTCGCCAGATCTTCGGACGCACGCGCGATCTCGTGCGACGCGGTGCGTATCCCGCTGGCGCTCTGCGAAACCGCTCCGATGGTCCCGCGCAGATTGCCGATCGATTCATTATAGGCAGCTTCGAGCGGCCTGAAGCTCTCGGGCAGGCCCGAAAGATCCTGCACGAGGTCGCCCGCCGCAAGCCGTGCCAGCGCGCCGCCGACCGCGCCAATCGCCGCCTGGCGTTCGTTGTCGGCTACCTCGAAGTAGATCGATATAGAAAGCTCCATGTCGATCAACGCTGCCTTGACGAGCGCCGCTGTAACCTCGGCCTGGCTCGGCCCCCGGCCCAGGCGCGCAAGACGTTTCAGCGGTGAAAATGCGCGCCCGACACTCCCGACAATCTCCTCCAGCACCAGCGAATAGCCGCCGATATACCAGCGTGGATCGAGGCCGATCCTGGCATGCACCGATCCGATCCGCCGTACGCTTTCGTAATAGCGCGCGTCGAAACGCCCCTCCGCGATCGTCAGCCAGTGCGCTGCCTGTGCCGATTGGGCCTTGCGGATATGGCCTTCGCCACCAAAGAAACGCGCGGTTTCGGGTGTTCTGCGAACGGCCGCATAGAATCGGTCGAGCGCGCCGTGGATGCACCGCTCAACGATCGGGCGCGCCGCAGCCAGCGTCGCGCGCTGACGGTCGTCCATTTCACAGAATTCCAGACGACCCCTTACTTCGGGCGAAATCATGCTCACATCTCCAAGGTCCCCAAGGCACCACGGCGTGCCGGGACTGTGTTTCTGCAAGCATTATAGGAGACGGGGCCACCGCCCGCCGGCGCAGGGCGGGCATTTTTCGCGCGATTTTGATCCGCTTCGGCGGGTCGCCTCGCGCGGCCGTCGTCTATGGCGTTGCGCCCGCCGCTGCCTCGCGTCCGATCGACGCCCCGCCCCGTTCGGCGGCACGTCGTGGATTGGAAAACTGCATCGCGCCGTCCTCCAGCGCGCCGAAGCGAAACGCCATGATGTCTAGCGCGTAATTCTGGTAGACGCGCCACGGGCGGTGCGCGCCCTGCTTGGGCATCTTGTCGACCGCGCGCTGAACATAGCCCGAGCTGAAATCGAGGAAAGGTGCTTCGGGCACCTCGCCGTCCACCGCCACGGGAGTGCACTGACGCATCCCGATCCGATCCATATGCCTGAGCAGCCGGCAGACATAGCCGCAGGTCAGATCCGCCTTCAGCGTCCAGGAAGCATTGGTATAGCCGAAGGACGATGCGAGATTGGGGATGCCGCTATACATCATCCCCTTGTAAGCCAGCGAACGCGCAGGATTCACCGGAACGCCGTCGGCCACGACCTCGAGCCCGCCCAGCAGCTTGATACTGAGCCCCGTCGCCGTCACGATCAGGTCGGCGTCCAGTTCCCGGCCCGATGCCAGCTTGAGTCCCTTTTTCGTGAAGCGGTCGATCGTGTCGGTCACGATCGACGAGGTCCCCGCACGAAGCGACTGGAAAAGGTCGCCATCGGGGACAAGGCACAGGCGCTGATCCCACGGATTGTAGCGCGGCGTGAAGTGCGTCTCGACGTCATAGTCGGCGCCCAGTTCGCTCCTGACTGCGTCCAGGATCTTGCCCTTCACGCGGTCGGGCCGCTTGCGCGCAAGATTGAAGAAGAACATGCCGAGCAACACATTCTTCCAGCGCGTTATGCCATAGGCGACTTTCGCCGGCAGTACCGACCGGAGACTGTTGGCGATGCGGTCTTCCGACGGACGCGAGACGATATAGGTCGGCGAGCGCTGCAGCATCGTCACATGCGCCGCATCCCGGGCCATTTCGGGGACCAGCGTCACCGCGGTCGCGCCGCTGCCGATCACGACGACGCGCTTGCCCTTGTAATCGATCCGATCGGTCCATTTCTGCGGATGGACGAGCTCTCCCGCGAATTCCTCCACACCCTCGAATTCGGGCGTGTAACCCGCTTCGTAATCGTAATAGCCGCTGCACATGAACAGGAAGCCGCAGGTCAGGCGCCGGGTCTCGCCGCCATGCTCGACTTCCACCGTCCAGCGGGCATCCTCGCTCGACCAGCTCGCGCGCCTGACCATATGGCCATAACGGATCTTGGCATCGATGCCGTGCTCGCGCGCGGTCTCGTGCACATAATCGAGGATTGCGGGGCCATCGGCGATCGCCTTGGCATTGGTCCACGGCTTGAAGGCATAGCCAAGCGTGTACATGTCCGAGTCGGACCGGATACCGGGATACCGAAAAAGGTCCCATGTTCCGCCCATCGCCTCGCGCCCTTCGAGGATCACATAGCGTTTGTCGGGGCAATGCTTTTGAAGATGATAGCCAGCGCCAATACCGGAAATGCCGGCCCCGACGACAAGCACGTCGAAATGCTCCACAGCCAATCCTTCCTCTCGCGCGCGGTTTCGTACCGCATCTTCTATTAACATCACTGTCAGCTCAGCATAACGCGGGATGGCTGTTCAGGTCCATGCTAAATCGACGCGATCGTCATCGTGTGAGGGTCAATGCGCCATCAGCAACGGGATCGGTGCTTCGCCGAGCAACTTTCGGGTCACGCCGCCAAGCATCATCTCGCGCAACCGCGAATGTCCATAGGCACCCATGACCAGATAACCCGCCCCCAGCGTGGACGCCTCATCCAGCAGCGCGGCGCCGGTGTCGCGCCCCGAATGCGGAATTTCACGCATCTCGGCAGCAATACCGTGGCGCGAAAGATACTCTGCAGCGGCGGTCGACGGGAATTCACGGGTCTCGTCGGTGATCTCGACCAGATGCACCGATCCCGCGAGCCGCAGCAGCGGCAGCGCGAAACGCAACGCATGCGCCGCTTCATAAGATCCGCCCCACGCGACCATCGCCTTGCCGCCGACATCGAGCGAACGCGTTTCCGCAGGGACCGACAGGACCGGCGCACGCGCGTGGATGGCGACGTCGGACACCACCGGGATCGGCTCGGTCAGCGGATCGCTGCCGCGCCGGGGCTGGCTCAGCACCACAACGTCCGCAAGCCGCGCATAGCTGACCAGTGTCTGCACGACATTGCCGTCGAACTGTCGCCAGTCCCACGAAACACCCTCGGTCGCCAACCGGGCTTCGATGCGCGCCCGCTCCACGGTTTCCTGCGTGCGCAAATTGGCGAGAACCTCCTTGACCGCATACATCCCGCCAAAGGGGTCGGTACCCACGAAATATTCGAGCGGGGTGATCTGTGCGCAGACGATGTGCCCACCGGTCGCCCGCGCAAGGTCAAGTGAAGCCTGGAGCCGCGCCTCCTGGCCGGCATCGTCATGGACGTGAAGCAGGATGGTTTTCATCGACGGCAACTCCCTTCAGAGGATCAGGTGCTGACGTTAAGCGCTTACCGGGCCATCGTAACTACGCGATTTTACGAAGCAAGACGCGCAGAGGTATCCCTATATATTCATTTGTTCCAGGCGATGGCGGTCCAGACCGGAGCCCGCACGCGCTGGAGACGCTTGCCAGGCGCAATTGCATTGCACGCCACCATTGTTTGCAATCTTCATCCCGCGGTGTCAGGGCGACATTCCCGATGAAATCCCAGGGCGTTGCGCTTGCAGTGGGTGCCGGCGACGAACACGAACCCTTCAACCCGGCCCGTGCATGTCGCAGAATGAGAAAATACTGTCACAATTAGCGAAGTGACTGCGCCGCTATCCGCTTATCCCATCCATCCAGAATTATAACCTGATGGGGATGCAGCTATGAAATTACACGCCGTTCGGTGGCCCGTAATGTGCACGAGCATGTGGGCGATCGCCTTTTCCTGTTCGGCTGCGCAGGCCCAGGAAGAGGCCGGTCCAGCCGAAGAGGCCGGATCCGGCGAAATCGTCGTGACCGCACAGAAGCGCGCCGAAAGGCTCCAGGACGTTCCCATTTCCATGGCGGTCTTCGACGAAGAAGCCTTGACCAAGGCGAATGTCATGACCGTCCAGGACCTCAGCAAGATCGCTACCAACTTCACTGTCGCCAAGGGTGCGCAGTCCAGCTATCTGCGTCTCAACGTCCGCGGGATCGGTGCAGCGGGCAACACTGCGATCGAACCCAGCGTCGCGGTGTTCGTCGATGGCGTCTATGTGCCGCGCGCGGGCGCCATCATCGGCAATTTCCTGGACATGGAAGGCGTCGAGGTGCTGCGTGGCCCTCAAGGCACGCTGTTCGGACGCAATGCCAGCGTGGGCGCGCTTTCGCTGCGCACCGCGGACCCCGAATTCGACTTTTCCGGGCGCGTGACGGGCGAATATGGCACTGGCGACCGCTACAAGGTTGATGGATACATCAACGTTCCGCTGGGCGACTCGATTGCCTTCCGTCTCGCGGGCATGAGCCAGTGGTTCGGCGGATACTGGACCAATACGCTCGACGGGAAACAATATGGCGGCACCGATGATCAGGCGCTGCGCGCGAGCCTCAAGGCCGAATTCGGCGATCTGACCTGGATCGTCCGCGGCGACTATAACCGCAGTGAGGGCGACGGTGTCGCCAATTTCGATTTCGCCCCCCGGTCGGTCACGCCCGCGCAACTCAACACGCTGCGGACAAGGCTGGGCGGCGTTCTCCCGGACACCAATCTGAGCGACCGGACGATGAACCAGTTCATCACCGCTGATCTCAACGACGAGCAATGGGGTATCTCCAGCAACGCCTCGCTCGATCTCGACGGCTCGACGATCCGGCTGATCAACAGTTATCGCGACTGGCAGAACGAACAGATCGACGGCGACGTCACCTTCATGCCCTTGCCGCTGGTGTCGCGCACCGGCGCCTATTCGTCGAAGAGCCAGAACCACGAGTTGCAGTTCATCTCTCCCACCGACGAGTGGATGGACGGGCGCCTGGACCTGGTGGCCGGGCTCTATTATTTCAGCGAGGACTATCGCATCGGCGAGCAGTTCCATCTCGACAGCCAGTTCTGCAATGTGCTCGCCCCGGCACCGGCTCGCGGGCTGTGCAACGGCACGCTTGCAGCTGGCCTTGGCGTCAATGCGACCGATCAGACGTTCAGCCAGGATGTCGACAGTTTCGCGGCCTATGGCCAGGCGACCTTCAAGCTCGCCGATCCGCTGTCGCTGACGCTGGGCGGGCGCTGGACCAAGGACGAGAAATCGGGATCCTTCGACCAGTTCCGTGCCAATCCGTTCGCAGCGGCGCTGCGTGCGCCCGAGCATCTGACGCTTCCCGATGTGAGCGAAGACCGCTTCACCTACCGCGTCAGCCTCAACTACAAGCCGTCCGAAGATCACCTGCTGTTCGCCAACTATTCGACGGGCTACAAATCCGGCGGATACAACAGCGGCGGGGGTACACCATCGCAGACCGTGGTCGACGCCAGCGGCAACGCAATTCTCGATGCCAATGGCGATGTGCAGACCAAGCGCGTCTTCGGGCGCGAGACCGTCGAGAACTACGAAATTGGCGCCAAGACCAGCTGGCTGGACGATGCGCTGCGCGCGAACGTCACGATCTTCCGCATGGATATCAAGGGCTTCCAGGATCGCAGCTTCGACGGAACCAGCTTCGTCGTGCGCAATGCCGGCAATCTGCGACAGCAGGGCGTCGAGTTCGACATGGCGATCCGGCCGAGCTCAAATTTCTCGTTCAATGGCGCGGTGGCCTATCTGGACTCCGAATTCACCCGCTATCCCGGCGCGGCAGGTCTTCCCGGCTTCCCCGCCACCGTTGGCGGCGTGCCCAATCCGGCAGCCGTGCAGGACCTGACCGGCAAGCCCGCCACCTTCTCCCCCCGCTGGTCGGGCAATGTCGGGGCCGAATGGACGGGCGATCTCGGCGATTCCGGCATGACCTGGGCGGTGAACTCGAACCTGTCGTTCACGGGCGACTATTATGACGGCCTTGTCAATGACGCCAATCCACAGAGCAAGGCCGATGGCTACGCCCTGCTCGGCGCCCGCGTGACCATCAACGGCGAAAATGAGCGTTGGTCGGTTTCGGCCTTTGGCAACAATCTGACCGACACCGCCTATTGCTCGGGCACCGCCTATCAACCGATCGGCGCGGCATTCGGTCTGAACAATGGCGTGCCCACCGGACAAACCGGCCTGATTGCGCCCGGGGTCCAGGGAACGGGCAGCACAGCGGTGCGGTGCCTTCGCGCCGATCCGCGCACTTATGGCGTGTCGGCAACGATACGCTTCTGATCAGGCTACAGGGGGGGAGCGCCTCGGTTCGAGAGAACCGGGGCGTTTTTCTGTGTCCGCGAATTCGATCCATGCGGCGGAAGCGTGTACCGTATACCGGTACCACACTTCCGGGCCGATCATTCGGCGAGCCTGGCCAGCAGTGCCTTCGCCTCGGGCCATGGGCCAAATCCGCCGGCCGGATTGAGATGGCCGACATCGCCCGCGTCATAGAGCTCCGCGCCCCAGTCCGCGGCAAGCCCTGCCACCTTGTCATAGGCCGCCAGCGGATCGTTGCGGCTCGCCGCGACGATCGTCGGAAAAGGAATCCGTCCGCGCGGAATGGGCAGCCAGCCATTGGCCTCGAGATCCGCGAACGCGGGATAGCCCGCCGGGAGCGGCACCTCGACATCGGCCGGCGTGGCAAGCAACGCTCCTCGAACGGCGCGCGTCGGATTCTGCGCCCAGTGCGCGACCATAAGGGCGCCTGCGCTGTGCGCGGCGATGATCACGTCGCCTGAAATGGCGTTGAGTGCGGCGTCGAGTGCGGCCACACGCGCTGCACGGCTGAGCCGGTCTTCGGTCAGCGGCTCGACCGTCACCGATCCCGGAAATTCGGCGGCGATCAGCGTCTGCCAATGGTCTGCAACATGATCCCGCAGGCCGGGCACGAACAATATCGTCGCGGATCTATCAGCGCTCATCGCAATATCCTTTCATGGTGTCGGGGTCGCCATCGCGGTGGTCAGGAAGCGATCCTGAGCATCGCCAGCACAAGACCGGCGAGGAACACGGTCTCGCCCAGCATCAGGACAATCGGGCGCAGCCCTACCGAGCGCAGCTCGCGCAATTGCGTCTTCACGCCGATCGCGGCGATCGCGGTCACCAGGCACCAGCGCGACAGATCGCTTCCCCATTGCTGGACGGGCGCCGCGATCCAGCCGAGGCTGTTGATCACCAGCACGATGAAGGCGAGCACGAACCATGGCAGCAGAGGCGGTCTTTCGACGGCTTCTCCCGCGCTGCGCGCGCGCGTGATCATGCCGGCAACTATGATGACGGGCAGCAACATCGCCACGCGCATCAGCTTGACCACGGTTGCGACATCGCCGGTTTCCTCGGAAAGCGAATAGCCGGCGCCGACGACCTGCGCGACGTCGTGAATGGTCCCGCCAAGGAAAATCCCCGCATCGGTCGCATCGAGGCCGACGAGCCGGACGATCGCGGGATAGGCCATCATCGCGATCGTCGACAGCGTGGACACCACGATCACGGTGAACAGCGTCGCGCGCTCCTTGCCCGGGTGCGCGGGGAGCGCGGCCGATAGCGCCAGTGCCGCGGAGGCGCCGCAAATGGCGGTAGCCCCACCGCTCAACAGGCCGAACAGCGACAGGAAACCCATCCACCGTGCGACCAGCATCGACAGCGTGATGGTCAGCACCACGGCCAGGATCACCATCGCCACCGGCTGCCATCCGAGCGCGACGATCTGGTCAAGCGTGATCCGTGCGCCCAGCAGCGCGACACCGATCCGCAGCACATGACGCGCCGCGAACTCGACTCCTTTCGCGCATTTCCCATCGTCGGCGAGGAAGTTCATCGCCATGCCGAGCAACAGCGCGAACAACATGACCGGCGCGCCGTAATGCTCCGAAAGGAAGGTGGCTGCCGCGGCGATCACCAGGCTCGCCAGAAAACCGGGCGCAATCGTGCGCGCACGCGCGTCCCATCCCGCCGTCATCGTCAGGATCATATCAGTACGGCTTTTGCTTTCGGTGCGCGCTGCGCGGCCAGATCGGCGAGATAGCTGCGGCGCGCTATGTAGAACACCACGGCCGCCACGATGCTCGCCACCGGCAGGTAGCGGAAGGCGCCGAGCAGACCGACGGAATCGGCCAGCTGCCCCGTCAGATAGGGCCCCGGCGCGAGGCCGATCAGGTTGTTGGCAAGCGTGAGCGTGGCAAAGGCCGTCCCGTGAATCGCCAGCGGGGTGAGGTTGGCGACCATCGCGCCCGATGTCCCCGATGTTGCCGCCGCAAGGAAGACGCCGATTGCGAGTGCGCCCAACTGCATCGCGCCCGGGGGCATCCAGAATGCGAGCGAGAGAAATGCAGCGCAGGCGAGGCAATAGACGATCGCGAGGCTGATCTTGCGCTCGGGCGCGCCTTGCGAGACGCGGTCGCTTGCGATGCCGCACAGGATCATGCCGACGCCGCTGATCAGGATGAACAGCGCCGCATACAGGGCCGCGCGGCTGGGCTCGAGGCCGTAATAGCGGTTGAAATAGCTTGGCAACCAGGCCGGGACGGCGCCTCCGACAAAGAGCTGCGCGCCGCTGCCGACATAGGCGCATCGCACGGATCGGGACGCGAACAGCGAGGCAAGCGGCGGACGCTTGTTCGTCTCGGCCTCATCGGGTTGTCCACCGGCCTGCTCGCTGGCCAGCTTCATGCGATCGGGCCGGACCACGATCGGATAGATCAGCGCGAGCACGAGCCCGAAAAGCGCGATCCCGACAAAGGCCCAGCGCCAGCCGAATTGTCCGGCGATGAACCCGCCCAGACCCACGCCGAGTACCGAGCCGAAAAGCCCGCCCGCCATGAAGGCACCGGTCAGCGTCGCGCGCATCCGTGCAGGAAACACGCTGAGGACGACGGCGATTCCGACGCTGCCATAAGCTGCCTCGCCGACGCCGACGAGCAGGCGCCCTATGAACATCTCTTCATAGTTACGCGCCATGCCGCAGATGAACGTGGCGACCGACCAGAGGACCGCCATCAACGCAAGGCTGCGCACCCTCCCCCATCGGTCCGCGAGCAGCGAGAGGGGAAAGGTCAGCAGCCCCACCATCAGCGCCACGATGCCGCTGAGCGCGCCGAGTTGCGCGTCCGACAATGCCCACTGCACCTTGAGCAGCGGAAATACCGCGTTGAGAACCTGACGCGCCATATAGTCCGAAATCAGCAGGCCGAAGCTGAGCGCGAAGATCAGCCAGGCGTAGCGCTGCGGAGCGGGCAGGCCAGATTCTCCGGCTGGCTTCATGCGGCGTAGCGGATCGGAACGGCGCGCTGACGCGGCGCGCGGTTGGGCGCCATGCCCAGCCGGGCCAGCGTCTCGTCGACGCTGTTGTACTGCACGCCGATCTGGTAGATCTCGCGCGCTTCCTTCGCGGTCGCGACCTCGCGGCCAAGCTCACCCGCGATCCGCACGATCTGTTCGATCTGCTGGACCGAGGTCATCTTGTTGCCGTGCTGGTCATAGAGCGTATCCTCGATCCCGCAGCGGGTGTGCATGCCCATGCACATCGCCATCACGTTGACGGGCAGCACATGGCGCATCAGCGTTTCGAGCGTGACGGTCGAACCGTCGGGCGCGCGCCGGATGAACTCCATGAAGTTGTTTGGGTTTGGCCCATCAAAGCCGCCGCCGATGCCAACCCAGGTGAGGTTGAGCGGCCCCATATAATGGCCGCGCCTCACGAGCCGTTCGACCGTTTCCAGATCGGGCATGCAGGTCAGCTGGAAATGCGGCTGGATACCGTTCGCGGTCAGCCGGCGCAGATGCTCCTCGACCCATTCGGGGCCTGCGGGCACGACCATTTCGCGATAGGCGTGGTAAAGCTCGGGATCGGCGAGGCTCGTGTCGCGATATTCGACATCGTTCATCAGATCCATGATGTTCATCTGGGTCGTGTTGACCGCGATCGTCACCTGGTCGGGCTTGGGCGTCAGTTCTGCCAGCATGTGGCGGGCTTCGTCCGAAAGCCATTTCGCCTCGGCCCCCTCGCCTTCGGGCGCGAACGAGATCGAGCCGCCGACCTGAAGGATCATGTCGGGCACGGTCTCGCGCAGCATGGCGAGCAGCTCGTTGAACTTGGACAGCCGCTTGGAGCCCTTGCCGTCGAGTTCGCGGACATGGATGTGCAACACCGTTGCGCCCGCATTGTAACAGTCGAGCGCCTTTTGAGCCTGCGCCTCCATCGTTACGGGAATGTCTTCCGGAAAGTCCTCGGGCGCCCATTCGGGTCCGTAGGGCGCCACCGTGATGACCAGCTTTTCCTGGGTTTCAGGAAGCAGGGAATCGTCGAGAAACTGCATGTGAACCTCTCCTCAGGGGTCTTCGGTCAATCAATCAGAAGGGCTTGTCGCCGATGATGCCCGCGCGCTCCATCTTGCGCACCGCGGGCCAGTAATCCTGCACTGCATAGTGCTGGGTGCAGCGGTTATCCCAGATGGCGACGCTGTTCGGTGTCCAGCGCCAGCGCACCTGATATTCGGGGATCGCAGCGCGGCCGATAAGCCAGGCGAGCAACTGCCCCGCGCCCGGCGCATAATCCTGCCCGTAATGGACATTGGCGGGCGTGTGGAAATTGGTGAAATGGGTCGCAAAGCCGCTGACGAAGAGCACCTTCTCGCCGGTCTCGGGGTGCGTCCGCACCACCGGATGTTCGGCGTCGGGAAAGCGCGCCTTCAACGCGTGGCGCTGCTCGATGGGCATGTTGGCGCCGAAGGTCGCTTCGATGCTGTGGCGAGCATAGAGCCCCTCGATCTGCGCCTTGATATGCTCGGGCAGGTCGGCATAGGCCTTGGCCATATTGACCCAGATGGTGTCGCCGCCCACGGCAGGCCCCTCGATGCAGCGCAGAACGCAGCCCATGGGCGGGCTGTCGCGCCATGTCGCGTCACAGTGCCACGCATTCTCATAATGCTCGGGCGGGGAGTCGAGATCCTTGTAGATCCGGACAAGGCCGGGATGATCCGGATCGCTGCCCGCCACCGGATGATCCTCAAGCGCGCCGAACCGGCTGGCGAACGCCACGTGATCCGCCCGGCTGATCGCCTGATCGCGCAGGAACAGCACCTTGTACTTGAGGAGCAGTTCCTTGATGCCGCCGAACAGCGCATCGTCGCGGGCGGCGTCGGCGAGGCTGACATCGAACAATTCGGCTCCGATGGTGGCCGTCAGGGGTTCGGCGCGCATCCTCTCTTCTCCTTCAAAGCACGAAAATCGACGATCCGGTCGTGTTGCCGGCCTCCAGATCGCGATGCGCCTGCACCGCATCCTCCAGCTGGTAGCGCTGGTTGATCTCGATCCTGATCCTGCCCGATGCGACATGATCGAAAAGCTGGCCCGAGAGCTCAGCGCGCTCCGCGGGGTCAGCGATGTAATTGGCGAGCGCCGGACGGGTCACATAGAGCGATCCCCGCAAGGCAAGCTGGAAGGCGTCGATCGGCGGGATCGGCCCCGATGA
Source organism: Sphingomonas sp. LaA6.9 (assembly GCF_022601895.1). Lineage (GTDB taxonomy): Bacteria > Pseudomonadota > Alphaproteobacteria > Sphingomonadales > Sphingomonadaceae > Sphingobium_A. Next base: position 52,448 of record NZ_JAKVIO010000016.1, read on the forward strand.
CGTGCCAGCGCACACAAGCAGCCCACGCGGGCGCAGCGACGCCAGAGAGGCTTCGAAGGTGTCCTTGCCGATGGTATCGATGACATAGGGCACGCCTTCCCCGTCCGTCAGCTCACGTACCCGGGCGACAACGTCTTCCTGCCGGTAGAAGATGATCTCGTCGCAGCCATGTGCTCGGGCCAGTTCGGCCTTCTGCTCGGTGGAGACCGTACCGATGACCCTGAGGCCCAGGATCTTGGCCCATTGACAGACAATCAGGCCGACTCCGCCCGCAGCGGCGGTCAGCAGGATCGTGTCGCCCGACTTCAGCCAGGGATTGATGCGAAGCATGAGATAGGAGGCCGTAAGCCCGCGCATCGTCATCGCAGCCGCGGTCTCATGGCTGATCGCGTCGGGCAGCTTGATGAGCGAATCCACCGGCATCACGCGCTCGGTCGAATAGGCGCCGAGCGGGCTGCCCGTATAAGTGACGCGATCGCCCACCGCGAAGCCGTTGACGCCGGGGCCCACCGCCTCGATCACGCCCGAGCCTTCGACGCCCATGCCGTTGGGCACCGGCACGGGATAATAGCCCATGCGGAAATAGGTGTCGGCGAAGTTGAGGCCGACCGCGACGTGACGAACGCGCACCTCGCCTGCGCCGGGATCGCCGACGGGCAGGTCTTCGAGCGTCAGAACTTCCGGCCCCCCGGCGGTATGAAAACGGATCACTTTTGCCATTCGCGGGGCCTCTCGCCTTCCATTCAGAACTACGCCAGCCTGAATAGCCCCAAACGCGCTTGCCTATTTCGCATTTGATGACATAAATTTTGTTTCTGGCGACACTCCGCGCGTCACTGAAATCTCAATGATGGTCCCGTTGCGACCCGCCCAGGATGGAGCGCCCGCGATGCCCGCACTGGTTCGTGCTGCTGCCTTGACGAACTATTTTCCGGTCGCGCGTCACTTCGGGCTCGATACGACGAGATTGCTGCGTCAGGTGGGGCTGCCGCGCTCGCTGCTTGCCAACCCCGAACAGATGATCCCCGCCCCCGCGGTCGTGACCTTGCTTGAGCAATCGGCTGCGGCCGCGAACTGCCCGACATTCGCGCTGCAGATGGCGGAGAGCCGGAATTTGGCGGATCTTGGCGTCGTCAGCCTGCTGATCGCACATCAACCTACGCTGCGCGCGGCGCTCGACGTGATTTCACAGTATCGCAACCGCATCAATTCGATGCTCATGCTCCAGATCGAGGAGGTGGAAGACACCGCGATCCTGCGCGAGGAATTGACACTCGACGGGAAGGAGCCGGCGCGCCAGGCGACCGATCTCGCCATCGGCGTGCTTTCGCGCATCTGCAGCACCGTTCTCGGGCCGCACTGGCAGCCCGAAACCATGTGTTTCAGCTATGACGAGCCGGCGGCACCGTACCGTGAAGTCTATCGGCGCCTGTTCCGCTGCCGCATCGAGTTCAATGCGGACATCAACGGCATCGTCCTGAAAAGCAGCGATCTCGACAAGCCCAATCCGCGTGCCGATGCCGCGCTGGCGAGCCATGCGCGCAGCCTTGTGAGCGCGATTGTCGACACGGGCGAAAGGACGCTCAATCAGGAGGTCGAGCAAACCATATTGCTCCTGCTCCCGACCGGACGCGCGACGATCGGCGCCAGCGCCGAGGCGCTGGGCATGAACCTGCGCACGCTGCAACGCCATCTCGACCTCGCCGGATCGAGCTATTCGGACCTGCTCCAGCGCACGCGCTGTCAGCTTGTCGGGCGATACATGGCCAATCCCAAGCTGCGATTGACCGATATATCGGAGCTTCTCGGCTATTCCTCGCTCGGCTCATTCACCCGCTGGTACAGCACCGAGTTCGCCGAAACCCCCTCGGAAACCCGCCGCAAGATGAGAGGCCGCTAGTCGCCACTGCCAGCCTCATCGCGATTGCCCGACTTTCAGCAGAACGGCGCCGTGGCTCGGTACCACTGTGCCATAACCGTCCTCAAAGACGCCCAGATCCGCGCGCTTCCACAAGTCGCGAACGGGTTGGGGACCGGTCCTTGCGAGGTCGCTCCAGCGCGCGTCTATGCGCTGCGGCTCAAGCCCGCGATTAAACAGCGCCACGGCGATCGTGCCGTCTGCGAGCGGGCGACTCCAGATCTCGAGCCGGTCCTTTGCCCAGACACGGCCGCCCGCTTTCGCCAGCGCATCGCGATCGACCTCAAGCACTTCATCATTGGTCAGCAGCGCCATTGTAAAATCATCGAGCTTCGACAGATCGGCGCCGATGAACAACGGGGCCGCCTGCATTGCCCAAAGCGTCATGTGCAGAATCTGCTCGTCGGGCGTAAGGTTCGTGGGATGAAGGTTGGGCCCCCAGCCTACGGTTCCGAGGACCAGCATGTCCGTGTCGTTCCAGCGGCCGTGCGAGACGAACTCCTCGCGGCCGGCCTGTCGAAAGCCGACACTGTCCAGATTTGACCAGCTGTCCAGCAGATCGCCCGTCGTGCGCCAGAGATGGCCACCGACATCGCCACCCCATGCCCACACATCGCCATAGCCATATTGGCAGAGGCTGAAGATGATGTCGCGGTTTTGCGCCGCCAGTGCCCGTCCCATCAGATCATAGGGCTTCTTCAGCGTGGCAAGGCCGCGATCCGGAGCCACGTCGTCGTACGAACACCAGTCATATTTCAGGAAATCGACGCCCCAGCTGGCGAATGTCGCGGCATCCTGTTCTACGTGGCCGTAGCTGCCTTCGTAGCCCCCGCACGTCTTCGGGCCGGGCGAGGAATAGATGCCGAATTTGAGCCCCTTTGAGTGCACATAATCCACCAGCGCCTTCATGTCGGGAAATTTCTCGTTGGGCTTCAGGCTCCCGTCGGCGTTGCGGCCATTCGTCCACGCATCATCGAGTACGACATGGTCGAAACCATGTGCGGCAAGCCCGCTCGACACCAGCCGGTCGGCCGCGGCGCGAACCTTGGCATCGTCGACCGCGGTGCCCCAGACGTTCCACGAATTCCAGCCCATTGGCGGTGTCCGGGCGAGCATATTCGGCTCGGCGAGGATCGTCAGCCGGCGCTCCGCCGTGCCGCCGGAACCCGTGGCCGACACCGTGACCTCGCTTTTGCCCCGGGTGCGAATGGCGCCGCTGATGATCCCGGTCGTGGAATCGAGCACGAGCCCTTTCGGCAAGCCACGCGTGCGGTATCGAAATGTGCCCGGTCCGGTGGCGCCGATCCGGTACAGGAACGGCTTGCCGGGCGTCGCGCCGACGACGCGCGGACCGTGAAGCTGCGTGCGCGTCCGATCAGGCAAGGCGATGACGGGATGCGGTGCCGCCGGTGCGACATACGCCGTCGGCGCAGCCGCGCCCGCGACCATCTCGATCATCGCATCGCCCCAGTTCGCGATATCTCCATTGCTCGTGTCGCCGCCATCGTCGATGCGCATCGTCAGGGTCCGCGCACCACGAAGATCGACATCGAGTATTTTGGAAGCATCGCCAACGCGCAGCACGCCGCTGTCCGCAACGAGCTTTTCGTCCGCCCAAAGCTGGAACCGGACGGATCCTTCACGCTGCTTGTCGTCGGCGAAATCGTCCAGCCCCACCGTCGAACGGAATCGCAACGCCTGCCCACGCAGATCGAGCACGAGTTCGGCAATCGAGCGCGATCCGATGCCACGCGAATGGACGACGCCGCTCATCGTTATCGGCTTGCCGCTCAGCGATTTGCCCTTCTCAGGTCGTCCCCGACGCTGATGGTAATGCGTGAGATCCAGCGCATCGAGCCAGATGATGTTCTTGCTTCCAGCTTGCTGACCGCCTTCGGCCGGTTGCGCGGGCACAAGTGCTGGAGTGCCAAGGCCAATGAGCGCCAGCAGAGCCACACCTTGCCGCATCGCGATGAAATAGGGTGTCCGTCGCATTGTACCTCCGCAAATGGGCATTCGCGTCGGGCCGACGCCCATCGTTCAGAATGTGGTGGCCGCGATCAGGCAGGCAGGCGCCTGCGTCCCGCAGCAAAAAAGCTGCCGATGCGTCCGGGGACACATCGGCAGCAGCAGGGGAGAAAGATCAGAACTTCGCGGTCAGGCCGACGAAGAGCATCCGTCCGAGCGGATCGTAGACACCGGGATAGGTGTTGCCGTTGCCGAAGGAGCTTAGCAGCCCCTGCACGATCGCCGGCGGATCCTTGTCGAAGATGTTGTTGATGCCAGCGCGCAGCGTGAAGTTCTCCAGAACGTCCACCGTGCCGGCAAGGTCGAAATAGCTGTACGCGTCGATCTTGCTGTTGATGACATAGGGCGTGCCCGCGAGGAACTCGTTGTCGGTGTTGCTCGAAAGCTTGGTCGACCCGAAGTAACGCCAGTTGAACGAGAGCGTCGCGTTCGACCAGGGCATCTGCCAGGTCGTGCGGAACTGGTGCCGCCAGCGCGGCGTCGGCTGGCCACAGGTCGGACCGAACAGGCCTGCACAGTCATAAGTGCCGAGACCAGGAAGCGGCTGGACCTTGTGCTCGTCGAGCCATGTACCCACCAGTTCGAAGTTCAGCTTTCCGCCCTCGTTGAGACCGAGCGTATCCAGATCGAAAGCATAGCTCGCGTTCACGTCGATGCCCGAAGTCTTGAGAAAGCCGGTATTGAGCGTGGTCGCGACGATATAGCCATCGGTGCCGAAGATTACGCCCGTCGTCGGGTCGCGGTGGAACAGGTCGCAGAAGAACGGATTGCCCGTCTGGACGCACTGGTTGATCGTCAGGAACGGATCGACCGTGCCGATATATTTGTCGACCTTGATATTATAGTAGTCGAGCGAGAACGAGAGGTTCGGGATCGCGCGCGGCGTCAGGATCATGCCGACCGTGTAGGTGTCCGCCTCTTCCGGCTTGAGCAGCGGATTGCCGCCGCCCTGCGTGACGCAGGTTTCGGCGGGGCATTCGGGAATGCGGCCGTATTGCGCCGCGGTCACGCCGGTCAGCGCGCAGCGGTCGAATGACGCGATCGGCGTCGGGCCCGAGCACGGATCCTGGCCCTGGACGTTGCCGAGCCCGCGCGCGGCGAACAGTTCAGCGACATTGGGTGCGCGGATCGCGTGGTTGTAGCTGGCGCGGAAGCGGACGTCGGGTGATGGCGCATAATCCAGCTCGGCCTTGTAGGTCGTCGCGCCATAGCTCGTCACCGTGCCGTCGAGGCTGTCATTGGTATAGTCGGAGTAACGCAGGCCCAGATTGATGCTCAGCGCGTGCGCGAAGCGCATGTCGGACAGGATCGGCAGTTCGAGCTCGCCATAGACTTCCTGAACCTTGATCTTGCCCTGCGATTCAAGCGTACCCTTTTGCTGCGCCAGCGCGTCCGCCCGGAAATCGAGCGTTTCGGTGCGCTGCTCGAGACCGACCGCAAAGCCGACTGCCTGCTCCGCCCAGGGGCTCTGGATGCCATAGGCGCCGAGCTCGCCGCTGACGCCGGCATTGAGCACGGTGAGGTGCTGTTCGCCGCGCGTGAAGGTCGGCGCATAGATATAGTCGTAGACCGAGGGATCGATATTGCCGAAGCCGAACACATCCATCGCGACGCAATCCGGATCGGTGCCATCGATCACCGACTTGCAGGTCGCCACGCCGTTGACGTTGACGACCTGGAGCGCCTTCTTCGCCTTCTCCGGATCGATGTCGTTCTGGTAGTTCTCGTTGAAGATCATCACCGAGCGGAGCGCGCTGACGTCATAGCTGATGCCCGGCGCGATCTCGCCGCGCACGCCGCCCTGGAAACGGTAATCGGTGTGGCGCAGGTCGTCGCGGCGCGGCGCACTCCCCTCACCCGTCATGCGGTAACCGATGAAAGTATCGCGGCTGGTATCGGTGCCCGCCGCCGCGCCGCAAAGCAGGCCTGCTTGCTGTGCGCTCAGGAACGGATTGTCGCAGTTGATCGAGTAGACCTCGCCCTGGAACAGCGCCGAAGGCGCCGCCTGCGAGAATGTGCGGTCGTCCATGAACATGAAGCTGCCGTAGAGTTCGGCCGCCTTCGTGAGCTCATAGTGCGCGAACGCGCCCGCCGTATAGCGGCGGTCCGAGCGCTGCATATAATTGGTGGGCGCGTAGTTGTAGCGGAACGAGCTGTCGTAGGGCACCCAGGTCTTCGCGCCGTCCTTGGTGTTGTTGTACGTGACGGGTGCGCCCGTCGTGGGATCGGCGAGAACCGTGAACAGGCCGTATTCGTTGTTGCTCGAACCGCCGCAGACGAAGCCCGTGCGATCGGCATTGGGATCGAGCGCGCAGGCCGAATAGTCGCGCGAACCTTGCAGCACCGGATTCACGCGGCGGTAGCCGGCATAGACGGTGATGTTGCCGCGATCATCGGCGAAGTTGGTGCCCGCCGCGAAGTTGACGTCGAACTTCTCGCCGTCGGTCACCGAACTGGGCGCGGTTTCATAGCCGCTGCTGCGCACGAGATCGCGCAGCGACTTGTTGTCATTGCTATGCTGGTAGAAGCTGAACTGAGCGTCGGCGCGGATGCCTTCGAGGTTCTTGCGCAGGATGAAGTTCACGACGCCCGAGATCGCGTCCGAGCCGTAGACCGCGGAGGCGCCTCCGGTGACGACATCGACGCGCTCGACCATCGACGACGGCACGAAGTTCACGTCGATCGCCTGCGTCGGCAGCATGCGCTGACCGTCGATGAGGACGAGCACGCGGTTCGATCCGAGGTCGCGCAGGTTGACGTTGGAGGTGCCGTCGGAACCGTTTGACACGTTTTCGTTGGCGTCCGGGGTGAATTGCGGCAGCCGGTTGAGCACGCTCTCCACCGTCGTCGCGCCCTGATAGCGGAATTCCGCGTCGCTCACGACGGTGATGGGGCTGTTGCTCTCCAGATTGGGCCGGCGGATGCGCGTGCCCGTGACGACGATCGCGTCGCTATCGGACGCCCCCGCGTCCTCCGCGGGTGCCGCGTCCTGCGCAAATGCCGGTGGTGTCAAAAGCGCTATGGCAATGGCGGCGGCACTGCTCCCCAGGCCGCTGCGGTGCATTCTGATCATTGAAGACCTCCCAATCTTTCTTGCGGCCGTATCGACCGGGAGGCGATGAAACATGTCTGACAAATAGATGTCAAATATTTTATACGATTTTACGATATACGAACGAAAAGCCCCATTTTCCACGACACAGCACAGGGCAGCCTTCGCCGGCACGACGACCGTGCCGGCGAATCATGTCCGAGAAAACGCTTTGATTAAGTGTTGCGGGCCCTATCAGCCTGCGGGGCGCGCGTGCTCGCTCGCGAGCCATGTCTCGACGCGCTGTTCGACGATCGAAAGCGGCATGGGGCCGTCAGCGATCAACAGATCGTGAAATTCGCGATTGTCGAAGCCTTCCCCCAGCGCCGCCTGCGCACGCCGGCGCAGCGCAGTGAAGCGAACTTCGCCGACCTTGTAGGCCAGGGCCTGCGCCGGCCAGCCTATATATCGCCAGGTCTCGCCCTTCACGACGCCCTCGGGCAGTGCGGTGTTTTCGCGCAGACACCGCTCCGCAGCCTCAGCGCTCCAGCCCTTCCAGTGGATGCCGACGTCCATCACCAGTCGGCACGCGCGCCACATCTCGAACGAGAGGCGCCCGAAATCGTCATACGCCGTCTCGTACATCCCCATCTCGACTCCGAGCTTTTCCGAATAGAGCGCCCAGCCTTCGACAAAGGCCGTGATATCGTCGCGACGGCGAAAGGCCGGCAGGTCCTGTCGTTCCTGGCCCAGAGCGATCTGGAGATGGTGGCCCGGGACGCCCTCGTGCATCATCCACGCCGTCAGCGCGAACAAAGGATCGCGATAGGACTTGCTGCCGACCGCGACCGCGCCCGCAACGCCCTTTTCGGGGTCGCCCAGATAATAGGCACCCGACGACGCCTCCATTTCTGGCGGCTTCACATAGATTCCCCAGGGCAGCCGCGGCAATTTCCCGAACCAGCGCGGCAGGGCGTAATCGAGCTTCTTCCCGATCGCCGCGGCCCGCTCGATATAGCTCTTGAGATCGGGCGCATAGAATTGCGGATCGGTCCGCAGATAAACGAGGAATGCGTCGAAGCTGCCCTTGAACCCGGTCGCCCGCATCGCGCCTTCCATCTCGCTGCGGATTCGCGCGACCTCGGACTGGCCGAGCGCGAAGATCTGGTCCGGGGTCATGTCGGTCGTGGTCGAGCGGCGGGCGGTATAGGCGTAATAGGCTTTTCCATCGGGCAGTCCCGATGCGCCCAGCGCACCGCGCGCCGCCGGAAGATACTCGCTCTCGAAAAAGCCGACGAGTGCTTGCTGCGCAGGTTTCACGACCTCGGCCACGACGGCACGCCCTTCGGCGATCAGCGCTGCGCGCCGTTCGGCGGGAATAGCGGGCGGCATCGCCGCGAGTGGTTTGAGCAACGGGCTCTCGTCGACCGATTGCGCTGCGGCAGTCTTGAGGATCGCAAGCACGCCTTCCGCCGTCGGTCGCGGCTGGGTGAAACCCGTGCGCACGCCGCGGCGCATATTGGCGATCTGCGCATCATAATAGGTTGGCAGTTTGCCAAGCCGCGCGATCCAGGCGCGCGCGTCCGCCTCCGTCCGGATGACGGTGCCCCCGGCCGCATAATTGGCCGTATTGAAGAAGCCGTCGCCCGCATCGAAAGGGATCCGCTCCTCGTCGAAGCGCGCGCCTTCGATCACGACATCGAGCCGCCAGTCGAGCAGCGTCCGCGTCAACGCCTGATCCGCCGACAAGCGCCTTGGTTTGAGCCCGTCGAGACGCTGGCCGAGCTTGCGGTACTCGGCATTGCGTACCGCCACAGCAGCTGGACTGACATCGGGCCAGCCCCTTTCGTCGCCGGCCGGGTTGGCGGCTGCCTCATAATCCCGGACAATCGCCTCCAGCGTATCCGCGCACGCGGGCGCGCTGACAAGGCCCGCGGCGAGCGCGAGCGTGATCGCTACGGTCCGCATCGTCAGATCGCTTCGCTGACCGTGCGCGCCTGGATGCGGCTGCGAAGCCGTCCATAGGCGAAGTAGAGCGCGAGCCCGATCGCGTTCCACAGGAGGAAGCGCCAGATCGTAAGCGTGGGCAGGCTGAACAGCAGGTAGAGGCACCCGACGATCGCCAGCCCGCCGACGAGCATGGGCTTGGGACAGCTGAACACGCGCTTGAGGTCGGGCCGGGTACGACGGAGCAGCATCATCGACCCGGCGGTCGCGATGAAGGCAAGCAGCGTGCCGGCGTTGGCCAGTTCAGCAATCTCGTCGAGCCGGAAGAAGCCGGCGACGAGCGCCACGAAGATACCCGTGATCGCAGTGATGCGAACGGGCGTGCCCGTGCGCGGAGACACTGCGCTCAGCCATCGTGGCAGCAACCCGTCGCGCGCCATCACGAAGAAGATGCGGCTCTGACCGTACATCATGACGAGGATCACCGAGGGCAGCGCGATCAGTGCGGCAAGCGCGACGATCCACGCCATGGCGGGATGACCGAGCGTGCGCAGGATGAAGGCGAGCGGTTCGGACGACTGGGCGACCGCCACATGGTTGACCGCACCGACCGCGCTGATCGCAACGACCATGTAGATCAGCGTGCAGACGGCCATCGACCCGATGATGCCGATGGTCAGGTCGCGCCCCGGGTTCTTGGCTTCCTCCGCCGAGGTGGCCACCGCGTCGAAACCGTAAAAGGCGAAGAAGACGATCGCAGCGGCCGCCATCACGCCCCGCGTCTCTCCGCCCTCGACATGGCTGAGAAAGCCATAAGGCATGAAGGGCGTCATGTTGGCACTATCGAAGGCCGGCAGTGCAAGGGTCGCAAAGGCCGCAAGCGCAGTCAGCTTGATGATCACCAGGACGATGTTGAAGGTGGCGCTCTCGCGCGTGCCGACGATCAGCGCGCCTGCGACCGAGAGCGCGACGAGGACCGCGGGCAGATTGATGAAGCCGCCGGCGTGGGGTCCGCCAAGTATCTCGGGCGGCAGCGTTATTCCCGCCGAGTGGAGCCAGCCGACCAGATAGGCGGCCCAACCGACCGCGACCGTGCTGCAGGCGAGCGAATATTCGAGGATCAGGCTCCAGCCCACCACCCAGGCGAGCGTCTCGCCCAGCACGGCGTAGCTATAGGTATAGGCGCCGCCCGCGGCGGGCATCAGCGTCGCCATTTCGGCATAGGCGAGCGCGGCACAGGCACAGACCGCGCCCGCAATCGCAAAGGCCAGGATCACCGCCGGGCCCGCACGGTCCGCGCCGACGCCGGTCAGCGTATAGATGCCGGTGCCGACAATGGCGCCCACGCCGAGCGCGATCAGATGTGGCCAGCTCAGGGTCTTGGCGAGGCGCCGTCCCTCTTCATGGACGGTGACGTTCTCGAATGGCTTGCGCGGCCCCCAAAACCCCATACTCAACTCCTTGCTACTGTTTTTCGTCTTGATTGAATTGCTTGCGAAGGTCCGTAAGGGTCGCCGCGATGTGCTGCCGGGTCAGTTCCGCAACGACCCTGGCATCACCCGACAGCCACGCCTCAAGCATCATTTCATGTTCCTCATTGGCGCGCGTATCGCGGCCCATGGGCTCCAGGTGCTTGCGGACGTAGCGCTCGGCCATGATGTGCAGCCGCTCGACCATCTGGAAGGTCAGCGGCTGATGCGCCGGCCCCACCAGCGCGAGATGGAAGGCGCGATTTAGCCGCCCGACATCGTCGGTGCCCTTCTCGATAGCGCGATCAAGGGAGTCGAGCGCGAGGCGCGCATATTCGCGATCGGCATCGCTCGCGCACTCCGCCGCGGCAGCGACGGCGTCGGGCTCGATCTTGAGGCGAAGCGCATAGACTTCTTCGGCCTCCTCGCCCGTCAGCGGCCGCACGAAGAAGCCGCGATTGGGCTGCGAGACGAGAAGCCCCTCCTGCTCAAGCCGTGCCAGCGCCTCGCGGAGCGGTATCTTGCTGACACCCAGTTCGTTGGCCAGCGCATCCTGACGGATGGCCAGGTTCGCCGGAACAGATCCCGACACGATCCGGTCGCGCACCAGATCGAAAATCTGCTCTGAAAGATTGCGTACGATCAGGTCCATCGGATCCCCGTTTCTATGATGGATACGGCGTCCGTGATCGACGAGCTTGGCGGGCGTGGCAACAAATCTCTTCCTTACACCACCTGAAATCCGTTCCAGAACGCATCTTCCCGGTCGATCCAGATCGTGTTGAAGCCGGTGGCGATCGCCGAGCCCTCGATCGAGGGGATGATCGCGGGCTGGCCGCCGATCTCGGCTGCCGCCTCTACCCTGCCGATGAAATGGCTGCCGATATAGCTTTCATGGACGAAACGGTCACCGGGCTTGAGCCTCCCTCGTGCCGCCAGCTGCGCCATGCGCGCCGACGTGCCGGTTCCGCAGGGCGAACGGTCGATCGCGCGGTCGCCATAGAATACCGCGTTGCGCGCGTCGGCCCCCTCGCCCCTGGGCGCATCGGCCCACAGTACATGGCTGACGCCTCGGATCGTGGGATCAATCGGGTGCACCGGCTCGACCTTTTCGCGGACCAGCTGGCGCACCTTGCCGCTCAGTTCGATGATGCGCGCAGCGCCCAGATCGTCGAGGCCCGTGTACGCGCCCTGCGGCTCGATGATCGCGTAGAAGTTGCCGCCATAGGACACGTCGAGCGTCAGCGGCCCGAAATCGGGCACCTCGATCGTGATGTCGCGCGCGGCGAGGTAGCCGGGCACATTGGTGATCTTCACCGAAGTGACGCGCTTGCCCTCGGTCGTGTAATCGATCTCGATCACGCCAGCAGGGACCTCGGCACGCAGTTTCCCCGGAATTGCAGGCTGGATCAGGCCGTTCTCGAGCCCGAAGGTGACGATGCCGATCGTGCCATGACCGCACATCGGCAGGCAGCCGCTCGTCTCTATGAACAGGATGCCGACATCACTGTCCTCCCGCGTCGGCGGGTAGAGGAAGCCGCCGGACATCATGTCGTGCCCGCGGGGCTCGAAACACAGGCCGGTGCGAATCCAGTCGAAGCGGGCCAGGAAGTCCTGGCGCCGCTCGGACATCGACGCGCCGCGCAGAAGCGGCGCACCTCCGGCCACGAGGCGGACGGGATTGCCCGCCGTGTGACCGTCGACGCAGAAGAAGGTGTGCCGCATCGGCTCAGGCGGCCGCGGAGATTGCGGTCGGGCGGGTGGCAGCAGCCTCCTCGACCATCCGCGTCACCTCGGCGCGGCGTGCCCCTGCGAGCGGCAGGCGCGGCGGACGGACGCGCTCCGAACCGCGACCCATGATCTGCTCGGCCAGCTTGATCGACTGGACGAGATCGTGATCGGCGTCGAGGTGCAGCAGCGGCATGAACCAGCGATAGATCGCGCGCGCCGTATCGAGGTCGCCACGCTTGACCGCCGCCACGAGCTCGACCGATTCCTGCGGGAAAGCGTTGGTCAGTCCCGAAACCCAGCCACGCGCGCCAAGCAGAAGCCCTTCGAGCGCAACGTCGTCGAGCCCGGCGAACAGCGCATAGCGGTCTCCCAGCGCGTTGATGAGATCGGTGAAGCGGCGCGGATCCGGCGCGGATTCCTTGACTGCGACGATGTTTTCGACGCCGCTGATCGCCTTGAGCACCTCGGTGGTGATGTTGACGCGATAGGCGGGCGGGTTGTTGTACAGCATGATCGGCAGGCGGGTCGCGCCGGCCACCGTGCGGAAATGATGCACGAGTTCGTCCTGCGTCGGCACATAGACCATTGCGGGCAGCAGCATCAAACCATCGGCGCCCGCCTCTTCCGCATCGCGCGCATATTCGGCCGCGCGCATGCAGTCATATTCGGACACACCGGTCACTACGGGCACGCGGCCCGCCACCACCTCGCAGATCGCCTTCAGCAGCGTGCGCTTTTCCTCGGGCAGGAGCGAGTTATTCTCGCCAACCGTGCCCATCGCGATGATCCCGTCAACGCCATCCTTGATCAGATCGTCCACGACTCGCTGCGACTCGGCGATGTCGATCGACAGATCTTCCTTGAATTGCGTGGTTGCAGCCGGAAATACACCCTGCCACTCGATTTTCATCCGTCAGTTTCCCTAGCTCTTGTCTTGAACGTTATACGGTATACGATACTGACAACATCGGTGCAACGGAAGAGTGTAATGTCAAAAAATGCGGTGGTCATCGGCGGCGGAATAATAGGGCTTTGCACCGCCATGGCGCTGTCGCGGCGCGGCATCGAAGCGACTGTGATCGAAGCCGATAGCGCGCATCGCGCGGCCTCATGGGGCAATGCGGGGCACGTCGCGATCGAACAGGTCGAACCGCTCGCGTCCTGGCCGATGATCCGCTCGGCACCCCGCCGGCTGTTCTCTGCGGGAGGCGCGCTCGCGCTGCCGATTCGCGATGCGGCGAAGTGGCTTCCCTTTGCGCTGCGGATGGCGGGCGCTGCCGGCAGGGTGCAGGCCGGCCGCGCGGCGCTCGATCCGCTGCTCGCCGGCGCGATGCCTGCCTGGCGAGAGCTCGTGGCTTCGCTGGATCAGCGATCCTGGCTGAAGGAAACGGGGCATTACGTGCTCTGGGAAAGCGCGGCGAGCGCTGCCGCCGGGCTCGATGCCTGGCGCCGTGCCGATACGGGCACCGCGCGCTTCCGCCCGATCGATGATGAGGAACGCGCGCAGCTCGCGTCGCTGCTCGCCCGCCCGCCCGCCGGCGGGATACGGTTCGAGAACACCGGGCAGGTCGCCGACCTCAAGGGGCTGGCGCGCGTGCTGGAAGAGAACCTTTGCAGCGCGGGCGGCACGATCCGCACTGCGCGCGTAACGGCGCTCGCAGTCGAGGACGACACCGCACGCGCCGTGCTTGAGGGCGGCGAACAGGTGACGGCCGATCTCGTCGTGGTGAGCGCGGGAGTCCGGTCGGGCGCGCTCATGCGCAGCATCGGGGTGCATGCGCCGATCATCGCCGAGCGCGGCTATCACCTCCATGCGCGCCGGAGTGACTGGCCGGACCTGCCGCCCTTGGTGTTCGAGGATCGCTCGATGATCGTCACGCGCTTCGATGACGGTCTGCGCGCGGCAAGCTTTGTCGAGCTCGGGGATGTCGACAGCCCCCCCGACCCGCGCAAATGGCAAAGGCTGCGCACGCATGTCAGCGCGCTCGGCCTGCCGATCGGCGCCGATGCCGTCGAATGGATGGGCGCGCGCCCGACGCTGCCCGACTATATCCCCGCGATCGGGCGCAGCCGCCGCGCGGCGAACCTGCTCTATGCCTTCGGGCACCAGCATCTCGGCCTGACGCTCGCACCGATCACCGCCGGGCTCGTGGCGGCGATGGCGACGGGCGCTCCTGCGCCGCTCGACCTCGCCCCCTATGATATCGAACGCTTCGCCAAAGGAAGATGACGCCATGACCATCGGAGGATCCACCATCGAGGCCGAGCTCGCAGCGCTTGCGCCCTTCGCCAGCCCTGCCCCCGCGATCACGCTCGATGAGCGGCTGGCGCGGATCGAGCGCGCACGCAAGCTGACGCGCGATGCCGGCGCCGACGCGCTGATCGTCGGTGCGGGCGCCAGCCTCAACTATTTCGCGGGCGTGCCCTGGGGCGCCAGCGAAAGACTGGTCGCGATGTTGCTGCCCGTCAGCGGCGATCCCGTCATGATCTGCCCAGCCTTCGAACAGGGGTCACTCGCGGCCGACCTTGCGATCGACGCCGGGTTGCGACTGTGGGAAGAGGACGAAAGCCCCTTCGCGCTGACCGCGGCGACGCTCCGCGACCTGGGCATTACTGCACTCGCGGTCGATCCCGCACTCGCCTACGACATGGTGCATCGTCTCGGTCAGGCGATCGCACCCGTCGAGATCCGCGACGGCAGCGCGATCATCCATGGCTGCCGCATGCAGAAATCACCCGCCGAGCTTGCGCTCATGAAGCAGGCCAAGGCGATGACGCTCGCGGTTCACAAGGCCACAGCGCGCATCCTTGCGCCGGGCATCACCACCACCGAGGTGCGCCGCTTTATCGATCAGGCGCATCGCAAGCTGGGCGCCGCGGGCAGCAGCTTCTGCATCGTCCAGTTCGGTCATGCCACCGCCTACCCTCACGGTATTCCCGGCGAGCAGCGGCTTGCGGAAAACGACCTTGTCCTCATCGACACGGGGTGTACCGTCCATGGCTATCACTCGGACATCACGCGAACCTATGTCTTCGGTGACGCGACCGACGATCAGCGCCGCATCTGGGACCTCGAGCATGCTGCGCAGCAGGCCGCGTTCGAGGCGGTGCGGCCCGGCGTGCTCTGCGAGGCGGTCGACGCCGCGGCACGCGACCTTGTCACACGTGCCGGCCTTGGGCCCGACTACCGGCTGCCCGGCATTCCCCACCGCACCGGACACGGTATCGGGCTTTCGATTCACGAACCCGCCTATCTGGTGCGTGGCGACAAGACCCCGCTTGCGCCGGGCATGTGCTTTTCCAACGAGCCCATGATCGTTGTGCCCGGGCGTTTCGGCATCCGGCTTGAGGATCATTTCTACGTCACCGAAGAAGGGGCAGAGTGGTTCACGCCCCCGCAGCCGGCGATCGACGCGATCTAGGCCCCCGCTTATCCACCCCGAGCCCAGCTCGGGGTGGTGGATCTAGTCGAGCGAGGCTCTAAGATCCTCGTAAAGCGCACGCGGAATCCGGACGCCTTCAGCAAGGCTTTTCACGCGCGCCTCGAAACGACGTTGTGATGGCAGGCGCGCGCCCTGCTCTGTCATACCCGCGAACAGCGCCTCGGCGCGTTGCATATGCTCCGCCGCCGCAGCGCCGAGGAAGCCCGCCGGATCAATCGCGACCACCAGCTCGCCGCCATAGGGCGATGCCTTTGCGCCATCGTCATGCGCGAGCGATTCTGCGCTGGTCATGTCGCCGATCAGCGGCCCTGCTATCAGTTCGACCATCGCCGAGAGCGCCGATCCCTTATGCCCGCCAAAGGTCAGCATCGCACCCGCGAGCGCTGCCTCGGCTTCGGTGGTCGGATTGCCCTCACCATCGACGCCCCATCCTTCGGGGATCGGCTTGCCCGCGCGGCGGTGAAGCTCGATCTCGCCGCGCGCCACCGCCGTGGTCGCGAAGTCGAAGACGAACGGGTGGCCATCGGGACGCGGCCAGCCAAAGGCGATCGGATTGGTCCCGAACAGCGGCTTGATCCCGCCCGCCGGCGCAACCCAGGCATGACTCGGCGTAAAGGCGAGCGCCACCAGCCCGTGCGCAGTCACCGCCTCGATCTCGGGCCAGAGCGCCGAGAAATGGACGCAATTGTTGATCGCCATCGCGGCGATCCCCAGCCGCCGCGTGCGCGCAACCAGCCGGGGCAACCCAAGCTCGAACGCCGCCTGCGCATAGCCCCCGCACGCATCGACGCGCACCATCGCGGGCGCGGCGTCCATCATGACAGGCTCGGCGTCGGGCATGACCTTGCCCGCCTTCAGCGTATGGACGCAGACGAGCAGGCGGTAGAGGCCGTGCGAGGCACAGCCATCACGCTCGCCCGCAACCATCGTCTCGGCGACCGGATCGACATGCGGCGGCTTCAGCCCGTGCCGCGCAAGGACGTTGCGCGCGAAGTCACGCGCCTCGTCGAGCGACATTTGAACGAATGCGTCACTCATCATCGGGATACGGCCCCTTGCCGCCCTCCGCGATGAAGCGATCGACGCGCGCGTGAAGCACTGGCAGCGGCACCGAGCCGAGCTGGAGCACTGTGTCGTGGAAGGCGCGGATGTCGAACTTCGCGCCAAGTGCCTTCTCGGCCTTTCCACGCGCTTCGATGATCGAGAGCTCGCCAAGATAATAGGACAGCGCCTGCCCCGGCCAGGCGATATAGCGATCGACCTCGGTAGTGATCTCGTGTTTCGCGAGCGCGGTGTTGTCGAGCATATATTGCTGGGCCTGTGCACGCGTCCAGCCCATGGTGTGGATGCCCGTATCGACGACGAGCCGCGTCGCGCGCCACATCTGGTAACTCAGCATGCCGAAGCGGTCATAGGGCGTCTCGTACATCCCCATCTCGACCCCCAGCTTTTCCGCATAAAGCGCCCAGCCCTCGCCAAAGGCGGAGATGTAGGTCTGCTGACGGAATTCGGGCTGGTCCTTGTTCTCGCCCGCAAGCGGCATCTGGAATGCGTGGCCCGGCGCCGATTCATGCAGTGTGAGCGCGGTCAGCGAATAGAGCGGGCGCGCCGGCAGGTTGTAGGTGTTGACGAGGTAGATCCCCGGCCCACCGCGACCGCCCGTGTAATAGGGCGCGACGTCGTCGGGGACGGGCTTGATCGCGAAGCGCTGGCGAGGCAGCCGGCCGAACCAGTCTCCCACCTTGGCATCAAACTGCTTGGCGATGAACGCGGCGCGCATCAGCAGCTCCTGCGGCGTCTTCGCATAGAATTGAGGATCGGTCCGCAGGAAGGTCAGAAAGGCGGGCAGGTCGCCCCTGAAGTCGGTTTCCTTCATCACTTCGAGCATCTCGGCGCGGATCTTGCCCACCTCATCAAGGCCGATCTGGTGGATCTCCGCCGGGCTGAGATCGAGCGTCGTGAATTCGCGGATGCGCGACTGATAATAGGCCTTGCCGTCGGGTAGATCCCACGCCGCGAGCGACTTCTGCGCGCCCGGGATATATTCGTTGCGCAGGAAGGTGATTAGCGTCTTGTGCGCAGGGATCACATGATCACGGATCGCGGCGATCCCGGCCGCGCGCAGTTCGGCTTGCGTGGCGGCGGGGATGTTCGCGGGCATGTTCCGGAAGGGCGCATAGAACGGATTCTGCTCGCTGGCGCCCGGCTTCAGCACCGAATCGACCGTCGCGTCGCGCCCCTGCAGCGTGACCTGCGGCGGGGTGAAGCCGCGCTTCAGGCCGGCGCGCATATTCTCGATATTCTGCGAGAAATAGCGCGGCAGCTCTGAAAGCTGGGAGACATAGTTGCGATAATCGGCTTCCTTCAGGAAGCTGCGCTGCGCGGTTCCCGCGACATTACCCCAGAAGCTGCTGTCCGAATTGAGCGGCCGCTCATATTCACGGAACTGCTGCTCAGCGATCAGCGCGACGATCTGATTCTTGTAGATCTGGTAGTTGACCTGATCATCCGCCGAGAGCTTCGCCGCGTCGATGGCTTCGAGCTGGCGCAGCACGTCCTGCCAATAGGCGAGCCGCTTTTGCTGCGCGGCCAGGCCGACATCGGGAAGATGCGCGCTGATCTCGCGACCACTGTCCTCGTCGTCAGCGAACTGCTGCTTTCGCCAGTCCCACTCTTCCGTATACAGCGCCTTGAAGCGCGCTCCATCTGCCTCCGCAGCGGTCGCGGTGCCCGAAAGCGAAGCTGTTGCCCCCATCATTGCTGCGGTAATCATGGCGCGCGTGCGGAACCTCATCTTTGCCCTTCTCCAGACTGTTGCCAAAGCAATCGTATACCGTATAACTTGCCCATGCAACTGTCCGACAAATTGACCGAGGGAGGGACTATAATGACCGATCACGGGCCCTGCGCCAGCCGCCGCGAGCTTCTTTACGGTGTAGCGCTCAGCGCGATGATCGCTGGCGTTCCGACCATTGCGCGCGCGGCCACGACAGCGACCGCCCTCCCCGCGAGGGCGAAAGCGCTGCCGCTTGCCGACGTCCGCTTGCTGCCTTCGCATTTCCTCGACGCGGTCGAGGCCAATCGACGCTATCTCATGTCGCTGGAGCCCGATCGGCTCCTCCACAATTATCACAAGTTCGCCGGCCTCCCGACGAAGGGCGCGATCTATGGCGGCTGGGAAAGCGACACGATCGCGGGCGAAGCGCTTGGCCATTATCTGAGCGCGCTCGCGCTGCTCCATGCACAGACGGGCGACGCCGAGGCAAAGCAGCGCATCGACTATATCATCGACGAACTCGCGCGCTGCCAGTCGGCGCATGGCGACGGCTATGTCGCTGGCTTCATGCGCAAGCGCAAGGACGGCAAGGTTGTCGACGGCAAGGAGATCTTTCCCGAGATCATGCGCGGTGAGATCCGCTCGGCGGGCTTCGACCTCAACGGCTGCTGGGTCCCCTTCTACAACTGGCACAAGCTCTTCGCAGGGCTCATGGACGCACAGGCACTGACGGGCAATCGCAAGGCGGTGCCCGTCGCGGTCGCGCTCGGCGGCTATATCGAAAAGGTCTTCGCCGCGCTCGACGATGCGCAGACCCAGACCGTGCTCGACTGCGAGCATGGGGGCATCAACGAGAGCTTCGCCGAGCTCTACGCGCGCACCAGTGACAAGCGGTGGCTTGCGCTTTCAGAGCGGCTCTATCACCACAAGGTTCTCGATCCGATGGTGGCGAAGCGCGACGAGCTCGCCAACATCCATGCCAACACGCAGGTGCCCAAGCTCATCGGCCTCGCGCGCCTTTACGAGCTGACGGGCAACCCCGAGCGCGCGATCGCGGCGCGCTTCTTCTGGGAGCGCGTGACGGGCCATCACAGCTATGTGATCGGCGGCAATGCCGACCGCGAATATTTCTTCGGTCCCGATCGCATCGCCGATCACATCACCGAACAGACCTGCGAATCCTGCAACACCTACAACATGCTCAAGCTCACGCGGCACCTGTTCGCCTGGGCGCCCGAGGGTGCGCTGTTCGACTATTATGAGCGCGCGCACCTCAACCACATCCTCGCGCACCAGAACCCCAGGACCGGCATGTTCACCTATATGATGCCGCTGATGTCGGGCACGAAGCGCGAGTGGTCCGATCCCTTCGACAGCTTCTGGTGCTGTGTCTGCTCGGGCATGGAAAGCCACGCCAAGCACGGCGACTCGATCTGGTGGGAGGGCGACGACACGCTGTTCGTCAATCTCTTCATCCCCTCGCGCGCCGAATGGAAGGCGCAGAGCGCGAGCTTCGAGATCGCGACGCGCTATCCCTATGAAGGTCGCGTCGAGCTCAAGGTCGCCGAACTCAAGGGTTCGGGGCGTTTTGCGGTTGCGCTGCGTATTCCCGGCTGGGCGAAGCAGTCGTCGATCCAGGTCAACGGCAAGCCCGTCGGGGCGGTCACGGGCAATGGCTATGCCGTCGTGCGCCGCCGCTGGAAGGCGGGCGATGTCGTCACGCTCGACCTGCCGCTCGACCTCCGCCTCGAAGCTACGCCGGGCAATGACGACGTCGTCGCTGTACTGCGCGGCCCGATGGTGCTCGCCGCCGATCTCGGCGCGGCCGAAACGCCCTTCGACGCCGCAGCCCCCGCGCTCGTCGGCAGCGACATCGTCGCGGGCTTCCAGCCCGTAGCGCTCACGGATGCGACCTATCGCTCGCAGGGCATCGGGCGCCCGGGCGACATGAGCTTCGGGCCCTTCTACCGCAACTATGAGCGCCGCAGCGCGGTCTATTTCCGGCGCTTCACCGATGCCGAATGGGCGAAGGCCGAGGTCGCCTATGCCGCCGAACAGGCGCGGCTGAAGGATCTGGCGGCGCGCTCGGTCGATGTGATGCACCTCGGCGAAATGCAGCCCGAACGCGATCACGCGCTGACGTCGGACATCTCCTACCCCGTCGTCTATCGCGGACGGAACGGGCGCGATGCGCGCACGGGCGGCTTCTTCGAGTTCACTATGAAGGTGAAGCCCGGCCCGCTGATGCTGCAGGCAACCTATTGGGGCGAGGAGCGCAAGCGCCTCTTCCACATCCTCGTCGACGGCAAGCGCGTCGCGTCGCAGACGCTCAACAGCGAGAAGCCCGGCGAGTTCTTCGACGTGGAATATGCAATCCCAGAGGCGCTGACCAGGGGCAAGAAGCAGGTCAAGATCCGCTTCGAGCCCGAACCCGGCAACACCGCGGGCCCCGTCTTCGGCGTCACGATCTTCACGCCCAGGACGACCACAGCCTGAAACACAAGGGACCCCGGCTTGCACCGGGTCCCGGGTTCGAGTTGCGATGCGTATGAAGGGGCCCCGGCGCAAGCCGGGGCCCTTTTTCATTCGGGGCTCAGTTCGACCTGCACCGCCTTGTCGCCCAGCGCCACGGCATAGCCACCGCGCTCGGCGCTCGTGCCGGCTCCCGCACGATAGCGCGCCTTGCCCGCCACCGTCGTCTCGACATTGAGCCACGCGCGCGGCGTGTGCGCATCGGCTGGCGCCAGCGTCACGCGCACGCGTTTCGTCTTCGGATCATAGTCGACGCGCTCGAAGCGCCCGGCGTCGAGCGTCAGCCAGAGGCCCGCGGGCGCGACGAAGACGCGCGAGCGGAAGCTGTCCTTCGGCACGATGCTGACGGAGCCCCCCTTCGACGCGACCTCGCCGCCAAAGCCGATCCAGCCGAAGGTCGGATGATCCACGAGATAGGACGCGGTCTCCCAGACATGGCCGAAAAAGCCCATGCCATAGTCGCCGTTATAGGCGTCGAAGCGCATCATGTCGGGAAAGGAATGGAAGGCCGCGGAGCCGAAGCCATCCTGATCGATATTGGTCGTCGTCCCCATCAGCCCGCCATAGGCGACGCGCAGCAGATGGATGTCCTTGGGATCGCGGCGATAGCTGTCGAAGAGCGGGATCGCGTTGTTGGCCGAACCATAATGGTGGAGCTGGCGCTCGATCCGCTTGACCTTGCCCGCATATTGGAAATCCCAGTAGCGGCGCGCACTGCCATTATAGCCCCAGTGCGGGATCGTCGGGTCATAGCCAAGGATCACCTCGCGGGTCAGGTCGGCCTTCTCGTCGTCGCCGAAGTAGCGCATCCAGGCATAGACCTCTTCCTGCCCCGTCGAATCCCACGGCATCTCGCTCCCGAACGGGAAGTCCTCGCTCCGCCAACGCTCGGCGCGGCCCTGCATCACCGCCTCGAGCGCGCGCGCCTCGGCATCCAGACCTTCGCGCTTCAGATCGTCGAGGATGTCGACGAAAACGTCGCCCTCCATCTGGCCATATTGCGCATAGTGCGGCGCGAGGCGGACCATCGCCATCGAGGTTTCGTAGGCACGGTTCAGATACCAGCGCCAGTCATGCGCCTTGACCAGCCCCTCATGATAGCGTGCGAGGCGGTACAGCACCCATTGCGCCGCCGCCACATGGACATAATTGAAGGAACGGCCGACCGAATCCGCGCCCTTTTTGTCCCATGCCGACCAGAGCTTCCAGTCGGTCGCGGGATCATAGGCGAAGCCGGGCCTGGCCTTGGGATCGTAGTAGAACAGGCTCTTGCGGACCCCGAACCTGTCCTTGCCCTCGTTCACCTGAAGCCGCCCGTCGAGCGTCTCGGTGACGAAGCGCTCGAACTTCACGACCTCGACCGCATCGGGCTGGCCGAGCTGCTTCATGATGCCCGCAAGCCATGCGCCCGCCCCGCCCTCGTCGCTGAGGCCCGCCATCCAGACGCGGTCTTCCTGCAGCACCATCTGGTTGGCGTCGCGGTCGTAGCTCATCAGCGATGGCGAGCGGCCGAATGCGTCGGCGGGATTGTCGTACCAATGCTTGTCGAACAGGAAGCGGCCGAGATCCGAAACCGCGGTGGCGCTCGGCTTGGTCACGAAATAATGGACCGCCTGCACGCTGCCGTCGGCATAGGCGACTTCGATGCGCGCCCGCCCCCAGGCATTGCCCTTGAGGCGATAGCGCGCCCAGCCTTTGGCCGATCCCGCGCGCGTCACGTCGATCGCGCCCGCCGGGCTGACGGTGATCGCCTTCACCGCCGATCGGGCTTTCAGGAAGAGATCGCCGGGCAGGTCGGTCGGCAGCACATAGCCGGGAATGCCGACCGCCACCGGACGCCCCTCTGCGGTGAGCGTGTCCTCGATCTTGCGGATCGCGGGCGCGGTTGCGAAGCGCACGCCGATCTCGCGCGTTTCGCCGGGCACCAGCGTGAACGAGCTCGGCGCATTCCACTGCTCGACGCCCTTCCATTCGGTCTCGGCAAAGCCCTTGCTTGCCACCATCCACTGGTGAAACCCCTCGAAGGTGATTCCGCGTTTGGTCGGGTCATTGAAGGGCTTGATGCTGCCATCCGCATTCTTCTGATCGAGGATGGGCTTCCACGCCTCGAGCGGCGTGCGGCCATCCGGCAGCACGAGCAGCGCGGGCCCCTTGCCGTTCAGCCGCGTTACCTGAACATAGCCTGCGTCACGCCCGATATAGGGGTCCGCAAAACTCGCCTTTGCGTGCGCCTCCTCAAGCGAGCGATCGGTGATGATGTTGTTGAACACCATCGGGATGCCGAGACCGCCCATCTCGATCGCCCGGTCGCGCGTGTTGGTCAGGCGAAAGCGCAGCGCGAGCTTGCCGTCCTCGACGATCCAGCGCCGCTCGACACGAAGCCCGACCCCTGTGCCGAGATCGCCGCCCAGATCGGCCGCGGCAAGCACGTTGCCGCCTGCCGCCAGTGCACGGACGGGTGCGCGCCGCGCAGCGGTCGAATAGTCGCGCCATTCCGTCTCCCCCGCGAAGCGGACGCGCAGGTCGATATCTCCGACATTGTAATAGCCATCACCCAGGCGCTGTGCGGCACGATCGGACGGTGCGAAGTCGACGCCATCGCCGCCCTTGGGCACAAGCGAAACCAGCGTCTGGGACATCGGGTCGAGCGAAACTGTGAATTGCGCGGTTTCGAAGCGCAGGGGAGACGCGGTCGGCGAGGCGGCCTGATCGGCGGGCGTCGCATTGCCCTGCATGACCGGCGCCGCGATCAGAAGTCCGAGTGGCGCCATCATCACGGCAAGCCGTTGGCAACGACCAGACATCCCTTTTTTCATACCGCACAACTCCCTTGTCCGTGCATCGCGAAAGCCGGAAAACCGGCGCCTCGCATTACTCAGACAAAAGTATACTTTCTACAATATGTCAACGGCACGCCGGAGTCGCGCGAATTTGACCGACAGCGCTTCTGCTCCCGGGACATCAGAGGCAGCCACTGACGGCAATAGTCGTACATGTTGGCAGGCGTTCATATCCGCGACGAGCACGCTCCTGACCGGACATGCCCGGACAGGACGCGCTTTCCGAGCAGAAAGGAGCCGGTCGTTCGCTCATATGGCGGTGCGCCCGCTCCTCGCGCCCGTGCAATGCATCCGGCCGCACATCGGCGAATTGCCGCCGTCGCTCGGCTAGGTCCGGGATTCTAGTTTAGCGACAGTTTGCTGGACTGTTCCGACCACGGTTAGCGTCTCGATTTCGGTGAAGTGGATTCGTGAAGTCGGTTTGTCGGATGCCCGATACGGTCGAACATATTGAACATTGTCCGCATTTACCGCGACCTGCTCACCGTTATCCAGCTCGAATACTGCGAATCTTGCCATTGTCGGAGCGTATCAGTTCATCGGCAGATACCCAAGCTGCGCGAAATTGTCATGGACGGCCGTAGCGGTCCGGATTGGTTGCGCCAGCCGAAATCGCTGCGGAAGCTGGCACAGCGCCTCTGATTGTAGTGGCGCGCAGATCGTTTTAGGTCCACAACGAGACATTGGCGCCAGGGGCATTCAAGCACAGCGCTGACTGACAGCAAACACTGCCGCTTGTAGGAACGGAGCTCGGACATGGGCACGACCAACAATGGCGACTATTTTGAACGGCGTATGCACGAGTGCATCAGCGCTGCCACGCAAGCCAGCGACCGGACCGTCGCGAGGGTTCATCTGAACTTCGCGAGTCAATATCAGATCGCCGCCGATGAATTTCGCCGCCAAAAGGAAAATTATGGGCTTGGCATGCTACGCGCTGAGGAGTGCGCATCATGACTGCGGTGAGCAAAACTGAGAATTGCCTGGCGATGGCGCACGAATGCATGTGCCGAGCCCAAGCGGAGCCCCTTCCCGAAGTTCGCAGGAAATTCCTGGTATCGGCCAATCAGTGGATTTTCCTGGGAACTCGTGCGCTCGGGCTCGAACTGAAAAAGCAACTGGCGGCGCAGCGACAACAGGAGCTTGAAGGCAAGGTTGGGCCGGGCGAACTTAAGCACGGCTGGCCGACAAGCAGCGCTGTCCCCATCAGTGCCGATCCTCGCATCACATAGCCGGCCTGGATCATCGAGCAGGGGTGTCAGGCGCTGCGACGTGAATTACCCCCTCAGCAGTGCCGGCCCTATGCGCCCCGACAAACTGCTCACTCAAGCCAAGGGTCAAGCATCGGGCTTCCGCTCAGCACAATATTGTTCGGCAATTACTGCAGCGGTGATCAGACTGTGACCTGTCCGGGCGGCGGCATCGGGCGTCATTGTTATCGCGACGCCGTCTGGCCCGTCCAGCACCACCAACCCGCCCTCCGCGCTCGCGATACCCGGACTTGTCAGCGGCTGAAGGCCATAAGGAATGCGGGTCATCGGCAGCGCCCAACAGGAAAATAGCCGTCGTGGTTGAACTGAAGAAGTCCGGTTACGCTTTCGCCCGGCCTGGGCAACATGTGCCCAGGCCTGCTGTACGAGAACCAGCCCGCCCCTGGATCGCATGACCGGTTCGCCAAAATCCCTAGAGCCCCGCTTCGGCCATGAGTTCGGCCTTGCGCTTCGCCAATTCGGCACCAAGCGCTTTGAGATCGAGGTCGCTCTCGCGGCTCTCGGGAAACATCTCGCTTTCCTCCTCCTCGACGTGGTGATTGATGTACTCACCGAGTACCGTGACCTTGGCGTCGAACAGCCGGTCCCCCGCCTTCATCGCCCGGATTTCGGCGATCAGCTGCTTGGCACTGGCATGCTCCACCTCGGCCTCGTCGAGCAGATCGTCGTCATCGATCTCCGCGCGGGCGGCGGGGTAGTAAATTTCTTCCTCTATCTGGGCATGGACGGTCAGCGCGAGACAGATCTTGTCTGCCAGCGCCTGCTTTTCGGCGTCGTCTTTCAGTTTCTCATAATCGGCGAAGTAGCCTTTCACTTCCTTGTGATCGCCCTTGAGCAGCTTGATTGCATCGGCGGGTTTGGCGCCGTCGGGAGCCGTCTTGTGCCCGGCCTTCGAACCGGATTTTGAGGAGGGTTTGGATTGGGTTTCCGTGGCGGACATGAATTGTCTCCGGGGCGTTTGGAACGCCACCGCGGCGGCCCTTACATGGGAGAGAACGCGCCGAGGATCACAATGACCCCAAACAATCGCGGCTATTGATATGCATCAATATGATTTCGTGGCGGATCGGGCCATTTCTCTCAGCTGACGGCGAAAATAGCTTTCGTCAAACCCGGAAAATTCAGGTCTGCATAGGGCCTGGCGGCCCGAACAGCGTTGCTATGCTCACTCCAAACCGCAAGCCAGCCGCGTCACGTTCGCGGCGATCCATGCTTTGCGATGTTAACCCGCCAAGAGCTCACCGTCAGCGGCTTAGCCTTCGCCCAAAAAGGGCGGAGCAATCGCGATTGTGAAATGATGGCCATCTGCCGCTTGAGCGCCTTGAACGTCGCCGTCAACATCCCTATACCATCCACATGGATGGTGGAGACGCAACATGTCTGCAAAGGTTCACGAGCTCAGGCCGAAGGCGGACAGCGAGAAAATCACGATCAATCTGGGCTTTGTCGATCTCGGCCATATCGACCTGCTTGTCCGCGACGGCTTTTACTCCAACCGCACCGACTTCATCCGCACCGCAATCCGCAACCAGCTGGAGCGGCACGGCGAAGCCTCCCGGAAGTCAGTAATCCGCAAGCAGCTCGATCTCGGCATCAGCCACTACACCCGCGCGCAGCTGGAAGAGGTGGTCGCGGCGGGCGACATGCTCGACATCCGTGTGCTCGGACTCGCGACGATTGCCGCCGATGTCTCGCCCGATCTGGCCAGCGCGGCGATCCGTTCGCTTACGGTATTGGGCGCACTCCATGCCAGCGCTCCAGTCAAGGCCGCGCTGGCGGGCCGCATTACCTGATCTATCGTCCCACTCCTGCCCCAAAGGAACACCTGAATGACGATGACACTCCATCCCGCCATGGCCGAGGCGCTGCGCTTGACCCGTGCGGGCAACCTCGCTGAGGCGACGGCGCTCATCCAATCGACGCTCGCAGGTGGGGCGCAGGCAGACCCCTCGCCGCCGACCGCCGCGTCGTGCGACATCATCGACCTGAAGCCTTGTCGCGTGATGGTTTCGTCACCAGAGCGCGCGGTGCCGCGGGAGGTGCGCGTATTGCACAGCACCGTGCCACCAGGCGCTGCCGGCACATTCAACGAACAAAACTACAGCGGCGCGGCAGGCAGTTTGGCATATCGGCTCTACATTCCCCATGGCGCCACTGCCGGGATGCCGCTCGTTGTCATGCTGCACGGCTGCACGCAATCTCCGGAGGACTTCGCGCGCGGGACCGACATGAACCGGCTCGCCGACGAGTTCGGCTTCCTGGTGGCCTACCCCAGCCAAACCAGGGGCCGGAACGCGCAAAAATGCTGGAACTGGTTCAAGCCGGGCGATCAACGGCGTGATCGCGGCGAGCCGGCACTCATCGCCGGAATCACGCGCCAGGTGATCGCCGACCAGCGCGCGGACGCCGCCCGCGTCTACGTCGCGGGATTGTCGGCAGGTGGCGCAGCGGCTGCGATCATGGGGGCTGCCTATCCCGATCTTTACGCCGCAATTGGCATCCATTCCGGGCTGGCCTGCGGAGCTGCGCGCGACCTGCCGAGCGCCCTGGCGGCCATGCGAAGCGGCGGCAGCGCGGGCTCCACCACGAACGGTAGCCGTTTCGTGCCGGTCATTACCTTCCACGGCGATCGTGATACCACCGTGCACCAGATCAATAGCCGTCAGATAATCGCGGCCGCTTACGCCGCAGCCGGGGGATTTCTCCAAACCCGCACCGAGACCGGCCGCAGCGCCGGAGGCCGCGGATATACATGCGACAAAAGTGTTGATGACAAGGGTCAGGTACTGATCGAGCAATGGACAATCCACGGCGCCGGGCATGCCTGGTCCGGCGGGAACAACTTGGGCTCGTACACCGACCCGACCGGCCCCGATGCTTCGCGCGAGATGCTGCGTTTCTTCCTGGATCACCGATCGATGAGCAACACGCATAGCGGGTCAACCCGATGAACCACCACTCGTTCACCCGGTGCCGTTCAAACTCGGACGACGAAAGCTGAATGGTGATCGCCTCATCAACTGGACGATTTGCACCTGGTGTCCATGCGGCGCGTTGCACGGGATCTGCGCAGGATAGAACGCTGCAACGGGCCTGTTTAATCAGGATTCCCCGCTCCGAGAGGGACGGCTCGATGATGCGCTCGAGTTTGATGACGCCGACGGCCGGCGCATCTCCACATAATGTGGCGTTTCAAAGCCGGGCAACTGAACCAGATTCGGCGGCGAGGATTTGGAGCCGGTGGCCGCCACGATCGGCTATGCATGGACGATCGAGACCGCAGTTCCCGGATTTGCATCGGCGATACGGACGCGGGCGTCCAGCTGCTTTGCGATAGCCTCGACGATACTGGTACCGAGGCCGGGCTTGCCCCGCTCGAGATCCACAGGCATCCCGACGCCGTTGTCGGTTACCGACAATGTCCATTCGGCACCACGAGACTGATAGTCGACGGTGATCTTGCCCTGACGATACCCCGGAAAAGCGTGCTTCAAGGCGTTGATCACGAGCTCGGTGACGACCAGTCCAAGGCTCACCGAGACATCCGCGCTGGTGACGCTTTCGTCAGCGCTCACCTCCAGTGAAAGCTGATTGTGGTCGCGGATCATCGATGCGCGAATGCTCTCGCACAATTCCGTGAAATAGGCGCGCAAGTGAACATCGCCGAGTTTGGAAGCCGCGAGTTGCCGCTGAACGGCGGCGACCGACATGACCCGGTTGTGCGCGTCATGAAGGTGACCACGCGTCTCGTCCGACGTCACCCTGCGCGCGCTTTGCATCAGCACGCTGGCGATGATCTGAAGACTATTGGCGACGCGGTGCTGAAGTTCCTGGAGCAGGATCGCCTTTTCCCGCAGCAAGTCATCCTTGAGCTTCTCGTGGAGCCGGGCATCGGTAACATCGGATATGGTCAGAAGCAGCCGCACGGTATCCCCGTCGAAATGGTCGAGCTTCTGGGCGCTGAGCACCAGATGGCGAGCGTCCTGACCCGCGCGCGTGAGGTCCATCTCATAGGCGTCGATTTCCGCATGCCCCGAGGCGGTGGCCCTGAGCAGCGAGCCGAGCTGGGGCACATCCCATTCGCCCGCTCCCAACCCCGCCAGCGGACGGCCTGGCACGGTGGCCGGCTCGATCTGAAATGCACGCGAGAACGACGTGCTCGCCGCAATGACGGTGAGATCGCCATCGAGAAGCAGGACCGGCGCGTAGGAGGAGGCGATCACCGCCAGCATGAGGCTGTTTGCGGCTTCGGGATGAACGGGCGTGCGGATATCCATGACTGGACCCTCGGGACCGGAGGCTCGCGGAGCGAAAGCCATACCCGGTAGATAGCGGCGGGATCACGCGGCCTTCGAATCGGGCCCGTCAGTGCTCGCTTGGCGAGCGTAGCACAAATTTCGTCGCAATTCACACACTTTCCAAAATTAACAATAATATTCATGCGTATGACAACTGTTTAATATTTGCATTTTTTCTTATACGTTTCATGAGCAGAACTTTATTTTTATTGAACGAAACTTTATTTTATTAGCCAGCGTTCTTCATACGATCCTATTAAGGATCAGGAGCAAAACGAATGAAAATGATGATTTTGGCCGCCACCGTGCTGGCCGTCACCATCCCCGCCGCGCCCACGCTGGCCCGGACCAATCACACCGAACAGGAATTTCGCAAGGACGTGAGCTGGGCCGAAAGGGAATATGCCGAGGACATGCGCGACGCCGACAATCCCCGCGAGGCCCGCGAAGCGCGGCGCGAATACGACCGCAACATGCGCGAGGCAAATCGCAACGCGCGCGGCTGGCACCGGTACAGCAATTACGACTGGGATCGCTACGAGCCCGGAAGAAATGATTATGACGCCGGCCGCTATTATCGCAGCGGCAATTATTACCAGACCCGTACGCTCGCCTATGACGACCGCGTCTATCGTGGCCAGAACGGGCGCTATTATTGTCGCCGTCCCGACGGTACTACCGGCCTCATCATCGGCGGCGCTGCTGGCGGTCTGGCCGGCAACACGATCGTGCGCGGCGACAGCAAGACGCTCGGCACGGTCATCGGCGCTGCGGGCGGCGCGCTCGTCGGCCGCGAGATCGAACGCAGCAATGTCCGCTGCCGCTAAATCTTGGGCGACAAGCGAGTGAAGCAAGGAGACGGCGGCCGGTGGCCGCCGTCCCGACATCCATTCCGTCTGTAATGAGGTGACGAGATGCACCGACCGACCACCATCGAGCGTGCCTATCAGCTGGCGCGGTCCGGCACCTGCGCGAGCGTTCAGGACATTCGCCAGCAGTTGAACCACGAACATCATGAAGCTGTCGAAGCCCATCTGCTCGGCCCGACAATCGTCCACCATCTGAGAGAGCTATGCCAAAGGGCCGCTCATGGCGTCACAAAGTGACCAAAGTGCGCCGCGCGGCAGCTTTGCTTGTAACTATTGCGGTCCTCGCGGGTTGCGACCGGTCGCCGCCGCCAACCGCGGCGGAGGAAGTGCGGGTCGCACGCGCGATGACCAGGATGAATGCCGAGCAGCTTCGCACCGACAATGTCGCAAGCGCGAAAAAGGCGCACGCCGATGCCGCAAGGCGCGAGGCTCAGTTGGCGGACGACAGGCGCGCGCGCTCTATCGCAGATTAATCGCGCGTCGTGCCCGATGTAGAATACAGGCGCGGGCTGTGGCGTTATGCGATTGATGTATCACGCTCTATCGCGCCGAGGGCATCTGCGTCCCTTGGAATGTTGCGCCGGTGGCAGGCTTGGTGCGTTCGATCACCAAAGCGAACTGCGCAGGAGCGCGACCAGCACAACCGACCTCTCCAACGCTGCGCCAATGGGCGGTCGGCCTGGATGGCTAACTACAGGTCAAAATATCCACATTGAAATGCGCGCACCATCAAATGCGTGCGGTTGCGTGCGCCCGTCTTCGCTATCAGGTTCTCGAAATGCTGATCGACGATGCGCGGCGTGGTCATCAGCTCTCGAGCGATTTCCTTTGCCGACAGGCCCTGAGATGCAAAGCTCAGCAACTGGATTTCGCGATCACTCAGCGGGGCGGCCGGAAGGCGTCCGCTCATTTCTTACGCGGGCATGGCGCGATGGCGGAAAGGACCGTTTCCACCGCGTCGAAGCCCGCCACGCTGGCAATCGCCATATCGATCGGCCGCGCATTGAGGTTCCGATTATGCTGATTGAGAAACGCGAGGACGTCCGGACCGTTGCCGAGCCAATGCATTGCCCGCCCGACGATCCGTCCCTGCCGCACTAGCTCATCCTCCCCCAATTTGGCGATCTCGGCGTTGCGGCGAAACGCCAGGCGTCGCACTTGCTGCGGCCGCTCTTTGGCATCGATATTCAGGATGTGGCCCGGCTCAGTGCGCTGACGCGGCGTCTTTGAGCTTCGTTGGGATATGATGTCCATGCCGATCTCCCTCATTGCAAGCGGGAGCGCGGTCGTCTCTCTGTCACGAGATGCTTGGAGTCGAAGTCCAGTGATGACGGACAATAGCATGGTTGGGCCGGTCACGCACCGAAATCGCCGTCTGGTGTGGACGCGGCAAGGATCAGCAGTCTCGAGAACGGGTCCGACTGCCGATCGTGAATCCTGCCAGGGTTTCGACAGAGGCGAGGTGTCAGTGCCGTGCCGCCGCAGTCTCGCTGCGCGCCGCCTGGGCGACAGCATCGCTCAGCTTCGTGGAACGATAACCGCCATGCTCGAAAAATCTGTTGGAATGCGTGTGATCCCATAGCGCTTCATCTGCGCTGCAGCTTGCTCGCTGACGGGCAAGGACTGCGACGCCTCATTCATCTCGAAATCAACCGTGATTGGTCTCCGCGAGAGCGGACAACCGCAGAAAGGATCGGTGTCTTGAAAACGGACTGATTGCGTCGGTTTGCAACGCTCCCGCAGTTCGATTTTGGAATGAGGATCGCACTTACGAAGACCTCACAGGGTTTCGGGCAATCGGGGGCTGAATATGAGGACGAGGAAGACGAAGAACAGCGAAAGATGGACCGCCCCTTCGAGCATGGTGGTCCTGGGTATCGAAAAGGTGATTGCGCTGAGGATCAGCGTCACCGCTAGCAGAACCAGCAATCCATACGGGCACGAAGCAAATTCTCATCTCGCACCGCGGTCACGCGCAAGGGCCGCGTTCAGATCCGCCGGATCGATCGAGTAAGTGCTCGAACTCGTTCCCTGGTGCAGCGTAATACGTGTGTCGACCCGGCGAAAGGCGAGACGGTCATTGACGTCCAGCGCCATTTCATCGGTTTCCACGTCGAACGTTCCCGGGGGATGAGGTTCCGTCAAGGGCTTGAGCAGGAATGGCCGAGTGAAAGTCACTGACGACCGTCGGGTAGATATGGTCATGGCGAACTCCCGGCACCTGAGCCGCCTTCGTTCCTCCAATTCTCCACAGCCCGATCCTGATCGCGCCGAGCCGATAAATCACCGCCGCGCATTGCCAGCGCGCCCTCCGGTCGTGTCCCTGATGATGGTGTAGCTCGGTGGGAGCGAAGCTGACCGGCCGCGCGCTACCCATATGCGCTGTAGCG
>NZ_JAKVIO010000017.1 GCF_022601895.1 Sphingomonas sp. LaA6.9
GCGCAGGATCATCACGCGCCGGACGATCTCGGCTCGACTGTAAGGCGTGGTTCGGGCATTCTTGTGAATGTTCATCCGGTCGTTCCTTCAGACCTGAAGTGTCGCAACCTCAGTCTGATCCGGTCACGCCGGATGAACAACCTCCTGAAAGCTCACATCTAGGCCGGCGCCGTGTCGCCGCGGATGATCTCGACGATCATGTCGCCCGTGCGAAGCGCCTGCGCCTCGGCTTCCCAGAAGCCGAACGGGCGGTCGTCGCGGTAAAGGCGCACGGCAAGGCCTGTTTCGACCGCGGATAGCGGCTTGCCCACCTCGTCGGGCTCCACCGCGCGCTCGGCGAGCTTGACGCGGCCGTGCGTGCCCGCAAGATCCGCGAGATAATCGGCAAGGTGCGGCCCATGCGTCGACCCCGCGAGCAGCAACCCCGAGAAGCTGACGGGATTGATGACGGTGGTCGCGCCCGCCTGACGCGCGAGCACTTCATTGTCCTCGGCGCGGACGAGCACGCTGATCGGCACCTCGGCCGCCAGATGGCGGACGGTGAGCACGATCAGGATCGAGGTATCGTCGCGGCCTGCCGAGACGATGACCGATCGCGCGCGGCGGATCTGCACCTCTTCGAGCGTCTGGTCGCGCGTGGCATCGGCCTCCATCACCGCGCAGCCGACCGCTTCGGCGCGTTCAAGCGCGACGGGCGATGAATCGATCACGACGATTTCCTGCGGCCGCGTGCCACGCGCCACAAGCTCGTCGACGGCCTCCGACCCGCTGGTGCCGAAGCCGCAGACGACGATGTGATCGTGCAAATTCCTCTGGATCACTTTCATGCGCCACCTGTCCCATGTCCGCTTGAAGACGAAGTTATAGGCTGTGCCAAGGAAGATCAGCACGACGAAGATGCGGATCGGTGTCACGATCAGCGCGTCGAACAGTCGCGCGCGTTCGGTCACCGGCGCGATATCGCCATAGCCCGTGGTCGTGATCGAGATCGCGGTGAAGTAGAGGACGTCGATGAAGCTGATCTCACCGTCGTAATTGTCGCGGAGACCCTCGCGGTCGAACCAGTGGACGCTGACCGCGAAGGCGAGCAGGCCGAGAACAAAGGCCACCCGCCAGCCGATCGAAAGCCATACGGGCATTTGCGAGCGCCGCTGCAGCGTTTCGTAGCGCAGGTCGCGCCTCGACTTGCGCCTGGGCATCAGCGGTGTGCCGTCTGAACTGTCGCCATGCGGCAGAGGTTATCGCATTTTCCGTCCAAGTATAGCCACGCGCTCCCCGCACGGAGCGAGCGACCTTTCAGCGATAGGCTGCTTCAAGCACGTCGAGTGACGGGTCGTGCGTCAGGTCGAGTTGGAGCGGCGTGACCGTGATATATCCGTCTGCCACCGCCTCGACATCGGTGGTGTGCCCTGCTGTTTCCACGCTGCCGCCAAGGCCGAACCAGTAATAGGGAAAGCCGCGCGGATCGGTGCCATTGACGATCTTGAGCCGGCCATAGTCGCGAAAGCCCTGCCGGACGACCTTCACGCCCTTCACCGCCTCGGCAGCCATTGCGGGGAAGTTGATGTTGACGAGCGTGCGATGCGGCATGTCCCGGTCGAGCAGCGGGCGCAGGACCTTTTCACCCCAGCCCTCGGCCGCGTCGAAGGGCACCTGCTCGCCCATGCCGTCGCGCGCATAGACCTGGCTGAGTGCCACCGAGCGGACGCCGGCGAGCGCGCCCTCCATCGCGGCCGAGACGGTGCCCGAATAGGTGACGTCCTCGGCCAGATTGGCCCCGCGATTGACGCCCGAGAGCACGAGGTCGGGGCGAGGCCCCTCGATGATCTGGCCCAGCGCCATCAGCACCGCGTCGGTGGGCGTGCCGCTGACCGAGAAGCGGCGTTCGTCATGGCGGCGGATGCGCAAGGGACGCGTCAGCGTCAGCGAATGACCGGCCCCCGACTGCTCCTCCATCGGCGCGACGATCCAGATATCGTCCGAAAGCGTGCGCGCGATCTTCTCCAGCACCTTGAGACCGGTGGCATTGATACCGTCGTCATTGGTGAGGAGGATGCGCATCAGGCGGGCCTCAGTTCGGTCCTGCCGCCCATATAGGGAATCAGGATCTCGGGAATGCGGACCGATCCGTCGGCCTGCTGATAATTCTCGAGCACCGCGACGAGCGTGCGGCCGACAGCCAGCCCCGAGCCGTTGAGCGTATGGACGAAACGCGTGCCCTTGGACTCGCCCGCGGGGCGATAGCGCGCGGCCATGCGGCGCGCCTGGAAATCGCCGCAATTGGATATGCTGCTGATCTCGCGATAGGTGTTCTGGCCGGGCAGCCACACTTCGAGGTCGAAGGTCTTGCGCGCCGAAAAGCCCATGTCGCCGCTGCAGAGCAGCATCTTGCGATAGGGCAGGCCAAGCGCGCGCAGAACGCCCTCGGCGGCGGCACACATCTTCTCATGCTCGGCATCGGACTGCTCGGGCGTGGCGATCGTGACGAGCTCGACCTTTTCGAACTGGTGCTGGCGGATCATGCCACGCGTATCGCGGCCCGCCGCGCCCGCCTCGAGGCGGAAACAGGGCGTGAGCGCGGTGACGCGGATCGGCAGTGTAGCCTCGTCGAGGATCGACTCGCGGACGAGGTTGGTGAGGCTGACTTCGGCGGTCGGGATCAGCCAGCGGCCATCGAGCGTACCGAACTGATCGTCGCGGAACTTGGGAAGCTGGCCGGTGCCGAACATCGCCTCGTCGCGGACGAGCAGCGGCGGCGCGGTTTCGGCATAGCCTTCGCGCCCCTGATGATCGAGCATGAACTGGCCGAGCGCGCGGTTGAGCCGTGCGATCCCGCTCCTGAGCACCGCGAAGCGCGCGCCCGAGATTTTCGCGGCGCTCTCGAAATCGAGGCCCAGCGCGGGCGCGAAATCGGCATGTTCCTGCGGGGTGAAATCGAAAACGCGCGGTTCGCCCCAGCGTGCGATCTCGACATTCTGCGCCTCGTCCTCGCCCTCGGGCACATCGGCGGCGGGCAGGTTGGGGATGGCCGCGAGCAAGCCGTCGAGCTGTTCGCCGAGCGTGCGTTCCTCGGCCTCGAGCGCGGGCAGGCGTTCCTTGAGCACCGCGACCTCGGCCATCAGCGCCGCCGCCTCGTCGTCCTTCTTCTGTGCCTTGGCGGCGCCGATCGCCTTCGACGCCTCGTTGCGGCGCGCCTGCGCGACCTGCGCCTCGGTGGTCACCGCGCGGCGCTTTTCGTCGAGTGCGAGCAGTTCGGCCGAGCGCGGTTCGATCCCGCGGCGGGCAAGGGCTGCGTCAAAGGCGTGCGGGTCGTCCCGGATCAGGCGGATATCGTGCATGGCGCGGCTATGGCGGGCGGCGGCGCGCCATGCAAGAGCGCAACCGCGAGGCGATCCGTGCGTTCCACATTCGGTTTCACTTGTCAGTTTCATCGAAAAGGAGAGCGGTATGCGGATCGCGCATGATGGTCTTGTCGTCGTGGCGGACGGCAACAAGATGATGCTGTTCAAGAACAAGGGCAGCCCCACCGATCTTAATCTCGAGCTTGTGCAGCTGCGGGAACAGGACAATCCGCCCAATCGGGAACAGAAATCTGACGCGCCCGGGCGCGCCTTTTCCAGCATGGGCAATGGCCGCAGCGCCTATGAAGAAGCCGATTTTCACGCGATCGAGGAGGCGCGCTTCGCGGTCGAGACGGCTGAGCTTCTCCGCAAGGGCGCGCTCGACAACGAATTCGACTCGCTCTGGGTCGTCGCCCCTCCCGCGACGCTCGGTGCGCTGCGCAAACATTATCACAAGGAGGTCGAAAGCCGGCTCAAGGGCGAGATCGCAAAGAACCTGACCGGGCATCCCGTGCCGCAGATCGAGAAGATCCTGATCGAGGCCTGACGCCGGGCTGAAGACGAAAAAAAAGGGCGCCGCCCGGTCGCGTGAGGCGGCGCCCTTCAATGGGCCGAGTGTTGGATCAGCCGGCCGTTTTCGCGCTCCTGCGGCGCACGGCGAGTATGGCCGCGCCCGCGCCGAAGAGCAGAATTGCGGGTGGCGCCGGAACCTCGGTCCCGCTGGACGTGCCGTGCGAGGAACTGCCGCCATTGGAGCTGCTGCTCGTCGATGAGCTGGTGCTCGACGACGTGCTCGAACTCGTGCTGGTCGAGGAACTGGTGCTCGACGATGTGCTGGTGGACGAGGCGACATTGCCGCTGCTCGAGGTCGAGGTGGACACGTTGCCCGACGAGGAGGTGCTGGTCGACGACCCACCCGTAGACGTGCTCGTGCTCGACCCGCCGGTCGATGTGCTCGTCGATGAACCGCCGCTCGACGTGCTCGTGCTTGAACCACCCGATCCGCCGGAGGAGGTGCTGGTCGATCCGCCCGAACTGGTGGACGACACCACGATGCTGCCGCCGCCGCTGCTGCCTCCGAAGAACCCGCCTCCGAAGAAGCCGCCCCCGCCAAAACCGCTGCTTCCGCCGATCACGACGGGGGTGCCGCCGCTGCCGCCCTGAACGGTGGTGCTCGCTGGCAGCGCGACTGGAACCGGAGCGATCGGGATCTGCGGAAGCGCCTCCACGGCCGGCGCGGGTTTCACGCGCTGAACGGGCTTCATCGCGTAACGCGGGGCGCGGGCTACCGGCTTTGCCGCGGATTTTTTGACGCTTTTGACGCTCTTGACCACCGCCGGTCGTGGTCGTTCTGCGACATGCACCGCGCCACCGCCGATGATCGCACCGCCACACGCACAGGCGCACAGTTTTGCCAAAGCCATCCGTACCGACATGTTGCTCTCTTTTCCGTGCCCGGCTTGCTCAACCCGATTGGACAGGTGCAGGCCCTGGCTTCGATAGACGGATCAACGGGGCGCGTAACAAGTTGATTAACCTTCTTTTCTGTCGAACGTCATACCGAGTCGGGGGCAGATGGCGAGCAACATTGGTTAATGTCCCGATTGGGGGCGCTTTTGAGGCCAATGATTAACGAAACATGCAATTGATATGGTTAACGCCAAAGCGGCGGGCACGGAGGTAAGGGCAGGCGATTCGCCGCTTTGGGCGCCTTGATATTCATCAAACCGCAACCTGGTCCGGGGCATGGCGTTAGATCGAGAGGATATACGAATACTGCAGGGTGATTCTGCGGCTTGTGTGTCTGGGCGCGAGGCGGCTATAGGCGCGCCGGGGAGCTGCGCTTGTATGGGCAATCGTCCAACAGGCCAGTCGGTAAAGTTACGGAGACGGGCAAATGGCGACAGCGTTAACCAAGAACGAGGCGCAAGCCGATCCGGCCCTGCGCGCCCCGACGCTGGACTCCGATTATCGCCCCTCGGCAGACGAGCCGTTCATGAACGAACGCCAGCTCGAATATTTCAGGGCCAAGTTGCTCGCATGGAAGGAAAATATCCTTCGCGAGTCGCGTGACACGCTCAACCAGCTGCAGAATGATTCGCTGCGCGAACCCGATGTCACCGATCGCGCCTCGAGTGAGACCGACTGGTCGATCGAGCTGAGGACGCGCGACCGCCAGCGCAAGCTGATCTCGAAAATCGACGCGGCGCTGCGCCGAATCGGCGAGGGCGAATATGGCTATTGCGAGGTCACCGGCGAACCGATCTCGCTGGCGCGGCTCGAGGCGCGTCCGATCGCCACGATGACCGTCGAGGCGCAGGAGCGCCACGAGCGCCAGGAAAAGATCTCGCGCGACGAATAGGTTGCGCCGCCGGCCCGGTTTGCGTCACGCTATCGGCTTGATGCGCCACCGCTTTTAACGCTTTTCAAACCAATGCGGCGTTAAATCCGATGCAAGCAGCGCAGCCTCCGCTGA
The DNA here is from genome assembly GCF_022601895.1 of Sphingomonas sp. LaA6.9. Taxonomy (GTDB): domain Bacteria; phylum Pseudomonadota; class Alphaproteobacteria; order Sphingomonadales; family Sphingomonadaceae; genus Sphingobium_A. The sequence goes on from NZ_JAKVIO010000017.1 coordinate 5,818, forward strand.
CGCGCAGATCGGGGTCCGAAGTCGTGGAGCATATCGCCAATTTCAACGCTGCTGGCTTGGCTTCGCAGGGGCGGGAAGATGTGCGCGACAGTCTGTTTCTGGCCGGACTCGTGCTTCGCGGTGGCGGGGAAGAGCACAGGGTGCGTGTCCGCAATCTGTCGGCGGGCGGCATGATGGCGGAATGCGACGCCGACTTTTCCAAGGGCGATGCCGTGGAGGTGATCCTGCGCGGCGTGGGTCGCGTGACGGGCAAGGTCGCCTGGCGGACGGCCGACCGCATCGGCGTCGCCTTCGATCTCGAGATAGATCCTCTGGCCGCGCGCAGGCCGGTGGGGCAGGGCGCAGACCTCCCCGAATTCGTCAAACCCGCGGGCGATGCCCGCCGTCCCGGCTTGCGGAACCGCTGATCCGCTGATCCAGGCGCTGGCGGACGGTTTGGTCGGCTCCGGACCCTGATCGTTTCAGGCTGTATCGGCCTGAAGCGTGAATCAAAGTCAGCTGTTTGATAGAGCCTGAATGCACGGCATCGGCGGAAGCGCGAAGCGCTTCCACCGCAACCGATCAGGCGCTAGAGCTCAGCCAGCTCTTCCTTGATCTTGAGTTTCTGCTTCTTGAGTTGTGCCAGCATGGCCGAGTCGGGAGATGGACGGCGACTCTCTTCGGCGATCCGGTGCTCGAGACCGGCGTGTTTTGCTTCCAATGCCGAGAAATGTGCCTGTTCCATCCTTCTGTCTCCTTCTGGCTGGATGTTGCGACACAGGATTGAAACATGGATTTGCGTTGCTGTCTTCCCCTGATTCGCGCCAATCGGCGGGGCGCGTCCCATGTGCGACGATTCGTTGACCGGGAACGTGCGAACGACGAATGTGCACCCTTGGTAGCCGGTTCGCGCGTGGGAGAGGATGGATGAGTACCGACGAGGTCAAGGCAAGGCTGGAACTGCTGCGGATCGAGCATCGCGATCTCGACAGCGCGATCAGTTCGCTTGCCGACCTCTCGGCCGCCGATCAGCTCCAGCTCGCGCGGCTCAAGAAGCGGAAGCTGCGTTTGCGTGACGAGATCGCGGTGCTGGAAGACCAGCTCATACCCGACATCATCGCCTGAGCCACCGTCGCGTCAATTCGGGACAGCGACGCTGCCTTCGCGCGGCTAACCAGTTTTCTGCGTTCCGTCGCGCCTCCGATTATGCCAGTTTCAGGCCATGGACATGCAAAGGGCAGAATCACGTCTGACGCCGCGGCTTGTGGACGCCTTGTACGTCGAGGCGATGCTGCTGGCTGACGAAGCGCGCGCCTATTTCGACGAGCATGGCAAGGACGATCGCGAACTGCTCGCGCCCATGCTGCGCGTGGGCTTCTCATGTGAATCGCTCAAGGTCACGACGCGCCTGATGCACGTTATCGCATGGCTGCTCACGCGGCGCGCGGTCGAGGCGGGCGAACTGAACGAGGTGCAGGGGCGCCATCCGTCGCGCCGCCTGGGCCATGCCGTCGACAGCGACACTGCGCTGGTCGCCGAGCTGCCCGAGGATGCGCAGGGGCTCATCCGTTCAAGCATCGACCTCTACGACCGGGTGAAGCGTATCGACAGTGGCATGGAGCAGGGCGAAAGCCCCGCGCACAGCCTCATGCGACGCCTGCGGGCGTCGCTCTGACCTAGCGCGCTTTCGCGGCCAGTTCGGCCCTGGCGGCCTGATATTCGGCCAGCAGCCGGTCGACGCGATCCGCCACCGTCTCGACGGCGTGCACCGCGCCGATCCCCTGACCCGAGCCCCAGATGTCGCGCCACGCCTTCTTGTTCTGGTTGCCGCCCGAGCCAAAGTTCATCGTCGCGACGTCGCCCTCGGGCAAGTCGTCGGGATTGAGCCCGGCGGCCTCGATCGAGCCGCGCAGATAGTTGCCGTGAACGCCCGTGAAGAGGCTGGAATAGACGATATCGGCGGCGCGCCCCTCGACGATCCCCTGCTTGTAGGCGGGGTCGGCATTGGCTTCAGCGGTCGCGATGAAGGGCGAGCCGATATAGGCAAGATCGGCCCCCATCGCCTGTGCGGCCAGGATCGAACGCCCATGCGCGATCGCGCCCGAAAGCGCGACGGGGCCGTCGAACCATTGCCGGATTTCCTGCATCAGCGCGAAGGGTGACAGGCGTCCTGCATGTCCGCCAGCACCCGCGGCCACGGGAATCAGGCCATCGGCGCCCTTTTCGATCGCCTTGCGCGCAAAACGATCGTCAATGACGTCGTGGAGCGTGATGCCGCCCCAGCCGTGCACCGCCGTGTTGAGATCCTCGCGCGCACCCAGCGAGGTGATGATGATCGGCACCTGCCATTTGGCGCATGTGGCAAGATCCTGCTCAAGCCGGTCGTTCGACTTGTGCACGATCTGGTTGACCGCGAACGGCGCTGCGGGCCGATCGGGATTGTCGCGATTCCACGCGGCGAGCTCCTCGGTGATGCGATGCAGCCATTCGTCGAGCAGCGTTTGCGGCCGTGCATTGAGCGCAGGGAAGGAGCCCACGATCCCCGCCTTGCACTGCGCGATCACGAGATCGGGCCCGGAGATGATGAAAAGCGGCGACCCCATCACGGGCAGGCGCAGGCGATCGAAGAGGGGGGAAGGCAGGGTCATATGCGTTTCATACCGCAACTAAAGGCCCTGTCCAGCGCCCGGCTGTGCCGCTACGGCAATGTCGCTGGAGCATGGGCGGGCGTGACATATCGGCCGCGAATCGGAGGACCGTGACGCACGGCACGCCGGTCACGGGCGCGCCGGCAAGCCTTTGGCGGTCAGGCTTTCATGGACAAAGCCGATGAACTTCTCGCCATCACCTTCCATGTTCTTCGCATAAGGCGCCGTGATGTTGCGCTTCTGGATCTCGGCAAGCGGCAGGCCCGCGTCGATCCCGGCCTGGACCCTGGCCGCGACGTCGCGCAGCATCGCGCCATAGGCGGCAAGGCCTGAACGGTCGGTCACGGGGCCGTGTGCTGGCACGATGCGCGTCTTCGCATCGGTCATCGCGAGCACCTTGTCGACGGCTGCGATCACGCCTTGCACGCTGCCGCCGCTGCCGGTGTCGATGAAGGGAAACATGCCGTTGAAGAAGATGTCGCCCATGTGCACCGTATTGGCGTTCCTGAAGAACACCACCGCATCGCCGTCGGTGTGCGCGTTTGGCATGTGGATAGCCTGGATGGTCTCGCCATTGATACGCAGCGTGATATCCGCAGCGAAGGTGATCGCCGGGAGCGCGCCCTGCGGCGCTGCCGGGATACGCGCGTTATAGGCCTTCATGAACTGCTCGGCGCCCATTCGCGCGCGAACATTGTCGTGCGCCACCAGCGTCGCGCCATTGCGGGCGAAGTAAAGATTCCCGCCGCTGTGATCGACGTGCCAGTGCGTGTTGATGACATAGCGGATCGGCGCCGTCGCCGAAATCGCCTTGGCCGCGGTCTCTATGCTGCGCGCGGTATTCGGATACTGGTCGTCGACGAGGAGCACCCCGTCGGCGCCGATCGAGGCCAGCACGTTGCCGACATCGCCCACGAGCACGTGGGTGCCTTCACTCATGGGTTCGAACTTTGGCGCGACGGCGGGCGGTTGCGTCTGCGCGCTGGCGACAACCGCGGCATTGCAGATGATGAGGGCTGCGATTCTGACGATCACGGGCATTTTCCCCTTGTTGACCATGTCATCGTCGTAGCCGTGGCGCATCGCGGCGACCACAACTCTAGCATCACGTGGATGTGAAGGCGCGCGGCGCGGGTTCGATATCTGCGATGGGTGCGGGGACAGTCAGGTGCGCGCGTGTGTGCGCCTCACTGCGGCTCTTGCGTGATAGCGATCGGCCATGTCGAGATGCGCATTGCGCGCCAGTGGATGCGTTGCACGCTCGGCGGCGATCCGCTCCTCACGCTCGCGACGGAGGAAATAGTCGCGGTCCTCCGTGCTGGCCATCGTGCACCCCCCGGTTTGAAAGGTCGTTGCGATAGCGCAATCGCCAACAAGGCGCCGTGACATCCGTCAAATCGCCGGGAGCTTACGGCATCGTCGAGGCAGTAAGGGAAGGAGGCTTTGGTGGACGCACTAGGGCTCGAACCTAGGACCCGCTGATTAAGAGTCAGCTGCTCTACCAACTGAGCTATGCGTCCACACTGTGCCTAAAACCGGCGGCCGATTGGGCTGCGCGATCAAGAGGCGTGCCCCCTAGCAAGGGATTCGCGACCTTGCAAACGCTATTTCATCCAAAACTCGATCGGCGCTGTCCCGAACGCTCGATCGACATCATGATGCCGATGCAGATCATCACCGTCATCATCGCCGAGCCGCCAAAGGAGAAGAGCGGGAGCGGGATGCCGACGACGGGGGCGAGCCCCATCACCATCATCAGGTTGATCGCGACGTAGAAGAAGATCGTCGTCGCCAGCCCCGCCGCGGTCAGGCGCGCGAAGCGCGTCTGCGCGCGCTGGCCGACGCGCAGCCCCCAGCGCACGAGCATGATGAAGCCGATGATGATCGCAAGGCCGCCCACCAGCCCCCATTCCTCGGCCATGGTGGCGAAGATGAAATCGGTATGCCCCTCGGGCAGATAGTCGAGATGGCTCTGGCTGCCATTCAGGAACCCCTTGCCGAAGATGCCGCCCGAACCGATGGCGATCTTGGACTGGCTGATATGATAGCCCGCGCCCAGCGGATCGCTTTCGGGATCGAGGAAGATCAGCACGCGCTTCTGCTGATAATCGTGGAGCATGGAGAAGGCGATCGGAACCGCGGCCGCGAGCGCCAGCCCGCCGCCGATGAAGATCCACAGCGGAAGGCCCGCGAGGAACATGATCGTGATCCCGCCGGCTGCGATCATCAGCGAAGTGCCGAGATCGGGCTGAATCATCACCAGCACGAGCGGCACGCCGATCGCGAGCGCGGGCGGCCACATCGCCGACCAGCTACGGATCTGGCCGACCGGAAGCAGGTCGTAATAGCGTGCGAGCGCAAGCACGATCGCCAGCTTCATCATTTCGGACGGCTGGATACGAATGAAGCCCAGATCCAGCCAGCGCTGGCTGCCGCCGCCGACAAAGCCCAGCATCTCGACGAGGATCAGCAGGACCAATATGCCGATATAGAGCGGAAAGGCGGCCGCTTTCCAGAAACCCTCGGGCACGCGCGCGAGCACGAGCGCCATCACGAGGAACACGCAGAAGCGCAGCCCCTGGGAAAAGGCCCAGGGCTTCAGATGGCCGCCCGCAGCCGAATAGAGCACGACGAGGCCGAAGCCGGTGATACCGATCACCAGCAGCAGCAGCTTCCAGGGCAGTCGCGAGAGCGGCGCAGGGACAAGCGAATTGCCCATCATTCGGCCTCTCCGGCAGCCGCTGCCGTATTGGTCGGCTGCGGCGCGGCGGCGTTGCTTGCATTGGTGGCATTGCTGGCGTTGGCCACCGTCGCCTCGGCATGCGCTGCGGCGACCGCGGGATTTGCCTCGGCCTCACGCGCGGCCTTGTAGCGTGCCGCGTCGGCGGCCATGCGCGTGTTGATGTCGCCGCCCCATTCCTTTTCGAAGGCCTCGAGTTTGGCCATCGCCTTGGCGGGATCGAACAGGTAGAGCAGCGTGTCGCTCGCGACCGGCGCCGCCGCGCCCGAGCCCGACATGCCATGCTCGATCACGACGGCCGCGGCGTAGCGCGGATTGTCGACCGGGGCGAAGCATACGAACAGGCCGTGATCGCGGAATTTCCAGGGGATGCCCAGGCCGCGCCGCGCACCGCCCTTGAAGTTGCGGACCTGTGCCGTCCCCGTCTTTCCGCCCATGCGGATTCCTTCGAGCGGCAGCCGGCTCCGGCCCGCGGTGCCCGCGCCGTTGACGACCTCGTCCATCCCCGAACGGACATTGGCGATAAACTCGGGTGAAAAGGGAAGAGGGGCCGCGGGCTTCACCTCGCCTGCGGTCAGCCTTGGTATCAGCATCTTTCCCGACGCGACGCGCGACGCCATCACCGCGAGTTGCAGCGGGCTCACCTGCAGATAGCCTTGCCCGATCGATGTATTGAGCGTGTCCGACACGCTCCAGTTCTGCTTGTAGCGGCGCTGCTTCCAGGCGGGATCAGGCACCGTGCCATATTTCTGCGAAGGCATGGGCAGCGTATATTCGGTTCCCAGCCCCAGCAGATGCGCCACCTCGGAAATGGCCTCGATCCCGGCGCGCCGTCCCATGGTGTAGAAATAGGTGTTGCAGCTTTTCGCGATCGCGGTGTGCATGTTCATCGGGCCGTGCCGGCTGAGGCAGGCAAAGCGGCGATTGCCGAGCTGGTAGCCGCCGCCGCAGTAGACGATCTCTTTGGGATCGACGCCCGCCTGTTGCAGCGCGAGCGCGGTGATCGGCTTGAAGGTCGATCCGGGCGGATAGAGCCCCTGCAGCGTCTTGTTCATGAGCGGGACGCGCTCGTCCTCGGACAGCATGTTCCATTCGGCGTGGCTGATGCCGTCGGAAAAGCTGTTGGGGTCATATGCGGGCATCGACGCCATCGCGAGGACGTCGCCATTTTGGCAATCTATGACGACGCACGAGCCCGACTGGGTGCCGATGCGGCGTGCGGCATAGGCCTGAAGTCCCGCGTCGATGGTGAGCTTGACGGTGTTGCCCGGCGTATCCGGGCGCGTCGCGAGTTCGCGCACGAGCTTGCCGCGCGCGGTGACTTCGGTGCGCTTGGCGCCCGGCTGGCCGCGCATGCGCTCGTCGACCATCTTCTCGATGCCGTCCTTGCCCACCTTGAAGCCAGGGGTGATGAGCAGCGGATCCCTGGACTTTTCATAGTCCTTGGCCGAGGCCGCGCCGACATAGCCGACAAGGTGGCCGACCGCGGCGCCATCGGGATAGAAGCGCGAATAGCCGCGCGCGGGGGCAGCGCCCGGCAGATCGGGCAGCCGCACGCTGATCGCGGCATATTGGTCGTAGGTGAGGCCGGCGGCAACCTGCACGGGCTGGAAGCCCGCGGCCTTGTCGAGATCCTCGAGGATGCGGTCGCGCTGATCCTGATCGAGCGCAAGCAGGTTGCCGAGTGCGGTGACGACGCGTTCGGGATCGGTGACGCGGTCGGGGATCAGGTCGACGCGGAAATCGGTGCGGTTGATCGCGATCGGCCGGCCATAGCGGTCGACGATCCATCCGCGGCGCGGCGGAATCAGCGTCAGATTGACGCGGTTGCTCTCCGACATGAGCTCGTAACGCTCATTCTCCGCGATCGAGAGCCAGCCCATGCGCGTCGCAAGCAGCACGCCGACGCCCGCCTGAACACCGCCGAGGAAGAGCGTCCGCCGGGTAAAGGAAAGCGATTGCTGGGCTTCCGACAGGATCGGGCGCTGGCGGCGTTTCATCGACCTCGTTTCATCACGACAACCGCCAGCGGTCGAGCAGCGCGCAGAGGCGCACGACCGCCGGGAAAATCAACACGGACAGTACCATTTGCGGCACGATCTGCTGCACCGTTCCATTGCCTCCGGTGGCGTTGGCGGTCACCAGCCCACCAATGAGGCACAAGATAATCGCGGCGGCCGCGATCAGCCAGTCCTGCCAGTAATCGCGCCACACCATTCGCCGGTCCGCCAGGTCGATGCCCAGCAGCGCAAGCGTCCAGAGCAGCATTGCGCTGCCGATCGGCTGACCGCTGAACAGATCGTCGATCAGTCCCAGCGGAAGGCCGATCCACACCGGCCAGAGCTCGGGGCGCAGCAACCGCCAGGCGAGCAGCATCAGCAAACCGAAGGGGGGCAGCAGCGGCGTGGAGGCGATGATCGGCAGGATCACGGTGGCCGAGCCCAGCATGGTCGTGATCGCAGGCAGCGTCGTGCCGCGCAGGCGCGCGATCCTTTCCTCTCCGTCCGAACGGATACGTGCGCTCATTCGGCGGCTTCCTCCGGCGCGGCGACGGGGGCTTCGGCGACGACGGGCACAAAGACGGGCAGCACGACGGCGTAGTCGAGCTTGGCCGGATTGGCGAGCGGTCGCGCCATCGCACCGTCGCCCGAGGCCGTGATCGCGATCGCCACGGGAATCTTGGGCGGATAGACGCCGCCCGTGCCCGACGTGACGAACACGTCGCCGGGCTTGAACACGTTGCCCGTGGCGGTCAGCGCGCGAATGTCGATCGAACCGTCGCCATTGCCCGTGGCGATCGCGGGCAGACCGTCGGTCACCCGGATGACGGGCACGACATTGCCGGTATCGGTAATCAGCTGGACGCGCGCGGTGCCGCGCCCGGTCTCGATCACACGACCGACAAGGCCATCGGGACCGCGCACGGGTTGCCCCGAGGCGACGCCATTGACGCTGCCCGCGTTCAGCATCGCGAAGCGTCGCGAACTCGACGCCGAGGAACTGGTGAGCTGGGCCGCGACCACCGCGTTCTCGTCAGCTTCTACGATGCCAAGCAATCGCTTGAGCCGACGGTTCTCATAATCGGTGGCACGCGCCTCGATCAGCTTGCGGCGCGCGACCGCAAGTTCCTTGCGCAGAGCTGCATTCTTGGAGCCGGCGTCGAAATATTCGAGCACAGCCTCGCCGCTCGCGCCCGTCGCGCGCACGCTCGAGCGCAGCGCACTTGAAATCGGGCTGGTGATGTCGCTGATCAGCGTCCGGATCGCATTATGGCCCGTCGGGTCGACCCAGGCGGTGACGACAAGCAACAGGCCTAGCAATGCCCCCAGCACCGCGACAACATAGCCCGCGAACAGGCCATATTGCGCACGGCGGGAAAAGCCGGGGCGCCGATTTTTGGGCGGCGCCATAAGCGCTTATGCCCCGATCAGGCGGTGAGCAGCACGCCGCGGAAGATCGGATCTTCCAGCGCGCGGCCCGTCCCCAAGGCGACGCAGGTCAGCGGATCGTCAGCAACCGTGACGGGCAGCCCCGTCTCGTCGCGCAGCACTTCGTCGAGCCCGTGGAGCAGCGCGCCGCCGCCGGTGAGCACGATGCCCTGGTCGACAATGTCGGCGGCCAGTTCGGGTGCGGTGTTCTCGAGCGCGATGCGCACGCCCTCGACGATCGTGCCGACGGGCTCCGAGAGCGCCTCGGCGATCTGGCCCTGGTTGATCGTGATTTCCTTGGGCACGCCGTTGACGAGGTCGCGACCCTTGATGTGGATCGTCTTGCCGACGCCGTCGAGCGGCATCTTGGCGACGCCGACTTCCTGCTTGATGCGCTCGGCGGTCGCTTCGCCAATCAGCAGGTTGTGGTTGCGGCGGACATAGGAGACGATCGATTCGTCCATCTTGTCGCCGCCGACGCGGACCGAGGTGGTGTAGGCGAGGCCGCGCAGCGAGAGCACGGCCACCTCGGTGGTGCCGCCGCCGATGTCGACGACCATCGATCCGATCGGTTCGGTCACGGGCATGTCGGCGCCGATCGCGGCCGCCATCGGCTCCTCGATCAGCCATACCTGCGACGCGCCCGCATTCGATGCGGCGTCACGGATCGCGCGGCGTTCGACCGAGGTCGAGCCCGAAGGCACGCAGATCACGATTTCGGGGAAGCGCCAGGGCCGGCTCTTGCCGCCATGCACCTTGTGGATGAAGTGCTTGATCATCTGCTCGGCGACGTCGATGTCGGCGATCACGCCGTCGCGCAACGGGCGGATCGCCTCGATGCTGCCCGGGGTCTTGCCCATCATCAGCTTGGCGTCGTCGCCGACTGCCTTGACCTTTTTGACGCCGTTGAGCGTCTCGATCGCGACCACCGAGGGCTCGTTGAGCACGATGCCACGTCCGCGCAAATAGACGACTGTGTTTGCGGTCCCCAGATCGATCGCCATGTCATGGGACATGAACTTCAAGAATTTCAAATGGCGCGATAAGAACATGTATTGCCCCGTCCAGACTGCTTCAATTGGGCTCGCGGCCGAAGCCGGGCCGATAATAGGATCCGCTGCGGCGCCTTCAGATGTCTGCAAGCACCAAATTTTTAGTCAACGCCGGGTCGCGGGATGCCGTCGCTTGGGCTAGACGAAGCCCCATGTCAATACGCCGCCTCCCCGAGCATCTTGTCAACCGAATTGCCGCAGGCGAGGTCGTTGAAAGGCCAGCAAGCGCGCTGAAAGAACTGGTTGAGAACGCGATCGACGCGGGCGCGACGCGAATCGCGGTCAAGCTGACGGGCGGGGGGATCGACCTGATCGAGGTCGGCGACGACGGATGCGGCATGGATCGCGACGAAATGCAGCTCGCGCTGGAGCGCCATGCCACCTCCAAGCTGCCCGACGACGCGATCGATGCGGTCTCGACGCTCGGATTTCGCGGCGAGGCGCTGCCCTCGATCGCCAGCGTATCGCGATTCACGCTCGAAAGCCGCGTGCGCGGTGCCGATGGCTGGCAACGCGTCGTCGACAATGGCCGGCTCGAAAGCGAGGGACCTGCAGCGCTTCCACCCGGCACGCGGATCCGCGTCGAGCGCCTGTTCGAAAAGGTGCCCGCGCGCCGCAAGTTCCTGCGCAGCGCGCGCGCCGAATATGCCGCGTGCGTCGATGCGGTGCGCCGGCTTGCCATGGCGCGGCCCGATATCGCGTTTTCGCTCGAGCATGAGGGGCGGCGTGCGCTCGGCGTGCAGGGCGGCGAAAGCGGTCCCGATCGCGTCGCCGCGCTGACCGACCGGGCGCTGTCCGAAAACAGTGTTGGCATTGATTTCACGCGCGAGGGTGTGCGCCTCGGCGGTGTGGCAGGGCTGCCGACCTTTAATCGCGGTGTCGCCGATCACCAATATCTGTTCGTCAACGGGCGCCCTGTGAAGGATCGGTTGCTCGCCGGCGCGGTGCGCGGCGCCTATGCCGATGTGCTCGCGCGCGACCGGCACCCGGTAGTCGCGCTGTTCCTCGACGTTCCCGCCGACGCGGTCGACGTCAACGTCCATCCCGCCAAGACCGAGGTGCGCTTTCGCGACCCCGCGCTGATCCGCGGCATGATCGTGAGCGGTTTGCGCCGTGCGCTCGACGAGGCGGGGCATCGCAGCGTGCAGCGCCCCGATCCCTCGTCGCTCGGCAACTGGCAGAGCGAGCCGCTCGCGCCCGCGGCCGAACTCGCGCTCGGCGCGCTTGGCGATTACGCGGCCGCGCCATCGGTAGTTTCACCCCAGTCCACGGTCTGGGACCGCAGGCCCGGCTTCACGATGCCGCCGCCAATGGCGCGCGCCGAACCTGCTTATGCCGCTCCGCCCGAGACGGTCAGCTATCCGCTCGGCGTGGCGCGGGGGCAGGTTGCCAAGACCTATATCGTCGCCGAGGCCGAGGACGGTCTCGTCATTGTCGACCAGCACGCCGCCCATGAGCGTCTCGTACTCGAACGCATGCGCCGCGCGATGGACGGGGGCGGGGTGGCGCGCCAGGCGCTGCTGCTTCCCGAGGTCGTCGACCTTGACGAAAGCGCGTGCGACCGGCTCGAGGCGCGTACCACTGAACTCGTCGAATTCGGGCTCGAGCTCGAACGATTCGGCGCCACCGCGATGCTCGTGCGCGCAACCCCCGCAATGCTGGGCAATGGCGATGTGAAGGCGCTCGTCACCGATCTCGCCGACGAGCTTGCCGCCTATGACGAGGCGCTCTCGCTCAAGGAACGGCTCGACCATGTCGCCGCCACCATGGCGTGCCACGGCTCGGTCCGCGCGGGCCGCATACTCTCGGTCGCCGAAATGAACGCGCTGCTCCGCGAAATGGAGGTCACCCCGCATTCGGGCCAGTGCAACCATGGCCGCCCGACATGGGTGAAGCTCGCGCACGGCGATATCGAAAAGCTTTTCGGCCGTAAGTGAATGAGCCAGTTGATATTGTGAATCGTGCGCCCGCAGCCGTTGTGGAGGCGGATCGACGAGGATCTGGCGATAAGCTGGATCAGGCAGGCATCGGAACTTCCCGGAGAACATTCGCTCGCGGGCGGTTTACGGCCTGCTCTTCCGCTGCTGATCAATCAGGACCGCCTGTTGCCATGGGCTCGGCGCCTTGTCGGTGCGATGAATGCAGCCTGCCCAGCAGCAGGGCCGCTTCTTGCCCTCCAGCAGCTCTTCACGGGTTCGCTCAATGCGCCGCTGCCGCGTCTTTGGCTGTTTCGCGTCATCCACCCAGCAGATGAACTCGTTTCGACCGAGCGGCGTCAGGCTTTCCCACAGCATCAGGATTTTCGGGTCCGACCGCAAGGCAGCTTCAAGGTCTTCAGCTGCCTTATGGACAGTGCCATGCGAAAAAGTCTCCACCGCGAAATCTCCAAGCAATGCAACCCGCAAGCCGGGCTCGCTAACGCCGCATAGCATGACGCCTTCTGAACCTGGCCGCCAATCGAAATCATGTCTGCGTTGGGCTGGTGCGCTTCTGGCTTGGTAGCGGGACCCGTCCGCAATGCCGGCCAACGCGCCCTTTACCCCGCGTAGCGTCCGGCGGTCTGGCGGATCAGCGCGATCATGTTGGGGATGCCCTGCGTCCGGTTGGAGCTGAGCTGGTTTTTGAGATCGAAGGGCGCAAGCGCGTCCTCGATGTCCAGCGTCACCAGCTCCTCGGGTGTCCGATCCTGAACGATCTGCAGAATGAGCGCGATGATCCCCTTGGTGATCGCGGCGTTGCTGTCGGCGAGGAAATGGAGCCGCCCGTCTTCGGTGCGCGTCGGATAGACCCACACCGCCGCCGAGCATCCGCGCACCAGCGTCGCATCGGTCTTGAGCGCGTCCGGCATGTCCTCGAGCGCGCGGCCGAGGTCGATCAGCAGGCGATAGCGATCGTCTGCGTCGAGGAACTCGTATTCTTCCTGGATCTCGGTGATTGCGTTCACGACAGTCATGTCGTGCGCGCTAGCAGGGGCCGCAAGGGGTGGTCCAGCGGGATTTTTGCTCTCGTTGTCCGTCAATCTCCGCAAGGGCCGCGCATCCGGTTGAACCGTCATCCCGGACTTGATCCGGGATCCACGAACACGGAATTCGGGGGGCTATTCGTCGGTTCCGGTGTTCATGGATCCCGGATCAAGTCCGGGATGACGGCCAAGAGGGAAGGCCAGAAGCCGTCTCTCCCGCTCAAGGTGCAAGCGCCCCGCTCAAAGCTCGACGCCTGCGGCGATCGCCTCGAGCTTGCGGATGCGTTCCTTCAGGTCCGCGATTTCGATCCGCGAGCCCGCGGTGGTCGGCTGGGCTTCGAGCCGCGCGTGTTGAAGCTCGGCGCGCTTGAGGTCGAGCCATCCGCGCCATCCGCGCAGCGCCGCTGCGGTCATCATGGCGATCGCCGCGAGCGCGGAGAGCGCGATGGTCAGGTAAAGTGTCGGGTCGGTCATGATGATGTCCCCATTCTCTCCGGGCCGGCCCTCAGGCCTGGTCCCGTTGGCGCAGTTTCTCGATCTCCCGGTCGAGTGCGCTGGTGTTGTCGGTTGCGAGCCGTTCGAGCACCGCAACGCGTTCCTTCAATGCCTTCACTTCGTCGCGCAGCCGCTGCGTGTCGGGATCGTGAAGGACCATGTCATTGCCCTTCCAGTCCCTGCCCACCTTGTACCGGGCGCGCAGAATGCCGCCGATGGTGACGATGAAGACGATCGCCACGACCATCGAAAACGGGTTGTCGAACATCTATGGTCTCCCTGAACCGTCAAATTCTCAGTTGCTCTTGACGCGCAGCGTCTCGATTTCGCGCGTCAGCGTGTGTGCTTCGTCGGTCACGATCCGCTCGACATTCGCGAGCCGATCCTTGATCGATCCGATCTCGGCGCGAAGCTGCGCGTTTTCCTGCGTCAGCAGCTTGACGCGCTCGATCGCCTCGTCATTCTTCCTTGGGTAGAGCGCCTGACCCCATGCGCCGTCGAGCGGATATCCGTGCCGGATGCGCAGCCAGGTGGTGACCACCCATCCCGCGATGCCTAGAACACCCATGATCGCGCCGAAGACGATGAAGGGCTGAATAAATTGCTGGTCCATTGTTCGTTTCCTGAATTTTATTCTGGTTTCAGCGCAGGGCGTCGATTTCGCGCGCGGTGCGGTCGGCGGGATCGGTGGCGATCCGCTCGAGCACCGCGATGCGTTCCTCAAGGCGCGTGATCTGGCCCTTCAGATGTTCGTTCTCGCTCGAAAGCAGCTCGATTTTTCGATCAGCGTCGGGATCTTTTCGATCAACGGTGCCGCCCCATTCATTTTCGATCGGGTAGCCATGCTTGGCGCGGATCCATGTCGAGAGCAACCAGCCCCCCATGCAGATCGCGACGATGGCGATAACGAAACCCGTTCCCTGAAACATCATTTTCCTCCCTGTTGACAGCGGCTTGCTTAGCGCAGGCTGTCGATCTCGTCGGCCAGGCGGGTGTTGCGGCTCGTGTAATAGAGCTCGACGTCAGCGAGGCGGCGGTCGATGTCGCGGAACTTGGCGCGGACATCGCGGGTGGTGCGAGCGGGCGACTGGCGCACGCCTTGCCAGAATTTGGCATCCTCGGCGCTTTCGTAGAGCCCCAGCGGCTTGGGATTGGCGACCCAGGCCGCGACCCAATAGGCGATCAGCGTCCAGGGGAAGCCCCCGGCCAGCGTCAGCAGCACGGTCCCGATGCGGACCCAGGTGACGTCGACGCCGGTATAGTCGGCGATCCCCGAACACACGCCCAGCCACTTGGCGTTCTGCTTGTCGAGGTAGAATTTTGTGCGGCTCGCGGACATTGTCAGTCTCTCCCTGTGCGATGCGTTTTGGCGGTGGGGCGCCGGTCAGCGGCGCTGTTCCAGCCGGGTGATCGTGGTCGGGCCTTCGATGTCGCCCGATTTCCAGTTGGGGTTGTCGGCGGTGATGATCCGTTCGACGGTGTTCAGGCGCTCCTCGAGCCGCCGTGCGGTGTCGTGGAGCTCGTCGAGCAGGTTCTCGTCCTCGCGCGTGATGCTGGCGCCTTTCTTCCACTGGGTCACATAATGGAGGATGATCCAGGGCATTCCGATGAAGAGGATGCCGACGACCATGATGGGGACAAGCACGTCTTCCATCGGATCAGCCCTCCTGGCCGGCGGCCTTGGCCTTCAGCGCGGCAAGTTCGGCCTCGACCTTTTCGGACGAGCGCAGCTCGGCGATTTCTTCCTCGAGCGTCTTCTGCGGCGCGCCGAGCTGCAGCGCATCGGCGCGGCCCTCGGCCATGTCGACGCGGCGTTCGAGCAGGTCGAAGCGCGAGAACGCCTCTTCCACCTTCTGGCCGGCATAGGCCTCGCGCACCTTGGCGCGGTTGTGCGCGCTTTCCAGCCGCGCGACGATCGAGTTCTGGCGCGCGCGGGCTTCGCGCAGCTTGGCCTGGAGCTTGGAAATGTCCTCTTCCGATGCGCGCAGCGCATCGTCGAGCACCGCGATCTCGGTCTGGAGCTGCCCCGACATGTCGGCGGCCTTCTGCTTTTCCATCAGCGCGGCCTTGGCAAGGTCCTCGCGATCCTTGGAGAGCGCCAGCTCGGCCTTTTCGGTCCAGCTTTCCTGGAGCTTGTCGAGCTTGACGATGTGGCGACGCATTTCCTTCTGGTCGGCGATCGTGCGTGCGGCCGAAGCGCGAACCTCGACCAGCGTCTCTTCCATCTCCAGGATGATCATGCGGATCATCTTCGCCGGGTCTTCCGCCCTGTCGAGCAGGTCGGTGACGTTGGCGGCGATGATGTCGCGGGTGCGTGAGAAGATACCCATTTAGAAAACTCCTGAGATGAAATTCTTGGCTGATCCGAAGGGGTGCCGGGGCGGGGCAAGGGGTTCCCGCCCCGGCGGGGTTGTGTCGTCAGGCAAAGACCCGGACGACGGGGGTGGGCGCTTTGGCAGTGTCGGCCGCCTGGGCCGGACCGACCGCGCTCAGCACGCAGGTGGCGCTGAACAGGATGGTGCAGACGATGGCGGTCATGGTGCTGCCGAACTTGCTGTTGGTCATGCTGGTCATTGGTGGTCTCCCTGAAACTTGGCCTGAGTTGCTGTCATGCGTTGTCCCTTGCTTTGCATGGCGCGTGCCAGTTTTCGAAAAATGGCGGAATGCTGCGGATTTTCTTCATGCCGCATTCATGATTCAGAAAATTGCATTGCCAAAAGTTGGGAAATTTCACTAAGCATCGGGTATGGATCGCGACAGCTCATTTATCGGCCAGTCGATGGCCTTTCTCGACTCGGTCGAACGCGCCAGCCGCGCCGCCGCGCTCAACCGTCCGGTGCTCGTCATCGGCGAACGCGGCACCGGCAAGGAACTGGTCGCCGAGCGGCTCCATCGCCTGAGCCCGCGCTGGGATGGCCCGCTCATCATCATGAACTGCGCGGCGCTGACGGAAACGCTGATCGAAGCCGAGCTTTTCGGCCATGAACAGGGCGCCTTCACCGGTGCGACGCGCGCGCGCGCCGGCCGGTTCGAGGAGGCCGATGGCGGCACCTTGTTCCTGGACGAACTCGGCACGCTGTCTTCCGCAGCGCAGGAGCGGCTGCTGCGCGCGATCGAATATGGCGAAGTGACCCGGATCGGTTCGAGCCACCCCGTCCGTGTCGACGTCCGCATCGTCGCTGCGACCAACGAGCATCTGCCCGGGCTCGTGGCCGAAGGGCGCTTCCGCGCGGACCTTCTCGACCGGTTGAGCTTCGAGGTGCTGACATTGCCTCCGCTGCGCGCGCGTGAGGGCGATGTCCCCGTGCTCGCCGATCATTTCGGGCGGCGCATGGCCTCGGAACTGGACTGGCCGCACTGGCCGGGCTTTTCCGACGCGGCCGCGGCAATGCTGCTCGCGCACGACTGGCCGGGCAATGTCCGCGAATTGCGCAATGTCGTCGAGCGCGCGGTCTATCGTTGGGATGACCCCGAACGGCCGATCGACGTGATCACATTTGATCCTTTCGCCTCGCCCTGGCGGCCGGCGCCGACGATCAGGCATGACGTCGATGCGCCGCCGGCACGCGCCGCAGAGCCAACCCCGGCACCACGCGCGGAGCTGGGCGTCGTGAGCGACCTGAGGCAGGCGGTCGAAACGCATGAGCGCGAGATCCTCGAAGCGGCGCTCGCGCGCCACCGTTTCAACCAGCGCGCCACGGCCAAGGCGCTCAACCTGAGCTACGACCAGTTGCGCCATGCATTGAAGCGGCACGACCTCCTCTGAAATTCGCAGATTCGCGCGAACTGTGGTAGGTTTGACGCCATAACAGGAGAGGAGGACGTCATGCGTTTCGCATTGAGGTCGGCCATCCCGGCGATCATCGTCATCGCCTGCCTGGCTGCTCCCGCATCCGCTTCAAAACAGGTGATTGGCAGTGGCATGGCGCGCCAGTGCTATCTGGATGCGGAGAACCAGCGCGCCACGCGCTTCACGATCGCGGGTTGCACCGAGGCACTGACCGACGAAGCGCTCACGCCCGAGGATGTCGTCGCGAGCCATGTCAATCGCGGCATACTCTATATGCAGATCGGCGATTACGATGTCGCGATGCGCGATTTCGACGAAGCGCTGCAACTCGATCCCAACGAGCCCGAGGCTTATCTCAACAAGGCGCTGGCGCTGTTCCGGACCGAGGATCGCTGGCGGGACTCGCTGCCGCTGTTCGACATCGCCATCGAGAAGAAGACGCGCAAGCCCGAGGTCGCCTATTTCGCGCGCGGACTGGCGAATGAAATGGCGGGGAATATCCGTGAGGCTTACAACGATCTGAGGACGGCCGCGCAGATCGCGCCCAAATGGGAAGCACCGCCGCGCGAGCTTGCGCGCTATTCGGTACGGCCGAAAAGCGGCACCTGAAGGGCACCAAAAATTTGTTGTGATGCCCATATAAACTCGCGGGACCATTTTGCTGCCGATGCGTTAGGAGGGCGTGCTTTCAACCCCCCAAGAGGTGAATCATGCCCTTCAAACTGCCCGATCTTCCCTATGCGAAGAACGCGCTCGAGCCGCACATGTCGGCCGAGACCTTCGACTATCATCATGGCAAGCACCACAAGGCCTATGTCGACAAGGTCAATGGCTGGATCGACGAAAAGAAGCTGGCGGGACTGAGCCTGATCGAGGTGATCGAAAAGGCGAAGAAGGACGGCGACAAGGGCCTGTTCAACAACGCCGCGCAGATCTGGAACCACAGCTTCTTCTGGCAGTGCCTCAGCCCCGCGGGCGGCAAGCCGTCCGAGAAGCTGCAGGCGTTGATCGACGAGGCTTTCGGCTCGACCGATGCGCTTATCGCGAAGCTCAAGGACGAATCGGTCGGCCATTTCGGCTCGGGCTGGGGCTGGCTGGTGCTCAAGGGCGGCAAGCTCGCGGTCACCTCGCTCCACGACGCCGACACGCCGGTCGTCTATGACGACATCAAGCCGTTGCTGACCCTCGATGTGTGGGAGCACGCCTATTATGTCGACTATCGCAACGCGCGCCCCAATTATCTCGACGCGGTGCTCGCCAACCTGATCAACTGGGATTTCGTCGAGCAGAACCTCGACGGCAAGGGCGCTTCTCGCGCGGATCAGGCGCAGTAATCAAGATCCTCCCCGGTACGGGGAGGGGGACCATGCGAAGCATGGTGGAGGGGCTGGGCCGAAATCCGGTGGCAGCCCCTCCGTCGCGCTGAAGCGCGCCACCTCCCCGTACCGGGGAGGATTTAATACGTCACCCCTGCGGCGGTGCGCTTTCGGCGGCATCCTCGGCGCTGACGGTGAGGCCGTGTCGTATCATCATCGGCACGTTGGCGACCATGAACAGCATCGACAACACCGTGACGCCCCACACTTTGAGCGTGAGCCAGAGGTCGAAATCGAGTGTCAGGCGCATCGCCTCGTTAATCAGAGCCATCGCAGCGAAGAAGATCGCCCAGTTGCGCGAAAACTTCATCCAGCCCTCGTCGCTCAGCCCTTCCATCGCGGCCTGCATCAGGTTTTTCATTAGCGGCTTGCCTGTCAGAAGCCCGCCAAAGAGCAGCACCGAAAACATCGTGTAGATGATCGTCGGCTTGATCTGGATGAACTTCGGATCGTTGAAATAGATCGTCAGCGTGCCGAAGCCGAGGACGAGCGCCGCCGACAGCCAGAGCATCGGCGAAACCTTGCCGAGCTTCCACCTGGAAACCAGCACCGCAACGACGATCGCGGCCATGAACGCCACCGTGCCCGCGATCAGCCCGATGAACTTGAAGGTGAGGAAGAAGACGAGCAGCGGCCCGAAATCAAGTGCAAGGCCCAAACCGCCATGCTGTTGTTGCCCGGCTTTCGTCGTCATTCTCCGCTTCCTGCAATCGCGCGCGCCAGCTCCGCTGCTTCGAACGGTCGCAAGTCGTCTATGGTTTCGCCAACCCCGATCGCGTGGATCGGAAGGCCGAATTTCTCCGCCGCCGCGACGAGTACGCCGCCGCGCGCGGTGCCGTCGAGCTTGGTCATCACGAGCCCCGTGACGCCCGCGACTTCCTTGAACACCTCGATCTGCGACAGCGCGTTCTGCCCTGTGGTCGCGTCGAGCACGAGCACGACGTCGTGGGGCGATGCCGGGTTGATCCGGCCGAGCACGCGTCGGATCTTGGCGAGCTCGTCCATCAGCTCGCGCTTGTTCTGGAGGCGCCCCGCGGTGTCGACAATGAGGACGTCGGTGCCGATTTCGGTCGCCTGCCTGACCGCCTCATAGACGATGCCGGCGGCGTCGCCGCCCTCGGGGCCGCTCACGATCGGCACGCCGATGCGGTGCGCCCAGACCTTCAGCTGGCCGATCGCAGCGGCGCGGAAAGTGTCGCCGGCGGCGAGCATCACCGAATAATCCTGTTCCTGGAACAGGTGCGCGAGCTTGGCGATCGTCGTGGTCTTGCCCGATCCGTTGACGCCGATGACGAGGATCACCTGCGGGCGCGGAAATGCTTCGACCTCGAGTGGTTTGGCGACGGGGCCAAGCACCTTCTCGATCTCTTCGGCGACCAGCGCCTTCACGCCCGCTTCGTCTATGCCTTTGTCATAGCGGCCGTCGGCGAGCCGTTCGCGCACGCGCGCCGCCATGCCGGGGCCGAGGTCGGAGACGATCAGCGCCTCCTCGATGGCGTCGAGCGTCTCATCGTCGAGCGCGGATTTGGTGAAGAGGCCGGTGAGGTTCTCGCTCAGCCGGTCGGAGGTGCGCTTGAAGCCGCCGAACAGCTTCTTGTGCCAGGGCGTCTCGGTCATGCGGGCACGCCTGTCAGCGTCGTGCCGTCGAGGCCGGTGATTGCGATATCCATGATCTTCCCAGTGTCGTTCCGGCGGAAACGGGGGGCAAGCCGTACGCGTGCGAAATTCTCGGCATGGCCCGAAAGCCCGTCCAGTTCGATCAGCACCTTCTGTTTCGTTCCCGTCAGCGATTCGAGCCAGCGCCTTTGCCTCAGCGCCGCAGCCTCGCGCAAGCGTCGCGCGCGATCCTTGATCACGCTGCGCTCGAGTTGCGGCATCAGCGCTGCGGGCGTTCCGCGTCGGGGCGAATAGGGGAAGACATGGCCATAGACGACATCGCAATCGTCGATCAGTGCCAGCGTGTTCTCGAACATCGCCTCGGTTTCGGTCGGGAAGCCCGCGATGATGTCTGCGCCGATCACAAGGTCCTGCCGCGCGGCCTTGAGCTTTTGCACGATCGCCACCGATTGCGCGCGGCTGTGGCGGCGCTTCATGCGCTTCAGGATCATGTCATCGCCCGCCTGGAGCGAGAGATGGATGTGCGGCATGATCCGTGGTTCGTGCGCCAGCAGGTCGGACAGCCTGTCATCGATCTCGACCGAGTCGAGCGAGGACAGCCGCAGGCGGGGCAGGGCGGGGACGTGGCGAAGGATGCGTTCGACGAGCTGGCCAAGGCTGGGGCCGCCCGGCAGATCGGGGCCGTAGCTGGTCAGGTCGACGCCGGTGAGCACGACTTCGCGATAGCCTTCGTCGACCAGCGCCTTGATCCGCTCGACAACGGCGCCCGCGGGCACAGAGCGACTGTTGCCGCGGCCATAGGGGATCACGCAGAAGGTGCAGCGATGATCGCAGCCATTCTGCACCTCGACAAAGGCGCGCGCATGTTCGGCAAAGCCCGAGGCGAGCTGCGGCGCGGTCTGGCGGACCGCCATGATGTCCGACACCCTGACCTCTGCCGGCTCGCCATCCGGCGCAGCGAGAAAGCTTTCGGGCTGCATCTTCTCGACATTGCCGATCACGCGCGCCACTTCAGGCATCGCGGCAAAGCTTTCGGGCTCGATCTGCGCCGCGCAGCCCGTGACGATCACGCGTGCATCGGGGCGCGCGCGCTTGGCGCGGCGGATCGCCTGACGCGTCTGTCGCACTGCTTCGGCGGTGACCGCGCAACTGTTGACGATCACCAGATCGTCCCCCTCGGACACGATCGCGCGGATCGCCTCGCTCTCGGCGATGTTGAGCCGACAGCCGAGCGTGATCAGTTCGGGACCGCTCACCGCAACCAGTCCGCGTCGATCTCACCCGAATAGACGTGCGTGGCAGGGCCGGTCATGCGGATCGTTTCGCCGGGCCTCCAGTCGATGACCAGGTCGCCGCCCGGTAGCGTGACCGTCACCGGACCCTCCGCGCGGCCAAGCCGGATCGCCGCGACCGCGGTCGCGCAGGCGCCCGTGCCGCAGGCCTGAGTGAGCCCGACGCCGCGTTCCCAGACGCGCAACGAAATCGCATTGCGGCTCCGCACCGTCGCGACGTTGACGTTCACGCGCTCCGGAAAAAGCGGATCGGTCTCGATCACGGGGCCGATGACGTCGAGCGGAACTGCATGCGCGTCGGGGACGAAGAAGATCGCATGCGGATTGCCGACATTGACCGCGGTCGGGCGTTCCAGTCCGTCCCATCCGACGGGCATGTCGCGCGTGTCCATCGCATAGGCGAGGGGGATGGTCTCCCAGTTGAAGCGCGGCTGACCCATATCGATCGTCGCGCCCGTGCCGCTGGTCTTACCGTGCAATATGCCCGCAAGCGTCTCGATCGTCACATCTTCGCCGAGCAGGCGCGCGACACAGCGCGTGGCGTTGCCGCACGCGCCTACCTCGCCGCCATCGGCATTGAAGATGCGCATGCGCGCATTGGCGACGCGTGATGGCTCCATCAGGATGAGCTGGTCGCAGCCGACCCCGGTGCGCCGATCGGCGATCGCGCGCACCTGCGGCTCGGAGAGTGCGACCGACGTCTCACGCGCGTCGATCACGACGAAATCGTTGCCAAGCCCGTGCATCTTGTGAAAGCGTACGCCCATGGCCCGCGATCTAGGCATGAGCAGCGCCGAAGTCCACAGATGGACCCGCGAAATCCTCGATTTCTGGCTGGTCGAAACGCCTCCGGAGCGACGCTTTGTCAAGGACGCGGCGCTTGACCGGGAGATTATGGCGCGCTTTGGGGCCTTGCACACGCGCGTGAAGGCGGAAGGCGCAGCGGGCTGGCGCGACGATCGCGACACGCTCCTTGCCGCGATCATCCTGTTCGATCAGTTCTCGCGCAACATGTTTCGTGGACAGGCCGAGGCCTTCGCCACCGATGCGCTGGCGCGCGAACTGGCGCGGCTGGCCCTGTCGCGCGCATGGGACAGGACGATGACGCCCGAGGAGCGGCAATTTCTCTATCTGCCGTTCATGCATTCGGAAAACGATGCCGATCAGGCACTGTGCGTCAGGCTGTTCACTGCTTTGGGCGAGCCCGACGCGCTCGATTATGCGCGGCGCCATGCCGATCAGATCGCGCGCTTCGGTCGCTTCCCGCAGCGCAATGCCGCGCTTGGCCGTGAAAGCACGCCCCGTGAAATCGAATTGCTCAGCCGGCCTGGCGAAATGTTCTGACGCTGTCGCTCTTGCTCGTCCCGGTACGATGGCGTGCGGCCGGAAGCAGATTCTTGTCGGCAAGCAGTTTCCTGACCTGACCGACGGGCATCGGCTTGCCGAAGTGCCAGCCCTGTCCCTTGTGCACACCGAGCACGCGCAGCCGCTGCTCGATCTCGGCATCCTCGATCCCTTCGGCGGTCACAGGCAGGCCGAGGCTGTCGCCCAACCGCGTGATCGCGTTGACGATCGCGGCGCTTTCGGGGTTGTCGTTGATCGACGAGACGAAACTGCGATCGATCTTGATGCGGTCGAAGGGCAGCGCGCGCAGGTGCGCCAGTGAGCTGTAGCCCGTGCCGAAGTCGTCGAGCGCCAGCTTGATCCCCTGGTTCTTGAGGCTGCCGACGATCGACTGGGCGAGGACGAGGTTTTCGAACAGCGAGCTTTCGGTGATCTCCACCTCGAGCCGGTGCGCGGGATATCCGGTCTCGACGAGCAGCTTGACGAGCTTCTGCGCCAGCCAGGGATCCTTGAGTTGACCCGGCGAGATATTGACCGAAAGCGTCAGCGAGGGATCCCAGTCGCGGCCATGCTCCATCGCCTGACGGATGACCGACATCGACAGGTCGCCGATCATCCCGGTCTCTTCGGCAACGGGGACGAATTGCTCGGGCGAAACAAGGCCCTGGTTCGGGCTGTCCCAGCGCGCAAGCACCTCGAAGCCGTGGAGGCGGCCCGTCGTCAGGTCGATCTGCTGTTCGTAATAGGGAACGAACTCGCCCTTGGGGATGCCGCTCCTGAGGCCCGCTTCGATGGCGTTGCGCATCTGGAGCGCGCGCTCCATCGATGAATCGAACCAGCAATAGCGGTTACGCCCTGAGTTCTTCGCGGCGTACATCGCGATATCGGCGCGGCGCATCAGCGCCTCGATCGTGTCGCAATCGATCTCGGACCGCGCAATGCCTACCGACACGCTGATATGCGTGTGGATCCCGCCCGCGTCGAATGGCTGGGAAAGCCGCGAGACGATCTTCTGCGCGACACGATTGACCGTTTCGGGGCTCGACGGATCGAAGAGGAAGGCGCACGCAAACTCGTCGCCGCCAAGGCGCGCGGCAAGCGAGACCGGCGGCATGGCCTTTTCGATCTCGGCCGACACCGATTTGAGCAGCGCATCGCCCGCGGCATGGCCGTGCATGTCGTTGACGTTCTTGAAATTGTCGAGGTCGAGCATCAGCATCGCGACGCATTTCTGGCGGCGATCCGCGCGCGCCAGCATCGCTGCGCCCGTCTCGGCGAGCGAGCGCCGGTTGAGGAAGCCTGTCAGGGGATCCTTGGAGGCGAGTTCGCGGGCGCGTTCTTCGGCCGCGCTGCGTTCCTTCACCTCGCGCGACAGATCCGCATAGCGCCGCCAGCCGAACAGGATCAGCGCGATATTGAGCAGTAGTGCGACAACCAGCGTCTGGTCGGCGCCGCCTCCGACGCCCGAAATCGCCTTGACCGTATTTCCGACCACATTGCTGCCGGTCCCCACGAACAACAGGATCGCGGCAACGGTGACGCCGCCGGTGATGATGTCGCGTCTTGCGCTGACGACTGCGGAACCGCGCCTTCTTTTTGCGCCAGCCTCGTGCGCTTCGGCCATTGGTCCTGTCCCTATTTCCCCAGATGATTGAGCTAATGGCCAAAAAGCGTGTAGATCAGGTTAAGCCTTCGCGGCCCCTTGCGCCGTGCGCTCATTTCCACTATTTGCCCACCCAAATCGTTCCGACTAGGCACGAACCGCACGCGCCCAAGGGTGCCCGCCGACCGACGAGGTTTCGTCCGCCGGCGTGTTTTGCGTTTTGTCTTGAGGTCGGCACGGGAAAGGAAACCGGACGATGTTTGAATCCTTGAGCGAAAGGCTCGGCGGCGTATTCGACAAGCTTCGCGGGCGCGGCGCGCTCGGCGAGGCCGATGTGCGCGCGGCGATGCGCGAGGTTCGTATCGCGCTGCTCGAAGCCGATGTCGCGCTCCCCGTCGTCCGTGACTTTGTCGACAAGGTTACCGAACAGGCCGTCGGCCAGTCGGTCCTGAAGTCGGTCACGCCCGGTCAGCAGGTCGTCAAGATCGTCAATGACGCGCTTGTCGAGATGCTCGGCGCCGAAGCGGCCGAACTCGAGCTGGCGGTCACGCCGCCCGCGATCGTCATGATGGTCGGTCTGCAGGGCTCGGGTAAGACCACCACCACCGCCAAGCTCGCCAAGCGCCTCACCGAAAAGGATCGCAAGAAGGTCCTGATGGCGTCGCTCGACGTCAACCGTCCCGCTGCGCAGGAGCAGCTGGCGACGCTCGGCGAGCAGACCAGCGTCGCGACGCTGCCGATCGTGGCCGGGCAGCAGCCCGTCGACATCGCGCGCCGTGCGCTTCAGGCCGCGAAGCTCCAGGGCTTCGATGTGCTGATGCTCGATACCGCGGGTCGCCTCCACGTCGATCAGGCACTGATGGACGAGATGAAGGCGGTCGCGGACGTTGCGCAGCCGCAGGAAATCCTGCTCGTCGTCGACTCGCTCACCGGTCAGGACGCGGTCAACGTCGCGAAGAGCTTCTCCGAACAGGTGCCGCTGACCGGCGTCGTGCTGACCCGCATGGACGGCGATGCGCGCGGTGGTGCCGCGCTCTCGATGCGCGCGGTCACGGGCAAGCCGATCAAGTTTGCGGGCGTTGGTGAAAAGCTCGACGCGATCGAGCCCTTCCATCCCAGCCGCGTTGCCGGCCGCATCCTTGGCATGGGCGACGTCGTCAGCCTCGTCGAGCGCGCCGCCGAGACGATCCAGGCTGATGAGGCAGAGAAGCTCGCGGCCAAGATGGCCAAGGGCCAGTTCGACCTCAACGACCTGCGCGCACAGCTCGACCAGATGAAGCGCATGGGCGGTCTCGGCGCGCTCGCCTCGATGATGCCGGGCATCAAGAAGGTCCAGAACGCGATGGCCAATGGCCAGGTCGACGACAAGATCCTCGTCCGCCTCGACGCGATCATCGGCTCGATGACGCCCAAGGAGCGGACCAAGCCTGAACTGATGAACGCGAAGCGGAAAATCCGCGTCGCCAACGGCAGCGGGACGACGGTGCAGGAGGTCAACCGCCTCCTCAAGATGCACCAGGAAATGTCCACTGCGATGAAGAAGATCAAGAAGATGGGCGGCCTCAAGGGGCTCGGCGCCATGTTCGCCAAGGGCGGCCTCGGTGGAATGGGCGGCGGTCTCGGCGGGATGCTCGGCGGAGGTGGCGGCCAGCCGCCCGCGGGCCTGCCCGGAATGCCGGGGCAGGGCGGCATGCCCCAGCTTCCTCCCGGGTTCGACAAATTTTTGAAGAAGTGATCGTTAGAGTTTAGAAAGAAGGAAGAAATACAATGGCAGTTTCCATTCGCCTTTCGCGCGGCGGTTCCAAGAAGCGCCCCTATTACCGCATCGTCGTCGCCGACGCGCGCAGCCCGCGCGACGGCAGCTTCATCGAGAAGATCGGCACCTATAACCCGCTTCTCGCCAAGGACGACGCCAACCGCGTGACGCTCAACGGCGAGCGTGCGAAGCACTGGCTCTCGGTTGGCGCGCAGCCTACCGATCGCGTTGCCCGCTTCCTCGACGCTGCCGGTGTCAAGGAGCGCGCTGCACGCAACAACCCGAAAAAGGCCGAGCCTGGCGAGAAGGCCAAGGAGCGCGCTGAGGAGAAGGCCGAGAAGCTGAAGGCCGCCGAGGAAGCTGCTGCTGAGGCCGCTGCTGCGCCCGCGCCGGTTGAAGAGCCTGCGGCTGAAGAAGCCGTCGAAGTCGTTGCGGAAGCCGTCGAGGCCGCGACCGAAGAGCCGACCCCCGAGGCCGAAGCCGTTGTCGAAGCGGCTGCCGAGGAAGCTCCGGCAGCTGAAGAAGCTCCTGCGGCTGAAGAAGCGCCCGCCGAAGAGGCAGGCGAGGAAAAGGCCGAGGGCTGATCCTTGTCGACACGCCCCGTCACGCTTGCCGTCATCATCGGCGCGCACGGCGTGACGGGCGAGGTGCGCCTCAAGCTGTTCGCTGAAAATGTCGAGAGCCTGAAGGCGCACAAGCGCTTCAATGACGGAGCGCTGACGCTGAAGAGCGTGCGCGATGGCCCCAATGGCGCCATCGCCCGCTTCGCCGAGATCGCCGATCGCACCGCCGCCGAGAGGATGCGCGGCACCGAACTGACGGTCCCGCGCGAGGCCCTCCCGCCATTGGCCGAGGGCGAATATTATCATGCCGACCTGATCGGGCTCCCTGCTGTCTCGACTGATGGCGAAGCCCTGGGCACCGTCGTCGCGGTCGAGAATTTCGGCGCGGGCGACGTGATCGAGATCGAACGTCCCACGGGCAAGCGCTTCATGGTTCCGATGTTCGCTGTTCCTGAGTGGGGTGAGCGCGTCGTGATTGACGCTGCGTTTGTCGAATAGTATATACATCACGTATATACGGAGGCGCGCGTGAACAAGGAATACCGGGCCAAGGTCTTCAAGTCGGGCAATTCGCTCGCACTTCGCTTGCCCAAGGCGCTCGGCCTTGAAGAGGGTACCGAAATGGTGCTGCGCGAGGAGAAGGGAAAGTTCGAGTTCGAACCGGCGGTGGGGCCCAGGCGCAAGCTCGATATTAGCGGCTTTGCGGGTAAGGCGCCCTGGCTCAAGCCGCTTCCTCGGGAATTTCGTGAATTCGAGGAACGGCCGAGCGCGCTTGCCAAGCGGGCACGGCAGAATGACGCGTGATAAAATATCTGATCGACGCGGACGCGGCCATTTACGCGATGGCCGAGTCCCATTCGCCGTTGACCGCGCGCATGGAGCAGTGTGCGCCGGGGGACATCGCGATTTCGGCGATCAGTTTTGCGGAGATCGCGCTTGGAACGCACAATGGCAAGCCGCCTCTGTCAGGCATTCTCGATGCGTTTCTGGCGGCGATCCCCATGCTTCCCTTCGACGAGCCAGCGGCGCGGGAATATGCCAGACTGCCGTTCAGGCGCGCCCGTTTCGATCGTCTGCTGGCCGCACATGCGCTCAGCATCGGCGCGACGGTGATCACCAATAACGAAGATGATTTTGCCGATGTCCCCGGTCTGAAAATCGAAAATTGGTCGATATGACGGCGTTAGCGCTCGATCGACTGATCGAGACCACTACCGACTTCACGCGTGCGCGTCCTGGCTTGCGTGGCGCCTTCTGATGTGGCCGTTTGCTGGTGGTCATCTCATTGATCCTCCGCATGCGCGCGCCCATCTACGGCGTCTCGAACTTGGCCACATTGCAAAGGTGATCGAGCAAGGCCATTGGTCCGAACCATGACCTTCGCCGCCCAGATCCTCACCCTCTATCCCGAGATGTTTCCCGGACCGCTTGGCCAGTCGCTTGCGGGCCGCGCGCTGTCCGAGGGGCGCTGGTCGTGCGACACGATCCAGATCCGCGATTTCGCGACCGACAAGCACCGCTCGGTCGACGACACGCCCGCGGGCGGCGGCGCGGGCATGGTGCTCAAGCCCGATGTCGTGGCAGCCGCGGTCGATCACGCGATCACGCGCCAGCCCGATGCGCCGATTCTCGCCATGACGCCGCGCGGGCGACCGCTCACGCAGGAGCGTGTGCGTGAACTGGCTGCCGGCCCCGGAGTCACCATTCTCTGCGGCCGTTTCGAGGGATTTGACGAGCGTTTGTTCGAGGCGCGGCCGATAGAACCCGTCTCGATCGGCGATTATGTGCTGTCGGGCGGGGAGACCGCCGCGATCGTGCTGTTAGATGCTTGCATTCGCCTGCTTCCCGGCGTAATGGGCGCGGCTTCGAGCGGAGACGAGGAAAGCTTCGAAAGCGGCCTCCTCGAATATCCGCATTATACCCGGCCCGTAGAATGGGAAGGGCGCACGATCCCCGAAGTGTTGCGATCGGGGGATCATGCGAAGATCGCCGCCTGGCGGAAACAAAGGGCGGAGGAAGATACACGGCTAAGGCGGCCGGACCTTTGGGAGCGCCACAGTGGCGCTCGGGACCAGTCGCCCTCTGGTGCGCAGCGAAAGAAAAAGGACAGATGAGATGAACCTCATCCAGCAGATCGAAGCCGAGCAGATCGCCAAGTTCAACGAGGCGAAGAAGATCCCCGAATTCCGTCCCGGCGACACGCTGAAGGTCGGCGTGAAGGTCGTCGAAGGCGAGCGCACCCGCGTCCAGAACTATGAGGGCGTCTGCATCGCACGCTCGAACAAGGGCATGGGCTCGTCGTTCACCGTCCGCAAGATTTCGTTCGGCGAAGGCGTCGAGCGCGTTTTCCCGCTCTACTCGCCCAACATCGAGTCGATCGAGGTGGTCCGCAAGGGCGCCGTCCGTCGCGCCAAGCTCTATTATCTGCGCGGCCGTACCGGCAAGCGCGCGCGCATCGCGGAACGCCGCGAGGTTCGCGACACCGCGGCCTGATCGCCACGGCATAAAGGCTTTGAGACGGGCGTCGGTAGCGATAAGGCTGCCGGCGCCCGTTTCGTTTTTGCGCGATGGGAACCAATTGTGTCGCTCATCCTGAGGAGGGGCTGAGCCTGGCGAAGCCCCGTCTCGAAGGACCGACTCCAAAGCGTCCTTCGAGATGGTGAAGCAGGTCGCCGTGTCCCCCGGACACGGCTGCGAACGTCCGGGGGACGCTCGCACCTGTTCACTTCGGCAAGCTCAACGGCTCCTCAGGATGAGCGGAAGAGTGATATTTCAAAGGATTTGAGGATGCTGGGTAGATGGTTGCTGGCGGGCGTAGCTTTGGTTTCGATTCAGATGTCTCCCGCCATGGCTGAAACTGCCCCGCAGGAACTGACGCTCGAACGCATCTTCGCCAGCCCCGATCTCAACGGCCCGCGCCCGCGTGCGCTGAAGCTCTCGCCCGATGGCACACTGGTCACGCTCCTGAAGAACCGTGCCGAGGATCGCGATCGCTACGATCTCTGGGCGATCGACACGAAAACGGCGAAGGCCTCGATGCTCGTCGATTCCGCAAAGATCGGCAGCGGTGCCGAGCTTTCCGAGGAAGAAAAGATGCAGCGCGAGCGCGCGCGCATCGGCGGCACGCGCGGCATCGTCGCCTATGACTGGGCGCCCGACGGCAAGAGCCTGCTCGTGCCGCTCGACGGCGACCTGTTCCTCGCGACGCGTGACGGCAAGGTCCGCCGCCTCACCGAGACAAAGGCGGGCGAGCTCAATGCCACGATCAGCCCCAAGGGCGGCTTCGTCTCCTTCGTACGCGACCAGAACCTCTTCGCGCTCGATCTCAAAAGCGGCGCCGAGCGCGCGTTGACGCACGACGGCGGCGGCACGCTCAGCTGGGGCGTTTCCGAATTCGTCGCGCAGGAGGAAATGGACCGCACCAAGGGGTCGTGGTGGTCGCCCGACGATGCGCGCATTGCAGTCGCGCGCGTCGACGAAAGTGGCGTGATGGTCGTCAGCCGCGCCGCGATCGGCGCCGAGGGGACCAAGGTCTATGACCAGCGCTATCCGCGCGCGGGAACACCCAACGCGCGCGTCGATCTCTACGTCATGCGCGCCGACGGCTCGGAGCAGGTGAAGGTCGATCTGGGCAGCGACCCCGACCATTATCTCGCGCGCGTCGACTGGCTCCCCGATGGCAGCGCGCTCATCGTCCAGCGCGAGAACCGCGCGCAGACGCAGCTCGACCTGCTCAGGGTCGATCCCGTAACGGGCAAGGCGACCCCGCTTCACGCCGAAACCAGCAAGACCTGGATCAACCTCTCCAGTGATCTGCGCGCCCTGAAGGACGGCAGCCTGATCTGGACGTCCGAGCGCAGCGGCTTCTCGCACCTCTATCACTGGAAGGGCGGCCAATGGACGCAGCTCACCAGCGGCGACTGGGCGGTGAAGGAGGTGACGGGCGTCGATCAGGCGAAGGGGCGCATCTATTTCCTCGGCAACCGCGAAACCCCGGTCGAACAGCATCTCTACGCGGTCGACATCGCGAAGCCCGGGCAGGTCACGCGGCTGACCGAGGCCGGCTGGTGGAACAGCGCGGTGATGGACGGCGCCGCCACGCGCGCGATCATCACGCGTTCGAACCCGAGCCAGCCCGAACAGGTCTATCTGGCGGACGCGACGGGCAAGCGCCTCGCATGGATCGAGGAAAATGCGCTGAAGGGCACGCACCCCTATGCGCCGTTCGTCGCGGGGCATGTCGCGCCGAAGTTCGGCACGCTCAAGGCCGCCGATGGCAGCACGCTCCACTACAAGCTCCTGACGCCGAAGATCGAGCCGGGCAGGCGCTATCCGGTCTTCGTCCAGGTCTATGGCGGTCCCGGCGGCGGCCGTCAGGTGACCGCGGCATGGGGCGGCGGGCTCCACCAGTATCTCGTCGACAAGGGCTGGATCGTCTTCTCGGTCGACGGGCGCGGCACCCCCGATCGCGGCAAGGCGTTCGAGGATCAGATCCACAAGGCGATGGGCAGCGTCGAGGTGCAGGACCAGCTGACCGGCGTCGAATGGCTCAAGAGCCAGGATTTCGTCGATTCCGCCAAGATCGCGGTCTATGGCTGGTCCTATGGCGGCTATATGACGCTCAAGCTGCTCGAGGCGGCTCCGGGCACCTATGCCGCGGGCATTTCGGGTGCGCCCGTCACGCAATGGGCGCTGTACGACACGCATTATACCGAGCGCTATATGGGCAATCCCAAGACCGACGCCGCGGCCTATGCGAAATCGGACGCGCTGGGCGAAGCGACGAAGATCGCTGACCCGCTGCTACTGATCCACGGCATGGCCGACGACAATGTCGTCTTCGAGAACTCGACCGCGCTGATGGCGAAACTGCAACAGGCGGGCAAGCCGTTCGAGACGATGGTCTATCCCGGCCAGACGCACCGCGTCGCGGGCGACGGCGTCAGCGTCCATCTCTGGCGCACGATCGGCAATTTCCTCGATCGCGCGGTGCTGAAGAAGGTCGACTGAGGCAGAAGGCACCCCGGGCGAGTGCCGGGGTGCCTTTCCTCAATCAGTGATGCGGCTGCGAGGGCAGGCCGCTGCGGTCGATCACGCGTGTATAGAGGTGCCAGGTGGCATAGCCGAGGATCGGCAGCACTGCGGCCAGCCCGACAAAGATCGGGATCGCGCCGATCACCAGCATCGCGGCGACCATCAGGCCCCAGCGCATCATCGGCCCGAAATTCTCGCGCACCGCCGCGATCGAGGTCCGCATCGCGACGCCCGCATCGACGTCCTTGTCGACGAGCATCGGCAGCGCGATCACGCTGATCGCCATCGCGACGAGCGCGAAGCCCAGTCCGACCAGATTGCCGATGATCATCATCGCCCAGCCCTTGGGTGTCGTGAACAGCTGGTTGACGAAGGTGCCGATCGAGGTCGACGCCTCGCTGCCGAAGAACACGCCGTAAATGGCGGCGGCCGCGAAGACCCAGGCGATGAAGATGCCGATCAGGATCGCGGCGACACCCATTATGCCGTCGAGTGCCTCGCTCTTGCGCACGTCGAAGAAATGCCGCCAGCGCGACTCGAGCCCCGCCTCACGCCGGCGCGCCAGCTCGTAAAAGCCCGTGCAGGTCAGCGGCCCGAGCAGCGACAGGCCCGCAGCGATCGGAAAGAGCAGGGGAAGCATGTCGTTACCGAGCGCACCCACCGCGGCAACGATGCCGACCAGCGGATAGATCAACCCCGCAAAGAAGAGGTCGCCACGCTTTGCCGTGAAGTCGTTATAGCCTTCGCGCATCGCCCAGCGCAGGTCGTCGATGCCGATCTTTTTGATCGGAATATCGATGGGGGCTGCGGCTGATCCACTTGTGGCATGCGTGACGGCCATGTTCCATCTCCTTGGCTCTACGTCGAAATCGTCCCCGTTTCTGAGTCTCGTAACGGGCAACATAGCACAGCTTTTGATGCGCGTTGATGTTCTTTCCTTGCGCGGCCCCTGTCGAGGGTGGACAAATGCTGCAACCGCGCTATTTCCCCCACCCTCACCGAACTGGAGTGTATGTAATGGGCTACCGGGTTGTGGTTGCCGGTGCGACCGGCAATGTCGGACGTGAAGTGCTGAACATTCTGGCGGAACGGCAGTTCCCGCTGGACGATATTGCGGTCCTTGCTTCCGCGCGGAGCCAGGGTGACGAGATCGATTTCGGCGAGACCGGACGAAAACTCAAGGTCCAGAACATCGACAATTTCGATCCCAACGGCTGGGACATGGCGATCTTCGCGATCGGCTCGGATGCGACCAGGATCCACGCGCCGCGCTTTGCTGCTGCGGGTTGCACGGTGATCGACAATTCGTCGCTCTATCGCATGGACCCCGATGTGCCGCTGATCGTGCCCGAGGTGAACCCCGAGGCGATCGACGGCTATCGTGCCAAGAACATCATCGCGAACCCCAATTGCTCGACCGCGCAGATGGTCGTCGCGCTCAAGCCGCTGCACGACGCCGCGAAGATCAAGCGCGTCGTGGTCGCGACCTATCAGTCGGTCTCGGGCGCGGGCAAGGCGGGGATGGACGAGCTGTTCGAGCAGAGCCGCAACATCTTCGTCGGTGATCCCGCGACGCCGACGAAGTTCACCAAGCAGATCGCGTTCAACGTGATCCCGCACATCGACAGCTTCCTCGACGACGGTTCGACCAAGGAAGAGTGGAAGATGGTGGTCGAGACCAAGAAGATCCTCGATCCCAAGGTGAAGGTCACTGCGACCTGCGTGCGCGTGCCCGTCTTCGTCGGCCACTCGGAAGCGATCAATATCGAGTTCGAGAACGAAATCTCGGCCGCACAGGCGCAGAAGATCCTGCGCGAGGCGCCGGGCGTGATGCTCGTCGACAAGCGCGAGAATGGCGGATACGTGACCCCGGTCGAGTGCGTCGGCGATTATGCGACCTTCATCAGCCGCGTGCGCGAGGACTCGACCGTCGACAACGGCCTGTCGCTGTGGTGCGTTTCGGACAATCTGCGCAAGGGCGCTGCCCTCAACGCGGTGCAGATCGCCGAACTGCTCGGCCGCAGGCATCTGAAAAAGGCTGCCTGAGCCTCAAGCTCTGCAGTAAAGCTGAAGAAAAGGGGCTTTGCCGGATGATGGCGAAGCCCCTTTTTCTATTCGGAGTGGATCACCTCGAGCTTGCCCCTGGGCTTGCGCAGCAGCAGCACGAGCGGAATGATCGCGATCGTGAGGATCGCCATCACATGGAAATCGTCGAGATAGGCGATCATCATCGCCTGGCGCGTCACTTCTGCATTGGCCATCGCCATCACCGTATCGCCCAGGGGACCGAACTGGCCCGCCGCGCCCAGGTCGAGCGATGGGATGGTGGTGTCGGTCACATGCTGCGCAATATCGGCATGGCTGATCTGCGCATTGCGTGCGAGCAGCATCGTCACGATCGAGATGCCGGCCGACTGCCCGATGCTGCGCGTCAGGTTGAACAGGCTGGCGCCGTCGGTGCGATAGCGCTGGTCCAGCGTTGCGAAGGCAAGCGCGTTGAGCGGCATGAAGACGAGCCCCATGCCCAGTCCCTGAATGAACCCGCTGGTGATCACCGGCCAGAAATCCATCTCGAGCGACCATTGCGACATCCGCCACAGGGAGAAGCTGAAGATCGCGAAACCCGTCATGATCAGGATGCGCGTGTCGATCTTGCCGGTCAGCTGCCCCGCGATGATCATCGTGCACAGTACGCCGAGCCCGCGGGGCGCCATCATCAGCCCGGTGTCGACGACGGGGTAGCCGTAGAGCTGCTGCAGCAGCGGGGGCAACAGCGCCAGCGGGGCCATCGTAGCCACGCCGACGATCATCATGAAGCCCATCCCCGCGACGAGATTGCGATCGAGGAAGAGGTGGCGATCGAACAGCGGCTTCCTGGCAGTGGCGTGGTGTACGATCGCCATCCATAGCGCTGCGAGCGAGATGCAGCCTTCAAGGATGATTTCCCAGCTGTAGAACCAGTCTTCCTGCTGGCCGCGGTCGAGCATCAGCTGGAAGCTCGCGACCGCGATCGCGATCAGGGCGAAGCCCATGATGTCGAACCTGCGCGCCTGTTTCGGCCGCGAGGGGAGGAGCGCCCAAAGGATTCCGAAAGTCAGCGCGCCGATGGGCAGGTTGACGTAGAATACCCAGCGCCAGTTATAGCTTTCGGTCAGCCAGCCACCCAGCACGGGCCCCATGATCGGCCCGATCACCACCCCCATGCCCCAGATCGACATCGCCTTGGCCTGTCGCTCGGGCGGATTGATGTCGAGCATCGCGGTCTGGGAGAGCGGATTGATGAATGCTGCGGCGATGCCCTGCAGCACGCGGAAAATCACCATCTCCTCGAGGTTCATCGCGGTGCCGCAGAGCATCGAGGCTATGATGAACCCGCCCACCGCGAACAGGAACAGGTTGCGCGATCCGAAGCGCTCCGAAAGCCAGCCCGTCATCGGGATCGCGATCGCCGATGCGACGATATAGCTGGTGAGCACCCATGTGACGCTGTCGATGGTTGCGCCAAGGCTCGTCTGCATGTGCGGAAGCGCGACATTGGCGATCGTGGTGTCGAGAATCTGGATCACCATCGCGCCCATGATGCCGATGGTGAGTAGTCCGCGATGCTTGACGGGCAGCAGTGCCTGCCCGGCTTTGGGTTCAGTCACGGCCGGAGCGGGTATCGACGCTGACATCGGCGCTCAGCCCCGCGATCATCGGACGCGAAGGCGTGCCGTCGATCGCGATGCGGACGGGCACGCGCTGCGTCACCTTTACCCAGTTGCCGTTCGCGTTCTGCGCCGGCAGCACCGAGAATTCCGAGCCGGTGCCCGCGCCGATGCTGGCGACATGGCCCTTGATCTTCAGTCCCGGATAGGCGTCGAACGCGATCTCGGCGGGCTGGCCGACCGCCATATGGTCGAGATCGGTTTCCTTGTAATTGGCCTCGATCCACGCCCTGTCGCTGATGACGAGGCTCAGCGCGGGAACGCCGCTGGGCGCAATCGTGCCGACCTGCAGCCGGCTCGTCTGGCTGACGATGCCGTCGGCGGGCGCGCGGACGACGGTGCGCTCGAGATCGAGCGCGGCCTTGGCGCGCTGCGCCAGCGCTGCCTGGATCGCGGCGGGCGTGCCCGACGCGGCCGATCCGCTGCCGATCTGCGCGCGTGCGCGCGCCGCGTCGGCCTGTGCGGTCCCGAGCTTGGCCTTTGCCGCGGCGACCTGCTGGAGCGCGGCATCATAGCTCGCGCGCGTCGTGAAGCCGCGCTGCATCAGCGCCGCCTGACGGTCATAGCTGGCCTGCGCAAGCTGGATGTCGGCGCGCGCGCTTGCGATATCGGCGGCTGCTCCGCCCATGTCGGTCGACATGGTGCTGACCTGCACCCGCGCATTGGCGAGCGCGGCCTCGGCCTGCGCCAGAGCGATGCGATAGGGTTCGGGATCGATGACGAACAGCACGTCGCCAGCCTTGACGCGCTGGTTCTCGCGGACCTTCACGTCGACAAGCCGGCCCGAGACATCGGGGCTCACCGATACCACGTCCTGCTGGACATAGGCATTGTCGGTCGAGGCATAGCGTCCGCTGGTCAGCCACATATAGCCCGCACCCGCCGCGATCAGCAGCGGCACGGACAGCATGAGAGCGAGGCGCATCCAGCGCCGGCGCGGCTTGACGTCCTCGGGCGTGGCGGCGGCTGCCGCGTCCTCGAAAACCAGGGGTTCGCCGGAATCAGCCATTGGCCCGGGCTCCGTCATTCTCGTTGTTCTTGCGGGAAAGATTGCTGCGGATGCGTTCGAGCATCGCCATGAACTGCGCCTTCTCGTCTTCTTCGAAGCCTTCGAGTGCCTCGTCGATCAGTCCCGCGGCGAGTTCCTTCAGCTGCGAGAGCAGGGGATGCGCCCGATCGGTCAGGTAGAGCTGCCATGCGCGCCGATCATTGGGGTCGGCCCGCCGCTCGACGAGGCCCGCCTCCTGCAACCGGTCCACCATGCGGCAGAGCGTGATCGGTTCGACCTCCAGGAATTCGGCAAGGCCGCCCTGATTGATCCCCGCATTGCGGGCAAGCGCCGTGAGCACGCGCCATTGCGGGCCGGTCACGCCGATCGAGCGCGCGCGACCATCGAAATTGCGTCGCATCAGGCGCGACGCATCGGCGATCAGAAATCCCATGGATTCGGTCATGTCGCGCACATAATAACGATGCTTATAATATGCAAGACGATTGCCTTGATAATAGCCGCGATGTGCGTGCATCTCATGCAAGATGTTGAAACGATTGATTCTCGATTGGCGCGCGCTCAGCGCAGGACAAATGCGCGCGCTTCTGGCGCTTGCCGTCATGCTTGTGCTGGCCCAGGTCGGGCAGCCTTATCCCTCGACCGCCTGGTTGCACCATGTGCCGACCGCTCTGCTGCTGCTGGCGGCACCCACTTTGATCAGGCGATGGCCGCTGTCCGATGGTGCGGTGATCGGTCTCGTGCTGTTCTTCGCGCTGCATACGCTTGGCGGGCGCTACACATATTCGAACATTCCCTACGACCATTGGGCGGAGGCGCTCACGGGACACAGTCTCAGCGGCGCTTTTGGCTGGAGCCGCAATCATTATGACAGGCTGGTCCATTGCGCCTTCGGCGCGTTGTTCTATGCTCCGGTTCGTGAGGCCGCTTTGCGATACGCCGGATGCTCCGCGCGCCTCGCCATGCTGTTTGCCGTTGGCTTCGTACTCTCGATCGGCGCACTCTATGAGATCCTCGAGGGCATGCTGACGCTGATGGCCGATCCCGCGGTCGCGGACGACTATAATGGCCAGCAGGGCGATATATGGGACGCGCAGAAGGACATGGCGCTCGCCTTTTCCGGCGCTATTCTCGCGGCGTTGCTGACGCGGTTCAGCGAAAGGAGGCGTTATGCTCGAGGTCGATCTGTTCTGGTCGTTCCGCAGCCCCTATAGCTATCTGGCCACGCCGCGCTATGTCGCGCTGGTCCGGCGCTTCGACCTCACCATCCGCTTCCGCCCGGTCTATCCGCTCGCGATCCGCCAGCCCGATTTCTTCACGCGCAACCACCCCAACTGGCTCAGATACACGCTGACCGACGTGCGCCGCCTCGCCGAGCATCTGGGCATTCCCATCGCACCGCCCGATCCCGACCCGATCGTCCAGGACATGGCGACACGCCGGATCGCGGACGAGCAGCCCTATATCTACCGCCTCACGCGACTGGGACAGGCCGCCGCGCGGCGCGGCAAGGGGCTGGCCTTTGCCGATGCGGTCTCGCGGCTGATCTGGGGCGGCACGAAGAACTGGCACGCGCGCGATCATCTCGCGACCTCTGCCGAATGGGCCGGGCTCGAACTCGACGAACTTGAAGGCGAGGTGCTGGCCGAACCCGAGGCGCTCGACGCCGAGATCGCCGCCAATCAGGAAGCGCTCGAAAGGGCGGGGCATTGGGGCGTGCCGACGCTCGTCTTCAACGGCGAGCCGTTTTTCGGGCAGGACCGGATCGACCTCGCGCTGTGGCGGATGGAGGCCGCGGGGCTGAAGGAGCGGGTATGAGCGAGAAATCGGGGTGAGCTGCCGTTTCGCACCCTCGTCACCCCGGGCTTGACCCGGGGTCCCGCTTTTCTCATCCATCGGTGATGGAGCGCGCGAGACAAGGTGGCTGGGTGTATATCATGGCCGACCGCTATCGCACGCTGCGGCTGGCGCCCCTTGCGACATCAGTAGCTGCGGCGGCTGTGGCGGTTTGCTGGTTGCCGACAAACAAGGCGTAAGCCGACGCCGAAAGGGGCGGATATGGCTGCGGGTTCGTCATGAGGGGGTGGCGTTATGGGTTCAACATTTACAAATAGAATTGTTGTATTATCCCTGTTTTCTTTATTTTCAGGCGTTTTTCTGCCAGTATTTTGTTTTTACTTAAATGCCAAGCCCGTGGTGAATTTGGTGTGGGGAAATGTATACGCATTTGGGCCGATATTTATAAACTACATTTCCGTGCATTTTTTTGAAATAAATACGACATTATTGCCAATTTTACTTATCTATCCTTTATTAGTGATGTTTTTTATTATTCAAGTATCGCTGTATTTATCGGAAAAAAATTATGTAGGTGACAAAGTTATATTGTCAGCTCTTTGTTTAACTTTCTTGATAATCTCTCCGTCAAATTTTGCCGTAGAAAATGATCTTGTAATTTCCCCCGTTTATTTCGGAATGTAGTATATTTTGCAATTGGAACGAAGGTGGAGGCGAGAGTTTCATCACTCGCGCTTAATTGGTTGCTGCCATCCCGGCCTGGATGAACAAGCGCCCAGTTTCACCAAGGCTGTCAGGGCAACGGAATGCCGGCGTGTCCGGAAATGCCGCTTTCGGGCAAAACTGCCGATGATCGGACACCGCTGATCGAGGCGGCCGAGTGACCCGGAAGGCGGGGCAGCGCTCCACACGCCTGTGAACCCCGATCTATGATCAGCCCGCGCCGACCGCCGCCCCCTGCGGGCCAGCATCGCGCAATATGTCGGAGACGCGTTCGCGTAGCCTGCCCTCGGCGGTTTCGGCATAGGGAACCGCGTCTTCCAGCGACATTTCGGTATACATCACCCTGCGTTCCGCGCTGACCGGCGGGGTCGCCTCATGCAGCGTGCAGGAAAGATGGACCGTGAGGTCGCCGGGCTCGGTCGGCACGCTGATCCGCGGCAGATAGGGCGCGGTCTTTGCGATCTCGACGGGCATGGCGACGCGGTGCGAGCCCGCGATGACGCGCAGGCATCCGTTCTCCTCGCTCGTCGGCGTCAATGCGATGCCGATCGTGCGGCGCGCGCAGCTATAGGCGTGACGCCCCAGATGACAATCGCGGTGAAAGGTGACGTCCGATGGGCCGGCGACCACGCCGACCGGCTTGAACAGCGCCTCGATGATCCGCCCCTCCACGGGGGCGACCCTCAATCTGTCGTCCCCTGCAATGAGGAGGCGCAACTGCGTCCATGTTTCGCTCGACAGGATGCGCGAGGTCGTCGGCGAGTGTTCGACAAATTCCTGCAATCGCACGCAGCGGCGCGAACCATCACCCAGCCCAGCCCACCAGGATTTGCCGTCGCCTTCGTGATAATGGGGCAGGGCGCGATCCATCTCGGCGGAGATTTCCGCCATGTCGGCGGGATCGAGCCAGCCGCGCAGATGCAGATAGCCCGCCTCGGCCAGAAAATGGATGATGTCCTGCGGATCGTCCGTGGGCGTGAAGCAGCGGTTGAAGTCAAGCGGCGCGCCGTGCCGGTCGGCAAAGGTCAGGCCATTGGCCGCGACCGGCCAGCCCTCCAGCAGCGCGTGCGAAATCGCATCCCAGCACGACACGTCGCGCACGCTGCCATTGCTGAAGGTCAGCGCGCGCGCGGTCATCATTCCGTTGATCGACAGCAGGTTCTGCGCCCAGTCCGAGAACTGGCCGGCGGACATGATCAGATGCAGCGCGTTCGGCGCCGCGCCCTGATATGCGCGTACCGTGCTGTCATCGCGCGCGATGGTCCAGCTTATGCTCTCGACCTCGATCGAAAGCGGCGGCGCCTTCAGCGCCGCGATCGCATCCGCCACGATCCCGCCATGCCGCGTAGCCAGTGCCGGAAAGTCGACCGCGAAAAATGTCGCGGGGTCGATGCTGCGCTGTTCGGTTTCGCTGCGCGTTCGGCGGTCCAGAGTATAGGGCATGATCCTCTCCTTATGTCCCGATCGCGTTGGCCGCTGGAGCCGTGTCGCCGGCGGAAGGCAGCAGCAGCGTCATCACCGCGTCCCATTCGGCGAGCAGGTCGAAGCCACCGTTCTCGCGCAGCCATTGCTGGGCAAGGCCATCGAGAAGCGCGAGAACCTGCCGCGCCGTTGCGCGCGGGTTGGGCGCATGACCGGTGAGCATCGCGGCGAATTCGTCGAGCACCATGGCCTCGCGCCGCCGGAAATAGGCATGTGCGGGGTGCTCGGCGTCCAGCGCCTCGGACTGGAGCACCGTGAACAGCCGCATGATCTCGGGCTCGGCCACCGATCGCGCCATGATCGCGCGCAGCAATTGCAGGACGGCCGCGCGCACATAGATGCCCGTTCCTTCGGCTTCCTCGGCGCACAGGTCGACGTCCGCGGAAACGATTTGGGCATAGCGCCGGTCGCGCTCCTCGAGGACTGCGACCAGAAGCTGTTCCTTCGATCCGAAATGATAGAGCAACCCGCCGTTGGTCAGCCCGCACGCCTGCGCGACCTGCTGGACGGTAAAGCCGTGATAGCCGCGCTGGCCGATGATCCGGATGGCTTCGTCCAGAATGTGCCGGCGGCGCGCTTCGGCATCGTCGCGCTTCTGCTTCACTGTCATGGGTCTGCGCGTCCTGCATAATGACTGACCAGTTAGTCAGTATTCTGTTTTCGCGGCGCAGGCAAGCGTTGGTGGCGGCGCTACGATGGATGGAGCGCACGGGGGCTTGGGGAATGCGTGGATATCGGGACGACGCGGAGCGTCGTCCCGATCGTCCGGAGTGGGCGGGGGATCCTAGCTGGCGGGCTCCAGCGAGAGCGCGAGCGTCTGCGTCGTAACCGCCTGCACCTGGTCCCCAACCTTGATGCGCTCCAGCTGCTTCGGGTCCATGACGGTCATGTCCACGGTCCGCGTCGCGCCACGCAGGGTCACGATGCCTGTCGCCTTGTCCACCTTGATGACATCCCCCGTCAGCACGACTTTCGAGGTTGCCTGCTTGCCGGAATCGCTGGCCTCCTCGCGGCGACCGACGGGCTGCTTCCCTTTCTTCAGCAACGTGACTTCGATCGATTCCTGATAGTCGGCGACCACCTTGTCGCCGACCTTGACGCTTGCGAGATTCCTGACCTCGGGGCCCGCGGTCAGGCTCACGGTCTCGCCGTCGGGCGCAAGCAGCGAGACCTCGCGGGTGCTCTGGTTGATGCTGGTGACCGTCGCCTCGCGCCGCAGCTTCGAATAATACTGGACCTTGCCCGGGCTCACTTCGACCTTGCTGTCATCGGTATTCGCTGTCTGCGCAACGGCGCCCGTGGCCAGCAGTGCCAGTACGGCAGCGACCGAGAAAAAAACTGGCTTCATGAACAGGGCCTCCCGTCGAGAATCTGCGATAACGCCCGGAAGCGGACCATTGCCATTGAGCCGCTCAAACGGCGGACGGACTGGCGCGATGCGCGGGCGCCAGCAACGCTAGTGGGCGAGGCGTATGGCGGACATCGGCATTAACCCTTGGTAGCGGCCGGATTTCCCCCGAGAGGCCGCTGGTGCGGTTTCCGAAGGCTGTCCTACATCGCGCGCGCCTGCCATTGTCGCCGCGAACGCGACTCGCGCGCGAAAATCAGGGATCCGAAGCAGATGGCGTTTTGTGAGAAGTTTGTGAATCTAAGTGAAGTTAGCGGCAGCCGCGGCCGGGGGGCGTTCGCCCGTGACTGAGCTGAAAACCGCACATTTCAACAGCTTCGACGACACAGAACTCGCGTGGCATGAAATGGGGGAGGGGCGGCCGCTCGTCCTCATCCATGGCTATTTCTCCAACGCGATGACCAATTGGGTGCGCTACGGGCATGCAAAGCTGCTCGCGGATGCCGGTTTCCGGGTCATCATGCCCGATCTGCGCGCGCATGGCGAAAGCGCGAAGCCCCACGACCTCGCGGCCTATCCGCGCGACGTGCTGGCGCAGGATGGCTTTGCGCTGATCGCGCATCTCGGGCTCACCGACTATGATCTTGCGGGCTATTCGCTTGGCGGCCGCACGAGCGTGCGGATGCTGGCGCAGGGCGCGGCCCCGCGCCGGGCCGTGCTGTCTGGGATGGGGCTCGATGGCATCCTCGATACCCAGGGGCGTGGCACCTATTTCCGCCACGTCCTGACCAATCTCGGCAGTTTCGAGCGCGGTTCTTCGGAATGGCTCACCGAGGCATTTCTGAAGACGACCAAGGGCGATCCCGTCGCGCTGCTCCATATTCTCGAGACCTTCGTCGATACGACGCGCGAGGAACTGGCGGCGATCGATCGGCCCGTGCTCGTCGTGACGGGCGTCGATGACGACGATAACGGATCGGGCGAGGCGCTGGCCGGGGCGATCCCCGGTGCCGCCTTCCGCGCGATCCCGGGCAATCACATGAGTGCGGTCACCAGGGCCGAACTGGGCCAGGCGATTCTGGACTTCCTCAAGTCTTGACCCGTCACCGGGCGCGGTACAGTTTGCGCCGCATAGCAATCAGGGAATCCAAAGGGGTCACCATAGAGATGAAGTCGATGATTTCAGCGATCGCGCTGGCTGCCATGCTCGCCAGCGCGCCGCCGGCGCACGCCCAGAAAAAGGGACAGGAACCCGTCAAAGCCTTGACCGCCGCAGATGCCGATGCGTTCGTGCTCGCGGCTGAAAAGGAACTTTTCGACTATACGGTGGAAGCAAGTCGTATCCAGTGGATCAACAACACCTACATCACCGAAGATACCGATGCGCTGGCCGCCCAGAGCGGTGCCGAAGGCACCGAAAAGGCGGTGCGTCTCGCGCTCGAAGCCGCGAAGTTCGAGAAGGTTTCCGGCGTTTCGCCCGATACCAGGCGCAAACTCAACATCCTTCGCAGCGGGATTGTTCTGCCCGCGCCGACGACGCCCGGCGCTGCGACCGAACTGAGCGAGATCGCGACACGGCTCAACTCCACCTACGGCAAGGGCCGGGGTACGCTCGACGGCAAGGAAATCAGCGGCTCCGACATAGAAGCCGCGATGGGCGAGGTCCGCGACCCCGCGAAACTCAAGGAGATGTGGGTAAGCTGGCACGACAATGTCGGCGGTCCGATGCGCCAGGATTATGCGCGCATGGTGTCCATCTCCAACAAGGGCGCGGCGGAGCTCGGCTACAAGGATGTCGGCGCGATGTGGCGCTCGGCCTATGACATGCCCGCCGACGAGTTCGCGAAGCTGACCGACCGGCTCTGGGGGCAGGTCAAGCCGCTCTACGATGAACTCCACTGCTATACGCGAGCCAAGCTGAACGAGAAATATGGCGACGCCGTCCAGTCGAAGGCCGGCCCGATCCGCGCCGACCTTCTCGGCAATATGTGGGCGCAGGAATGGGGCAATATCTACGATATCGTTGCGCCCAAGGGCGTTGGCGACGTCGGCTACGACATCGGTGAATTGCTGAAAGCGCATGGCGACGATCCGGTGAAGATGGTCAGGATCGGAGAGGGCTTCTACAGCTCGCTCGGCTTTTCGCCGCTGCCGGACACGTTCTGGAAGCGCTCGCAGATCGTCAAACCCGCCGATCGAGAGGTCGTCTGCCATGCCTCGGCATGGGATATCGACAACAAGGACGATCTGCGCATCAAGATGTGCACCAAGGTGAATTCGGACGACTTCGTCACGATCCATCACGAGCTCGGGCACAACTACTATCAGCGCGCTTACAACAAGCAGCCGTTCCTCTATCTCAACGGCGCCAATGACGGGTTCCACGAGGCGATCGGCGATTTCGTCGCGCTCTCGATCACGCCCGATTATCTGGTGAATATCGGTCTGCTCGATCAGTCGAAGGTGCCTTCGGAGGACAAGGACCTCGGCCTGCTGCTCCGTCAGGCGATGGACAAGGTGGCGTTTCTTCCGTTCAGCCTCCTCGTGGACAAATGGCGCTGGGGCGTGTTCAGCGGCGCGATCCCTGCCAAATATTACAACAAGGCCTGGACCGACCTCAGGCTCCAATATCAGGGCATCACGCCCCCGGTGGAGCGCAGCGAGGCCAATTTCGATCCCGGAGCGAAATACCACATCCCTGGTAACACGCCCTATACGCGCTACTTCCTCGCGCGGATCCTGCAGTTCCAGTTCTACAAGGCTGCATGCGAGCAGTCGGGCTGGAAGGGGCCGCTCCACCGCTGTTCCTTCTATGGCAACAAGGAGGTCGGCGCGAAGCTGGACGCGATGCTCGAAATGGGGGCGTCGAAGCCCTGGCCCGATGCGCTTCAGGCATTCACCGGAAGCCGCGAAATCGACGGATCGGCGATGCTGGCCTATTTCCAGCCGCTCATGGGCTGGCTCAAGGAGCAGAACAAGGGCAAGCAATGCGGCTGGTGAGGGCGTCCTGATGACCGTTCGGGGGGACGGTCAACGCCGGAGACGGGCGTGGTAAGCACCGCGCTCGTTGTCCTGTTCGTGCTTGCGACGACCAGCGCAATACTTTGTTGTGCGCTGACACTTGCCTGGCTTCATTTCGGGCGGCAGCGCCACGCGCTGACATGGGCGCTGGCCTATG
Organism: Sphingomonas sp. LaA6.9; assembly: GCF_022601895.1. Classification (GTDB taxonomy): domain Bacteria; phylum Pseudomonadota; class Alphaproteobacteria; order Sphingomonadales; family Sphingomonadaceae; genus Sphingobium_A. Next base: position 50,741 of record NZ_JAKVIO010000017.1, read on the forward strand.
GTGGCGGGACGCTGCAATGGGCGTTGAACGCGGTCACGCTGGTGTTGCTGCCGGGCCATCCGGCGATGATCTTGCTCGGCGCGCTGCTGATACTGACGAATAGCTCGCTCATCGCCATCGGCAGTCGCCAGCGCGCAGGCTTGCGGCCCTATGTGGGCAGATTCGCGAGCGGCGTGGCGATCACAGGCGCCGCGATCGCGGTCGTCATGCTGGTGTTCCAGCATTTCGGCATGCGTATCGCAATCACCAATCTCTACATCGCATCCATGACCGTGATCGCGATCATGGCGGTGCTGCCGCAAAAGCACCGGGCGCGACCGCCAGAGATCGCATTCATGGTCATGCTTGCGATTTTCGGCATGTATCAGCTGGCTTTGGCCGCGCTCGGCATCACCATAGGAGCCGAGGCCGATCCCGCGGGCATTGACCGCTTCCGCGCGTTTCTTGTCCTCGGGTTGCCGCCCATCCATATCGGCACCGGTATCGCCACATTGTTCCTGCTCGCCGGTGATCTGGCCGACGGCGTGCGTGCGCTGGTCACGCGTGACCCGCTCACCGGCAACCTTAATCGCCGGGGGATCGAGCAGGCGGCCGTCGGCGCCATCGCCAATGCGCGACGTCACGGCCGTCCGCTCACTGTCGTGATGAGCGACATCGATCGGTTCAAGAGGATCAACGATCGCTTCGGTCACGCAGCGGGTGATCGGGCGCTGATCGCCTTTGCCGACCATGTTCACGCCTCGGTCCGCGAGGAGGATTTGTTCGGCCGCATGGGCGGCGACGAATTCTGCCTGTTGCTGATCGACATAACGCCCGCCGACGCTGCCGCCGCGATCGAGCGTACGCGCCAGGAACTGCAGCAACTGGAGATTTCCGGTCTCCCGGGCTGCAGCATTACCGCGAGCTTCGGGATTGCCGCGTTCGATCCCGGCGATGTCGGCTTTGGCGATATGCTCCACCGCGCCGACATCGCGTTGCTCGAGGCCAAGATGGAGGGGCGGGACCGGCTCGTCGTTGCGCCGACGCCCAAGCCGAGGATCAGCGGAACGGAGGTTCGTTGAACGCCCGGAGCTTGCGGCTGTGGAGCTTGCTGCCCTCGCGGCGCAACTCGTTGCACGCCTCGATGCCGATCCGCATATGCTCGCTGATGGCGCGTTCATAGAAGCGGTTGGCCTGTCCCGGCAGCTTCAGCTCGCCATGCAGCGGCTTGTCCGACACGCATAGCAGCGTGCCGTAGGGGACACGGAAGCGATATCCCTGACCCGCGATCGTGGCGGATTCCATGTCGATCCCCACCGCGCGCGACTGGGAGAAGCGCAACGCCGATTTCGAGTAGCGCAATTCCCAGTTGCGGTCGTCGGTGGTCACGATCGTGCCCGTACGCAAGCGCCGCTTCAGCGTGTCTGCATCCTCGCCCGAGATCGTCTCGGCCGCGCGCGCCAGCGCCTGCTGGACTTCGGCAATCGGAGGGATCGGAATTTCCGGCGGCAGCATGTCGTCGAGCACATGATCGTCGCGCAGATAAGCGTGCGCGAGGACATAGTCGCCGATCCGCTGGCTGGGACGCAGGCCCCCGCAATGCCCGATCATCAGCCACGCCTCGGGGCGCACGACCGCGAGATGATCGGTGATCGTCTTGGCGTTGGACGGGCCCACGCCGATGTTGACGACGCTGATCCCCATCCGCCCAGGCGCCATCAGGTGATAGGCGGGCATCTGATGCTTGCGCCATGCACTGTCCGCGACGACGCGCTCGGGATCGGCTGTCTCGGGCGTCACCATCACGCCGCCCGCGCCTGACAGCGCGGTATAGGGCGTGTCGGGGCCGAGCTGGGTGCAGGCCCATTGCACGAACTCGTCGACATAGCGGTGATAGTTGGTGAACAGGATGAAGCGCTGGACATGCTCGGCCGGCGTGCCGGTGTAATGGCGCAACCGTGCGAGGGAGAAGTCGGTTCTCAGGGCATCGAACAGCGCGAGCGGACGTGCCGCTTCGGGCGTATCGGTCCACACGCCATCAGCAATCTCGTCGCCGATATGCGCGAGTTCTGTGGCGGGGAACCAACGCCCCAGGTCTATTGCGCTGACGTCGTCGAGCGAAAGGCCGTGCCCGGCTTCGAGCACATAGGGGAAGGGAATCTCCTGCGCGCCGGGAACCGCCTCCACCTCGACATCATAATCCTCGATCAGCAATTCTAGCTGTTCGACCAGATAGTCGGCAAAAAATGCGGGGCGTGTGACGCTGATCTTGTATTCGCCCGGCGTCACCAGCCGTCCGAACGAACGCGGAGGCACCGGACTGTCAGACGTACCCTTGTAGCGCACGCGTATTTCCGGATAGGCGAACGCGCCATGGCTCCGGGTGCCGGGATGCGGACGTTCGCCCGAACGGACAAAAGCGGTCAGCGCGCTGCGGAGACGGTCAACCGACGCGTTATAGAGCGCGTCGAGTTCGGCGACGATGGATTCTGCCTTGGTCATCCAAAGCAACTATCCGACCGTTTGTTACGCTGGCAAGTCCATTCGGCGTTTCGTGCGCTCGGCCCCGCTTATTCGAGGGGCAGCGCCTCGGGCAAAATTTCCGCTTCGATCATGGCGTCGCCGTTGCTCTCCCCGTGATTGCGGCGCGCGGCCATACGGGTTGCGCCATAGGCTGTCGCTGCCACGGTCGCTACGACGCCCGCGCCGATCGCGGCTGCGGCCCAAGGATGTTCCTGCGCGGCATGAATCGCGTTGTCGAGATAGGCGCGACCCTTTTCGCGCGCCTGTTCGAGGGTCGGGCGCGGCTGGATGCCCTCTTCAAAGCTAACCACATGCTCTGGCGTGCTGATGACCATGATCCGTCTCCCGTCTTCAAGGCTTCGATTGCCCAACGGGACAGAGCGGTATTCGTTCCAACGCGCGACGGGGCGGCGCGTCCCGGCGCCACCCCGCCGGACCGTCAGAGCTGGCCCAGCATATGCTCGGCCGAGCTCACCTTGTATTCGCCCGGCGCCTCGACGTTCAGTTCTTCGACGACACCGTCGTTGACGATCATCGAAAAGCGCTGGCCGCGCGTGCCGAGCCCGAACTTCGAGCCATCCATTTCGAGGCCCACGGCCTTGGCGAAGCTGCCATTGCCGTCGGCGAGCATCGTCACCTTGCCGTCGGCGCCATTGGCCTTGCTCCATGCGCCCATCACGAAGGCATCGTTGACCGCAGTGCACGCGATTGCTTCGACGCCCTTGGCTTTCAACTCCTCGGCCTTGTCAACATAGCTTGGCAGATGCTTGGCCGAACAGGTGGGAGTGAAAGCCCCCGGCACCGAAAAGAGCGCGACCTTGCGGCCCTTGAAGAAACTGGCGGTGTCCGCCGACTCGAGTCCGTCGGGGCCGGGGACGGTGAAGGTCGCCTCGGGAAGCGTGTCGCCCTGCTTGATCGTCATGCATCATTCTCCTTGGGATAGATCGGTTACGCCGCGAACGGCCGAACGCGCCGCATATAGGCCGCCAGACCGGCTCCCGCCAGCGCCGCAATGGCAAAACCCCCTGTTTTATCGTGCACCGGACGCGCCTATATTAAAGCTTATGGACATGCCCGCCTATCTCACCGGCCAGCTTCTGCTGGCGTTCCCCGGTATCGGGGATCCGCGCTTCGAGCATGCGGTGATCGCGATGTGCGCGCATGACGAAGCAGGTGCGCTGGGTATCGGCGTGGGGATGGTCGCCGAGGGTATCGGTTTCCACGAACTCCTCCGTCAGTTCGATATCGATCCGGGCGTTGCACCCGATTGTCCGATCCATCTTGGTGGTCCCGTCGAGCCGCAGCGCGGTTTCGTGCTCCACAGCCTCGACTGGGGAGGGCAGGACAGTATCCAGGTCGCCGATCGCTGGGGGCTGTCGGGGACGATCGACGTGTTGCGGGCAATCGCCGAAGGCAAGGGCCCCTCGCAATGGGTCGCCGCGCTTGGCTATGCGGGATGGGCGCCCGGCCAGCTCGAGGACGAACTCACGCGCCACGGCTGGTTCGTGACCCCGGGCACCACGCGGCTGCTTTTTGAGGTCCCGCCGGCGCGGCGCTGGGAACAGGCCTATGCCGATGCAGGGGTCGACAGCAGCCTGCTCGCACCCATGGCCGGACAGGCCTGACTTACCGTTCATTAACCATGTTGATTTACCTCATTGCAGGCGAGCCGTGACAGGTTCGTAATCCGACCTGCGCACGCAATGCCGCGAAAATGCGTCGGGTCGCAGAACGCATGGGGGACGGCATGGTACGGAAGACCCTTCGATCGTTTTGTTTCGGGTTAACAATGATTGCCCTCGCGGCGCCGCTGCACGCGCAGGCGGCCGCATGCTGGAGCGACAACGCCGTCGCTGCGGCCAAGGTACGCGATCTGGAGACGATGCTCATGGTCTCCGCGCTGCGCTGCCGGCTGAAGGGGCAGGACTTTTTGCCGCAATATAATGCCTTTGTTCGCGGCAGCCGTCCCGCGCTTGTCGACGTCAACGACCGGCTGCGTCGACATTTCACGGGCGCAGTGGGCGCGTCGGGGGCACTCAACGCCTATGATCGCTATGTGACCGCGATCGCAAACAGCTATGGGGCTGGCGTTGAAGGCCTCGACTGCACGGACATGGAATCGATCCTCGGCGCCGCCCGGGCCGCGGGCCATTCGATCATGACGCTGGAGGCGCTCGCTGAGCGCGCCCAGTCCAATCCGGTGCTGCCAGGCGGGCGCTGCAACCTTGTGATCGCGCGGGCGCCCTGAACATATAAAGAGATCTTTATATTTGCTTTCGGAGGCGGCTGAGGGTATTTGGCCCGCAATCGGCCGCCTCGCTTCATTGTCCGGCGGCCGCCATCGAACCAGCCGTCAGGAGACATTTTGTGGCCACCGCACCCGTTGCCGACATCAACGACTACGTCATTCGCGACATCGCGCTCGCCGATTTCGGCCGCAAGGAAATCGATATCGCCGAGACCGAAATGCCCGGCCTGATGGCGCTGCGCAGCGAATATGGTGCGGCGCAGCCGCTTAAAGGTGCCCGCATCACGGGTTCGCTCCACATGACGATCCAGACCGCCGTGCTGATCGAGACGCTGACCGCGCTGGGCGCCGACGTCCGCTGGGCGACCTGCAACATCTTCTCGACGCAGGATCACGCCGCCGCCGCCATAGCGGCGTCCGGCGTCCCCGTGTTCGCGGTCAAGGGCGAGAGCCTTGCCGAATATTGGGACTATGTCGGCTCGATCTTCGATTGGGGCGATGAGACCTGCAACATGATCCTCGACGATGGCGGCGACGCGACGATGTTTGCGCTCTGGGGCGCCAAGCTCGAAGCCGGCCAGACGATGCCCGAGCCCGAGAACGACGAAGAGGTCGAGATGCAGCGGGCGCTCAAGGCGTTCATCGCCCGCAAGCCCGGCTACCTCACCGAGACCGTCAAGAACATCAAGGGCGTTTCGGAAGAAACCACGACCGGCGTTCACCGCCTGTACGCGATCGCCAAGAAGGGCGAGCTGCCTTTCCCCGCGATCAACGTGAATGACAGCGTGACCAAGTCGAAGTTCGACAATCTCTATGGCTGCAAGGAATCGCTCGTCGACGCGATCCGTCGCGGCACCGACGTCATGCTCGCGGGCAAGGTCGCCTGCGTCGCGGGCTTCGGCGATGTCGGCAAGGGCTCGGCGCAGTCGCTGCGCAATGGCGGCGCGCGCGTGCTCGTCACCGAGGTCGATCCCATCTGCGCGCTCCAGGCCGCCATGGAAGGCTTCGAGGTCGTGACGATGGAAGAGGCCGTAACGCGCGCCGACATCTTCTGCACCGCCACGGGCAATGCCGACGTCATCACCGCCGACCATATGAAGGCGATGAAGAACATGGCGATCGTCTGCAATATCGGCCACTTCGACAGCGAGATCCAGATCTCTGCGCTGTCCAACTACAAGTGGACCGAAGTGAAGCCGCAGGTCGACCTCGTCGAGTTTCCCGACGGCAAGCAGATCATCATCCTGTCCAAGGGCCGCCTCGTGAACCTGGGCAATGCCACGGGCCATCCGAGCTTCGTGATGTCGTCGAGCTTCACCAACCAGGTGCTCGCGCAGATCGAGCTGTGGGGCAATTCGGCGGCCTATCAGAACGATGTCTATGTCCTGCCCAAGCACCTCGACGAGAAGGTCGCGATGCTGCACCTCGAAAAGCTGGGCGTGAAGCTGACCAAGCTGACGAAGAAGCAGGCCGACTATATCGGCGTGCCGGTCGAAGGCCCGTTCAAGCCCGATCACTACCGCTACTGATCGCATCGCTCGCAGCGAAGCTCAAAGGGGCTCCCGGCAATCGCCGGGGGCCCTTTTTCTTTGCGTGCGCGATCACGTCAAAAAAAAGGCCGGGAACAGGTCCCGGCCTTCGAGTTCGATTGCTGACGTCTGTCAGAACTTGGCGGTCGCACCTGCGTAGAAGAAGCGGCCGATATTGCTATAGATGCCGCTGCCCGCACCGATGCCCGTCTGGCCAAGTGGTGGCACCCGGTTGGTGACATTGTCGACGCCGATGTAGAAGTTGAACTTCTCGTTCACGTCGATGGCAGCGCGGATGTCGTGATAGACAACCGAGGGGTAGAAGGCGCGATCGGCCCAGTCGGCATTCTGCGGCGGACGGCCCTGCTTCGAGAAGAAATCCTCATACTGCGCGCCATTGAGGATCATCTTTCCGATGTAGCGCATCTGATAACCGAGCGTCCAGGGACCGGTCTTCAGGTTCAGGTTCCAGTTAAAGGCATCCTCGGGATCGCCCAATTCCATCAAAAGCTGGTTGGCGCGGTTCGGATCGTCCGGGAACAGATACTGGTCATTCTGGAACACATGAGTCCAGATCACGCGCGTGCTCAGGTCACCGACGCCTTCGATATTGCGCTGGTAGCTCGCCTGAACGTCGATGCCGCGCACCTTGAGCTTGGCGTAGTTCAGCAGGACCTGTTGCAGCGTGCCTTCCAGGATGCGCCCCTGAATTTCGCCGCGAGGTCCGCCACCCGCGCCTGCGCGCTGGAACAGGCTGCAGAACTGATTGTCGAGCGTGGGTGCATCATAGCAGGCATTGACGATCTGCTGCGCCGAGGGGGCGGTGATGACGTCGTCGACCTGGATGTCGTAATAGTCCGCCGAGATGACCAGCCCCGGGATGAAGCTGGGTTCGAAAACTGCGCCGAACACCAGCGAGTCGGACGTTTCTTCCTTGAGGTCCTCGTTGCCGCCTGAACGGAACTCCAGCGTCTGCTGATACTGGAAGTTGAAGTTCGCGGGCACGCCGGCTGCGCGGCAGTTCGCCTGGCGGGTCGACGAACCCGTGCCGATATAGTCGAGCGAGCAGGGATCGTTGATGAACCCGAAGTTCTGGCCGAGCGGTGCATAGAGTTCGGTCAGGTTGGGCGCGCGCACGGCGCGGGCATAATTGGCCCTGAAGCGGATGTCGCGGACAGGCGACCATTCGATGCCGGCGTTATAGGAATAGACGGTTCCGGTAGAACCCTTGTAGTCCGCGACACGACCCGCGGCGTTGAGCGTCAGTTCCTGGAAGAACGGAACATCTTTCAGCACCGGGACGCGGAGTTCGCCGAACAGCTCCTTCACTTCAAAAGATGGCGGGTCAAACTCGGGCAGAGCGTTGTAGAAGGTGATGCCCGCCTGAACCATCGGATCGACCGACTGGTAGTTGGTTTCTTTGCGATATTCGAAGCCAGCGGCGAAGCCGACAGGGCCACCGGGCAGTTCAAAGAGCTGGCTCGAATCGCCTGCAACGGATCCGCCCACCACGAACTGCGTGATCTTGCCCTTGGACACCGTATCCTGGACGACATAGTCGCGTGCCGCCTGAGTGACATTGCCGCTGCCGAAAAGATTGATCGGGACACACTGCGCCACATCATTTGCCAGCTGGGCCTGCGCATATGCGGTGTTGGCCGCCTGCTCGTAGATCTGGCGCGCGGTCGGGTCGATCGTCGCGCGGCACACTATGTTGCCGTTCGCGGGATTGCGCACCGCATCGATCGCCATGAGGAAGCGCTGGACGTTGAGGTTACCGAGAATCGTGGTGTCCTCGTTGAACTCACCGTAGTTCAACGCAAGCTCATAGGACCAGTCTTCGTTGAACGTCCCACGGGCGCCCGTCACGATACGATAGGTTTCGCGCGTCGCCGCTTCCTGACGCACGCCGATGTCGGTGATATTCTTGTTCAGGTAGAAGCCGTACTGGTCCGCATCGGGAATTCCGTCGGGCGTGTCATTGCCGGTCGCATCATAGAAGTCGCCATAGGCCGCGCGGATCACACCACGTGCCTGATTGGTGAGGAACGGGTTGTCGGTGTAGAAGATCTCGCGCGGAGAGCTGAATGTCCCGCCGCGTCCCATGAAGGCCGGGCCGCTGGCGCTGCCGAGCGAGTCGGAACGAACATATTTGGCCTCGATGAAGGGAATGAAAGCGTCACTCACCTCAAAATGGCCGATGAGGTTCACGCTGTACCGGTCGAACTTGGGGTAAAGGCCCATTTCCTGACCGCTGCGGAAATTGTCGCCATTGCCGCCGATGAAGCTGCCGCTGGCCGTGTTGCCCACGCGCCGGCCGGTTTGCCGAACAAGGCTGCCATCCGCCTGAAAGATGTATGGCGTATAATAGGGCCCGGTGTTGAAGTCCTCGATCGTGCCGCCGTTCGAATAGACCGCGCTGCGAATATCCTCGAAATACACGCGATCCGGATTGCCGTCGCTGCCATTTACCGCGCTCGCGGGATCGCTGTCGACCGTGACATAGCCGTTCTGGTTGCGCAGATTGGGGCGTCCGGGGGCGTACCAGTCCTCATTGTGCGCATATTCGAAGTTGACCGCGATATTGCCGCGATCGTCTGCGAAGTTGGTGCCAGCGACGGCGCTGAGGAAATAGGCGCCCGCATCACCATATTTGCTGATGCCGCCCTGGCCGCGCAGCTGCACGCCCTCGAAATCGTCCTTCAGGATGAAATTGACGACGCCGGCAATGGCGTCCGAACCATAGACGGCCGAGCTCCCGCCCGTGACGATGTCGACACGTTCGATCAGGTCGGTCGGGATCTGGTTTGTGTCGACCGATGCCGCATTGTTCAGAATGTCGGCGGAAACGTGTCTGCGGCCGTTCTGCAGCACAAGCGTCCGCTGGGTGCCGAGGCCGCGCAGGTCGAGCAGGTTGAGGCCCGCAGTGCCGAGGTTGCGCGTCGAGTTCGACTGGCTGATGGTGGAGCGTAGCTGGGGAAGCTCGTTGAGCACGTCGCCGATCGACGTCTGGCCGGTCTCGAAGAATTCCTCGCCCTGGACGGTGGTCACCGGCACGGCTTCCTCGAAACCCGTGCGCGCGATGCGCGATCCGGTGACGACGATGGCATCGTCCGCCGCGCTTTCCGCTTCGGGCTCGGGGCCGGCAGCGGGCGCAGCGTCCTGGGCATGGGCCATGGAGCTGAATGCAAGGACTCCGGCAAGAATTGCCGCGGATCGAATAGAAGTGCCACGTAGAAAATGTGACTTACGCATGGTCGCATCCCATCAACTGAACTTTGGATGAACGACCCTTGGGCGAGGCGTGACTTGAATCAACAAATACAGCTGCACGCTATTGTGCAATTTATACTGTTTGTTGCGCCTTTGTTGCAGGCGCGCAACAGTTCGGCCTGCTCTGCCGCGGATATTCGACCAACGGCGCTTTTCCTCAGGCAAACAACCTCATAGAAGCTCCGCAGGTGCTGCGCGGCCAGGCTGGCCATGCGACGGGAGGAGACAGAAAACCGTGAAAAACAACGCGATCGTTACGCTGACGCTGCTGCTTTCGCTGGCGGGTGTCGGGCCTGCGGGCCATGCCCGGGCGACAGCGCCGACCGCGGCGGAAAAGAGCGAAGACGCGCCGAAATGGGATGTGAATGCCCCTCCCGGCGCCACCATTCGCCAGGTGCCGATCGATGCCACCGAGGGCACCTGGATGAACCTCGACATCAGCCCCGATGGCCGGACGATCGCTTTCGACTTGCTCGGCGACATCTACACCATGCCCATCGCGGGCGGAACGCCGACGCGAATTGCAGAGGGGCTGGCCTATGAAGTGCATCCGCGTTTTTCGCCCGATGGCAGGCGCATCGCGTTCACTTCGGATCGCGGGGGCGGCGACAATATCTGGCTGATGAACGCGGACGGGTCGGACAAGCGCCAGCTCACCAAAGAGGATTTCCGCCTGCTCAACCAGCCGAGCTGGAGTCCCGATGGGCGCTTCATCGTCGCCAAAAAGCATTTCACCACCGGGCGCTCGCTCGGCACCGGCGAGGTCTGGGCCTATCATGTGTCGGGCGGCAGCGGGGTCGCGCTCGTCAAGAAGCCGAACGAGGCGCACCAGAAGGAACTGGGCGAACCGATCTACGCGCCCGACGGCAAGCACGTCTATTATGTCCGCAACACGACGTCCGGCCCGATCTTCCAATATGCGCAGGACTCGAACACGCAGCTCTTCGCGATCGAACGCTACGACATGGAGACGGGTGAGATCGAGACGATCGCTGCCGGACCCGGTGGCGCGGTTCGCCCCGCGCCTTCGCCCGATGGCAGGAAGCTCGCCTTCGTCCGGCGCGAGCGCGCCAAATCGAAGCTCTACGTCAAGGATCTCGTGACGGGCGAGGAGCGCAAGATTCATGACGCGCTCGATCAGGACGTGCAGGAAACCTGGGCGGTCCACGGCGTCTATCCCAACATGGCATGGACCCCGGATTCGGCCAGTCTGGTCTTCTGGGCGGGGGGCAAGATCAACCGCATCGACCTGGCCTCGGGCCAGGTGCGCGATATTCCGTTCCGCGTTGCCGACAGCCGCGGCGTGATCGATCCGCCGCGCCCGCCCGTCGAGATCGCTCCCGACAGCTTCCAGACGAAGATGCCGCGCCATGCCGCGGTTTCGCCCGACGGCCGCCAGGTCGTTTTCGAAACGCTCGGCAAGCTCTGGATCAAGGACATGGCGACCGGCATTCCGCGCCGGCTGACGAAGAACGATGCGGAACGCGAAGCCTATCCGTCATGGTCGCGCGACGGCAAGACGATCGCCTATGTCGGCTGGACCGACGCAGGGCTTGGCCAGATCCGCACGATTGCACGATCGGGCGGAAGCGCGCGCACAGTCACGACGCGCCCGGGGCATTATGCGCGCCCGCGTTTCTCGCCCGACGGGCGGACGATCGTGTTCGAGGTCCGCGACGGTGGCGGGCTGGTCTCGCCGCTCTATCCGCTCGACGCGGGCGTGTACCGCGTGGCGACTGCGGGCGGGGCTCCGGTGCGCGTCGCCAAGGGGCTTTCCGGGCCTCATTTCGGCGCAGGGAATGACCGCATCTTCATGGTCGAAAGCGGTGAAAACAAGCGCATGCTCGTCAGCACCGATCTCAATGGCGAGGCGAAGCGCGTGCACGCCTCGGGCGAGCTCGTGACGGGATATGACGTTTCACCCGACGGCCAGTATTTCGCATTCCGCGAGAATTACGAGGCGTTCGTCACCCCGTTGCTGCCCGGCACACAGGAGGTCGGCGCTGGTGCCAAGGGCGGCGCGCTTCCGGTAACGCGCGTCAGCGCGGACGGCGCCGATTTCATCCACTGGAGCAACAACGGGGCGCAGCTTCACTGGAGCCTCGGGCCGACGCTCTACACCGCGCGCAGCGATGCCATGTTCACCGCAGCGCCACCTGCCGGCGACGCCAAACCGCCCAAGTTCGAGCCGCCCCGGACGGGCGTTTCGCTCTCCATGACGGTCGCGGCGGACAGGCCGCAGGGCATAATCGCGCTCACGGGTGCGCGCCTCGTCACGATGCGCGATGCCGCGGGCGGGATCGTCGAGGATGGCGTGATCGTCATCGAGCGCGACCGCATCGTCGCGGTCGGCCCGAGGGCCGAGGTGCGCATTCCAGCGGGTGCGAAGACCGTCGACGTCGCGGGCAAGACGATCATGCCGGGGCTTGTCGACGCGCACGCGCATGGCCCTTACGGGCTTGATGATTTCACGCCCGAACAGAACTGGGCGACGATGGTCAATCTCGCGCTGGGCGTCACCACCACGCACGATCCGTCGAGCAGCGCGGCGACCGTCTTTCCCGCAGCCGAAATGCAGCGCGCCGGCAAGCTTCTCGCGCCGCGGACCTTTTCCACGGGCGAGATCGTCTATGGCGCCAAGGCGGCGGACGTCTATGCCCAGATCGACAGTCTCGACGATGCGCGCGCACATATCCGGCGGCTCAAGGCGCAGGGAGCGCACAGCGTCAAGAACTATAACCAGCCGCGCCGCGAGCAGCGCCAGCAGGTGGTGGCGGCCGCGCGCGAGGCGAACATGCGCTCCGTGGCCGAGGGCGGATCGCTCTTCGGCATGGACATGTCGATCATCGCCGACGGCAACACGACGCTCGAGCACAATATCCCGCAGGCCGTGCTCTACAAGGACGTGATCGACTTCTTCGCGGGCACCAAAGTTGGCTACACGCCCACGCTCGTCGTCACCTATGGCGGGCCAGCTGGCGACCCCTATTGGCGGCAGGCGACCGATGTCTGGAAACACCCGCTGCTGCAGCGCCACGAGCCGCCCGAAGTGCTCGCGGCCGCCAATGCGCGCCGGACCAAGGCGCCCGAGGAGGATTATGTCGACGACGACAATGCACGCGAGGCGAAAAAGCTCGCGGATCGCGGCGTTCCGGTATCGATCGGTGCGCATGGCCAGGAACCCGGCATCGCGGCGCACTGGGAGCTCTGGTCCTTCGTCCGCGGCGGGATGAGCCCGGTCGAGGCGCTTCGCGCGGGGACGATCGTCTCGGCGCAGTCGCTGGGCTATGATCGCGACATCGGGTCGATCGAGGTTGGCAAGCTCGCCGACCTCGTTGTGCTGGACGCCGATCCGACGCAGGACATCCGCAATTCGGACAAGGTGGCGAAGGTCATGCTCGGCGGCCGCCTCTACGACGCGGCCACGCTCAACGAAGAGGTTACGGGCACGTTCCGGCGCAAACCCTATTATTGGGAGTGATTTTCGGGTGCCCCGGTCATGGCCGGGGCACTTGGTGTTTCCAAATCGGCGAAACAGATTCTAATGACATCGATGATGTTTACGCCTGACCTGGACCGCCGCAATTGATTGACGATTCGCCGTTCGTTTCGATCGCGATCGGTGTTACGCTTGCGCTGTGGCTCGGGCTCGCGGCGTGGGCGCTCTATACCGGGCTTCGCATGCGCGGCCGCGCGGCGCGGGCCGAGCGTGAGACCGACCGTCTCGGCGAATTGCTGGACTCCGCGCCCGCGCTTTCGATGATCGTCCGATCGGATGGCCGGATCGAAGCTTCGGACCGGCTTGGCGACTGGCTTGGACTCGCGCGTGTTCCCAATTTTCTTGCCGACCTGACCGCCGATGATGTCGGATTGTCGGAGGAGGATTCGACCGCGCTCGTTCGCGACGTCGCCGCCGCGCAAAAATCGGGCAAGAGCTTCACGCGCGCGGCGCGGGCGCAAGGCTCGTCGCGCACCTTGCTCATCCGTGGCGCAGTCGCCAGTCCGGGTCTTGCCGAACCGGGCAGCGTCATACTCTGGTTCTTCGATGCGACCGAAAGCCAGACCGAGATCGGCCGCCTCGGGACCGAGGTGACGCGGCTTGCGCGCGCCTTCGAGGCGCTTGCCGGGCTGATCGAGGCGTCTCCCTTTCCGATGTGGCACCGCGGTTCCGATCTTCGCCTGACGCTCGTCAACAGCGCCTATGTGAAGGCGGTGGAAGGCACGGATGCTGCGGACGTGATCGAGCGCGGGCTCGAGCTCGTCGAATCGAGCGGCGGGCGCACGCCCTTTGCGATGGCTGCGGCCGCGCGCGAGGCCAATCAGGTGATGACGCGCACCGTTCCCGCGACGATTGCGGGCGAACGGCGCATGATGCGCGTCGTCGATGTACCGATCGGCGATGCGGGCGTCGCGGGCTTTGCGATCGACATCGAGGAGACCGAACAGGTCCGCAGCGCGTTCCGCCGCTTCGCCGCCGCGCAACGCAACATGCTCGACCGGCTTTCGGCGGGCGTGGCGCAGTTCGGGCCCGATCGCGCGCTGGCCTTCAGCAACCAGCCCTTCCAGCGCATCTTCGCGATGAAGCCCGAATGGCTCGCTGACCGTCCCGAGTTCGACCGCGTGCTCGAGCGCATGCGCGAGGCGGACCGTATTCCTGAAAGCCGCGACTTTCCGGGCTGGAAGGCCGAACGGCGCGGCTGGTTTACCTCGATCGAGGGCGCGGTCGAGGAAAGCTGGCTGCTCCCGGGCGGCACGCATCTGCGCGTCGTCGCACAACCCTTGCCCGACGGCGGCCTGCTGCTGATCTTCGAGGACCGCACCGAGCAGGTACAGCTCGAAAGCGCGCGCGACACGCTGCTGCGCGTGCGTACTGCCACCTTCAACAACCTGTTCGAGGCGATCGGCGTGTTCGCCGCGGACGGCCGGCTCAACATGTGGAACGATCGTTTCCGCGAAATCTGGGGTTTCGAGGAATCCTTCCTGTCGACGCACCCGCGCGTCGATATGCTGGCCAATGCCGCCGCCGAACAGCTTGCCAACCCTGCGCGCGCCAAACTCATCCGCGAGCTTGTCCGCGTTGCCACCGTGGACCGGCGTCAACGCGGCGGGCGCGTGGCGCTCAAGGACGGGCGGCATTTCGAATTCGCCGCCGTCCCGATGCCCGACGGCAATGCGCTCTTCACCATGCTCGACATTTCCGACAGCCGCCGCATCGAGCAGGCGCTCAGGGATCGCAACGAGGCGCTTGAGGAGGCCGACCGGGTCAAGACCGCTTTCGTCGCCAATATGAGCTACGAGCTGCGCACGCCGCTCACATCGATCGGCGGTTTCGCCGAGATGATGAAGGAAGGCTATGCCGGCGATCTGAGCGATCAGGCGACGGACTATGTCGGCGCCATCCTCTCCTCGGTCGAGCGTCTCGGCGTGCTGATCGACGGTGTGCTCGATCTGACGCAGAGCGACGCGGGCGGCTTTCCCATGGATATGGCGCCGGTTGATCTGAGCGCGTTGGCGACCGAAGTCGCCAAAGGCCATGAGGCCGTGATCGGGGCGAAGTCGCTCGATTTCGCACTTGAGCTTGATCCAAGCCTCGGGGAGATCACCGGGGATGCCAGGCGGCTTGGCCAGGCAATCGGCAACATGCTCAAGAACGCGGTCGCGCTAACGCCCGAGGGGGGTCGCATTCTTCTTCATGGCAGCGGCGACGGGGCGGCCGCGCGAATCGTCGTATCCGACAATGGCCAGGGCATTGCCGAGAAGGAGCAGGCGCGCATCTTCGACCGCTTCAGCCGCGCCGCCGAGCGCAGCCCCGATGGTGATGATGCCTTCGGTCTCGGTCTCCCGCTCGCACGCCAATATGCCGAGGCGCACGGCGGGACGCTCACGCTGTATTCGGTGCACGGCGAGGGAACCGTACTTACGCTGGAGCTGCCGCGGTGATCCTTGAGGGCGAAGCAGCGACACTGGCGCTGGGCGCATCGCTCGCAAAGGTCGTGCGCACAGGCGATGTGATTGCGCTTTCCGGAGACCTGGGAACCGGCAAGACGACGCTCGCGCGGGGGCTGCTCGCGGCGCTCGGACTCGAGGAGGAGGCGCCTAGTCCGAGTTTTGCGATCGTCCAGCCCTATGCGCCGCCCGAAGTGCGCATCCCCGTGGCGCATGTCGACCTGTACCGCATTGACGATCCGGAGGACGCGCTGGAACTCGGGCTCGACGACATGCTCGAAGACAGCCTGTTGCTGATCGAATGGCCCGAACGTCTGGGCGATGCGCTTTGGCCCGATGCGTTGCGGCTCACCTTCGAGCGGACGGGGGACGGCGCACGCGTCTTGACAGCCACGGTGCCGTCGTCATGGGAAGGGCGATGGCCACCGACATGATTCCACCCGCCGCTGCCCCCGCCTTTCTCGCCGCGCATGGCTGGGAAGGCGCCCAGATCCTGCCGCTTGCAGGGGACGCATCCTTCCGCCGCTATTTTCGCGTGGTCGAGCCCGGCCGTCAGGCGGTGCTGATGGACGCGCCGCCGCCGCATGAGGATCCGCGCCCTTTCATCCACATCGCGGAGCATCTGATCGAGCTTGGCTTCGCAGCCCCGCGGATCCTGGCGACCGATCTCGACAACGGGTTCGTGCTGCTCGAGGATTTCGGCGATGCGCGGATGCGCGAGGTGGTCGACGCCGCGCCCGAAAGCGAACGGCGCATCTATGCCGACGCGGTCACGCTCCTCGCGCTGCTTCATCGTCACGATGCGGCCGACATCGCGCCCTATGACCGCGCGCAATATCTGCGCGAGGCCAATTTGCTCGTCGAATGGTATTGCCCGGCCGTCGGTCTCGACGTCGACGCGGCGGGTTATGAGGCCGCATGGGACGAGGCGATGGCCGGTCTCTATGCGGCAGATGCGCGCAGCGTCACGGTTCTGCGCGACTATCATGCCGAAAACATCATGCTGATCGACGGGCGCGAGGGCGTTGACGGGCTGGGCCTGCTCGACTTCCAGGATGCGCTGGCGGGACATCCGTCCTATGATCTGGTCTCGCTGCTCCAGGATGCGCGCCGCGACGTCTCACCCGCGCTCGAAGCCGAGATGCTGGCGCATTATCACGCGCAGGTGGGCCCCGACGCCGATTTCGACACGGCTTATGCGCTGCTCGGCGCGCAGCGCAACGCCAAGATCGTCGGGATCTTCACGCGCCTCTGGAAACGCGACGGCAAGCCCCGTTACCTGTCCTATCTGCCGCGCGTGTGGGAATATCTCGAACGCGATCTCAGGCATCCCGCGCTCGCGCCGGTTGCGCGCTGGTTCGACGCCAATGTTCCTGCGGACAAGCGCGCGCCCGCATGGAAGACGATGGCCGACGCATGAGCAAGCTCAGAAAACCGCTTTCGATCCGCCCCGTTCCGGGCGGGCCGCGGATCGGGACCGCGATGGTCATGGCAGCCGGGCTCGGCAAGCGCATGCGGCCATTGACGGCGACGCGCCCAAAGCCGCTCGTCGAGGTCGCGGGGAAGGCACTGCTCGACCATACGCTCGACCGGCTGCGCGCGGCTGGGATCGAGCGCGCCGTTGTCAATGTTCACTACCTCGCTGATGCGCTCGAAGCGCATCTGAAGAGCAAGGTGAAAGATCTTGAAATCATTGTGTCGGACGAGCGCGACCTGCTGCTCGAAACCGGCGGCGGACTGGTCAAGGCACAGGCGCTGATCCCCGACGATCCCTTTCTGTGCGTCAACAGCGACAATCTCTGGATTGACGGCCCCAGCGACGCGATCCGGCTGCTTGCCGCGCGGTGGGACAGCGCGCAGATGGATGCGCTGCTGCTTCTCGTCCCTCAGGCGCGCGCCAATTGCCATAGCGGTCCGGGGGATTTCCACCTCGACGCGCTGGGCCGCGTGAGCCGCCGCAAGCGCGGACGCGTCGCGCCCTTCGTCTACACCGGTGTCCAGCTGCTTTCGCACCGCCTGCTGCGCGATGCGCCCGCGGGCCCGTTCTCGACCAACCTTCTCTGGAACCGCGCAATCGAGGAGGGGCGCTGCTTCGGCCTCGTTCACCACGGACTGTGGTTCGACGTGGGAACGCCGCAGGCGGTGAAGAAGACCGAGGCGCTTCTCGCTTATGGGTGATCGGGGCGCGCCCTCGGTCTTCACCATTCCGCCGCACCGGGCCTTTGCCGACGCGCTTGCCGAAGGGCTGGTGGCGAGCTGGGGCAAGGATCCGATGGCGCTCGCGCGCGGCATCATACTCGTACCCAATAATCGCGCCGCTGGCGCGATCACCAATGCCTTTGTCCGTCGTGCCGAGGGTGGTCTGCTGCTTCCGCGGCTGATCGCGATCGGCGATCCCGAGCTCGACGAAAGGCTCGGCAGTGCGCTCGATCCGATCGGTAGCGGCGAACCGATACCGCCCGCCATCGATCCGATGCGGCGCCGCCTGATGCTGGCGCGGCTGGTGCAGGCGGAACGTGCGCGCGCGGGCGAGCCCGTCGATGCCGCCGAAGCAGTGCGCCTAGCCGCCGAACTCGCGCGCACGCTCGATCAGCTGCTTGTGGAATGTGTCGATCCAAGGCGCCTGAAGACACTGGAAGTCGCCGCCGAACTCTCCGAACACTGGCAGAAATCGCTGTCTCTGTTGTCGATCATTCTCGATCGCTGGCCCGAGGAACTGGCCCGGATAGGGCGGATCGACATGGCCGAACGCCGCAACCGTCTGCTCGAACGCGTAGCGCGACGCTGGCGCGAAGCGGCGCCGGCGGGCTTTGTCGTCGCTGCGGGCATCACCACCAGCGCGCCCATGGTCGCGCGCGTGCTGCGCACGGTGTCGCGGATGGAAAACGGCACGGTCGTGCTCCCCGCGCTCGACGACGAAATGCCGCAGGATGAGTGGGACGCGCTCGGCCCGTTCGAACGCGATGCCGTCACCGGCTTTCGCAAGCCCGCGATCGAGACGCACCCCCAGTTTCATCTGAAGCTTCTGCTCGATCGCATGGATGTCGCGCGTGGCGAGGTGCGTCGCTGGCGCTGGGGCGGTGGGCACGACGCAAGCGCGACACGCAGCCGCGCGATTTCCAATGCCATGAAACCCGCGGTCTTCACGGGGCGCTGGAGCGATCCCGATCTCGATACGCGATTGACGGGAATCCGCGCGCTCGAAGTCGCCACCCCCGCCGAAGAGGCGCAGGCGATCGCGATCGCGTTGCGCGAGGCACTCGAAACGCCCGCGCGCACGGCCGCGCTTGTGACCCCCGACCGCGCACTCGCAACGCGCGTGTCGGCACATCTGAGGCGCTGGGGTATCGAGGCCGACGATTCTGCGGGCCGGCCGCTCTCGGGCGAACCCGCGGGCACTCTGCTACTGGCGCTCGCCGAGGCCGTCGCCGAAGATTTCGCCCCGATCGCGTTGCTCGCATTGCTGAAACATCCGCTTGTTCAGGCGGGTGAGGGACGGCTGGCCTGGCTCGACAAGGTTCGCCTGCTCGATCTGGCGCTTCGCGGGCCACGCCCGCCAGCAGGCCTTGAGGGCATCAGCCATTATCTGGCGGGGGGCAATGAGCGGGAGCGGAGGATCCGCGCGCGCGCCGAACCGGGCTGGCGGGAAATCCGCGCGCTGCTCGATCCTTTTGCTGTGGCGACCGCCAATGCGCGGTCATTGGCCGCGCTGCTGGCGGCGCTTCGCGATGCCGCCACCGCATTTGCGGGCGATGCCGCATGGTCGGGTGCCGCAGGGCGGGCTGCTGCCGAACTGGTTGCCGATCTGGAGGCGCACGCCGTCGACGGTCCGGTCGATGCACGACCCGAAATTCTGGGGCCGCTGCTCAAGGGGCTGATGGACGAAGTCGCGGTGCGCCCCCCGCAGGGCGGGCATCCGCGCATTTCGATCTGGGGCCTGCTCGAGGCGCGGCTGCAACAGTCCGATCTTGTCATCCTCGCCGGCCTCAACGAGGGAAGCTGGCCCGCGCTGCCCGCGCAGGATCCCTGGCTGGCACCGCGCGTCCGCTCCGAACTCGGCCTTGCGAGCCTCGAACGCCGTATCGGCCTGTCCGCGCACGATTTTGCGAGTGCGCTTGGCGCGCCGCAGGTGGTCGTGACGCGCGCCCGGCGCGACGCGCGCGCTCCCGCGATCGCATCGCGCTTCTGGCTGCGGATGGAGGCGATGGACCCGGGCTTCCGCGCCGAACGAAATGTCCCGGGCTTTGGAGCATGGGCGGCCGAAATCGACCGGCCCGCGGGTTTTGCACCCGCCGAGCAGCCCCGACCCGCACCGCCCGTCGCTGACCGGCCCAAGGCGCTCAGCGTCACTCAGGTCGACCGGCTGAAGGCCGATCCCTACGCATTTTATGCGCTCAAGATGCTCGGCCTGCGCGCGCTCGACCCGATCGACGCGGAAGCCAGCGCGGCGTGGCGGGGCACCGCGATCCACGACGTGCTCGAACGCTGGGCCACCGAAGACTGGCGTGCCGATCGGCTGCTGCCGCTTGCCCGCGAATTCTTCGCGCGGCCCGAAGTCCATCCGCTGCAGCGCGCCTTCTGGCAGCCGCGCGTGGAAGAGGCGCTCAAATGGATCGCCGAGCAGATCGGGGAGGACAGGGCGGCTGGCCGTACACCCTGGAAGGCCGAAATTTCGGGCAGCGCGGTAATCGCCGGGGTCGAGCTTGACGGTCGCGTCGACCGGATCGACCGGATCGATGGCGGCGGCATTGCGATCATCGACTACAAGACGGGCAAGGCGCCCTCCGATGTCGCTGTGCGCGAGGGTTTTGCGATGCAGCTTGGTCTGCTGGGCCTTATTGCCGAGCGCGGCGGGTTCGAAGGCGTCGGCGGCGTTGCCCAAGCCTTCGAATATTGGTCGCTTGCCAAGGCCAATGGTCGCTTCGGCAGCCGGCGCTCGCCCGTCGATGCGGAAGGGAAGGCCGGGAAGATCGAGGCCGCGCGCTTTACCGGTCATGCCGAGGCCCTGTTCCGCGCGGCCGCCGAACTCTGGCTGACCGGGAGCGCGCCCTTCACCGCGAAGCTCCACCCGGAATATGCGCCCTATGCCGATTACGACCAGTTGATGCGGCTCGACGAATGGTACGGGCGCGGGGAGGTCGGCGATGAGTAGCCAGCACCGCCCGATCACCCTTCAGGGCAATCAGAAGGCCGCGTCGGAGCCGCGCGAGAGCGTATGGCTTTCCGCCTCCGCGGGAACGGGCAAGACGCAGGTGCTCACCGCGCGCGTCCTTCGCCTGCTGCTCAACGGTGCCGATCCGGCGGGGATACTCTGCCTCACCTTCACCAAGGCGGGTGCGGCCGAGATGGCCGATCGCATCCACGCCAAGCTCGCGTCATGGGTGCGGATGAAGGGCACCGATCTCGCGCTCGAACTGCGCGCACTGGGCGAGGCGGCGACGCCCGAGAGCATCGAGGCGGCGCGCCAGCTCTTCGCGCGCGTGCTCGATGCGAGCGGCGCGGGGCTGCGCATCCAGACGATCCACAGCTTCTGTCAGGCGCTGCTCGCGGGGTTCCCGCTCGAAGCGGGGCTGGTGCCGGGATTCCGTGCGCTCGAAGGGCGTGAGGAATCGGCGCTCCAGCGGCAGGTGATGGCCGACATGCTCGTCGCCGCCGAGGCCAATGGCGATGAAGTGCTGATCGCAGCGCTCCAGGCGCTGAGCCTCAGGCTCGGCGAGGGCGGGGCTGAGGCTTTCCTAGCCAATTGCGCACGCGCTCCACAGGCGATGGAGGCGCTGGGGGAGGACGTCGGCGCGGTCGTGCGCCGGGCGCTCGACGTGCCCGAAGGCAATATCGAGGCAGCGATCGCTGATGCCTGCCGCGATGACCGTTTCGACATCGAATGTCTGCGCCGGATCGCGGCGGCGAACGCCGCCTGGGGCACCAAGACCGGTCTCGAATCCGCCGATCTCATTGCCGCGTGGCGCGCCGCATCCAGCACAGGCCGCGCCGAGATGTTGCCCGATCTGCTTTCCCTCGTGGTCACGCAAAAGGGGGATCTGAAAGCGATCCGACAAAAGCTGCTCGATGCCGAGCCCGGCTATGCGGGTTACGCGCAACGGCTTGCCGACAGCGTGCAGGCGCTGATCGGGCTGTGCAGTCGCGCGGAGCTTGCCGACCTGTTCGCGCAGGGACTGGAGGCCGGACGCACCTATGCCCGCGCCTATGCCGAGGCCAAGCGCTTTGCGGGCGTCGTGGACTTCGATGACCTCATCCGCAGCACCGTCACGCTGCTCGGCCAGTCGCGCATGGCGGAATGGATCCGCTTCAAGCTCGATCAGGCGACCGACCATATCCTCGTCGACGAGGCACAGGACACCAATGCCAGCCAATGGGCGATCATCCGGAAGCTGGCCGAGGATTTCTTCGCCGAAGAATTGCCCATGGACGACCGTGCGCCTGCGCCTGTGCGCACGATCTTCTCGGTTGGTGATTTCAAGCAGGCGATCTTCGGCTTTCAGGGTACCGACCCGATCAACTTTCGCGCAGCCCAACTGCATTTCGAGCGACAGGCGGCGGAGGCGGAGCGCCGCCTGCACGATCTCTCGCTGACCGAGTCCTTCCGGTCGACCGCACCGATCCTCGAGTTCGTGGATACCGTTGTGGAGGAACTCGGTGACGGCGCGCTCAGCCGGATGATCGACCTCGAACCCCATCGCAGCGCGGTGGCGGGCCCCGGCATTGTCACGCTGTGGAGCCCCGTTTCGGCGGAGGCAGATGGCAGCGACGACATCGAGGGCGAGGAAAGCTGGCTGGGCGATTCGACGCGGCGTTTCGCGACGCGGCTCGCAAAGCAGATCAGGCGCTGGCTCGATGCGCCGACCTGGATCAACAATCGGGGCAAGCCCAGGCGGCTCGAGCCGCAGGACATCTTGATCCTCGTGCGTCGCCGCAGCGAGCTTGCCTCGCTGATCGTGGCACGACTCCACGCCGAAAAGGTGCCCGTGGCTGGTGTCGACCGTCTGCGGCTCAATGCGCCGCTCGCGGTGCGCGACCTGCTCGCCGCCATATGCTTCGTCCTCCAGCCCGAGGATGACCTCAACCTCGCGGCACTACTGGTTTCGCCCCTGATCGGCTGGAGTCAGGATGACCTCTATGCGGCCGCTTATGGTCGCAAGGGCGGCTTGTGGCGGCACCTTCGGGGTACACAGGATGCCGCGCGCCTGGCCTCGCTCCATGCGATGCTGGCGAAGGCGGACCTGTCCTCGCCCTATCGCTTTCTGGAGGATCTGCTTTCGGGCCCGCTCGACGGCCGCCGCAAGCTGCTCGGGCGGCTGGGCGAGGAAGCGCGCGATCCGATCGAGGAACTGCTCAACGCCGCGCTCCAGTTCGAAAATGACGCGACGCCGACGCTCCAGGCCTTTCTCGATCGCTTCGAGCGCGAGACCGAAGACATCAAGCGCGATCCCTCCGCGCCGCTCGATGCGGTGCGCGTGATGACGGCACATGGCGCCAAGGGGCTTCAGGCGCCGCTGGTGATCCTTGCCGATGCCACGGTCGATCCCGAGCGCGCGGGCGGCGGATACAGCAAGCTCGAATGGCCGATCGGCGAGGAAGGCGAGCCCGTTCCCGTCTTCCGGCCGCGTGCGGCAGAGACCGTGGGCAGTCTGAAGGAAGCCGCTGACGCGGCGAAGCAGCGCGATATGGAGGAGCATTGGCGGCTGCTCTATGTGGCGTTGACGCGCGCCGAGGAATGGCTGGTCGTCGGTGGAGCCCTGGGGCCGCTGGCGAAGGGGCGGGCGCCCGACAAGAGCTGGCATGCCGCGGTGCATACCGCCTTTCAGCGGCTTGAAATCGAAGCCGACGCCGATCCCGACTGGGGCGGCGCATGGCATTATCGCGGGCGGACGCCGACGGTGCCGATCGCCGCCACGGACGAAGCGCTGTCGCGGGAGCGCGAAACGGCCGTGTTGCCCGAATGGCTGCACGCGGCCGCACCGGTCGAAGCGCGTCCGCCGCGTCCGCTCGCGCCCTCGTCGCTCGGTCCCGACAATGTGCCCGATCCGCCACCGGGGCCCGAGATGCGGAGGGCCGCAGAACGCGGGCGGAGGCTGCACGCATTGTTCGAACGGTTGCCCGACGTTGCATCGGCCGAAAGACGCGATGCCGCGCTGCGCTGGCTCGAACATGGCGCGGGCCTTGCCGATCCCGCCGAGCGTTCGGCGATCGCCGATGCCGCGCTCGCGATCATCGACGATCCTGCGCATGCCGCGCTGTTCGGACCCGAGGCACTGGCCGAGGCGCCGATCGCGGCGGTGGTCGACGGCGATGTCGTGGCAGGGACCGTCGACCGGCTGCTCGTCGGCGACTGCGTGGTGCGCGTCGTCGACTTCAAGACGGGGAGGCGCGTGCCGCCATCCGCCGAGCGCGTGCCCGAGCATCATCTGCGCCAGATGGCGGCCTATGCCGAGGCGCTCAAGGTCATCTTTCCGGGGCGTCGCGTCGAGGCGCAATTGCTGTACTCGTCGGGGCCGACACTGATTGACCTGCCCGACGCGCTGCTGGCCCGTCACAAGCCCGGCTTGAATGCCAAGGAGTAATGCTTGGGCGAAAGCGGTTGAGAGAGACGCCCGGCCTGCCTAGATATCGTGCCAACCCAAAGGAGATTTGGCCATGGCCACCAAGCAGATCAGTGACGCGAGCTTTCATCAGGACGTGATTTCGGCCGAAGGGCCGGTTCTCGTCGATTTCTGGGCCGAATGGTGCGGCCCCTGCAAGATGATCGGCCCGTCGCTCGAGGAAATCGCAGAGGAGCTTGGAGAGAAGGTCACCATCGCCAAGCTCAACATCGAGGAGAATCCCGATGCGCCCGCGAAATATGGCGTGCGCAGCATCCCCACGATGATCCTCTTCAAGAACGGCGCGCCCGCGGCGACCAAGGTCGGTGCCGCGCCCAAGGGGCAGCTCAAGGGCTGGCTCGAAGGCGAGCTCTGATTCGATCCGGACTCAAGGGGGTGCCGACAACGGCCGGCATCCCTTGAGCGGATGATCAGCGTGCGTCGATTGCGCGCGCGAGCTTGATGAAATCCTCGACCGTCAGCGTTTCCGCCCGCCGCGTCGGGTCTATTCCCACCATTTCCATCGCTTCCGCACCGCCGGCAACACCTTTGAGGCTTTGTCGAAGCATCTTGCGTCGCTGGCCGAACGCTGCGGCGGTCAGGCGCTCGACCGTGCCGATCGCAACGCCCTCGGGCGCATCGCCGGGTTCGATATGCACCACCGCGGACATCACCTTGGGGGGCGGCGTGAAAGCCGAGCGATGCACGTTCATCGCCAGCCGCGCGGTCGACCGCCACTGGCTGAGCACCGCCAGCCGACCATAGGCCGAGGTGTCGGGCCGCGCGACGACGCGTTCGGCGACTTCCTTCTGGAACATCAGCGTCAGTGATTTCCACCAGGGGCGCCATTCGGCCGTGGCCAGCCAGCGAACGAGCAGCGCTGTGCCCACATTATACGGCAGATTGGCGACGACATGCGCGCCGGGCACTTCCCGCGCCTCATCTATCCTGAGAGCATCGTCCTCTATCACTCTCAAATATCCGGGTTTCCATGTGTCGAGCTCGGCGAGCGCCGGTATGCAGCGGCGGTCACGCTCGACCGCGACGACATGGGCACCCGCGCGCAGCAAGGCGCGCGTCAGCCCGCCGGGGCCGGGGCCGACCTCATAGGCGGTCTCGCCGGCAAGCTCGCCCGGGATGCGCGCGATACGGTCGAGCAGCTGTTCGTCGAGCAGAAAGTTCTGGCCAAGTGCTTTGCTCGCGGCAAGGCCATGGCGCGCGATGACCTCGCGCAGCGGCGGGAGCGCGCTCACAGGGTGCAGGTGGCGCGGAAGGCGGCGGCGGTGGCGGCCATCCGGATCGCCGCGATCATCGCGCCCGGCTCTGCGACGCCCGTTCCTGCAATGCCGAAGGCGGTGCCATGGTCGGGCGAGGTGCGTACGAAGGGCAATCCCAGCGTCATGTTGACGCCTTCGTCGAAATGCAGCGTCTTGAGCGGGATCAGCGCCTGATCGTGATACATGCACATCGCGACGTCGTAATTGGCGCGCGCGCGCGGATGAAACATCGTGTCGGCGGCGAGCGGGCCGACCACGTCGATACCGCGTTCGCGCAGGATCTCGATGGCGGGCATCAGAATGTCGATCTCTTCGGTGCCGAGCGCGCCGTTTTCGCCGGCGTGCGGATTGAACCCCGCAAAGGCGAGCCGTGGCGACTTGATGCCGAAATTGCGCGTGATGCCCTTTGCCGTGACGAGGCTCTTGGAGACGATCATCTCGATCGACAGTGATGCCGACACATCCTTCAGCGGCATGTGCGTGGTCAGCGGAACGACCCTCAGGCTCGGGCCTGCGAGCAGCATGATGGCGTTTTCGCGCGCGATACCGCAGCGTTCCGCAACGAACTCGGTCTGTCCGGGATGGCGAAAGCCGACTTCATAGAGCTGCGACTTGGATACGGGACCCGTCACCAGAGCCCCGGCCGCGCCCGATCGCGCGATCCCGGCCGCCATTTCGAGCGAATCGAGCGAGCAGCGCGCGCCTTCGGCATCGGGCTGGCCCGGAATGATCGGGCCGCCGTCTTCGAGCTGGATCAGCGGCAGGCCGCGCGCAAAAGCCTCGGGCGCTTCGGCCGGGTCGGAGATGCGCGTGACGGGGCCGTTCCAGACCGCGGTGATCGAACGCCGGTCGCCGACCGCGAAAAACGGCGCTAACCCGTGCTCGGCGCGCAGCTCCCAGGCCTTTGCAGTAATCTCCGGACCGATTCCCGCAGGGTCCCCGAGCGATACGGCAATCGGGTTCACGCGCGGTTCTCCCTGTTATTGATAATCGACCACCGCATCGCGCCGCAGGTCGCGCAGATAGCGCTGCGCGCGCCGGTTGATCCGCTCATCCTCCAGCTGCGCCATGATCCGGTCGAACGAAGGGCCGTTCGCCGACTCGGGATCGTCACGACCGCACAGGACGAGCACGCGCACGCCGTCCTCGAGCGAACCGAAGGGCTGGGTCGTCTGGCCAACCTGAAGGTTGAGCAGGATTTCCTGAAGCTGGGGTGGCAGGTCGCGCACGCGAACCTGATCATTGTCGACCACCTCCGCGCCGAGCGTATCTGCGATCGGTTTGGCCGAACCGCAGCCCGTGATCTTCTTGGTTTCCTCGGCAAACTTCGCGACCTGCGGCCCCGCCTGCGCCTGTGTCATGCCCTTGGGGAAGGTAATCGCAAGCTGCTTGAGGCTGAGCACGGCGTCACGCGGATCGGCCGTGAGAACCTGGCGCTCGTCGACCAGAACAAGGATCGAAACACCGCCGGGAACCGGGATCGGCCCGGCGACCTGGCCGACACGCATGTTTTGCGCGGCCTCGGCAAGCGCCTCGGGCAGCTGCGCCGTACGGATCCAGCCCAGATCGCCGCCGACGGCAGCCGTCGAGGCTTCCGAGAACTGGCGCGCATAGGCCTGGAACGAGCCGCCCTGCTGAAGCTGCTGCAGGATGCGCTGTCCGTTCTGCATCGTTTCCTGCATCGTCTCGGGCGTACCGGAAAGGAAGATCTCGCCGAGGCGATATTCCTTGGCACCCTTGGAGGCGTTGAGGCGATCGATGATCGATTGCACCTCTTCCTGGCCGACATTGACGAACGGCGTGATCTTGCGACCAAGCACGCGCTGCCATGCCAGTTCGCCTTCGATCTGACGCTTGATCGAGCGCGCCGACGATCCCTGGTCGCGCAGATAGATGTCCATCTGCTGCGGGGTGCGTTTGAAGTTCTGCGCCACCGCGGCATAGCGCTGGTTGACCTCTTCGGGCTTGACCTCCACCTCGGCCGCCTTCGCTTCCTGGATCTGCAGCGTCTCGTCGATCAGGTTGCGCAGCACCTGCAGGCGCAGCCGCTCGCGCTCCTCGGCGCTGACGCGGCCCTGGTTGGCGAGCAGGACCAGCGCGAGGCGATGCTCGACGTCGGTCGAGGTGATGATTTCCCCGTTCACGATCGCCGTCGCCTTGTAGACGTTGGGATCGCTCTTGCCGAACACCGTCAGGTTCTTGGGCACGTCCAGCTTGGTGGCGGGAACGTCCGCGGCTTCCTCGCCGGTCTGCTGCGCTACTGCGGCGCCGGCGATCAACGCCCCCGCCAGAAACAGGCCGGCACGCATTTTTCTGCCGGAAATTCGTGCCATCATCCTGTGGCTCACTCCAATATCTGATCTTGCGCCGTATATGCTACGCCGCGACTGAACGAAGGCTTACAGGCCCAGTTGCTTGAATGCTACCCGGAACAGATAGGTGTTCCCGCGCTTGACTTCACGCGTGGTCTCATAGTCGCGCCGCCAGGTGATGCCCAGCTCGAGACATTCGTCCTCATAGGCCAGTCCCAGCCGGTGGCGGACGGGCTCATAACCATCGGACATAGAGAGCGGATCCTCGGGCCGGTTGGTAAGGTCGATCGTCGCCGAGCCGAACACCGACCAGTAGCGCGCAAATGCCACGCGCCCGCCAAGCCTGATCTCCTCGCGGTCGCGCAGGTCCTCGAGGTCGTCGATGTCGCGGTTCAGCCGCAAATAGCCGACCATGGCATAGGTCTTGTCGGTACCCACGATCGCGTCGATCTCGTTGCGGCGAACCGCAAGGCTGTCCTTGTCGAACCGGAAGCGGTGGGTGAAGCTGACGAAGCGTTCGAACTTCACGGTCGTGCGGCCGACGATGTCCGATGTCCTGTTGGTCAGGCCGGTGCCGTCGGGGAACAGGCTGGGCTTGGCGGTCAGGCGATAGCTTTGCCCGACATTGGTGCTGATGCTGAGCCCGGGGCGTTCCAGCGCCCATTCGACGCCATAGGTGATCCGCGTGCCGTCTTCATAACGGTCATAGCCCGGAAACCGGTTGAGCGCGAAAAGGTTGCTGTCTTCCAGCTCGACCGAGCGTGCATCCTCGTTGGGGACGTCGAGATTGCCCGTCACCGGAGAAGCTGCGATCTGGACGCGCGGGGTCAGGCGCTGCGTGCCGCCGAAGATCTCGCCCACAAAGGGCCAGCGGACGTCGATCGCGAAGGAGGCGATCGAGCGGAAGTTCCAGCCGGGATCGCCGCGATAGGCCGGGGTAAGCGTGCTCAGCGTCTCGTCGGTGTGATAGGCATCGCTGCGCGCATAGGCGGTGAAGGTCACGTCCTGCCCCCATGGGGTCAGCTTGCGCAGATCCCAGCGCACGCCGGCAAAGGCGCGCTGCGTATCCTGCCCCTCGGTGCGTGTCAGGGCCAGCGTGTTTCCCTGTACTTCGATGGTGCCCCCGAGCAGCGGTTCGCGCGTGCGCTGGCGATAATCGAGGACGGGCAGCGCGATCGGTTGTCGGCCCTGTATCTCGTCCTGGCGCAGCGTCTGCACCGCCCAGCCGGCGATCGAGAGATAGCTGTCGCTGTCGATTCGCTCGACATTGAGCACCGAGCGCAGCCGATCATCGCGCGAAATGTCATAGCGGCGCAGGAACGTGTCGTCGCTGGTCAGCCGCAACGATCCCGTGACGCTCCAGTACGGGTCGAACTGCAGCCGTCCGCTCGCGTCGAGATAACCGCGAAATTGCTCGTCGCCCGACACCGTTTCGCCGAGCAGTGGCTGGCGGCGGCCATAGGTTCCGTAACCCGTGATCTGGAATGCGCCAAGATCGGTCAGGGCGCGGAACTGGCCCTGCAGCAGCGGAAGCGCATCGGTGAAGATATGCGGGGTGATCGTGACGTCGCGATCGGGCGCGAGACGGAAATAATAGGGGACCGCGACCTCGAATCCGTTTTCGCTGTCATAGCGGACAATGGGGACGAGCAGCCCGGAACCGGCCACATCGCTGGTCGGGTGCGCCAGCCCCGGCAGCGGGATCAGCGGAAGGCCGAACAGCTCCATCCGGGCGCCGGTGTAGCGCACCCGCTTTTTTGCCGCGTCATAGACGACGCGCGTGGCGGTGATCTTCCAGCTCGGCGCCTTGGGACACCCATTGTCGTCGACCACGCGGCACGGCGAATAGGCCGCACGCTCCAGGGTGAAGACGTCGCCGCTGCGCGCGCCCCTGGCGGCGGCCATGCGGCCGCCTTCCTCGAGTACGACGAGAAGATCCTGCACGACGCCATCGCGCAGCGTGTCGGTGAGCTGCACCGAATCGCCATAGGCGGTGTCGCCGCCCGGATTGACGACGGCAACATTGCCCTCGGCGCGGACCTCGCCGGTCTTGCGATACCAGGTCACCTTG
>NZ_JAKVIO010000082.1 GCF_022601895.1 Sphingomonas sp. LaA6.9
GCTCGCCCGAATTGATCAGGCTTTCGCCCACGCCGCGCCCGACGCGGCCATAGCCCACGAGCACCACATGCCCCTTGGCGGCCGGAACCGGCGGCGCCTCGACGGGCCGCTCCGCCATGAAACGGTCGATGAGCTTGAACAGAAAGGGGTTGATCATGATCGATATGATCGCCCCCGCCAGGATCAGATTGCGCGCATCGGCGGAGATCAGCTCGAATTCGGCGCCCAGCGTCGCCAGGATGAAGGAAAATTCGCCGATCTGTGCGAGGCTCGCCGCGATGGTCAGCGCGGTTCTGGACGATCGTCCAAAGGCGCGCACGATGGCGAAAGCGGCAATCGACTTGCCAAGGATGATGATCGCGACGGTTGCGATGAAGGGCAACGGGTTGGTGATGATGATGACGGGGTTGAACAGCATCCCGACCGATACGAAGAACAGAACCGCAAAGGCGTCGCGCAGCGGCAAAGTCTCCTCGGCGGCGCGCTGGCTGAGCGGGGATTCGGCCAGGATCATCCCCGCGAAGAAGGCGCCGAGCGCAAAGGACACGCCGAACAACATCGCCGCGCCAAAGGCCACGCCGAGCGCGATCGCCAGGACCGCCAGCCGGAACAGTTCGCGCGATCCGCCATGCGCGGTGGCATGCAGAACCCACGGGATGACGCGGCGGCCGACGATCAGCATGAACGCGACAAAGGCGGCGACCTTGCCCACGGTGATCAGCAGCGTCAGGCCAAGCCCCTGCTCGCCCCCGCCCTGCGCAAGCGCGGGCAGCATGACCAGCGCCAGGACCATCACCAGATCCTCGACGATCAGCCAGCCAACCGCGATACGGCCACGTTCGGTGTCGAGGATGCGGCGTTCCTGAAGCGCGCGGAGCAGGACCACGGTGCTCGCCACCGACAGCGCGAGGCCGAAGACGAAGCCGCCCGCCAGCGTCCATCCCAGAAGGTGCGCGAGCCCCATGCCGAGCAGGATCGCGAAGCCGATCTGCACCAATGCGCCGGGAATGGCGATTTTGCGCACCGCCATCAGGTCCTTGACCGAGAAATGCAGGCCAACGCCGAACATCAGGAGAATGACGCCGAGTTCGGCAAGCTCATTCGCAAGATGCTGATCGGCGACATAGCCCGGTGTGAAAGGACCGACGATCACGCCGGCGAGCAGATAGCCGATCAACGGTGAAAAACGCAGCCGGAACGCCAGGGTGCCGAAGATAAACGCAAGCACAAGCCCTGCGACAATGGTTGCGATCAGCGGCGTGGCATGTGGCATGCGATACTCTACTCCTTATCCGGTATTCCCATCGTTTAGGTACGCGCCCGCCCCATTACGACCCTGTGGCGGGATTTTTTTATGACCGTCGCGCTAGGAATTATGCTGCATCGCCGCAATGATAGGACATGGCCCTTGAAATAGACTCCTCCGCTTTCAGCGATTCGCTTGTCGTTCTGGGTGCGGCGGGCGTGGTCATTCCGGCCTTTGCACGTTTCCGCGTCAATCCGGTGATCGGCTTCATCCTGGTGGGGGTTCTCGTTGGCCCCGCGGGCCTCGGCTCGTTCGTCGATCGCTGGCCCTGGCTTTTCCATATCACCATCACCGATCCTGAATCGATCAAGCCCTTTGCCGAACTCGGCATCGTCCTGCTGCTGTTCTCGATCGGCCTCGAACTGTCGTTCAAGCGCTTGTGGACGATGCGCAGGCTGGTCTTCGGCCTTGGCGCGGCCGAACTGCTCCTGTCGGGGCTGGTACTGGGTTCGGCGCTCCTGCTGCTGGGCGAGAACTGGGCGGGCGCATTCGGACTCGGGATCGCGCTGGCGCTCTCGTCCACGGCGCTCGTGCTGCCGATGACGGGAATGCAGAGTCCGGTCGGGCGCGTCGCATTTTCGATGCTTCTCTTCGAGGACGTCGCGCTCGTCCCGATCATCTTCGTGCTGGGCGCCCTTGCGCCCTATGCGCAGAGCACCGGCATCGAGGGACTGGCCCAGACCGTGTGGGTCGGCGTGCTCACGATCGGTGCGATGATGATCCTGGGAAGGCTCGCGCTTCCCCGGCTCTTCGCGCAGGCGGCGCGAACCAAGAGCCCAGAACTGTTCCTCGCGGCCAGCCTGATCGTCGTCATCCTCGCCAGCATCGCGACCGCGGCAGTCGGCCTGTCTCCGATCGTCGGCGCACTGCTCGCGGGGCTTCTCATCGCCGAGACCGAATATCATACCGAGGTCGAGGTCATGACCGCGCCCTTCAAGGGCCTCGCGCTCGGCGTGTTCCTGATCACTGTCGGCATGAGCCTCGACGTGCGCGTCATCGCCGCCAACTGGTTGTCGTTGACGGGCGCCGTCGTCGGGGTCGTGCTCGTGAAGACCGCGATCACCGCGGCGCTGATCCGTTTCAGCGGCGCCGCCCGCACCGCAGTCGCCGCCGAAACCGGGCTGTTGATGGCGTCCCCTTCCGAAACCACGCTGATCGTGCTCGCCGCCGCAGCACAGGCGCAGGTCATCATGCCCTCGACCGCGGCCTTCTGGCAGATCGTGACCGCGCTGGGCCTGACGATCACGCCGCTGCTCGCGCGCATTGGGCGCGACGTCTCGCGCCGTGTCGACCTGGCCGGACCCGACCAGCCCGAGACGGGCAGCGCCGAAGGCA
This sequence comes from Sphingomonas sp. LaA6.9, assembly GCF_022601895.1. Taxonomy (GTDB): domain Bacteria; phylum Pseudomonadota; class Alphaproteobacteria; order Sphingomonadales; family Sphingomonadaceae; genus Sphingobium_A. The sequence continues at coordinate 2,642 of NZ_JAKVIO010000082.1, forward strand.
CCGGCCCGCGCGCGATCATCGTCGGGTTCGGCCGGGTCGGTTCGCTTGTCGCGCAGATGCTGAAGACGCACGGCAAGCCGATGGTCGCGATCGAGGCGGATATCGACGCCGTCGCGCATGCGCGTCGCGAGGGCTTTCCCGTCGTCTTTGGCGATATCGGCCGTCCGGGCATGCTCGACCGGCTCGACCTCGACAATGCGGGTGCACTGATCCTGACGATGGATGATCCGGTGCAGACGGTGCGGATCACCGCGCAGGTGCGAAAGCGCTTTCCCGATCTGACGATCGTCGCGCGCGCGCGCGATACCGACCATGCCGCCGAACTCTACCGCGCGGGCGCGACCGATGCGGTTCCCGAGACGCTTGAAAGCTCGCTTCAGCTTTCCGAGGCCGTGCTTGTCGATCTGGGTGTCGCAATGGGCCCCGTGATCGCGTCGATCCACGAAAAGCGCGACGAATTCCGCAAGGAAATCAAGCAGGCCGGCGAACTCGATCGCGAACCAAGACTGCGGCGCACGCGGCTGGGCGAGGTCGAGGGATAGGCCCTTAACTTCACTTAGCTTCGCACTTTTCTCACAAACGACCATGTTGATTCGCCCTGCCCGCAGGCGCGCGCCGATCGCGCCCGCGAGGAACATGACAGGAACGGAGTATGTAGGACAGTACGATGCTGATTGGAGCACCGTGCGCCAAATCGCATCACCTGACCGCTCTTCCTGAGGAGGGGCTGAGCGAGGCGAAGACCCGTCTCGAAGGATCTAACCGTGAGCGGCCTTCGAGACGCCGTTTCGGCAAGCTCAACGGCTCCTCAGGCTGAGCGGATCTGTTTTGGCGCACGATGCTTTGGTGCGGGTTTATGTCCATCAAGCGGTGATTCAGGCAATTCCTGACCCTGCCCAACAAACTCGGGGAGGAACTGAAGACATAGTCCGCGTTCCCAGCCCAGGGTTCTGGATCAGGCGGGAACGCTCTGGAGTGCCTCGCGGATCGCTGACAATGCCTCGGCGGCCTTGTCGCCGTCAGGGCCACCGCCCTGAGCCATGTCAGGGCGACCGCCGCCGCCCTGCCCACCAAGCGCTGCAACGCCCGCACGCACGAGATCGACCGCACTGACCGCACCGAGCAGATCGTCGGTGACGCCGACCGCGACCGAGGCGCGTCCCTCATTGACCGCGACCAGCGCGGCAATGCCCGAGCCGACACGCGCCTTCATATCGTCGACCGCGCCGCGCAGGCCCTTGGGATCGAGACCCTCGACGACCTGGCCGAGAAAGGCATAACCACCCACCTGCTCGGGGCCGGCCGCTTCGGCATTGCCCGCGCCGCCGCCCATGGCGAGCGCCTTTTTCGCATCGGCCAGTTCGCGTTCGAGCCGCTTGCGCTCTTCCATGAGCGCAACGACACGCGCGGGCACATCGTCGGGCGCGGTCTTGAGCGCGGCCGCGGCTTCCTTCAGCCGCTCATCGCGCGCAACGAGCCACGCACGCGCCGCCTCGCCGGTCAGCGCCTCGATGCGGCGAACACCGCTCGACACTGCGCTTTCGGAGACAATCTTGAAGATCGCGATGTCGCCCAGCGCGCGGACGTGGGTGCCGCCGCACAGCTCGACCGAATAGGTCTTGCCCGCCTCGGCGCCCATCGAGAGCACGCGAACCTCATCGCCATATTTCTCGCCGAACAGCGCAAGCGCGCCTGCCGCGACGGCGTCATCGGGGGTCATGAGGCGCGTCGAGACGCTGTCATTGCCGCGGATCTGCGCGTTCACATCGGCCTCGACCATGGCGATCTCCGCCGCGGTGAGCGCATTGGGGTGCGAGAAGTCGAAGCGCAGGCGATCGGGCGCGACAAGGCTGCCCTTCTGCGTGACATGGCCGCCAAGCCGCTCGCGGAGCGCCGCGTGGAGCAGGTGCGTCGCCGAGTGATTGGCGCGGAGCTGGGTGCGACGATCATCGTCGATCGCGAGGTGAACGGTATCGCCCACCGCGATGCTGCCGCTTTCCACCGTCGATTGATGCGCATGAAGCCTGCCGAGCGGTTTCGACGTATCCTCAACAATGACCTTCAACCCCTTGTCATTGCTGATGATGCCGGCGTCGCCCATCTGGCCGCCGCTCTCACCGTAAAAGGGCGTCTGATTGGTGAGGATGACGACCTTGTCGCCCGCCTCCGCCTTGTCGACGCGCGCGCCGTCCCTGACGATCGCGACGACCTGGCCTTCGCCGACATTGGCGGTGTAGCCGGTGAATTCGGTGCCGCCGAGTTCCTCGGCGATGTCGAACCAGACCTCTTCCGATGCCTTGTCGCCCGAGCCCTTCCACGCGGCGCGCGCGGCGGCCTTCTGTTCGGCCATCGCGGAATCGAAGCCCGCGCGGTCGACGAGCAGCGACTGCGCACGCAGCGCATCCTCGGTCAGGTCATAGGGGAAGCCGAAGGTGTCGTAGAGCTTGAACGCGGTCTCGCCGGGCAGCGTATCGCCGGGCTTGAAGCCCGCAGTCGCCTCGTCGAGCAGACGCAGGCCGTTGGCGAGCGTCTGGCGGAAGCGCGTTTCCTCCTGCTGCAGCGTCGCCTCGATCAGCGGCTGTGCACGGACGAGCTCGGGATAGGCGCCACCCATTTCCGCGACGAGCGCGGGGACGAGGCGGTGCATCAACGGCTCCTTGGCACCCAGCAGGTGCGCGTGGCGCATCGCGCGGCGCATGATGCGGCGAAGCACATAGCCGCGGCCTTCGTTCGCGGGCAGCACGCCGTCCGCCACGAGGAAGCCCGAGGAGCGCAGGTGATCCGCGATCACGCGGTGG
>NZ_JAKVIO010000018.1 GCF_022601895.1 Sphingomonas sp. LaA6.9
GCCAGGCCGATCGCTGGGATCCGCTGCTCGACTGGGCGGCGCAGCACTACGATATCGTCTTCGCGGTCGCGACGGGGATCATCCATACGCCCCAGCCGGCGGCGACGCTCGAGCGGCTGACCGCCACCACCGCGGCGCGCAGTCCCTTCCATCTGGCGGGGCTGTCGCCGCTCGTCACGATCACCGGCTCGCTCGTCGCAGCACTTGCGCTTGCCGAAGGCGCGGTCGACGCCGATACGGTCTGGCAGGCCGCCACCGTCGATGAGCGCTGGCAGGCCGAACAATGGGGCGAGGATGCGCTTGCGCAGCAGGCTGAGGACGCGCGCCGCGCCGAATTTCTGGCGGCGGCGCGCTTCCTTCAATTGCTAGGCTGACGCCCCGGCGTCGGCACGCGCGAAGGGATAGTCGATATAGCCTTCGGCACCCTGGCTGTACCAGGTCGCCATCTCGTCGCTGTTGAGCGGCAGCTTTTCGGCAAGCCTCAGCGGCAGGTCGGGATTGGCGATGAAGGTGCGGCCGAACGAGATCGCATCGGCCAGTCCCGCATCGAGCGCGGCCTGCGCCTCGGCAAATCCGAAATCCGAATTGAGCACCAGCGGGCGCTGGAACACAGGGCGGATCGCGGGCGAAACCTTGGGCTGGTCGGTGCGCCCGAAGGTGCCCTCTGGGCCGGGCTCGCGCAGCTCGAGAAAGGCGATGCCGATATCGCTGAGCAGTCTGGCGGCGGGCACGAAGACGCTTGTCGGATCGCTGTCGCTGACGCCCTGCGAATCGCCATTGGGGGACAGGCGGACCGCGGTGCGATCGGCACCAACTTCGCCCGCGACCGCCTCCACCACTTCTCTGAGCAGGCGAATCCGGTTTTCGGGGCTGCCGCCATAGTCGTCGTCGCGCTGGTTGCTGCCATTACGCAGGAACTGGTCGATCAGATAGCCATTGGCGGCGTGGATCTGGACGCCGTCGAACCCCGCGGCACGCGCATTGCGCGCAGCGCGGACATAGTCGGCGACGATCCCCGGAATCTCGGCAATGTCGAGCGGCCGTGCCTGTTCATAGTCCTGACGGCCGTCATAGGTATGCGCCGCACCCGGCGCGGTCGTCGCCGATGCCGATACGCCCACCGCGCCATTGTTGAAGCTCGAATGGACGATCCGGCCCATGTGCCAGAGCTGCGCGAAGATATGCCCGCCCGCCTGATGCACCGCCTCGGTCACGGGCTTCCAGGCCTCGGTCTGTTCCGCGTTCCACAGGCCCGGCGCATAGGGCCAGCCCAGTCCCTGCTGGCTGATGCCCGTCGCCTCGGAGATGATGAGCCCCGCGCTCGCGCGCTGCGCGTAATAGGTCTTCATGATTTCCGTCGGGACATGCGCGCGCGTCGCGCGGGCACGCGTCAGCGGCGCCATCAGGATGCGGTTGGGCGCGGAGACCGCGCCGAGATCTATGGGGTCGAAAAGGCTTGGCATGGAATCAGTCCTTATTTGCAACGGGACCGGACACACATAGGGCGCTAAGGGGGGCCATGCACGAGTCGACCCCCAAAAGTTTTTCTTATGTCGAGCCAAGCCCCGCTGGCCGCGCCTTTGTCGCGCTGATCGGCGCCAATGTCTGCCTGGCGTTCGGGCCGTGGTTCGTGCGCCTCGCCGATGTCGGCCCGACCGCCTCGGCCTTCTGGCGGATGACGCTCGCCGTCCCCTTCCTGCTCATCGCGATGCGCATGCTGGGAGAACGCGTGCCGCGCATGGGGCCAACGCTATGGGCCATGATCGCGCTGTCGGGCATCTTCTTCGCGGGCGATCTCGCGACCTGGCATCTCGGCATCCTCAAGACCAAGCTCGCCAACGCCACGCTGTTCGGCAATGTCGCGATCCTGATCTTCCCGGTCTACGGCTTCCTCGTCGCGCGCGCCTGGCCCAATCGTTCGCAGGCATTCGCGCTGCTGCTCGCCGCGATCGGAGGAGGCCTGCTCATGGGGCGCTCCTATGATCTGTCGGCCGAAAATCTGGCGGGCGATCTGCTGTGCCTTTTGGCGGGCCTTCTCTACACCTGCTACTTCATCGTGATGGCACGCGCGCGCGGCGTCATGGGCGCCTATACCGCGCTGTCGCTCTCGACGGTGGCGGGAATCCTGCCGCTGCTGTTCTTCGCGATGCTGTTCGGCGAAACCATCTGGCCGCACAACTGGGGGGCGCTGCTTGGCCTTGCCATTGTCAGCCAGGTCATCGGTCAGGGCCTGATGATCTATTCACTCGCGCATTTTTCGCCGCTCGTGGTCGGGCTTGCGCTGCTGATCCAGCCCGTCATCACCGCCACGATCGGCTGGCTCGTCTATGGCGAGCGGCTCGGCGTGCCCGATCTGATCGGCGCAACCTTTGTCGCGATCGCGCTGGTGCTGGTCAGGCGGCCCGACAGAGCCTGATCGTTTGAGGTGGAAGCGCGTGGCGCTTCCACCAAAAGCGTGAATCAGGCTCTATTCAAACAGCCGGGGCCGCCTGATCCTTCATTCTTAGAAGCCCGATTCTGCAGAGATCATGCAGTAGAGCATCGGGATCGAAAGCAGCGTGTTGGTCCGCGAGAACATCATCGCGGTCGTGGCTGCCTTGGCCTTGGTCGCGTCATCGGCCTCGACGATACCGAGCGCCTTTTTCTGGTTGGGCCAGATGATGAACCAGACGTTGAACGCCATGATCACCGCCAGCCACATGCCGATGCCGATCGTGCGGAAGGGCGATTGCAGCGTGAAGGCCTGATGCGCATAGCCCGCAAGGATCGCGACGATCAGCCCCGTGACCACGGTCGCGGCCGCCCCCCAGCGGAACCAGAACAGCGCGGCGGGCGCGATATATTTGGAAATGCCCGGCTTCAGCTCGGCGGGCACCTTGGGCATGGTCGGGATCTGGGTGAAGTTGAAATAATAGAGATGCCCGATCCACATGATCGCGCAGATCACATGGAGGAAACGCCAGAAATAGTTGTTGTCATAGGCGCCCTGCACCCCGAACAGCACCGCGAGCAGCGCGAGCACGCCCACGCCCAGCACCGCATTCAGATTTCCGAAGAATTTCGCCATATAGACCCTCCCTTGTTGCACGCTCGTAACGCTTGGCGAACGCGTATCACGCACGCCGGGGGGTGTCACGACCTTGCGGTCCGGCCGTCACGCGCGCATAGGACGCCCAATCATTGGAGACGCGCCGCTCATGTCCGCCCAGCCGCCCGCCCTGCCCACCGATCCGACGCTCGACGAGATCCGCGCCGCGCTCGCGCCGCATATCCCGACGCATGCCAGCTTCGATGGCTGGAACGCGGTCGCGCTGGCGCGGGCCGCCGGGGAACTGGGAATCGATGCCGATATCGCCGGGCTCGCCTTTCCCGGCGGCGCGGTCGAGATGATCGACGCCTGGTTCGCGGCGATCGATCGCGCGATGGAGACAGCGCTTCCGCCCGAAAAACTCGGCCGGATGAAGATCCGCGAAAAGATCAGCGCACTCGTGCTCGCGCGCATCGACGCCGCGACCCCGCACCGCGAGGCGCTGCGCCGCGCGCTCGCGATCCTCGCCATGCCGCAGAACGCCGCGACCGCGCTCAGGCTCGGCTGGCGCGCGGCCGATCACATGTGGCACCTCGCGGGCGACACCGCGACCGATTACAACCATTACAGCAAGCGCGCGATCCTGTCGGGCGTCTATGGCGCGACTTTGATGGTGTTCCTCAACGACGAGAGCGCCGGGCTCGCCGAAACCCGCGCCTTTCTCGGTCGCCGCATCGACGGCGTGATGCGTTTCGAAAAGGCCAAGGCGCAGCTGCTGGCACGGCGCGAGCACATGCCCAGCCTGTCACGCTTCATCGGCCGTCTGCGCTACCCCGCCGTCTGAAACGAGCGCTGGCTATTCCCGGGGGTTATTGATAATCAGTCGCAGGAAATGGATAGAATCGACGGAAACACGGTGCGGCTTGATCAATTGCCCCTGCGTCAGACGGCGCGGATCGCGGAAATCGACTGGAACATGCTGGCCCCCAATGAAGCGCGCCGCCTTCGCGAGCTCGGCTTTGGCGAAGGCGTGGCGGTCGAGGTGCGGCACCATAGCGGCCTTTTTCGCACCGGCCCGATCGCCTGCAAGGTCGGGCGGATGACGGTGGCGCTGCGCCGCAGCCATGCCGCGGCGATCCTGGTCACGACGTCGGCCATCGCCCCATGACCCCCGCACCGATGATCGCGCTGGTCGGCAATCCCAACGCCGGCAAAAGCGCGCTTTTCAATGCGCTTACCGGCGCGCGCCAAAAGGTCGGCAATTATCCCGGCGTCACCGTCGAGCGCAAATCGGGGCGCATGACGCTGGCCGATGGTCGTCCGGTCGAGCTCGTCGACCTGCCCGGCGCCTACAGCCTCGACCCCGGCAGCCCCGACGAGGCGGTGACGCGCGACGTGGTGCTGGGCCATCAGACGGGCGAGAAGCGGCCATCGGCGCTCATCGTCGTGGTGGATGCGGGCAATCTCGACAATCATCTGCGCTTCACGCTCCAGCTGATCGCGCTCGGCCTTCCCGTCGTGGTCGCGCTCAACATGGTCGACCTCGCCGAGCGCGACGGCCTGAAGCTCGATCCGCAGGCGCTGTCGCGCGACCTCGGCGTTCCCGTGATCCCCACCGTCGCGGTGCGCCGGCGCGGGCTCGAGGAACTCAGGGCCGCGCTCGAGACGCTGGTCGGCGACGGCAGCGCACCACCGCATGTCGAAGCGCCGCCGCCCGAGGACATCACGCATCTCCAGCACCGCGCACGCGCGATCTCGGTCGCGGCGACGGTGTCCGAAACCCCTGTCCGCCAGATAACGCACCTGCTCGATTCGGTGCTGCTGCACCCGGTCGGCGGCCTCGCGATCCTGCTCACGCTGTTCTTCGTCATGTTCCAGGCGGTCTTTGCCTGGTCCGAGGCGCCGATCGGCTGGATCGAAGGCGGTTTCGCCGCGCTTCAGTCGCTCATCAGCGACGCGCTGCCCGATGGCGTCTTGCGCTCCTTCCTCGTCGATGGCGTCATCGCGGGGGTCGGCTCGGTGGTCGTGTTCCTGCCGCAGATCCTCATCCTCTTCTTCTTCATCCTGCTGCTCGAATCCTCCGGCTATATGGCGCGCGCGGCCTTCCTGATGGACCGGCTGATGGCGCGCGTGGGGCTCAACGGCCGCGCCTTCATCCCGCTCCTGAGTTCCTTCGCCTGCGCAATTCCCGGCATCATGGCCACGCGCACGATCGACGATCCCAAACAGCGGCTGACCACCATCCTCATCGCGCCGCTTATGACCTGTTCGGCGCGGCTGCCCGTCTATTCGGTGATCATTGGCGCGTTCATCCCCGCGCGCAATCTCGGCTATGGCGTCGGGCTGCAGGGCGTCGTCTGGTTCGGCCTCTATCTCGTCGGCATCCTCGGCGCGATGATCGTCGCCTTCGTGCTCAGGAAGACGATCGCGCGCGGAGCGTCGAGCGACTTCATGATGGAGCTGCCAAAATATCAGATGCCGCGGCTGAGCGACATCGCGATCGGGCTGTGGCAGCGCGCGTGGATCTTCCTGCGCCGCGCGGGCACGATCATCATGATGGTGACCGTCGTGCTCTGGGCGCTGCTCTCGTTCCCGCAGGCGCCCGCGGGCCAGAACCAGGTCGAGCAGTCGATCGCGGGGCGCATCGCCACGGGGCTCGAGGTCGTGGTCAAACCCATCGGCTTCAATCACGAGATGGCGCTCGCGATCATCCCCGCAATGGCGGCACGCGAAGTCGCAGTGTCGGCGCTCGCGACAGTCTATTCGATCGAGAGCGGCGACGAGGACGAGACCGCGCGCTCGCTCGGCACGCAGCTCCAGGGCCGCTGGTCGCTCCCCACCGCGCTCGCCTTCCTGATGTGGTTCGTCTTTGCGCCGCAATGCCTTTCGACCATCGCGGTCATGCGGCGCGAAACCAACGGCTGGAAATGGCCTTCTTTCGCGTTGGCATATCTCTTCGGACTTGCTTATGTCGCAGCAGGCGCCACCTTCTGGGGCGCGACGGCATTGGGACTTTAAGAAGGGATAAGGGCGTGGCTGGCTCGGTGAACAAGGTGATTTTGGTCGGCAATCTGGGCGCCGACCCGGAAGCGCGCTCGCTCAACAATGGCGGCGAGGTCGTGAACCTCTCGATCGCCACGTCGGAGCGCTGGAACGACCGCGATGGCAACAAGCAGGAGCGGACCGAATGGCACCGCGTCGTGATCTTCAACGAGAATCTGGCGAAGGTCGCGAAGCAGTATCTGCGCAAGGGTTCGAGCGTCTATCTCGAGGGCCAGCTCCAGACGCGCAAATGGCAGGACAATAACGGCCAGGACAAATATTCGACCGAGGTTGTGCTCCAGCGCTTCCGCGGCGAGCTCGTCCTGCTCGGCGGCCGCGACGAGGGCGCGGGTGCAGGCGGCGGCCGTTCCAACGATAGCTGGGGCGGCGGTGGCGGCAATGATTTTGGCCGTTCGTCGGGCGGCGGCAACGATTTCGGCCGTGCATCGGGCGGTGGCGGCGGACGCCCTGCTCCGGCGGCGTTCGACAGCGATCTGGACGACGACGTCCCCTTCTGATCCCGCCTCACGGCGAATATCGGTGTATCGCGCGCCGTCGGTTTCTTCCGGACAGGTTTTCGGAAGAGACCGACGGCGCAACGCATTCGCGCCTGTGGCATGCTGCTTTGAAAGACATATGGCGGGCACCGGCGGGATCAGGGTGCAACACCGCAAGAATAGGGGTTAGCCCCGATATGGCCGTCCACAACCAGGTGATACCGTTGGCCTCCAGTTATTAATTACGCTGGCGGTTCATTCGGGAACCCTTGACCTCGATCGAGGGCACCCGCGGGTGTTACGGATGGGAGGCAAGGCTATGAAATCGATCATAAGCAGGAAGACCGCGCTGGGGATGCTGGCTGCCGTACTGGTCGCGGTGCCGGGTCTCGCGTCCGCACAGGACGGCCCGCTCAAGGGCATGATCGTTTCGCACGACGGATCGACGATCGTCGTCAGGTCGGGCGGCAAGGATACCCCCGTGGTCCTCTCCGAATCGACCAAGATCCGCGGCATTGAGGGCGCGCTCGGCGTCCGCGGCGAAGATCATCCGCCCTCGGACCTGATCCGGGGCCTCGCGGTCGAGGTGAAGACAGCAGGGGGCGGCGATGCGCTCACCGCAACCGAGGTCACCTTCAAGAAGAGCGACCTCAAGACCGCGAAGCAGATCGCGGCGGGAATCGCGAGCACCGAGGCGCAGGTCCAGGAAAACACCGACCGGATCGACAACGTCGCCGAACTGAAAGCGCTGGACCGGACCAACGTGTTGTTCGCCACCGGCAGCGCCACGATTTCAGCGAAGGGCAAGCAGGATCTCCAGGCGATCGCCACCAAGGCCAAGGGGATTACGGGATACAGGCTGGCGGTCGTGGGCCGCGCCGACAAAACGGGCAATGCTGCGGCCAATCAGAGGCTGAGCGAGCGCCGGGCGGCCGCCGTCCGGGACTATCTGCTGAAGTCCTGCGGCGTGATGCCGGGACGGATCCTTGCCACCGAGTCTCTGGGATCGTCGGAGATCGCGCAGGATCCCAATCCGCCCAAAACCGATGCCGAGGCGCGGCGCGTGACCGTGACGATTGCGGTGAGCAAGTCCTCGAGGGTGCAATAGGCAGACCCGACCAATCGGCAGGTTGGGCAGGTGCCGATATGGGTTCGCGAGCAACCGGAGTGTGACCGGTCGAAGTGCGTGGGCTAATTGTCCCATATCGGCAAGAAAGGACGCCGCCCGGTGGGTTATCGCCTTCCCGTGTTCACGAGCCTTTCCGGCTATCAGCCAGGCTGGATCCGGAGCGACGTGGCCGCCGGGCTCGCGGTGGCGGCGGTCGGCCTGCCGAGCGCCATCGCCTATCCTGCAATCGCGGGATTGCCCCCCGAGGTCGGGATTTACGCCAGCATAGCGCCGCTCGTCGCCTATGCGTTCCTCGGCCCTTCGCAGAAACTCATCGTCGGCCCCGACGCGGCCGTCATGACCATCCTCGCGGCGGCGATCGTTGCCATTGCGGCGAGCATCCCGGCCGGGGCCGGGGTAAGCCGCGCCGGCATCGCCGCAGCGCTCGCGTTCGGGGTGGGGCTGCTATATCTCGCGGCGTGGTTTCTCCGCCTCGGCGTCCTTGCGAACTTCCTGTCGCGCCCCATCCTGACCGGATTCTTCACCGGCATCTCGCTTTCGATCCTCGTCGGACAGATCGATCGTTTCACCGGCGTCAACATCGAGTCCGACGGCCTGCTCAGACCCGTTCTCGAACTGTTGCAAAAGGCGGGATCGATCCATTGGCCGTCCTTCGTCCTCGCCCTCGCGATGTTCGGCGTGTTGCAGCTGGTGCGCATCGTGCGTTTTCCGGTCCCCGGGCCGGTAGTGGTGCTGGTACTTTCCGTGGCCCTGTCGGCCGGCTTCGACTTTGAAGGACGCGGCATCAACGTGGTGGGGGACATCCCGACCAATCCCCCCTCGCTGATACTGCCGCCATTAACCGAGCTGCCCTTGCAGACACTCGCGCTCGGTTCTGCCGCGATCTTTCTTGTCAGCTTCGGCTCCGGCATCATCACGGCGCGCAGCTTCGGCGCGATTGGCGGGTATGCGGTCGATCCGAACCGCGAACTCGTCGGATTTGGCGCCGCGAACATAGCCGCGGGCCTGTTCGGCGCCATACCGGTCAGCGCTTCCGACTCGCGAACCGCGGTCAACCTCACCGTCGGCGGCCGAACGCAGGTGGCCAGCATCGTGGCCGCCGCAACGCTGATTGCGACGCTGGTCTTTCTGGCGCCGGCACTCAGGATCATCCCCATCCCCGTGCTTGGCGCGATACTGGTGGCGACCGCGCTCAGCCTGATCGACCTTGCCGCGCTCAGGCAGATCTGGCGCATCAGCCGCATGGAGTTCGTCTTCGCGCTCATTGCGCTGGCAGGGCCGATAGGGCTTGGCGTGCTCAATGGCGTGATTATCGCGATCGCCGCGACGCTCGTCTATCTTCTGCGCAAGACCATGTTTCCCCGCGACGCCATGCTCGGGCGCGTTCCGGGGCGCGACGGTTTCTACAAGCTGCACCGCACGCCGGAGGCCCGCCAGGTGCCCGGCCTTGCCATTTGCCTTATCCAGGGCAGCCTGTTGTTCTTCAACAGCGACTATGTCGGATCGCGCATCCGCGCCATTGCCGCCGGGTTGCCGGCGGACACCAGGTGGCTGTTGATCGATGCGAGCGCGATACCCCAGTTCGACAGCTCGGCCGCGGCAATGCTTATGGAATTGTGCGAAGAGCTGCGCGCCCGCGGGATCCGGCTTGGTCTGGCCGAGCTGCACGCCGAAGCCCGCGAGATGCTGGACCGGGCGGGCGTGATCGCGTGCATTGGTCCCGACATGGTCTTCCACATTCTCGAGGACGCGCACGCGGCGTTCGCGGCTCAGTCAGGCGGCTAGAGTGATTTCGAGCCAGATGGAATCATCTGGCGGTCCGGAAAACACGGCAAGCAAACGATCTCCAGGCTCTGTCCGGTTCAAGTGGAGCCGGACAGCGCCTAAACCCAGACAAGCGTCATGCCGACATCGCCGGGCATGCCGTTTGGAAAATCGATGATTTCAACGCGCAGCTTGTAGCCCTTGTCGCGAAAATGGCGCTGCCAAAGCGAAAAGATCTCCTTGGGAACGCCCGTGAGCGTGTCTTCCCACCCTGGCTCCTGCTGGTTGATCGCGCGCCCCCGATCGGTGCAGAGCTGATTGGGAAACCGATAGACCTGAACTTCCGTGCGACGATTGCGTACCGCGCCCTCGATAAGCTTGACCGCGCGTTGAATCGCTTCGTCGTCCGATATCCCGGACGGATGGGTCAACTGATCCATCAGGGACTTCTTGTCGGCCTCTTCCTCCTGTCGCCGCCTTGCTTCTTTCGCGGCGTCTTCAGCCTCGGCCATGGCAAGCTTCTGGGCATATTCGGTCGCCGAAGGGAGCAAATTGTCCGACATAGTCAGTATCCTCGTGCTGCCATGTTGAATCATCGTGTCGTTCGATCGCTGCGGACAAGCACGCCGGCGGCGCTTCCCGATCAGTATACCGCGGGAACCATCCTTCGCGTCGACGCCAGATCCACCTTTTCCTTTTTGACGCGTCTTTTGGGAAATTTGACCTTCTCGTGCGCCACTTCCTCATAGGGAACCTGGCTCAGAAAATGCCTGATGATGTTCAGGCGGGCGCGCTTCTTGTCTTCCGAAATCGCGACATACCACGGGGCCCAGTCGGTATCGGTGGCCCTGAACATGTCGTCGCGCGCTTCGGTATAGTCATCCCACCGGCTGTAGGAGGCGATATCCATCGGCGACAGCTTCCAGATCTTGCGCCCGTCCCCGATGCGCCCTTCAAGGCGCTTGGTCTGCATGTCGGGACTGACCTCGAGCCAGTATTTGAAGAGAATGATGCCGGATTCGACGATCGCGCGCTCGACGAGCGGTGCGACCTTGAGAAAGGTCTCGGCCTGCGCCTTGGTGCAAAAGCCCATGACGCGCTCTACGCCCGCGCGATTGTACCAGCTTCGATCGAAGATCACGATTTCGCCGGCCGCGGGCAAATGGGGCAGATAGCGCTGGACATACATCTGGGACTTTTCGCGCTCGGTCGGCGCGGCGAGGGCTATGACCTTGAAGACCCGCGGGCTGACCCGTTCGGTGATGGCCTTGATCACGCCGCCCTTGCCGGCGGCGTCGCGCCCCTCGAAACAGATGCAGATCTTCGCACCCGTTTCCTTTGCCCATTCCTGCAGCTTCACCAGCTCGACATGAAGCTTTTCCAGCTCCCCGGCATAGTCCTTGTTGGACAGCTTGAGCGGCACGTCGCCCTCGGCCTTATCCGTCTTCTTGTGCTTGGCCATCGCGCTCTCCGAAAAGATGGTACGACTTCCCGCCAGCGTCCGGGGGCGCCGCTGCGGCACAAATACCGGTCGTAACGCGCCGGTTTCGCGCAGTTTTCTGCGCCAGTCAGACAATCATTATGAACCTGGCGTCACGCAATTCAAGTCCTGCCGGCAGCGCGTAAAATACGTAGCTGCCTGCTTTTTTGCGCTCGCCGGACGCGGCAAAACACATCTTCGGGGCGATGACGCGCAGCGTGCTCCGGCACCGCCCAAAAAGGCGCCGATCCCCGGCCAGCCGGGTGGTGCGCGATTGCTGCGCGACAAATCCCTCTGGCCGCTTCCCCCCACGCGAATCCCTTGCTAAGGCCCGCCCCGACTCTCGCATTCGCGCGAACATAACGGCATGGGCAAGCTCCCGGCTTCTCCCCGTCCATGCCAGCCATTGGAAGGAGAAGACATGACCGCCGTCGGCCAGGATACACTCGCCACCCGCTCCACGCTCAATGTGGGCGGCAAGACCGTGCATTATTACTCGCTGGCCAAGGCGGCCGCGCAGATCGGCGATGTCTCGCGCCTGCCCTTCTCGATGAAGGTGCTGCTCGAAAATCTCCTCCGCTTCGAGGACGGCGTCACCGTGACGGTCGACGACATCCGGGCGATCGCCGACTGGCAGAAGGATCCCAAATCGACCCGCGAGATCCAGTACCGCCCCGCGCGCGTGCTGATGCAGGATTTCACCGGCGTTCCCTGCGTCGTCGACTTGGCAGCCATGCGCGACGCGATGAACAGCCTCGGCGGCGACGCGCAGAAGATCAACCCGCAGGTGCCCGTCCACCTCGTCATCGACCACTCGGTCATGGTCGACGAGTTCGGCACCCCCAAGGCGTTCGAGGATAATGTCGAGCTCGAATATCAGCGCAACATGGAGCGTTACGATTTCCTCAAATGGGGCTCGAAGTCGCTCGACAATTTCAAGGTCGTCCCCCCGGGCACGGGCATCTGCCACCAGGTGAACCTCGAGAACATCGCGCAGGCGGTCTGGTCGTCGGTCGATGCCAGCGGCGAAACCGTCGCCTATCCCGACACCTGCGTCGGCACCGACAGCCACACCACGATGATCAACGGTCTGGGCGTGCTCGGCTGGGGCGTCGGCGGGATCGAGGCCGAGGCCGCGATGCTCGGCCAGCCCGTCTCGATGCTCATCCCCGAAGTCGTCGGCTTCAAGCTCACCGGCGCATTGAAGGAAGGCATCACCGCCACCGACCTCGTGCTCACCTGCACGCAGATGCTGCGCGCCAAGGGTGTTGTCGGCCGCTTCGTCGAATATTTCGGCCCCGGCCTCGCCTCGCTGTCGCTCGCCGACCGCGCGACGCTTGCCAACATGGCGCCCGAATATGGCGCGACCTGCGGCTTTTTCGGCATCGACGACAAGACGCTCGATTACATGCGCCTCACCGGCCGCTCGGAAGAGAATGTCGCGCTGGTCGAGGCCTATGCGAAGGAACAGGGCCTGTGGCTCGATCCCTCGGCCGAGCCCGTCTTCACCGACATCCTCGAACTCGACATGTCGACCGTCGAACCCTCGCTCGCGGGCCCCAAGCGCCCGCAGGACAAGGTTCTGCTCTCGAATGTCGACGATGTCTTCAACGGCGACCTCGAAAAGGTCTACAAGAAATCAGCCCCCGCGCGCGTCGCGGTCGAGGGCCGGACGCATGACATCGGCGACGGCGACGTTGTCATCGCTGCGATCACGAGCTGCACCAACACCTCGAACCCCAGCGTTCTCGTCGCCGCGGGCCTCGTCGCCAAGAAGGCGGTCGAAAAGGGCCTGAAGCCCAAGCCCTGGGTCAAGACCTCGCTCGCCCCCGGTAGCCAGGTCGTCACCGACTATCTCGAAAAGGCGGGCCTGCAGAACTATCTCAACCAGGTCGGCTTCAACCTTGTCGGCTATGGCTGCACCACCTGCATCGGCAATTCGGGTCCGCTCGCCGAGCCGATCTCGAAGGCGATCAATGGCAATGACATCGTCGCTGCCTCGGTGCTTTCGGGCAACCGCAACTTCGAGGGCCGCGTCTCGCCCGACGTGCGCGCCAACTTCCTCGCCTCGCCGCCGCTCGTCGTCGCTTATGCGCTTAAGGGCACCGTGACCGAGGATTTCATCAACACGCCGATCGGTACCGGCAGCGACGGTTCGGACGTGTACCTCAAGGACATCTGGCCCTCGAATGAGGAGGTCCGCTCGGTCATGGACGGCGCGCTGACCCGCGACATGTTCGTCACCCGCTATTCGACGGTCTTCACCGGCGATGCGCGCTGGCAGGCGATCAACGTGACGGGCTCGGACACCTATCAGTGGCGCGCGGGCTCGACCTATGTCGCCAACCCGCCCTATTTCGAGGGCATGAGCATGACGCCCGCGCCCGTCACTGACATCGTCGAGGCAAAGCCGCTCGCGATCTTCGGCGATTCGATCACCACCGATCACATTTCGCCGGCGGGTTCGATCAAGGCGTCGAGCCCTGCGGGCAAGTGGCTGAGCGAGCATCAGGTTTCGGTGGCCGACTTCAACAGCTATGGCGCCCGCCGTGGCCACCACGAGGTCATGATGCGCGGCACCTTCGCCAATATCCGCATCAAGAACCTGATGCTCGACGGCGTCGAGGGCGGCATGACGCGCTACAATGGCGAGGTGATGCCGATCTATGATGCCGCGATGCGCCACAATGCCGACGGCACCCCGCTCGTCGTCATCGGCGGCAAGGAATATGGCACCGGCTCGTCGCGCGACTGGGCGGCCAAGGGCACCAACCTGCTCGGCGTCCGCGCGGTGATCGTCGAAAGCTTCGAGCGCATCCACCGCTCGAACCTCGTCGGCATGGGCGTGCTCCCGCTCCAGTTCAAGGATGGCGAAAGCAAGGACACGCACGGCCTGACGGGCGATGAAAGCTTCACGATCCTGAATGTTGCGGGCCTGAAACCGCGTCAGGACGTCGAGGTTCAGGTGACGCGCGCCGACGGCTCGACCTTCACCTTCACCGCGCTCTGCCGCATCGATACCGTCAACGAGCTCGATTACTTCCTCAACGGCGGCATCCTGCAATACGTGCTGCGCAAGCTCGCGGCGTAACCCGTTTATTCCTCCCCAAGCTCTGCTTGGGGAGGGGGACCACGCGAAGCATGGTGGAGGGGCTTGGCTCAGTGCTTCCCCCTCCACCGGACTTCGTCCGGTCCCCCTCCCCGAGACAAGCTCGGGGAGGAACTACACTGACCCATTTCCGTCAGCATAGAATCCAGCCCTCTGGACCCCCGCTCTTCCCGGGGTACATTGCGCCATGCGCAAACCTCAAAGCGTCGACGCCCTTTCAAATTTCGGCCGCGTCCGGCTCTCCAAGAGCTTCTTCATGCGCGATTTCCTGTATTCGGAGATCGCGCAGATCCACGGCCTGCCCAACATTCCCGACGATCCCGACCTCGCCATCGTGGCGGGTACGCGGCTGTGCGAGGAGCTGCTCGAACCCTTGCAGGATGCCTTCGGGCGCATCGCGGTTCGTGGCTCGCTGCGCTCGGCGGAGGTCAACGGCCTTGGCAACCGGCTGATGCGGAAAGGCGGCAAGGGCTATAATTGCGCGATGAACGAGACGAGCGCCGCGGGCCATATCTGGGACCGGCGCGATGCGCTGGGCTTCATGGGCGCCACCGCCTGCATCGTCGTGCCCTCTTTCATCGACCGTTACCGCGAACCCGGCGACTGGCAGAAGCTCGCCTGGTGGGTCCACGACCATCTCAACTATTCGAGCCTCTATTTCTTCCCCGTCAACCGGGCCTTCAACATCAGCTGGCACGAATTGCCGGTGCGCCGCATCGACAGCTTCGTCGCCCCGCGCGGCTGCCTCACCAAGCCCGGCATGGCCAACCATGACGGCAGCCATGAGGAACATTGGGCGGGGATCACCGACGGCTGAGGGTAGACGATTATCGCGTCATCCACCTCCGCTCGGGCTGAGCCTGTCGAAGCCCATTCCTTCCTGTTCGCCTTGTATGAGCGAGAAAGAAGTGAGGGCTTCGACAGGCTCAGCCCAAACGGCTTGGAGGATCGAAGTACCACCTCTGTCCTACACGCAATGTTCCTGTCATGTTCTTCGCAAGGCCGCGCCTGCTGGCGCGGCGGGGAGGCGGGACCGACATGCGCGTTTGTGAGAAAAGTGCGAAGCTAAGTGAAGTTAAGCGCGTCCGCGATCGTCGGTCAGCGCCTTTTGTCCGCGCTCTTGTCGCGCACGTCCTTGAACTCCGAACCCGGTTTCCATTCGGGCCAGCGGTTCGAATTGGCGAGTTCGCTCGCCATCGAGCGCACCAGTTCCATGTCCATCACCGCGCCGTCGAGGTTCCAGTCCGCGCTCCACGCGTCGCACGCCTGATGGTAGCAATTGGTGGTATAGTCGCTCACCCATTTCTCGCCCGCAGCGCGGCCGCCCTCGACCAGATCGGCACCGCCCGCGAGCCCCATCATCAGCAGCACGGGCACGCCGCGCTTGGCGAGCGGGAAATGGTCCGCGCGGTAGAACAGCCCGCGCTCGGGCGCGGCGTCGGGGGTGATCGTCCGACCCTGCTTTGCTGCGAAACGCGCCAGATCGTCCTCGAGCGTGTTCTGCCCCTTGCCAATCAGGATCACATCCTTCGCGCGCCCCGCAGTCTGGAGCACGTCGACCGTCAGGTTCGCAACGGTCTTTTCATGCGCATAGACCGGGTTTGCGGCATAGGTTTCCGAACCCAGAAGTCCGCGCTCCTCGGCCGACCACATGCCGAACACGATCGTCCGCTCAGGCTTCGGCCCCGCCCTGAACAGCCGCGCCATTTCGAGCAGCGCCGCGACGCCGATGCCGTCGTCATTGGCGCCCGCGCGGATCGTGCGCCCCTGCGGGTCGGGCTTGCCGATCCCATACGCATCCCAGTGCGCGCCGAGCATCACCACTTCGTCGGGGCGTTTTGCGCCGCTGATCTTCGCCAGCACATTACGGCTCTGCACGACCTCACGCGTCACCGGAATATCCGCCGCGAAACGCGCGCCCTTCAGCTCGACCGGCAAAAAATCCTTGCTGCGCGCCCGTACGCGCAGCGCCGCGAGATCGAGGCCAGCGTCGCGGAACAGCGCGGTCGCGGCCTCGCCGCTCAGCCAGCCCTGCAGCGCGACGCTGGTGATCCTGTCGGCGGGGCGCACCATGTCGTAATTCTCGCCGCCGGGGCTCACCACGACATTCCAGCCATAGCCCGCGCCCGGCGCGTCGTGGACGATCAGCGCGCCCACGGCACCCTGCCGCGCGGCTTCCTCGAACTTGTAGGTCCAGCGCCCATAATAGGTCATTGTCCGGCCACCGAAGCTGTCCTTGACCGCTTCGCCGTCCTTCGCCTCGAAATCGGGATCATTGATCAGGAAGACCGCGATCTTGCCTTTCAGGTCAACGCCCTTGAAATCGTCCCAGCCGCGTTCGGGCGCCTTCACGCCATAGCCCACGAACACCATCGGCGCGTTCGCGATAACCGCACGGTCCTTGGGCTGGAGCGTGCTGAGATAGATGTCCTTGCCAGTCTCCAGCGGCTGCGTGGCAGCGCCGCGCGTCACCTCCAGCCTGGTGGGCGTCCCCAACCTGGTGTGGAGCAGCGGCACGGGCTGCGTCCACGCGCCGTTCGGCCCACCGGGCTCGAGCCCCAATGCCCTGAACTGCTCGACCAGCCACGCGATCGTCTTTTCCTCGCCCGGCGTTCCCGGCGCGCGGCCCTGAAAATCATCGGTGGTGATCGCCCTGACCATCGCCTCGATCCGCTTCGCGTCGATCGCGTTGTCCGGCGCGGCGAGCAGCGGAGCGGGCAGGGTCAGGGCCAGGCTGGCGAGAAGGGCGCGCTTGATCACGGGTGGATACTCCAGGGAAGGACGGGGCGACGGATGCCAAGCCTTAATCCTCCCGCGACGCCGCGCCAACCGGGCCCTACGCCGTTCATCGCAGATGCAGCCGCGGGCGCGCAGTCTTTCCGCGCTTCGCAAATGGGAGGGTGTGATGAAATCGCTTCGCCTGCTGTTCCTGCTTTCGCTCGCGCCGCTGGCGCTGCCCGCCGCAGCCCAGACTCCGGCGCGCAACCCGCAGATCGATTATCCGGGCTTTCGTGCGCTGACCCAGTCGGTCGAGGCGCAGCGCCGCGATGGCCTGATCGATTTCGCGCGTTTTCAGGCGGAAGCGGCAAAGCCCGGTACACTGATCCTCGATGCACGCTCGCGCGATGCCTATGCCGCCGGACATATCAAGGGCGCGGTCAACCTGCCCTTCACCGATTTCACGGCGGAGAGCCTTGCTGCGACGATCGGCGCCGATCCCAATCGGCTGATCCTGATCTACTGCAACAACAATTTCCGCAACAATGCGCCGCCGGTGACACTCAAGGCACGGCCGCTCGCGCTCAACATCCAGACCTTCATCAATCTTGTCGGCTATGGCTATTCCAACATCCGCGAACTCGATGCCGTCGTCGACTTCACCGACCCCGCGGTCGGCTGGGTGACGGGGCCGGACGCCTGACGGCGGACGCGATCAGGCGGGCACGAGTGCGGGCTGCAGCCAGTCGGGCAGGATGACGCCCGGCGTATCGGCAAATGCCTCGACGCGCAGGTGCATCACGGCTAGCCCGAGGTCAGGATACCAGATGCGCGTCCGATCGCCCGGATCGGCATCGGTACGGACCACCGCCAGCCGCCGGTTGACCTTCTGCCGCCAGTTCATCCGCGCGGTGTTCTCCTGCCCGACATAGCAGCCCTTGGTGAAGCTCACCCCGTTGAGTTCCGCGGCATTGCATTCGAGCCAGAGCGTCTTGTCCTGCCCGAGTTCGGCCACGCCTTCGGTGACGCCGAGGCTCAGGCGATGCGCGAGCCAGCCCTGCGCGGGTGTCGCGGGCGCTGCGATCCAGCGCCTGCCGAGCGCAGCAAGGCGGGGGTCGTCGACGCCCTCGCCCTCGCGCGCCCAGTGGACGCCGAGCGTCTCGTCGCGCGCGATCGTGATCGGTCGGCGCAGGCGATAGAGCGTCAGCCGCCTGGCGAGGGCATCGGCCTGATCGGCCTCGCAGTCGATCAGCACATCTTCACCGTCCGCCCAGATAATGAAGTCGAACAGCGCCTTGCCCTGCGCGGTCAGCAGTGCCGCCCAGACGGGGAGCGGGCCGGTCACGTCATTGGTGACGAGGCCCTGGAGAAAGCCGCGGACATCGTCTCCGGACAAGCGAATCACGGCGCGGTCGACAAGGGTGGTGTTGCTCATGCCGAACAGTTAGGGATGCCAGCGCCGAATCCCAAGCCGGAGCATCCATGACCTCGACCGAAATCACGCGACTGGAGATCAGGCGCCCCGACGACTGGCACGTCCATCTGCGCGACGGAGAGATGCTGGCGCGGGTCGCGCCCTGGACCGCGCGGCAATTTGCGCGCGCGATCGTGATGCCCAATCTCAGTCCGCCGGTGACGACGGTGGAGGCGGCAAGCGCCTATCGCGATCGCATCCTCGCCGCAGTCGCGCCCGATGCCGATTTCACGCCACTGATGACGAGCTACCTCACCGACCGAACCGATCCCGCCGATCTCGGGCGGGGCCATGGAGAAGGCGTCTACACCGCGGCCAAGCTCTACCCCGCGCACGCGACCACCGGTTCTGCGCATGGCGTGACCGATGTGAAGAACATCTACCCCGCGCTCGAGGCGATGCAGCGCATCGGCATGCCGCTGCTCGTGCACGGCGAGGATACCGGCCCCGATGTCGACGTGTTCGACCGCGAGGCAGTGTTCATCGAAAAGACGCTGACCGGGCTCGTCCGCGACTTCCCCGAACTCAAAATCGTGTTCGAGCACATCACCACCGCCGACGCCGCCGACTTCGTGCAGGCGAGTGGCCCCAATATCGGCGCGACGATCACGCCGCAGCACCTGATCATCAACCGCAACGCGATCTTCGCGGGTGGCATCCGCCCGCATGCCTATTGCCTGCCGATCGCCAAGCGCGAACGCCATCGGCTGGCGCTGCGCAAGGCCGCGACCTCGGGCTCGCCCAAATTCTTCCTCGGCACCGATACCGCGCCGCACGCGGTAAGTGCCAAGGAAAGCGCATGCGGCTGCGCGGGGATCTTCAACGCCCCCTTCGCGCTCGAAAGCTATGTGAAGGTGTTCGACGAGGAAGGCGCGCTCGACCGCTTCGAAGCCTTCGCCTCCGAAAACGGTCCGCGCTTCTACGACCTGCCGCTCAACGAGGAACGGGTTGTCCTGGAGCGCGCAGATGTCGCAGTGCCCGACCGGATCGGCGAGGGCAGCTCCGCACTTGTGCCCTTCCATGCCGGCGAAACCCTGGCATGGCGCTTCGCGGGCGCGGCCGGCTGAGCCCGTCAGCGCGCGCCCTGCCGCCGGATTTTGCCTGATCGACTACCGATTTGAAGATTCGCCTTAGTTTGCACCTTTTCTGCGTTTATGTGACGACCCCATGACACCGGCATACGATCAAAGAATCGAGCCGATGCGGGAGGGCTGAAACGGCTGTCCAGAAGGGGGTATCATGGCTAAGACTCTAAAATCATTTTCTGTTTCCGCACATTTCATGCGCCTCGGCGCTTCTGCGCTGGCGCTCGCTCTGGCGACGCAGGCTGCGCAGGCCCAGACGGCCGATTCGCCCGAGGCGGCCGCCGACGAGGCTGGGCTCGACCTGATCGTCGTCACCGCGCAGCGTCGTGAGGAAAATCTGCAGGACGTGCCGATCTCGGTCACCGCGGTTGGCGGCGAAAAGCTCGACGTGATCTCGTCGGGCGGCGCGGACATCCGCTTCCTGTCGGCGCGCATCCCGAGCCTGGTCGTCGAATCGTCGTTCGGCCGCACCTTCCCGCGCTTCTATATCCGCGGGCTCGGCAATACCGATTTCGACTTCAACGCGTCGCAACCCGTCAGCCTCGTCTATGACGACGTCGTCCTCGAAAACCCGATCCTCAAGGGCTTCCCGGTGTTCGACCTCGACCGCGTCGAGGTGCTGCGCGGCCCGCAGGGCACGCTGTTCGGACGCAACACCCCCGCGGGTATCGTCAAGTTCGATTCGGTGAAACCGGGTCGCGACCTCAACGGCTATGCCGAACTGTCCTATGGCAGCCACAATGCGGTCACCGCGCAGGGCGCGATCGGCGGCCTGCTGGCGGGTGATGCGGTGTCGGCGCGCCTTTCGGTCCTCTATCAGCGCCAGGACGACTGGGTCGACAACATCAATCCCAGCGCCCCCGAAAAGGACGCGCTCGAGGGATATGACGAATTCGCGGCGCGCCTGCAGTTCCTCTTCAAGCCGAGCGACGATCTCGACATCCTGCTTTCGGGCCAGATGCGCTCGCTCGACGGCACCGCGCGCGTGTTCCGCGCCAATGTCTTCGAACGCGGCCAGAAGGGGCTGATCTCCGGCTTCAAGCGCGGCGAGGTCGCGACCGACGGCAAAAACGAACAGGAAGTCGACACCTATAGCCTGTCGGCGAACATCACTTACGACTTCGGCCCGCTGTCGCTTATCTCGGTCACGAGCTATTGGGAGGGTGATGCCACCTCGGTCGGCGATGTCGATGGCGGCTTCGGCGCGTCCTTCCTTCCCCCCGCGCTAACCGGCCCGGGATACATTCCGTTCACTGCGGAGACGCGCGACAGCGTCCCCAATCTCCAGCAGTTCACGCAGGAAATCCGCATCGCCAGCAATGGCAATAATGCGTTCAACTATCAGGCGGGCTTCTTCTATTTCGACGAGGATCTCGACATCGTCAGCGAGAACTATTCGACGCTCGGCGACCCGCTCAACGCGCCCGGTGCGGTCAACATCGCGGTCGATCAGCACCAGAATAGCAAGGCCTACGGCATCTTCGGCTCGGTGACCTACAAGTTCACCGACCAGTTCAGCCTGACGGGCGGGATGCGCTACAACAGTGACGAGCGCGACTATGTCGTCAATCGCACGCACGACTCGCAGTTTCCCGCCTTCCTGCAGAACCCGCTCGGCACGGTCACGCGCCATGTCGAGGACGACAATCTGACCTGGGACATCAGCGCAACCTTCGAGGCCAGCGACGACATCAACCTCTATGCACGCGTCGCCAAGGGCTATCGCGCGCCGAGCATCCAGGGACGCATCCTGTTCCCGCCGGCAACCGCGACCCCGCTCGAATCGGGCGTCACCGTCGGCGATTCGGAGACGATCCAGTCGTACGAGGCGGGCATCAAGACGACCTTCCTTGACGGCCGTGGCCGATTCAACCTTGGCGGCTTCTATTATGACCTCAACGACGCGCAGCTGACCGCGGTCGGCGGCGGGGTCAACGCCAACCGCCTGATCAATGCGGACAATGTCCGCGGCTATGGCTTCGAGATGGATGCCGAGCTGAAGCCGGTGCCCGAACTGCTGCTGACCTTCGGCCTCAGCTACAACAATACCGAGATCCAGGATTCGGACCTGACCACGGCTGCGTGCGGCGCGGTGCGCACCGACACATTCCCCAATGTGTCGCTCTGCACGCCGCTCGATCCGATCGTGGTGCCCGCAGCGCCCTTTGCGGCCGCGATCGTCTCGATCGACGGCAACAGCCTGCCGCAAAGCCCGCGCTGGATTGCCAACTGGACCGCGCGTTACGGCATTCCCGTCGGCGACGGTGAAATCTATGCCTATACCGACTGGGCCTATCGCTCGAAGATCAACTTCTTCCTCTACGAATCGATCGAGTTCCAGGATGCCGACATGCTCGAAGGCGGTCTTCGCATCGGCTACAAGACCGACAGCTGGGAGCTTGCGGGCTTTGTCCGCAACATCACCAACGACGTCTCGGTGGTGAGCGGCATCGACTTCAACAACCTGACCGGCATGGTCAACGAACCGCGGATCTACGGCATTTCGGGCCGCGTGACCTTCTGACACGAAAAGGGCCGGCAGCTTGCGCTGTCGGCCCTTATTTTTTGCGCCGAAGGCCCCTCAGAAGGGCACCCACCGGCCCTTCTCGCTGAACTTCATATATCCGATATTGGCGCCCAGCCTGAGGCCCGCGCCAAGCCGCACGGGGATCAGCACCACATCGCCGCGGCGCAGATAGCTGGCGGTGAAGCCGCCGACGAAATAGCCCGCGCCTTCTCCCTGCGGATAGCGGCGATAGAGATCCTGGCTGTCGTGCAGGTTATAGACGAGCACGAAGCTCTTGGACGCGTTCGCGCCCGCGTCGAATCCCACCGATGGCCCTGTCCAGTAGACCGGGCGGTTGCCCTCGATCTTGTGGTGGAGCGTGCCCGAACCATAGCGCAGTCCCACGACGAACGCGCCCGAGGCCTCCTCGCCCGTGATATAGGCATTGGGTTCGCCCTGATCCTTGAGGATGTCCTCGAGCAACCCGGCAAGACCTTCGGCGCCCTTGCCGAAGACGCCCTCGGCCGCGCCGATCAGGTCGCCCTTGCGATAGGTTTCCTGTTGCGCGGCGCTCGCGGTCGTCGGGGCCGGGGGCGCGGGCGCAGCTGTTGCCGGGGGGAGCGGCTCGCTGTTCACGGGCAGGCCCGGCTCGGATGCCGGATCCACATCGGCTCCAGGTGCCGACTGCGGCGCTGCGCCGGTCTGCGGCACGGGCGCGAGATCGGCGTCGATCGCCTCGTTTGGATCGATCGATCGGATCTGCGCCGAGGCGGGCACCGCCCCCGTCGACAGTGCAGCCACCATCAAAAGGCTGTTGAGTGCTTGATTCCTGATCATCTTTCGACCCCCGCTAATAGCGCCGGAGAATAGCGCCCTGGCACATGACCCCGCAATGAACCGCGCGATGACCCGAGTCGATCCTGCGGCCGTTCGAGTCAGCTTGCTGCAAAAAACTAGGTGCCGAATCGCAATAGCGCTGTTGATATGCCCCGATTGGCCCGCTATAGCCGCGCTTCGCCGAGCATCCGGAGACGTGGGTGAGTGGCTGAAACCAACGGTTTGCTAAACCGTCGTACGGGTAAATCCTGTACCGAGGGTTCGAATCCCTCCGTCTCCGCCAGCGTTTCAGCGCATCGCCCTGAAACGCCAGGACAGAACATAGAGGCAGGGCGCCGGTCCAGATCGTTATGGCAGCCTTCAGCTGGCACGGCGAAAGCGAAGGGCATGGACACGGCCGGTCTTGATCGTGAAGCCTTGGCCGTCCTCGTCGAACAGGAGCCGCAAACCCGACGCGCTGAAGGAGCCATCGGCATTGCGCCTGAACTTAAGGGTTGAGCCGTCGGCGGCATAGGGAGACGAGATCCTGACCGTCAGATCGTCTCCGGACAGCGACAGATCATAAGCCGCCTGCAACTCGTCGGAGATATAGCGGCCGGCAAGTTCCGGCTTTGCCGTTCCGGGCGCATCGGCCAGAATGTCGCCCTCGATGGCTTCGATGATCTCGTCGGCCTTCTTCTCTGATGGCCAGTCGCCTCGGTTGCAGAAAAGCGCGACGGCGAGCTTTCGCTCGGGCAGGCGTGCATAGACGTTTCTGAACGCCTCGGCGCCGCCATTATGCTGGACGAAATACTGGCCGTTGCGCCGTCCGATCACGAGCCCGCCGCCATAGGCGAGGTTTGGGCGCTCGACGAAAACGGGCGTGCCGTCCGTCAACCTTCCCGGCGTCAGCATGATTTTCTGTACAGCCGGCGTCCACACTTTGTGGCCGACCGCGAGATCGTGTTCGTATCGCGCCAGATCGTTGATCGAGACCATCAACCCGCCCGAGCCGCTGAACTTGGGATAGCTGTCGCGGACCTCGAAGGCGTCGCCGACGGGCACATAGCCATGGGCGATGTTGGCGCCGGTCGGCCTGGCATCGTTCATGAAGAAGCTGCGCTTCATGCCGAGCGGCCGCAGAATCGCCTTCTGCGCGTAATCGGCGAAGGGCATGCCCGCGACGCGCTCGACGATTTCGGCGAGAAGAAGATAGCCGCCGTTCGAGTAGCTATAGGCCGTGCCCGACGGAAAATTGGTGCTCTTCTGATCGAAGACGAGGCGGAGCGCCGTCGCCTTGTCGGTGTCCGCGGCGCTCTCGATCCCCGCGAGACGGATCAGCTCAAGCGAATCCCGGATGCCGGCCGTGTGCAGCATCAGCATGCGAACTGAGACGGTCACCTCATAGCGCGGCAATTCGGGGAGATATTTGCGGACATCGTCGTCAAGACCGAGCCTGCCCTGCTCGATCAGCTTCGCTGCCGCGAGCGCGGTGAACTGCTTGGAGACGGACGCCGCGTAGAACAGCGTGTCGCCATCGAGCGGTTTGCCATTAGCGATATCGGCTGCACCGGCGGCGGTGACGAAGATCGTCTTGCCGTCGCGGAAGGCCCCGACAGCGCAGCCTGGTGCCGCCTGCCCTCTGGGGTCCGTGATTATCTCCTTCACCTTGCCAGTGGGGGCTGCCTGGACAGGCGCGGCGATGAGGGACGCGGCGAGAAGAAAATGCATGCGATTGACCTTGAGCATCTGGGTACTCCGTCAAGGTCTTCGCGACGCGCAAGTCGTGAAGACCGGAACGATGATGTCGTTGCAACCCGAGCAGACCCGGTGGAGCCGGAACGTGTGCGCGAAGAGGATGATGTGGCTGGTTGATCTGCCTATTTCTGACCGCGCCGCGACGCGAGTTGTTCGAAGGTGAGGTTGCCAATCGGATAGTCTGCCCAACCGTCCAGATCGAAATGCCACCATTCCTGCGGATAGACCGTGAAGCCCTCGCTTTCCATTGCGCTGCGGAGCAGCTCGCGCAACCAACGCTCGCGATCGCTGCCCCCGACATAATTGGTGAAGGAGCGGCTGGAAAACTCATCGTAGCGGCCGGTGGTGACGATGGGCTGCCCCGTCTTCAGATCGTACATCGTCAGATCCACCGCCGCGCCGCGATTGTGCCGCGAGCCCCGCGATGGATCGGCAACAAAGACGCGATTTTCGGGCGGCGTCGCATCCCAGAACATTTTGGTCACATACCAGGGGCGATAGGCATCGTGGATGAGAAGGCCGTATCCTCGCGCAGCAAGCGACTGCTGGATGCGCCCGACCGCCTCCGCCGCGGGACGTTGCAGATAAGCGGCCGCGCTTTCGTAGATCGGCTGCCCCATGAAATTATTTGTGCCCGCATAGCGGACATCGAGCCGTATGCGGGGATCGACGCCGGGCAGGGAAACGAGATCAGCAGTCTTTCGCGTTGTGCTTTCAACAGGGGGCGACGCACTACGCCCCGCCTGTCGCAGCGCCGCGATGTTCGATTGCATGGCCGCCTGGATGCCGGCTTCAGCCTCCGCACCGAAATCGCGACGCGGAAAGCGGATGGCGCCAAGATAGACTGCTGTCGCATTGCCCTTTGGATCGCGTTCGAAGCGCAGCTGTTCGAACGGATAGAGCCCGCGATCGTTCGGGAAGGCGTAGATGTCGGCCGAGACCCGGGTCAGCGGCAGCCAGTCGGTCCACTCGATCCGGACGAATGGCTTTCCATCACGCTCGTAGATCCGGAGGATGTTGTGCGGCCAGCCATATTCCCCGATCAGCGGCGCAAACTCAGGCGCAGGCGCAGGCGGTTCGGGCCAGTCGGTACGCATATAGCGGCGACCCGCAAACTCCAGCCATTGGCCGTCGGCGGCGAAGGCGAGCTTGTCGGAAAAGAGCTGCGCGTCGTCGAGATAGAAGCGCCCTCCCGACTTGCGCACCTTGCCTGCCAGCTCAGGTCCGTCAAGGACGAGCTCTCCGTCGAACACGCGCGTCCAGATACTCGAGGCGCCGTCGCTGAAACGCCCCGACAGTTTCCGGGACTCGTCGGAAGATAATGCTTCGGTCTTCAACCATTGCGGCATTGGCCTGCCCGTTCGGCTCGCCAGCAATGCCCGCAACGCAAAGCTCCCCAGCCGTTGCGCCGCAGGACCTGAATCGACCGTGCTGAACACCACAACGCCAATGCCGGCGTCGGGCATGAGCCTGAGATCGGTCGCAAAGCCGTACACCGCGCCGCCATGGCCCACGGCGCGCTGCCCCTCGAATTCGCCGAGCACAAAACCGAGACCGAAACGGCGTTGGGAAGTGCCCGGAAACTGTTCGCGCCACATCTCCTCGTGCGTTGCGGGTTTGGCCAGCACCGTCCGATCGAGCAATGCGGCCGCGAAGCGGCCGAGATCGTCCAGCGTCGTGTAGAGGCTGCCTGCCGCTGGTGTTCCCAGCTCGAATGCGGGCGCGGTGAAGCGGCTGCCGTCGAACGACGCCATTTCGGCATGCGCGATCCGCTCACGGAATGGTCCGGCGGAAAAGCCGCTCGAACGCATGCCGAGCGGTGCAAGCACGAGCGCTTCAACCGCATTTTCGAAAGACTGGCCCGTCACGCGCGCGACGACCTCGCCGACCACGGCGATCCCGGCATTGGAATATTTTGTGAGGGTGCCGGGAGCGACCACCAGCGTCGTTTCGTTGAGGCTGGCGACGGCGTCGGCCTCGCCTTTCGCGTCGGTATCGAAATAATGGCCGCGGGGTGCCTCGCGGATCAGCCCGCTGCGATGCGTCATCAGCTGCCGCAGCGTTATCGCGCCGCCAAAGGGATTGTGCGGGCGGAAATCGGGCAGATAGCGCGTGACCGGCGCATCGAGATCGAGCTTGCCCTGCTCGACGAGCTTCATCACGGCGATATCGGTGAAGAGCTTGCTGACCGAGCCCGCGCGATAAACGGTATCGGCCGTCGCGGCGCGTGTGCGCGCGGCATCGGCGAACCCCCAGGCATTGGACCAGATCACCCCCTTGCGGTCGACCAGCGCGATGGCAACCGAGGGCAGAACCTTGTCGGCAAGCTCGGCCTGTGCGGCGGCGGCGATCGTTTCGACCAGCGTTGCGGGCACGGCCTCGCTCGACGCAGGCACCGGCTGTGCCGTCAGAGGCGCGGGTGCCAATGCGCAGGCCGCAACCATCAATCCGTAACGCACACGCATTCAGCTCTCCTTCGCCTCGTTCGCTCGATTGTCGTCGCCCGGGACACATCTTCGCGCCTACCGCGTCCAGTGACCTGATGACACGATCTTGCTATCTCGTGATTTTTTCAAATTAGGACAACGATTTTCTCTTTTGTCAATGCACCCTCGCTGTGTTTGTACGCGCATTCCGCGTGTCATGATGATCGAAGTTTTCTGATATTGAAAACCAGAGGAAGTCATGTCACGTGCGGTCGGTGCAAAGCAGGGAGTGCAGCGTGACTTTTGAGGATCAATGGGCCGCGCGGCATGCCGGGCTCGACTGGCGCTTCAAGGCCTTGCCCGCGATTGACGACACCGTAGCGCTCGATGCTGTTGGCGCGCAGGGCTGGTCCATATTGCGCGAGGACGTGATGCTGCCCGCAGCGGTGCTGAGAACAGAGGCGCTCCGGCACAACAGCCATTGGATGCGACGTTTCACCGATCTTGTCGGGGCACGGATCGCGCCACACGGCAAGACGACGATGAGCCCCGCGCTGTTCGACCTGCAACTCGCCGATGGCGCCTGGGGCGTCACGGCGGCAACGCCCGCGCATGTCCGAATCTACCGCCAGCATGGCGTGCGACGCATCCTGCTCGCCAACCAGCTGATCGGCAGGCAGGGCGTCGCCTATATCGCGTCGGAGCTGGCGCGCGACCCTGACTTCGATTTCTACTGCCTCGTCGATTCGATGGCGGCGGTGGATGCGCTTGACGCCGCGCTCCAGGCCTGCCCACCCGGGCGACCAATTCAGTTGCTTGTCGAGCTGGGCATTGCCGGGGGCCGGAGCGGAGCGCGCGACGATGCGACTGCGATTGAAGTGGCACGAGCGGTGTCGGCCTCGCCGCGCCTGTCGTTGCGGGGGGTTGAGGCCTTTGAGGGGATTTTGCAGGGCCAGGGCGTTGCCGGAGAGCCCGGCATGCGAAACGTTCTCGACCGCATGATGGTGGTGGCGACCGCATGTACCGCAGAGAATCTCTTTGACGGCGTGCCGATACTGTCTGCGGGCGGCTCCTCGTTCTTCGACGTGGTAGCAAAAACTTTCGGCGCTGCGGCCCCGTCATCCCACGAAGTCCTGCTGCGCAGCGGCTGCTATCTGGTGCACGACAGTGGTTATTACGCAAAGCTCGTGGAGCGGCTGATGGCCCGGTCGCCCGAGGCTGCCAGTCTGGGCGAAGGGCTCAGGCCCGCGCTTGAGGTCTGGGCCTATGTCCATTCGCGGCCCGAGCCAGGGCGCGCGATCGCGGGCCTGGGCAGGCGTGACATCTCGGACGACACGCGGATGCCCACGCCGCTGCTTTTCGCGCGGCCAGGCGACACGCAGCCGTCAGCGCTCGGCCCGGGCCATTCAACCGTGCGGCTCGACGATCAGCATGCCTATCTCGATATACCCGAGGATTCGCCCCTGCAGGTCGGCGATCTCGTCGCCTTCGGGATCTCGCATCCCTGCACGACATTCGATCGCTGGCCCGCACTCTATCTGGTCGATGAGGCGCGCACGATCACGGGGGCGATCCGGACCTTCTTCTAGCCAGCCTTGGCGGATGGCGGCAATCGGGCGCCGTAAGAACGGCCACCGGCCGGCTGTATCGAATTGACGAAAAAACTGGGGCAGCGGCGTGGGGTTTGCCGCTGCCCCTATGGCCGCCGGTGGACGCGGCCAATGCTGTCTCTCGTGGCGCGACGATCAGAACCTGAGCTTGACGCCTGCGGAGAAGTAGCGGCCGATCACGTCGTAGTTGGGGTTGGTGTAGACGACGTAAGGCGGGTCTACATCGAACAGGTTGTTGATGTTGCCGAACAGCGTGAACGGGCCCGTCTTGAACTGAAGACCGAGATCGACATAGGTGCGGGCGCCGACCTGGTTGTTGAGGATCTGCTGACCATTTGGCCCGACCTGCGTGCTGTAGATGCCGCCATCGACATAGCGCGCGCGCAGATCCGCAAGGAAGCTTTCATCCTCATAGGTCATGGCGCCGGTCAGGCGCCATTCCGGCGTGGAGAAGGCCGTGTCGCCGCCAACCACGCCCGCAACGTCCTTCGTGCGCACGCCATCATCGATCAGGAGCTCGAAGATGTGATTGGCGAGCGCGCGGAAGGTCACCCTGCCCTGACCGACCGCGAAACGGTACGACGCCTCCATGTCGATACCGCGCGTGCTGTATGAGGCAAGGTTCCGGTAAGTGGCGGAAATCGATTCGATCCCGCCATTGGGTCGGCGCGTGATGATGCCGCCACAGCTCGGATCATTCGGGTTCGCCGCATAGCACTGGTTGAGCGTGTCCTGCACGGTCACCGTCGTGATGACATTGTCGATGTCGATGTCGTAATAATCGACCGAGAAGCTGAGCCCCGGCACGTAATGCGGCGAATAGGACCCGCCAAGCGTCAGCGTATGCGAGATTTCTGGCGTCAGGTTGGGATTGCCGCCGGTATAGCTCACGACATTGGCTTGCGGGGCCCCGACAAATGGATCCTGGACGTTGCCGATGCCCGTCGAACGCGCGAGGAAATATTCGGTGATGCTGGGTGAACGGATGTCGCGCGAATAGACGGCGCGCAGCAGTACATCGTTGACGAGGCGTAACGTGCCGCCCGTCTTCCACGACCAGATGCCCCCGCTCGTGCTGTAGTCCGAATAGCGCGCGGCTCCGTTGACCTCGAGATGCACGGTGTCTGCGATGTCGAGCAGCGGCAGGTTGACCTCCCCGAACACTTCCTTGACGTCGAAGCCGCCATTGGTCGCCGAGGAGTTGAGCGTGGCAAAGGCCTTCTGCAGCGACAGCGGATCGACGAAGTTGGTCTGGAGTTCTTCCCATCGGAAATCGGCGCCCAGAGCGATGTCGACGGGGCCGGCCCAGGTCGAGAAGGGCTGGCCGTGCAGACTGCCGCCCGCCGCGTCGAGCTTGGTCGTGTAGATCAGCTGGGTGCCGCCAAAGGCGTAGGCGACAGCGGCCGCCGAGATGTTGCCGTTGCCGAGGAGGTTGATCGGCGCGCAGGCCGGATCGTCGTTGGCGGTGCTGGCGTCGGCATTGACGCGGCACACGGGCGCGCCGTTCACCAGCACCGCGTCGATTGCACGGTTGAAGCGCGCGGCAATCCGCTGGTTGTAGAGCGACTGGTCGCTCTTCAGCTCGCCGTGGTCGTAATAGGCATTGTAGCCCCAGCTATCGCCGAACGAGCCTTCGAGACCGATCGCGCCTTCGAGGTTGCGACGCTCAAATTTGAAGTTGAGCATCTTTTTGGGGCCAACATCATCGAGGATCCGGCCCAGCACAAATGGTCCCGCAATGCCGGCGGCGGCAAGCTGATTGCGCGCCGTCTGCGTCAGGAACGCATTGTCAGGCATGACCACGGCGACCGGCGTTTCCGGAAAGAAGGCATAGTCCGACGTCATCCGGTTATAGCTGCCGTCGACCCAGAGCTTCAGCGAATCGGTGACGTCGAATGTCGCGCGCCCATAGACATTGGTGCGCTCATAGGGCGAGGTGACGGCGACATAGTCGTAGATGTTCTGCCCGCCGCCGCCGACAGTGAACTGCCCGACCGTCTCGCTGCCGAGCGGAAGCGGGCCGACGCTGCCATCGGGGTTGAAGATCAGGTTATAGGGTGTGGCATTGAGCCGAAGGATCGAGCCGCCACGGTTGAGGATGGTATAGTTGACGTCATTGGCGAGTATCAGCTGGCCATCGGCGCGCTGGAAGACGCCGGACTCGAGATTGCGCCGATCCTTGCGGCCGAAGGCGCCCTTCTCCTGCAAATAGTCGGCACCGATGATGAAATGACCGCGGTCGCCGGCGAAATTCGTGCCCCATGCGATGTCGGCGCCATATCGCTCTGCGTCGGAGCGCGAGGAAATGCCGGTCTGCGCGCCGATGCGCCAACCCTCCATCTCGTCGTCGAGGATGATGTTGACGACGCCTGCGACGGCGCCCGAGCCCCAGGCCGCTGAGGCGCCGCCGGTCACGACGTCGACGCGCTTGATAAGGTTCTGCGGCACGGTGTTGAGATCGTTGCTGCCGGTAAAACGGTGCCCGTTGAGCAATGTCAGCGTGCGCACCCCGCCGAGCCCGCGAAGGTCGGCGGTCGAGACGCCGCTGGAGGTGTTGCCCGTCGTTGTCGTTGGGGTGACGGTGGCACGGAACTGCGGCATGTCGTTGAGGACCTGCGCAATGCTCGGTCGATTGCCCTGGCGCAACTCTGCCTCGCCGACGATCGTGGTTGGCGTGGGCGCATCGAAACCCGAGCGCTGGATGCGCGACCCGGTCACCACGATATCGCCGTCGGGCGCAGCCTCGTTTGCCTGAACGGCCTCCTGCGCCACCGCCGGCGCAAGACTCAAGGTCATCGAGAGCGCGGTACCCGCGTACCACAGCAAGTGCCTGGACTTCATGCATATCCCCTTTTGTTGAAGACGCAGAAAGTTGGCTGCGACGGCCGGCCGCATCGTTTGTTTTTCAGCCGGCAGCCGCCAACCCTCCCTGAAATTACCGGGAGGATAATGCATGGCGTTTTTGAAAAAACAATCCTGAATCGGAAATTTTTATCGAAATTGGAAAATTGACGACGATTCCATTCGCATTTTCGTACCGCGAGATGACAGTCTCGATTGCATATGCTAGTCGCGAAAATCGGTTGAAAGGAAGAAAATGCCATCTCCAGGTCGGGTTGAATCGGTGACGGGCGATGCAGAAGCGTTGGGCAGCCATCCAGGCGCCGTCGTCCGTGCGATCCGCACAAAGAAGGGCTGGACGCTATCCGAGTTGAGCAATCGCACCGGCGTCGCGGTTTCCACCCTGTCAAAGGTGGAAACCGGCAAAATGTCGCTCAATTACGAAAAACTGCTTCGCATCAGCAACGGTCTCGATGTCGATATCACACGACTTTTTTCTGCGAACACTGGCGCAGCACCAGTGCCGGCTGGTGCAGCTACTGGGCGTCGGAGCATTACGCCGGCCAGTGAAGGCCCGACAATCCGCACTGCGACATATGATTATGTCTATCCGGCCGCCGATCTCCTGAACAAGACGCTCAACCCGATGTTCCTTGATGTAAAGGTTCGCTCTATTGAGGAATTTGGCGAGCTGATGCGCCATCCGGGCGAGGAATATGCGCTCGTGCTTGAAGGGCAATGCGAGTTCTACTGCGATCTCTATGCGCCCGTCGTGCTCAACAAGGGCGATTCCATCTATTTCGATGGAGCCATGGGCCACGGATATGTCGCCATAGGGGACGGCCCCTGCCGCGTTTTCTGCGTCTGTTCGGCGAAGGACGCCGAGCTCAAGTCCGTTTTGAAACCGATCGAGAACGGCGCCAAAATTTAGCCCCGTACGAAAAAATATTCCGATATTGAAAATATCATCCTCCGGTGGCAATGATCGTCCATGGCAAGGGGATGCTCATGGACATGTTGACAGGAACGGCTCAACGCCCGCGGGGTTCGCGAGCAAAGCGCTGGTTGAAGCGTATCGCGCTCGGCATTCTCGTCCTGCTGATCGCCGTGATCGTCGTGGGCGCGAGCTATGAAGCGCTGGGTCGCCGCAACGCGACGAAGCAATATCCACCTCGCGGCAAGCTGGTCGATATCGGTGGACGACGCATTCATATCGATTGCCGCGGCGCGGGTTCGCCGACCGTCATTTTCGAATCCGGTCTGGGCACGGGCGGAACGCTCGACTGGACTCTGGTGCATGACAAGATAGCCGGGTTCACCCGTGCATGCGCCTATGACCGGGCGGGCATCATGTGGAGCGATCCCAAGTCCACCCCACAGGACGCCGCTGCCGTTGCCGAAGATCTTCATGCGACGCTGAAAGCGGCAGGGATATCTGGACCGCTGGTGCTCGTTGGCCATTCGATCGGCGGCCCCTACACGACCACCTACACGGGAAAATATGGCAATCAGGTTGCCGGGCTGGTGATGGTCGATCCGTCACATCCCGACCAGATCGCCCGGCTTGGCCAGGCGGTGAGTGTCGATGTTCATCCCAAGCAATCGTCGCGACTGATGCACGCCGCTTCGGCATTGTCGTGGACGGGCATCGTGCGTTTCATGATGGCAGGCAGCGAAGTGCCGAAGCTTCGGACGGAAGCGGAAAGCAGGATATTCGACGAGGCGATGCGCAAGGTGTTCGCCTATGCCAGCAAATCGGTCAAAGGCGCGACCGCCGAACTGGATGGTTTCGATCGCACCATGGACCAGGCGCGTGCGGTTCATGGTTTCGGAAACCGGCCACTGATCGTGCTGACCGCAATGGCGCCTTTCAAGCCCGCGCAACAAAAGGCGCTCGGCATAACCGACCAGGATGCCGTCCGCTTCAAGCAGACATGGAAAACACTCCATGAGGAGCAGACCAGATTTTCGACCCGAGGCCGCCAGCAGATCGTGCCCGACGCGACGCATTATATCCAGATCGATCGGCCCGATGTCGTGATCGACGCAGTGCGAGAGGTTGTCGATACGGTGCGCGCCGACGCGAAGGCTGGCAGCTGACCCCTCCTTCCTGAAACCCCGTTTCTCGGCTGGAGATCCCCGCTCCAGTCCGACATGATCGCGAAGGAGTTCCGCATGATCCGGCAGATTCCCGGTGTCAGCCTTATGGGTTTGACGTTGTTGCTCTCGACGCCCGCGCACGCCGGCACGATCACCGGTCCGGCCGATCTTGGTACCGCGGTTTCCGCGCAAATCGCGTGCGCCGGAATATTTGTGACCGGGCGTGCCGAAGCGGATGTGCTGCGCGACGATGTTCACGCGCTGGCGCCGTTCACAAAGGCGATCACGCTTTCGGTCGACCGCAAGGATCGCACCGTCACCGCATCGGCCCCCGGCGCCACGCAACGCACGGCGCTCTATCGCCCGGCGGCGGGGTGCACCCTGCTTACCGCGACGGTGCGGCGCGACGTGCTCGAGCGCCAGACCGCGAGGATGAAGCCGATGAAGATGCGGTCATCGGGAACCTGGCCGCTGGGCGACGCGCCGCCCAAGGATACCGGGCCCAAGATCGACAAGGCAGCGCTCGAAAAGGCGGTCAACGATGCCTTTGTCGAGCAGAACAAGGGTGGCTATCCCGACACGCGCGCCATCGTCATCGTTCACGGCGGACGGATCGTCGCTGAACACTATGCGCCCGGATTTGATCGGAACAGCAGGCTGCTCGGCTGGTCAGCGAGCAAGAGCATCGCGGCTACGCTCGTCGGCCTGCTGGTCGACGATGGTGTGCTTGAGCTCGATGCGCCCGCGCCAGTTCCCGAATGGCAGGCAGAGGGTGATCCGCGGCGGCAAATCACGCTGCGCCAGTTGCTGACGATGTCGAGCGGCCTGCGCTTCGTCGAGAGCTATGAGCCGGGCAATGATTCGATCAGAATGCTGTTCTCCGCGTCCGACATGGGCGCGCTGGCGGCCTCGCTTCCGCTCGACAAGGCGCCGGGTACGGCGTGGAGCTATTCTTCGGGTACGACTAACATATTGTCCGCGATCGTGACCCGCGCAGCGGGCGGCTCACTCGAGGACGTCACGCGCTTCGCGCGCAAGCGCCTGTTCGAGCCCGCGGGCATGACGAGCATCGTCATCGAGCCCGATGAAGCCGGGGTGCCAGTGGGCAGTTCCTACGCCTATGCCACGGCGCGCGACTGGGCGCGTTTTGGGCTGCTTTACCTAAACAACGGGATGGCAGCGAAGAAGCGGCTACTTTCGCAGAACTGGGTCGATTTCGTAAGGACGCCGACCGCAGCGGCGCCGCGATCGCTCTATGGCGGGCAGTTCTGGCTCAATCGCGGCGAGGACACGGGTGAGAAGCGGCGGATCTTCAGGGATCTTCCAGACGATACCTTCATGGCGATGGGGCACAACCACCAGATCGTCGCCGTCATCCCGTCGCGCGACGCGGTCATCGTACGGCTCGGCTGGACGCCTGAGGGGCAGACGTTCGATTTCAACAAATATCTGTCGCGGATAGTCGCGGCGCTGGAGCCCGCGACAAACGCCGATGGTGCACGTCACGCCAGGTAGCGCGTGCCGGGTGTAGCGTTCTCGCGCCCAAGTCTCAAAAGTCATTTGACAATTTTCCAAATGGAAATATTTTTCCATTTTGGATAATAATTAGCGAAATCAAGGCTGCGGTGAACGGAGTATCGATCCTGACCGCCGGAGGAGCAGGAAGGGCGTTGAATATGCGAGCGATCAGGCTTTTCGCGGCGGCGGCGTTGATGCTGATAGGCGGAGGCACGGCCGCGCAGCAAATGACCCGGCCCGCTCCCGCGCCGATCGGGTCCGGCGCGGCGGGGCTAATGCCCTCGGGCGCTCCGGGCGCGCGGCCGCTGTCCAAACAAGACGTCGACACATGGCTTGATGGCTATCTCCCTTATGCGCTCAAAAAAGGCGATATTGCGGGCGCGGTCGTCGTCGTGGTCAAGGACGGCCAGGTGTTGACGCAGCGCGGCTTCGGCTATGCCGATGTTGCCAGGCGCACGCCCGTCGATCCCGAGGTGACGCTGTTCCGGCCGGGCTCGGTCTCCAAGCTCTTCACCTGGACTGCGGTGATGCAGCAGGTCGAGGCGGGCAGGATCGATCTCGACGCCGATGTGAACAACTACCTCGATTTCAGGATTCCGCTGAAGGACGGCAAGCCCGTCACCATGCGTCAGCTCATGACGCACACCGCCGGGTTCGAAGAGCATGGCAAGGAAACCATGTACCATGATCCTGCCAATCTCACGTCGCTCGACGCGTATCTGAAGCGCTCACTTCCCAAGCGCGTCTTCGCGCCGGGAACGACGCCGTCCTATTCCAACTACGCCACGGCGCTGGCGGGCTATATCGTCGAGCGGGTGACGCAGATGTCCTTCGACGACTATATCGAGCAACGCATCTTCAGGCCGCTCGGCATGGCGCATTCGACCTTCCGGCTGCCGTTGCCGCAGCGCTTCCAGCAGCAGATGGCACAGGGCTATTCGGTGGCCTCCGCCGCTGAGCCCAGCAAATACGAGATCATGAGTCCGAAGCCGGCGGGCGCCCTGGCATCCTCGGGCGCGGACATGGCCAAATTCATGCTCGCCCATCTCAATCAGGGCGCGGGGCTGATGAAGCCGGAAACCGCGCGCATGATGCACGATACGCCGCTCACCATCCTGCCGTCGCTCAACCGCATGGAGCTCGGCTTCTTTGAAACCAACATCAACGGGCGGCAGGTGATCGCGCATCTGGGCGATACGATGGCGTTTCACACATCGCTTCACCTGTTCATGAACGATGATGTCGGCTTCTATGTATCGTTCAACAGCATGGGCAAGGACGGCGCAGTGGGGCCGCTGCGCCGCGCGCTCTTCGAAGATTTCGCCGACCGCTACCTGCCCGACACCCGTCCCGCCGATGGCAAGGTCGACGCGACAACCGCCGCCGAACATGCAAGGATGATGGCCGGCAACTATTTCAAGAGCCGCCGGTCGGTGACAAGCATCATGGCGATCCTCAACCTTTCGGGGCAGGTCTCGGTCGGCGTTGACAGCAAGGGCGGGCTCGTCGTGCCCGTGGCGCGCGGGCTGAACGGCCAGCCGCTGAAATGGGTTGAAACCGCTCCCTTTATCTGGCGTGCCGTCGACAGTCATGAGCGGCTTGCTGCGCAGGTGGTCGATGGCAAGGTCGCGCGCTGGAGCCTCGATGGCGTGTCACCCTATCTCGTCTTCGATCGCGTGCCCGTGTGGCAATCCTCGGCCTGGCTTCTCCCCGCGCTCTATGCGGGTCTCGCGATCCTGCTGCTCACGCTGCTCCATTGGCCAGTATCGGCTTTGATTCGTCGCCACTACAAGGCGCCGCTCGCGCTGGGGCGTCGTTCGCTCCTTGCCTATCGCGGCGTCCGGCTCGGCGCCGGACTGGTGCTCGCGCTGCTCGGCGGCTGGGCGATCGCTTTCGCAGCGATGACCGCCAACCTCGACAATTTCACGCCCCGATCCGATCCGTGGCTGTGGACGCTGCAGATCCTCGGCGTGTTCATCTTCGTCGGGGGCGTCGCGATTGCCGGCTGGAATCTCGCGCTCGCGACGAAGGAAAAGCGCGGCTGGTTCGGCCGGCTCTGGGCCGTACTCCTCCTGCTTTCCATGCTGGTGGTGCTCTATACTGCCTGGATGTTCGGCCTCGTCGCGATGACGGTGAACTATTGAAGTCGCTCGCGCTGGCCGATTGAGTTGAAAACGGGACAGTGAAGAAAGGCTAGTGTAATGCGTCGCCATGGCGTTCGGCGCATCGCTGCGCCCGGCGATTGGCGGCGACGAGAGAGGGATCGAAGCTGATGCACGGTGTCGAGGCCTTTGAGCTCGTTCTTATCCTGCTGGCGCTCGTCGTCGCGCTCTATTGGCTCGCTCTCAGGCTACAGATGCCGCCCGCGACCACGCTCCTGATCGGAGGTGGCGCCATCGCCTTCATTCCCGGTCTCCCGGCCGTGTCGCTGGATCCGGAACTGGCACTGGTGCTGTTTCTGCCGCCGCTGTTGATGGACGGCGCCTTCAACACCTCTCTCGGGCGCTTTCGGCGGAATTTGCCCGGGATCCTGTCGCTTGCGGTTGGAGCCGTGATATTCACGACGCTCGTTGTCGGGATGGTGACGCACTGGATTCTTCCCCAACTGCCCTGGGCGGCCTGTTTCGCTCTGGGCGCAATTGTCTCGCCCCCCGATGCCGTGGCCGCAAGGGCGGTACTGAAGGGGGTTACCCTGCCACGGCGGCTTGTCGCGTTGCTCGAAGGCGAAAGCCTGCTCAATGACGCAACAGGCCTGATACTTTTCCGCTTCGCGGTCGTGGCGACATTGAGCGGCGTCTTTCACGCGGGTGAAGCGATTGGAGGTTTCGTGGTGGTCGCGATCGGCGGCGCGGTCGTCGGGCTGTTGGTTGCGGCACTCTGGATCTTTGTCGTTCGGCAGCTGCGCGACACGGTCCTGATTGTTGTCACGACGGCTTCGCTTGGCTGGATCGCCTATCTTGCCGGTGAAGCAGCCCACGTATCGGGCGTCATTGCGACCGTTGCCGCCGGTCTGGTCCTGAGCTGGCACTACCACACGCTTTTGTCCGCAGAAATCCGGCTGCTTGGCAACTCCGTCTGGGATATCATGGTATTCCTCCTCGAAGCTTTCGTTTTCATCCTGATCGGCTTTTCCCTCCGCGGAGCCATCGAAAGGATCGGC
This sequence comes from Sphingomonas sp. LaA6.9, assembly GCF_022601895.1. Taxonomy (GTDB): domain Bacteria; phylum Pseudomonadota; class Alphaproteobacteria; order Sphingomonadales; family Sphingomonadaceae; genus Sphingobium_A. The sequence continues at coordinate 38,062 of NZ_JAKVIO010000018.1, forward strand.
GGGATCGAGGCTGTTCCCGCATCGACGATGTACGTCGTTGGCGCCGTCGTGCTGACGGTCATCCTCGCGCGCTTCATGTGGGTTTTCGGATCGGAAGCATTATTGAATATTGCCCGGGGAATAGGCGTGAAACGCGCCCGCCCCTTAGGCCCGCGACAGGCAACGGTGCTCAGCTGGGCGGGCATGCGAGGCGTGGTGACGCTGGCGGTGTCGCTCACCCTGCCCGCCGACATGCCCGGGCGCGATCTCATGCTCGTCTGCGCCTTTGCCGTCATCTTCGTCACCGTCGTCGTGCAGGGATCGAGCCTGGGCTGGGTCATACGCAGGATCCGTCCCGTCGACGAAGATCCGCCGGCGAAAATGAACATGCCGACCATCGAGGCGACGATGGCGCGCGCGCGGATGGCGGTCGTCGAAAAGCTTGCCTACGCGCCGGACGGCACGCTCATCCATCCTCTGCTGCTTGAGGAATATCAGCGAAGAATGGTGTTCATGGACCGCTATGCCGAAGACTCGAGCGCCGCCATGGAAAATCTGCGCCCGCATTTCGACGTCCTGCTCGAGTCCATCGTGGCCGGCCGCAAAGCCCTGATCGAGGCCCACCGTTCTGGCCTGATCGAAGATGAGGTCCTCCACGAACTGGAGCGAGATCTCGACGTCGAAGAAATCGCGATCGTGTTCCAGCGCGGCGAGTAATCGATCTCCATTCGCCGCAACAGGCAGAAGATAGCCGCAGCTTTTCGGATGCTCATCGCCAGCGCGCTCAGCTCGCGAGCTTGCGCTCCTTGGCGAAGGGACTGAGCCCCAGCCAGCATTGCATGTCTGCCGCCAGCCCGGGATCACCCGTCAGCATCAAGCGCTGCGCCGAAATCGCGCTGCGAACGGTATCAAGCCCCATCCAGATCGCGGTCATCGTGCGCAGATCGGAAGAGACATAGAGATCGACGTCAAAGCCCGGATTGGTCGAGCACAGATCCGCTTCCACCTCGGGGTTGATCAGCAACCACCATGACCGCTGGCTATGCGGAAGCTCGGGATAGAGAAACTGGATCACGCTGCGCCCCTCGGGCATCGGGGTCAGGTCGAGATTGCGGCGCATGTCCCACATCAGCAACTGCACATCGAGATGCTGAAGCGACAGATCCGACTCGATCCACCGCTGGCCCCAGATTCCGAAGGCCTCGATCAACGGCTCAAGCTCGCGGCCCGCTTCGGTCAGCCTGTATTCGAACAGGCCGGGATCTCGCGCCAGTCCCACGCGCGCGATCACGCCCGCTGCTTCGAGTTCCTTCAGCCTTTGCGAGAGCAATGCCGGTGACATGCGCGGAACGCCCCGACGCAGATCGTTGAAACGCGTGGAGCCGGCGATCAGTTCGCGCAGCAGCACCACCGTCCAGCGTGTGCACAATATCTCCGCCGCCATCGCGACGGGGCAGAATTGCTTGTAGCTGCCCTGTGTCATGCTAGCCTCCCTCAGGCACTTGAGTAGCGTAGGCGCGACGTGTGCGACCGCCAAGTTCAGTTTATGTATCGGCAGGATTCAGTTTCTGAACTGGCGGCCCGTTTTCGAAAGTGGGATTGTTTGCGTGGAGGGTCACACCAATCAAGCAAAGGTGAATTCATGTCCGTCAACCTCAAGACCAGACCCGAAATCGATACGCGCGACTGGCGCGTACTTGCCGACGGGATCGCCACCGAAATCGCCGTCAACGCGGCGCGGCACGACGCTGAAGGGTCGTTCGTCGCCCAAAACTATGACCTTCTGAAGCGTCAGGGCTTCTTCAAGGCCATGGTTCCCGAAGAACTGGGCGGCTACGGCGCGGACCATCGCACGATGTGCGAAATCATCCGCCGCCTTGCAGCAGCTTGCGGCTCCACGGCGCTCGCATTCTCGATGCACACCCACCTCGTTGCGGTGGCCGCATGGCGCTGGCGCCATCAGAATGCGCCGACCGACGGCCTTCTGAAGCGCGTCGCAGCCGAGGACCTCGTCCTTGTCTCGAGCGGCGGCTCCGACTGGCTGGCGAGCGCGGGCACCGCGTCGCCGACCGAGGGCGGCTATCTGATCAACGCGCGCAAGATCTTTTCGAGTGGCTGCCCAGGCGCGGATATGCTGATCACCAGCGCGGTGCTCGACGATGGCGACGCGGGGCAGACGGTCCTGCATTTCGGCGTGCCGTTGCGTGCCGAAGGCGTCAGCATCCTCGACACTTGGCACGTCATGGGCATGCGCGGCACCGGTTCGCACGACATCGAACTGCGCGACGTGTTCGTGCCCGAGGCCGCCATCTCGGGCAGGCGACCGCAGGGCAAGTGGCACATGCTGTTTCACATTATCAGCATGATCGCCTTTCCGCTGATCTATTCGGCCTATCTGGGGGTCGCCGATGGTGCGCGTCAGACCGCGATCGGGATCGCCCGGAAAAAGCCCGAAAACCCGATGCTCATAGCGCTCGTCGGCGAGATGGAAAATGCACTCGCCAGTGCAGGTCTGGCGCTCGACGACATGATCGCCCAGGCTGAAACGGGTACGCCCGACCCCGAAGCGACCAGCCGCGCGATGATCGGCCGCACGCTGGCGGGTCAGGGCGCCATCAGGACCGTCGAGCGCGCCATGGAAGTGGCGGGCGGCGCTTCGTTCTACAATCACGTCGGACTCGAACGCGCCTTTCGCGACGTGCAGGGCGCGCGCTATCACCCGCTTCAGGAAAAGGCGCAGCTCGCCTATACGGGGCGGCTCGCACTGGGCCTCGATATCGACGGCTGACCTTGGAATATGGAAACGCACCATCGGTCATCCGGCCGATGGTGCGAAGCCATTGTCACCGAAGCGCGTGGCATTCGATCCAGGATGTGCCCCCGGCCGGACCGACGACCCGGCTGCAGAAGGAGCGTCGTCATGCGTGCAGCTCTGCGGAGCGAGCGAATCTGGTCACCGGCGCATAGCACGGGTTGATCAGATGGACGGCCAGCAAGGCGACGAGATAGGCGGACCCCGAGACGATGAAGATGGGGGTGTAGCTGCCGATCGTCTCGAGCACATAGCCCGCATATTTGGACATGAGCATGCCGCCGGCGGCACCCGCGAAGCCGCCGAGCCCGACGACGGTGCCCTGCGCCCAGCGCGGGAAAAGATCGGCAGGCATCGAGAAGAGGTTGCTCGAAAAGCCCTGATGGCCTGCGCAGGCGAGCCCGATCAGCAGCACCGCGACCCAGATCGTCGGGGCATACATCGCGAAGGTGACGGGGGTGACGACGAGCGCGCAGGCGAGCATCGCGGTCTTGCGTGCGCGATTGGCGCTCACCCCGCGGGCGAGCAGCCGCGACGAATACCAGCCGCCGAGGATCGAGCCCACATCCGCGATCAGATAGATGGCGATCAGCGGCGGGCCGAAGCCTTTTAGGTCGACGGCGTAGCGCTTTGAGAAGAAGTCGGGCAGCCAGAACAGGAAGGTCCACCAGATCGGGTCGATCAGGAAACGGCCCGACATATAGGCCCATGTCTGGCGGCACGAGAGAACCTGACGGAAGGTCGCTTTACCCTCGGTGTCGAAGGGTTCGGCCTCGATATAGGCGATCTCTTCCTGCGTGATCCTGGGGTGCTCGCGCGGGCGACGATAAAAGGCGATCCACGCGCCGATCCAAACGAGGTTGAACAGGCCGGTGATGACGAAGGCCGATTCCCAGCCCATCGCAAGCGTGATCATCGGCACGATCAGCGGGGTCACGATCGCGCCGACATTGGCGCCCGCGTTGAAGATACCGATCGCGAGCGCGCGCTCGCGCTTGGGGAACCATTCCGCGGCGGCGGCGAGGGCAGCGGGGTAGGTGCCCGATTCACCGAGCGCGAGCGGAATCCTTGCCAGCGCAAAACCAGTCGTGGTCGTGACCAGCGCATGCGCCATGTGCGCCACGGTCCACACACCCATGGCAAGCAGATAGCCGACCTTCGCGCCAACCCGGTCGATCAGCCGCCCGAAGAAGAGGAAGCCGATTCCGTAGGCGGCCTGAAACCAGAAGACGACGTCGCCATAGCCGCTCTCGGTCCAGCCATATTGCGCCTGCAATGTGGGCTTGAGGACCGAGAGAACGAGGCGGTCGATATAGCTGAGCACCACCGCGAAAAAGAGCAGCGCGCAGATGATCCACCGCACCTTGCCTCTGGGCGGCGGCGGGATCACGGTTTTGTCCACGCTGTTCACCAGTGCCACATCGAACCGTCCTCGAGGCGGTTCACGGGTAGGTATGCGCGCTTGTACTCGTATCTGGCGGCCAGTTCCTCGTCGATGTCGGCGCCGAGGCCGGGGGCATCGCCGGGGTGCATCATGCCGTCGGCGAAGGAGTAATGGTGCGGGAAGACCGCATCGGTCTCCTCGGTATGGCGCATATATTCCTGCACGCCGAAATTGGGCACCGAAAGATCGAAATGGAGCGCGGCGGCCATGCAGACCGGCGAAAGATCGGTCGCGCCGTGGCAGCCCGTGCGGACATTGTGCATGTCGGCAAAGCTCGCGATCCGGCGCAGGTGCGTGATGCCGCCCGCGTGGACCACGGTGGCGCGGATATAATCGATCAGCTGCTCCTCGATCAGCTCCTTGCAGTCCCAGATCGCATTGAAGACCTCGCCGACCGCGAGCGGGCTCGTGGTGTGCTGGCGGATCAGGCGGAAATTGGCCTGATTCTCGGCGGGTGTCGCGTCCTCGAGCCAGAAGGGGCGATATGGCTCGAGATCCTTGCCCAGTCGGCCCGCCTCGATCGGGGTCAGGCGGTGGTGGATGTCGTGGAGCAGATGGACGTCCCAACCCAGTGCCTCGCGCGCCTTTTCGAAGAGCGGCGGGACCGAGCGGAGATATTTCTCGCTCGACCACAGATTCTCGGTGGGGAGGTCGGCATCGGCGGGCTCGTAGAAATAGCGGTCCTTTGACACGCCATAGGTGGATGCGAGGCCGGGTACGCCGGACTGGAGCCGGATCGCCTTGTATCCCAGCTGCTGATAGTGGAGCGCGTTCTCGATCGTCTCCTCGATCGTCTTCCCGTTGGCATGGCCATAGACCATCGCGCCTTCGCGGCACGCGCCGCCGAGCAGCTGATAGAGCGGAAGCCCCGCGATCTTGCCCTTTATGTCCCACAGCGCCATGTCGACCGCGGCGATCGCGGACATGGTGACGGGGCCGCGCCGCCAATAGGCACCCTTGTAGAGATATTGCCAGATATCCTCGATCCGGTGCGCGTCGCGGCCGATCAGGCAGGGAATCACGTGATCCGCCAGATAGCTGGCGACCGCGAGTTCGCGCCCGTTGAGCGTTGCGTCGCCAAGGCCGTAAACGCCTTCATCGGTTTCGATCTTGAGCGTGACGAAATTGCGGCCGGGGCAGGTGACGATGACTTTGGCTGAGGTGATTCTGGGCATGTGACGATATCCGGTCAGGCGGTGATGGTAAGCGTCGCGGTCTTCAGATCGACCGAATTGGGACCGGCCATGATGTCGAAATCGCCGGGTTCGACGATGCGTTTCATGTCGCGGTCCCACATGTGGAAGGCACTGGAGTCGAGCGCGAAGCGGACGGTTCGCGCCTCTCCCGGCTTCAGCGTGACGCGTTCGAAACCTTTCAGTTCCTTGAGCGGCCGCGTGATCGAGGCGATGCGGTCGCGGACATAGAGCTGGACGACCTCGTCACCCGCGCGCGCGCCGCTATTGCGGACCTCGACCGAAACCACGACGCTGCCGTTGCGGGCGATGCGCGTAGCCGAAAGCCGGGGAGCACCGATCTCGAAGCTGGTGTAGCTGAGCCCGTGGCCGAACGGGAAAAGCGGGTCGGTCGTATCGAACAGATAGCCGCGGCGCGCGCTCGGCTTTGCATTGTAGAAGACCGGGATTTGCCCCGCGTGACGTGGCACCGAGACGGGCAGCTTGCCGCCGGGATTGACCTTGCCGAAGAGTATGTCGGCGATGGCGGTCCCGCCTTCCTGACCAGGGTACCACGCCTCGAGCAGCGCGTTCGCGCGCGCGGCGATGGCGGGCCAGGAAGGCGGGCGCCCGTTGACGGCGACCACGACAACGGGCTTACCCAGCGCGAACAGCGCGCCTGCAAGATCATTCTGTTCGCCGACGAGATCGAGGCTGGTGCGATCGCCGAGATGGTTTTTGGCAAATGCCTCGCGGCTCGTCTGCTCGGTGTCGCCGATCGCGAGAATGACGACATCGGCGGTCTTCGCGACCTCGACGGCCTCGGCAATGAGCTGGCGATTCTTCGCGGGATCGGCGAGCAGCACCTCGTCGACAGAGCGGTCCTCGCTCCGCGTGATGAAGACCCCCTGTGCATGGACCACTTCGGCCTTGCCCGCGAGACTGGCCGTGATGCCTTGGAGCAGGCTGACCGACTGGCGCGGGAAGCTCGAATAGCCGCCCAGCCGCGCGATCGCGGCATTGGGGCCGATCACGGCCACGCGCTTGTGCGCGCCCGCGGTCAGCGGCAATACGCCATCATTCTTGAGCAATATCATCGAACGATGCGCGGCCCTCAGCGCGAGCGCGCGCGCCTCGGAATTACCCGTGATCGCGTCCGATCGCGCGAAATCCGCATAGGGATTCTCGAACAGCCCGGCGCGGAACTTGAGCGCCAGCATGCGGCGCACGGCGGCGTCGAGCACCGCCTCGCTCACCTTGCCCGCACGAACCGAGTCGGCGAGTGTGCGGAAGGCGACGCCGTCGGGGAGGTCGGAGTCCACGCCCGCCTTGAGTGCGCGGATCGCCGCGGCGGGGATGTCTGGCTCGACATGGTGGAGCGTCGAAAGCTCGTCGATCGCGAAGTAATCGCTGACGACCGCACCCTTGAAGCCCCATTCGCCGCGCAGCACATCGGTGATCAGCCATGTGTTGGCGTGAGAGGGGACGCCGTCGATCTCGTTATAGGACGGCATGACCGCCGCGATGCGCGTCCGGCGGACGATCTGCTCGAAGGGCGGGAAGAAATTCTCGCGCAGGCCGCGTTCGGAAAGCTGCGCGGGGCCGACATTGATCCCGCTTTCGGGCTGGCCGTGGCCCGTCATGTGCTTCAGCGTCGCGAAGACCTTGTCGGGCGCGAGCGTCTCGCCCCTGCCCTGCAGCCCTTCGACCGCGGCGACCCCCATCTCCGCGACCAGATAGGGATCCTCGCCAAAGGTCTCCTCGATCCGTCCCCAGCGCGGGTCGCGCACAATGTCGACGACGGGTGAAAGCGCCAGATGGACGCCGCGCGAACGGACCTCGCGCGCGATGACGCTGCTGACGTCACGCATCAGCGCGGTGTCGAAGCTGCTCGCCAGCGCGATCGCCTGCGGGAACATGGTGGCGTCGGTGGCCATATAGCCGTGCAGCGCCTCTTCATGGAACAGCACGGGGATGCCGAGGCGCGTGTTGGTCAGCGCGTGGCGCTGGACCGCATTGACGAAGTCGACGGTATCCTTCGGGCTGCGCCAGCGCGCGCCCGTGCCGCCGGCGGGGCCGATCCCGGCCGGGGTCGCGCCACGACGGTCCGACGGGCGGCCCACCTGTCCGAAGCCATGGGGATAGGCGGCGCTGGCCTTGGCGGGATTGAAGGTGAGTTCGTCCATGATGTCACGCTTGGTCGCCCAGAGCGTGATGATCTGGGCGACCTTTTCATCGAGCGTCATGCGGCCGAGCAAATCCTCGACGCGCGCGGCGACCGGAGCCTGCGGGTCCTTGTAGAGCGGACGGCCCTGCGCGAAGGCGGCGGGCCCGAACGTCACCGTGCCCGTGGCGAGCGCGGTGACGAGCCCCAGCGCCCTCAGGACGTCGCGACGGGAAGCACGCGTTGCCACCGCCTCAACCCGCAATGGTCAGCGTGACGCTCTTGAGATCGACCGAATTGGGGCCGACCATGATGTCGAACTCCCCGGGTTCGACGACGCGCTTCATCTTGTCGTTCCACATGCGAAAGGCGCGCTCGTCGAGCGTGAAGTTGAGCGTGCGGCTCTCGCCCGGCTTCAGCGTGACCCGCTCAAAGCCCTTGAGCTCCTTGAGCGGGCGCGTGACCGAACTGATCTTGTCACGCACATAGAGCTGGACGGTCTCGTCGCCCGTGCGCTTGCCCGTGTTGCGCACCGCGACCGAAACCCTGACCGTGCCATTTGGCGCGATCCGCGCCTGCGATAGTTGCGGGGCGCCGATGTCGAAGCTCGTGTAGCTGAGGCCGTGGCCGAACGGGAAAAGCGGGTCGACCGTATCGAACAGGTAGCCGCGGCGCGCGCTCGGCTTGGCGTTGTAGAACATCGGCAGCTGGCCCACCGAGCGCGGGATGGTGAGCGTCAGCTTGCCGCCGGGATTGACGTCGCCGAACAGCACGTCGGCCACGGCGTTGCCGCCCTGTTCGCCCAGATACCAGCCTTCGATCAGCGCGTTGGCCTGCTCGGCGATCTTCACGGTGGAGGCGGGCCGCCCGTTGATCAGGATGACCGTGATCGGCTTGCCCAGCGCCTTCAGCGCGTCGAACAATTCCTGCTGCTCGCCGACCAGGTCGAGGCTGGGGCGGTCGCCAAGATGCGACTTCGCCCAGCCTTCGCGGCTCGTCTGCTCGGTATCGCCCAGCGTGAGGATGATCTGGTCGACATTCCTCGCGGCCTCCACCGCTTCTGCGATGAGGCGGCGGTTTTCCGCGGGGTCGGAGAGCTTGACCTCGTCGGCCCACCAGTCGTCATTCTCGGTGATCTTCACGCCCTGCGCGAAGACGATGTCGGCGTTCTTGCCGACCTTGGCCTTGATGCCGTCAAGGATCGAGACCTTGACCGGGGGCTCGCCATAATAGCCGCCAAGCCGCGCAACCGCGGCGCTGGGGCCGATGACTGCGATGGTCGGCCTGGCGGCTCCCCCTTTGGGCATGGCGAGCGGAAGCATGCCGTCATTTTTGAGCAGGATGATCGAGCGCTGAGCCGCCTTCAGCGCCAGCGCGCGCGCCTCGGCATTGTTGGTGACGGCCCTGGCTTCGGCGATGTCGGCAAATGGCTTCTCGAACAGCCCGGCGCGGAACTTGAGCGTCAGCATCTTTCGCGTCGCATCGTCGATCCGCGCTTGCGAAACGCGGCCCTCGCGGACGGCCTTGGTCAGCGAGGCGAAGGAGAGTCCGTCGGGCATGTCCGAATCGACGCCGGCGTTGAGCGACATCACCGCGGCATCTTCGAGGCTGGCTGCCACCTTGTGCAGGTTCGTCAGGTCGTCGATCGCCGAATAGTCGGAAATGATCGCGCCCTTGAAACCCCATTCGCCGCGCAGCACGTCGGTCAGCAGCCATGTGTTGGCGTGGCTCGGAACACCGTCGATCTCGTTATATGACGGCATCACCGCGCCGATCTTCGTCCGCCGCACCACCTCCTCGAAGGGCGGGAAGAAATTCTCGCGCAGGACACGCTCGGAAATCTGTGCGGGCCCCACATTGGTGCCGCTTTCGGGCTGGCCGTGGCCGGTCAGGTGCTTGAGCGTGGCGAACACCTTGCCGGGGGCGAGGTTGTCGCTGCTGCCCTGCAATCCCTCGACCGCGGCCACGCCCATTTCGCCCGCAAGATAGGGGTCTTCGCCGAAGGTTTCCTCGATCCGGCCCCAGCGCGGATCGCGCGCGACGTCGACCACGGGCGAGAGGACCAGATGAACGCCGCGCGCGCGGATCTCGCGCGCGATGACGGCGTTGATCTCGCGCATCAGCGCGGGGTCCCATGTGGAGGCGAGCCCGATCGCCTGCGGGAAGCTCGTCGCGCCGATCGCCGCGAAACCGTGGAGCCCCTCTTCATGAAACAGCAGCGGGATGCCAAGGCGCGTCTTTTCGATCGCCCAGTGCTGGAGTTCGTTTGCCAGCTTCACCGATTGCTCGGCGGTGTGCCTCGCGACGACGCGCGGGCTGAAGGCACCTTTGACATCTGACGGCCGCGTGAACTGACCGAGGCCATTCGGGTAGCGCGCCGACATTTTCGCCGCATCGAACTGGAGATTGGCGTCGAGTATCTCGGGCTTGTTCTGCCAGACGGCCAGAAGCTGGGCGACCTTCTCCTCGAGCGTCATGCGTCCGAGCAGGTCTTCGACACGCGCTTCCACCGGCGCTTTTGCGTCCCTGTAGAGCGGCGTGTCGTGGCGTTGCGCGGCGGGCTGCTGCGCCGTGACTGATGCCGCACCCAGCGGCACGAGCGCCGCCGCCGCTGCCAGCATGATTCCCGAATTGCGAGCGAACGCGCTGAAACGCATGAAGCCTCCCTCTCCCGCGGGCGGCGTTGCGCCCGATTGCAAACATCTTGACGATGCGTCTATTGATAGCGCTAACATGATATGCTCTTCATGGGCTTGTCAATGCCCGCCGCTGGCGGGGAAGGCGAACGCCGGTAACGGGCGGCGCCGTTTTTGAGAGGGGACGATATGTTTCGTACGCTTCTGCGCGCATTGCTGGTTCTGGCGTTTCTGGCGCTCGCCGGGCCGGTGCGTGCCGAAGACGGCTATGATCTGTGGCTGCGCTATCGTCCCGTCGAAGCTTCCCTGCAGGCGCAATACCGCCCCATGACGACCGCGATCGTGGCGGGTGGCGATTCGCCGACGATGCGAATCGCGGTTGCCGAATTGCGGCGCGGCCTTGGTGGTCTGCTCGGTGCTGAACCCGTCAGCGGTCCGTCGGCGGATGCGGGCGCGATCCTGATCGGGACCCCGACACGGATGCCCGCGATCGCCGCGCTCAGGCTACCGCTCGAGGGGCTTGGGCGCGAAGGCTATCTGATCCGCAGCGCCCGGATCGAAGGCAAGCCGGTCACCGTCATCGCCGCCAACGACGATATCGGCGCACTTCACGGCGCGTTCCATTTGCTGCGGCTGATCCAGACGCGCCAGCCGATCGAGGCGCTCGATATTCGCTCGGCGCCCGGGGTCCAGCTCCGCCTGCTCAATCACTGGGACAATCTCGATCGCAGCGTCGAGCGCGGCTATGCGGGCCAGTCGATCTGGGACTGGTGGAAGCTGCCCGACTTCAAAGATCCGCGCTACATCGATTACGCGCGGGCCAATGCGTCGATCGGGATCAACGGCACCGTTCTCAACAATGTGAACGCCAAGGCCGACAGCCTGACCGCACCCTATATCGCCAAGGCGGCGGCGCTGGCCGACGTGTTCCGACCCTATGGCATCCGCGTCTATCTCTCCGCGCGTTTTTCGGCGCCGATCGAGATCGGTGGGCTCGAGACCGCCGATCCGCTCGATCCTCAGGTGCGCGCGTGGTGGAAGGCCAAGGCCGACGAAATCTACCGCGCGATCCCGGACTTTGGCGGCTTCCTCGTCAAGGCCAATTCGGAAGGGCAGCCGGGGCCGCAGGATTACCGGCGCAGCCATGCCGATGGCGCGGACATGCTCGCCGACGCCGTCGCGCCGCATCGCGGTGTCGTGATGTGGCGCGCCTTCGTCTACAGCCACGAGACCCCCGACGATCGCGCCAGACAGGCCTATAGCGAGTTCAAGCCCTTTGACGGCAGGTTCGCGGACAATGTCATCGTGCAGGTCAAGAACGGCGCGATCGACTTCCAGCCGCGCGAGCCATTTCACCCGCTGTTCGGCGCGATGCCGAAAACGCCGCTGATGATGGAATTCCAGATCACCAAGGAATATCTCGGCTTCGCGACGCACCTCGCCTATCTCGGGACGCTGTTCGAGGAGGCGCTTTCGGCCGACACACAGGCGAAAGGAAACGGCTCGACCGTCGCCAGGGTCATCGACGGCAGCCTGCACGGCTACAGGCTCACCGGGATGGCGGGCGTCGCCAATATCGGCAGCGATCGCAACTGGTCGGGATCGCATTTCGATCAGGCCAACTGGTATGCCTTTGGCCGGATGGCGTGGGATCCCGATATGAAGGCTCGCCCCATTGCCGAGGAATGGGCGCGGATGACCTTTTCCAATGAAGCTGGATTCGTGGCGCCCGCGGTCGACATGATGATGGCATCGCGCGAGACCGTCGTCGATTACATGACCCCGCTCGGGCTGCATCACCTGATGGCATCGGGACATCATTACGGGCCCGGCCCCTGGGTCGACGATCTCGAGCGCGCCGACTGGAATCCGGTCTATTATCATCGCGCCGATGGTGCGGGCATCGGCTTCGACCGGACGAAGGCGGGAAGCGATGCGGTGTCCCAATATGCGCCACCCGTCGCGCGGATGTTCGGCGACATCGCCACGGTGCCCGAACGCGACCTGCTCTGGTTCCACCATGTCGGCTGGGATCATCGGATGGCTTCGGGGCGCACGCTCTGGGACGAACTGGTCATGCGCTACGGGCGCGGCGTTCGGGGCGTCGAGTCGATGCAGCAGCGCTGGGCCGGGCTGGCATCCTTTGTCGACGCCGAACGCCATGCCGAAATCGCTGCGTTTCTCGCTATCCAGCACAACGAGGCGAGGTGGTGGCGCGATGCCAGCGTCGCCTATTTTCAGACCTTTTCGAAACGGCCGCTGCCCGCGGGTGAGGTCGCACCCGAACACCCGCTGCAATGGTACAAGGCGCTGCGCTTTCCCTACGCTCCGGGCCATTGAGGTAGCGCTAAATGTGACAATATATCCGCAATATCAGGGTTATTGACATTAATCTGCAAGCTCGATAGCCCTTTATATGTGACCGCTACCATAAGCGGCAGCTCGATAATAACGACTGGCAAGCAGTCGAGGAGAGGGGAAGATTAGATGATCACGGAACAATTGCGTCCGCACGCAAGCCGTCGCCGGGCGTTTCTTGCCGCCACCATGCTGGCTACGAGCATGGCTTCGTCTGCCTATGCCCAGACCGAGCCGCCTCCGCAGCCCCCCGTCCAGGATCAGCCCGCGGCTGATGCCTCGGAAGGCGAGATCATCGTCACCGGCTTTCGCAAGAGCCTTCAGGAATCGGCAGATCTGAAGCGCGATTCGGTCGGCTTCATCGATGCGATCTCGGCGGAGGACATCGGAAAGTTCCCCGACACCAACATCGCAGAATCCTTCAACCGTATTCCCGGCATCACCATCACGCGCGAAATCACGGGTGAGGGTGTGCAGGTCGCGATCCGCGGCCTGGGCACGAACTTCACCAAGGTGCTGTTGAACGGCGCGCCCGTCGCGGTGTCATCGACCGGCCGTACCGATGCGCAGAGCACCAACCGCGAGGTCGATCTGGACCTTTTCCCGACCGAATTGTTCAGCCAGCTCACCGTCATCAAGACGTCGATGGCGAGCATGGTCGAGGGCGGGGCCGCGGGCACCGTCAACATGCGCAGTGCGCGTCCCTTCGACAATCCTGGCAAGCGGCTCACCTATTCGCTGCAAGGCACCAAAGGCAGCAACGCCGACGACTGGGGTTATCGCGGTTCGCTGATCGGCAGTGCCACCTTCGGCGATTTCGGCATCCTCGCGGGCGCCGCCTATGTGAAGAACAAGGTGCGCGTCACGGGCTTCGAAACGATCGGCTGGACCAATCCCAATCTGAGCGCCGCACAGTGTGGCGCAACCAGCGGCTGCAACGCGACCGGCGGCGGCAACTGGACCATTCCGGGGACGGTGCCGGCCAATGCAGGCAATGGCCTGACGACAGGGGCGACGATCGACCGCGCCTTCCTGCTTGCCAATAATCCGGGGCTGTCGATCCAGCAGATCGACAATGCGATCATTCCGCGTCTCGGGCGACCGTCCGACGAATTCGGGTCCAAGGAACGATTGAGCGCGATTGTCAGCCTCGAATATCGGCCCGCAGATTCGCTGCGTTTCTATGTCGACTCGATGTATGGCAGGAAGGAAAACGACCTCGAGCGCATCGACATGAACTGGGTCGGCCGCAACGGGGCCGCCATCCCGCTCAACATGGAGGTCGATCGCACCGATTGCAGCGGTGGCTGTGTTGTTACCAAGGGCACCTATGCCAACGCCCAGTGGTTCCTCGAATATCGGCCGTTCATGGAGGACGTCGAATTCTGGGGCGTGAACCCGGGGTTTGAATGGGACATCTCGGACAAGTTCAAGTTCAATGTCTCGGGCAACTGGACCGAAAGCACATTTCACCGCGAATCCCCGTCGGTGCTCGTGTCCACCGTGCTCGGATCGGGTGTCACCGTCGACTATCTCAACAGCGGCTCGATGCCGGATATCACGACGAATGTTGACCTCAACGATCCGGCCATTTTTGGCTGGAACGCGGGCAGCCGCGTCAATATCCAGGATGAGCGCCGCAAGACCGAGACCAAGGGCGTGCGGGGCGACCTGACCTATGGTGACGACGAACTCAGCCTTCGTGTCGGCGGTGCCTATGACGACATCTCGCGCAGGATCCGCGCCTTCGACAACAGCCAGGCGTGGCAGAATGCGGTGTGCGGCAACAACCCGAACGTCTTCCTGCCCAGCCCCAACACGCAGCCGCAGTGCCGTGGCCTCAATCAGCCCGGCGCGGCCGCCCCTGGCGATCCGACCTATCCGCTTCTGGGCAGCGGCTATAGCGCAGGCATGGGACCGCTTCTCTATCAGGGATCGCTCATCCCCAACGCAGCGCTGCCTTCCTATCTGATGCGCGGGCCAAGCGGCTTCGTGACCGTCGACTGGGATCGGTTCAAGGCCGACAGCAACTACGACGCGCTTCACGACGCCGCACCCGAGGCGGGCGCATCCAACACCGGCGCGAGCGGCGGCTATGTGCGCGAGAAAACGACCGGCGCCTATATGGAGGTCAACGGCAATACCGAGCTCGGTGGCAACGCGCTGCGCTGGAATGTCGGATTGCGCTTTGTCCATACCGATCAGACGATCGGCGGCAATGTGTCGCTGGCCAATCCGCTCAACGCGACCGATCCGGACGGCGCCGGACCGTTGCCTGCGGCCTGCCCGGGCACTGGCAATGCGCGGGACGGCTCGTGCTATCCCAATGTTCTCAACTTCGTGACGACCAGCAACACCTATGACAACTGGCTGCCTTCGGGGACGGTGTCTTACAATGTGTCGGAAAACGCGCTGGTCCGTTTTGCGCTGTCGAAGACGATGACACGCCCCGACCCGAACGCGATGCTGCCCGGCCTGAACTTCAGCTCGCCGTCCGCCGACGTTGGCAACGTCGGCAACTCGTCGCTGGAACCGTTCATTTCCAAGAATATCGACTTCGGCTTCGAATATTATACCGGCGGTCCCGGCTATGTGAGCGTGGCGGCCTTCCGCAAGAAGGTGACGGGCTTCACAGTTCCCGGAACCGTGACTGTGCCCTTCACCGACCTGGCACAATATGGCGTGACCTTCGACACGCTGACGCCGACGCAGCAGGCAGCGATCAATTCGCGGGGCGGCCCCAATGTCGCGACGGTGGTGTTGCAGCAGCAGGTCAATGCCAGCGGATCACTGACCGTAAACGGCCTCGAATTCGGCTGGGTTCAGCCGCTCGACTTCCTGCTCAGCAAATATGGCATGGATGGTCTCGGTTTCACGGCCAACCTCACGATCATCGACCAAAAGGGCAAGGGAGCGGCGCCAGCGGTCGCGTTGGGCGTGGCGCCATATACCTACAACGCCACGGTGTACTACGAGAACCATGGCATAAGCGCGCGCGTATCGATGACGCATGCCGACGGCTCGCAGGTGTCGGGGCTCAACCAGAATGGCATCCCCAACGCGGCGCTGTTTTCGGATGATTACCAGCAATGGGACTTCTCATCGAGCTTCGATCTCGGCGAGTTCTTCGAGAACGAGCACCTTCCCGAGCTGACCTTCGACGTGGTCAATATCTTCGATGCTGACCAGCGGACCTATTTCCAGTTCCCCAACGCCACGTTCACCCGGTACAAGCCGGGCACGCAGTTCATGGTCGGCCTGCGCGGCCGGTTCTGACGGCGACGGTCTCCGATCTGTTTGCCGGGAGCGGCGCATGTTCCGAATGTGCCGCTCCTCCCTTTTTGCGGGCGTACAAAACTGTATGTAATGGCTGAGCAACTGTCGGGAGATTTGCGTGGAGCCCAAGCCCAATCGACGCCAGCGGGGCACGTCGACGATCCATGATGTCGCACGCCGGGCGGGGGTCTCCCCGATGACTGTTTCGCGCGTCATCAACGGCGAGAAGAACGTCAAGCCAACGACACGCGAGCTGGTCGAGACGGCGATCCGTGAACTCAACTATGCGCCCAATCCAGCGGCGCGCAGTCTGGCCAGCGCAGACCTCATTCGCATCGGGCTGCTCTACAGCAACCCAAGCGCTGCCTATCTGAGCGAGTTCCTGGTCGGCGGGCTCGATCAGTGCAGCCGGAGCAACGTTCAGCTCGTCGTCGAAAAATGCGAACCCGGAACCGATGAGGAGGTCGTGGCCGAAAGGCTCATCGCGAGCGGTATCGACGGCATCATCCTGCCGCCGCCGCTGTGCGATGCGACCTCGGTGATCGAGATACTCGCGCGTGCGCACACACCAGCGGTCGCGGTCGCAACTGGCAAACCTGCGGACACCGTCTCCGCCGTCAGCATCGACGATTACAAGGCCGCGCTCGAAATGACGCAGCACCTGATCGCGCTGGGCCACCAGCGGATTGGCTTCATCATCGGACACCCCAATCAGAGCGCGAGCGCGCGGCGGCTCGAGGGCTATCGCGCAGCGCTCGCTGCAGCAAGCATCGAGGCAAGCGAAGAGCTGATCGCGCAGGGATTTTTCACCTATCGATCGGGTCTGGACGCGGCCGAGCAATTGCTGCGCCTGGCAACGCCGCCTTCCGCGATCTTTGCGAGCAACGACGACATGGCTGCGGCCACGGTCGCGGTGGCGCATCGCCACGGGCTCGACGTGCCCGGCGACATCACGGTCTGCGGTTTCGACGACACCGCACTCGCCACGACGATCTGGCCCGAACTGACGACGATCCACCAACCGATCACCGACATGTCGCGCGCCGCGGTCGACCTGCTGATCGAGGAGATCCGCCGCAGGCGGAACAAGCAGAAGGAACGGCATCCCCACACCTTGCTCGACTTCACGCTCGTCCGGCGACAGTCCGACGCTGCGCCGCGCCGACGCCCACCAACATCGCGCGCGAGGCTTGACAAGGCGGGCTGACACGGCATGGTAGCGTTACCATAACAAGCTCCGGTGCCTCGCCGGAGGGTGGAGGATTGCATGAAAGCCCGCAGCCCCGCGCGTCCCTTCCGGTCGCGCGACTGGTTCGCCGATCCGGCTCGCAGTGACATGACCGCGCTCTATCTCGAGCGCTTCATGAATTATGGCATCACCCCTGCGGAGCTTCGTTCGGGGCGGCCGATCATCGGGATCGCGCAGACGGGGAGCGACCTTTCTCCCTGCAACCGGATCCATCTCGAGCTTGTCCGGCGCGTCCGCGATGGCATTCGCGACGCGGGCGGCATCCCGATGGAATATCCCGTCCACCCGATCTTCGAAAATTGCCGGCGGCCGACCGCGGCGCTCGATCGCAACCTTTCCTATCTGGGACAGGTCGAGATCATGCATGGCTATCCGATCGATGCCGTGGTGCTCACGACCGGCTGCGACAAGACGACCCCTGCGGGGATCATGGCGGCTGCGACGGTCGACATTCCCGCGATCGTGCTTTCGGGCGGACCGATGCTCGATGGCTGGCACGAAGGCGATCTGGTCGGTTCGGGCACGGTCATCTGGCGTAGCCGGCGAAAGCTCGCGGCGGGCGAGATCACCGAGGAAGAATTTCTCGACGCAGCCTGCGCATCGGCACCCTCGGCGGGGCATTGCAACACCATGGGCACTGCATCGACGATGAACGCGGTCGCCGAGGCGCTGGGGCTCTCGCTGCCAGGCTGCGCAGCGATCCCCGCGCCCTATCGCGAGCGCGGTCAGATCGCCTATGAAACCGGACGGCGCATCGTCGACATGGCGTATGAAGACCTGCGTCCTTCGAGCATCCTGACGCGCGCGGCCTTCCTCAACGCGATCGCGGTAACTACCGCGATCGGCGGCTCCAGCAACGCCCAGCCGCATATCGTCGCGATGGCCCGCCATGCCGGTCTCGAGATTCGGCCCGAGGACTGGATGGGCGCCTATGACCTGCCGCTTATCGTCAACATGCAGCCCGCGGGCAAATATCTCGGCGAGCGTTTTCACCGCGCGGGCGGCGTGCCCGCAGTGATGTGCGAGCTGCTCGACAAGGGCAAGATCGACGGCGGATGCCTGACGGTGACCGGCCGCAGCATTGCCGAGAATATCGCAGGACGCGTGGCTTCCGACCGCGAAGTGATCCTTCCCTATGATGCACCGCTGCGCGAACGCGCGGGCTTTCTCGTGCTCAAAGGCAATCTGTTCGACTGCGCGATCATGAAAACGAGCGTGATTTCCGACGATTTCCGCTCGCGCTATCTGTCGGTGCCCGGGCGCGAAGGCGTGTTCGAGGGGCGCGCGATCGTCTTCGACGGGTCCGACGACTATCACCACCGCATCAACGATCCCGGGCTTGAGATCGATGAAAACTGCATCCTCGTCATCCGGGGGTCAGGTCCTCTGGGCTGGCCCGGTTCGGCCGAGGTCGTCAACATGCAGCCGCCGGATGCGCTTATCCGCCGGGGCGTCATGAGCCTTCCTACGCTCGGCGACGGACGCCAGTCGGGGACTTCGGACAGCCCGTCCATTCTCAATGCCTCGCCCGAAAGCGCCGCGGGCGGCGGGCTCGCATGGCTGGTGACGGGCGACGTCATCCGCATCGACCTCAACACCGGACGCTGCGACGCACTGGTCGCCGAGGACGAGATCGCGCGGCGGCGGGCGGGGCCGCCTCCCCCGATACCAGCGAGCCAGACGCCGTGGGAAGAGCTCTACCGCGAAAAGACGGGGCAACTGGCCGATGGTGCGGTGCTCGAAATGGCGGTCAAATACCGCGCGACGTCAGAGCGCACGCCCCGACACAACCATTGAGAGGCTTGGGCTTGAGGTCGATCGGCTCTCAGCGAACGGGAAGCTCGAACGGTCCTGCAGGCAGTCCCGAGCCGTCGTACAGATTGCAGACGGGGCTATCGGCCCAGCAGAAGCGAACGAGCGCGTACGGGCCATCGCCAGCGTCGAGCGTGACCGTATCGCCCACCGCGCGGGCGTCGACGAAGCGGCACGTGCGTCCTGCGGCGTCGCACAGTTCGAAACCGATCGGCCGCGCCGCGCTGTAGCTGACCAGCGAACCTGCGACGTCGCCGAACCGCACGGCAACGCCCTGCGCGGTCCGCGTTGCCGAAAGCGGCCTTGGTCCGGACGGCGACAGCGCGGTCTCACCGTAGATCAGATGTCGCGCGGCGCGCGCCAGACGCCGCGCAAGTTCCTGCTTGTTCGCGGGGTGGATGTCGCTGCGCTCACCGATGTCGATCGTCACCGCGAGCGCTGCGTTGCCGTCGGCCTCGACCGCCTGACGCTGCGCCTCGCGCAGCCGCGCAGCGCCGCTGTCGACGGGCGTCGTACTTGCCGCGCCATAATTGGCGATCTGCACAATGAGAAAGGGCAGGTCCGCGCCGAAGCGCTGCCGCCAGTCGCGCATAAGGCCGGCCAGTCGGACGGCATAGCTGTCGGCGCGCTCGACATCGCTCTCGCCCTGATACCAGAGCACGCCCCTGAACCCATATTGGCCGAGCGGCGCGATCATCGCATTGCCGATCGTCGAGAGCCCGCCCGTCGCCTCCCACGGGGTGCGCGGCGGATAGCCCATCGCGGCCGGGGCCGCGCGATACCGCCAAAGTCCCTCGAGCGGAATCGTGGTGCCGTCGGCAAGTTTCAGTGCGCGCTTGCTTGCGGGATCGATCATGCCGCCGGTGCCATAGGTGTCGAGCACATTGACCACGATGCTGTTGTCGCCCGCACGCAGCGCGCCCGCAGGGAGCGCATATTCGCGATCAGCGCCGGGAGCGGAGGTGTTTCCGATCGGGCGCCCGTTGACGAAGCTCTGATCGACATCCTCGATCCCGCCGAGGCGCAGCGTCGCGGCACCCGCGGTCTGCGCCGCGGTCAGAGTGACGCTCGTGCGGTACCAGACCATGCCGTTGAACTGGTCGAGCCCGGCTCCTTGCCAGCTCTCCCATGCAGTAAAGGCCGGGACGGGCTTCCACATGTCGTCGACGCGTGCGTTCCACGGTTCGGCGCCGGGCGCGTCGCCGCTGCGCGCGCGCCACCAGCTTTCCCAGAGAGCACCCCAACGCGCATTGCCGCGCGCGGGATCGGCGCGATGGTCGGCGAGCACCGAAAGCGGCTCGTCCAGCCCGCCAACCTGCCGAAGCGCTGCCTCGTCCATCCAGCTGGAGATGGCGGACCCGCCCCATGATGCGTTGATCAGCCCCATCGGGACCTTGACGGTCTTTCGCAGTTCGCGCGCATAATAGTAGCAGGCGGCCGAGAATTCGGGGACAGTGGCGGAGGACGTGACCTGCCAGGAAACGGGGCGCCTGAAGCCGTCCAGCGGTACCAGGCTGGTGTCGTTGGGCACGGTGAGCATACGGATCGCGGAATCGGTTGCACCTGCGATCTCGGCGCGAGAGTCGAGAGCGCGGTGGACCTGCAACACCATGTTCGACTGTCCCGAACACAGCCAGACGTCGCCGATCAGCACGTCCTCAACGCTTTGCTCGGCACCCTCGGCGGTGCGTATCGTCAGCCGATAGGGCCCGCCTGCCTTCATCGCGGGCAGGCTCGCGCGCCATGTGCCGTCGGCGGTGGCGCGCGCGGTGCCTCGGCTTTCACCGAGAGTGACGGTCAGCCGCGCACCGGGCGCGGCACGGCCCCAGAGCGCGATCGGTTTGTCGCGCTGGAGCACGGCATGATCCTGAAAGGGATCCGCGAGCAGCCGGGGCGGGCTCGCCGTCGCGGCGGATGCGACCGAAATCGCCGCAGCCGCGGCGAGCGCCGCCAGCCTCATCCCGCCATTTCCTCCAGTTCGAGCCCGCGCGTCTCGTGGACCATTGCGCGTACGAAGAAGAAGGAGACGAGCGCGCTCGCCGCGTAGAAGCCATAGGTCACGACGAGGCCGATCGAGGCGGCCAGCGCCGGGAAGCTGACGCTGATCGCGAAGTTCGCGATCCACTGCGCGAAGCCGGCGACCGCCAGCCCCGAACCGCGGATCTGGTTGGGGAACATCTCGCCGAGCATGACCCACATGACAGGGCCCCAGCTGAGGTTGAAGAAGATCACGTAGAGATTGGCCGCGACAAGCGCCCAGAGCCCCGCCTGATCCGAAAGCTGGAGGCTGCCGTCGACGAAGTTGCCGGTGGAAAAGCTGATGGCGACGACCGCCAGCGTCACCGCCATGCCCGCCGAGCCGATCAGCAGCAGCGGCTTGCGCCCGATCCGGTCTATGACGAGGACGGTGAACAGGCAGGCGAGGATCGATAGGCTGCCCGAGACGATGTTGATCAGCAGCGCGTCATTCTCGCTGAAGCCGACCGACTGCCAGAGCACCGCGCCATAATAGAAGACGATGTTGATGCCGACGAGTTGCTGGAAGACCGCCAGACCAATGCCGGTCCAGACGATCTTGCGGATCTTGCCGGTCGATTTGTCGACGAGGTCCGAAAGCTGCGGCCGGTGATGGTCGGCGGCGAGCGAGGCGCGGATTTCCTCGACCTTGCGGCTGGCCTCGGCCGCGCCGAACAGGCGCGTCAGCACGCGCTCGGCATCGGCGACGCGTCCCTTGACGACCAGATAGCGCGGGCTTTCGGGGATGAAGAGCAGCGCGAGGAAATAGATGCCCGCGGGGATCACCTGCATCCAGAACATCCAGCGCCAGGCGGGAAAATCGAGCCAGAGCGTCGCCTGCGAGCCGCCCGCGGTGGCCGCGAGCACATAGTTGGCGAGAAACGCGCCGGTGAGCCCAGTGATGATCATGATCTGCTGGATGCTGGACAGCCGACCGCGGATGTTCGCGGGGGTCACTTCGCTGATATAGACGGGAGACAGCACGCTTGCCGCGCCGACGCCGAGACCACCGATGAAGCGCGCGATGACGAAGATCGTCGAGGAGCCCGCAGCGCCTGCGCCGATCGCGCTCAGCACGAAGAGCAACGCGGCGATCATCATCACGCTGCGGCGGCCGATCATATCGGCAAGCCGCCCCGCCATGAACGCGCCCGCAGCGCAGCCGAGAAGGATCGCGCCGACATTGAAGCCGGTGCCCAGCTTGGAAAGATTGAACGCATGTTCGAGCCCGTCCTGCGTGCCGTTGATGACGCCGCTGTCGTATCCGAACATGAAGCCGCCGATCGTGGCGACCGCTACGATGGCCGCGATGAACGCAATGTTCACCTGCCCCGATGATTCCTTGTGCATTCCTCTCCGCTCCCTCCCGATTATGCGCGCCACGGTTGACGTCCGGGCATTCTTGCTGATGTCAGTTATCGAGTGATATCGCCGTCATGGGCAAGCCCGGCACTTCGACACGAAAGCTGAACAGGTCGCCGGCATGCGGCTGGTCGGCCAGCTCGGCATCGGACAGGCCCTTGCGCGCGGTCGTCGCATAGGCCGTGCGAAATCCGCTGCCGCCAAACGCGATCTTGGTGACATTGGCAACGGGAAGGCGGACGAAGCCGGTGAGCTCGCCCGAAGGCGAGTAGCGGCGCACGCCCCAGCCGCCGAACAGCGCGATCCAGACATTGCCCTCGCTGTCGACGGTGGGGCCGTCGGGATAGCCCTTACCCTCCTCGATCGTCGCGAAGACGCGATGCCCACTGACCATACCATCATTGGTGACATCGAACGCGTGGATCGTCCTGCCCAGCGTGTCGACGTGGTAGAGGATCCGGCCATTGGGTGAGAAGGCGGGGCCGTTGGTGATTGTCACCGGGGCGATCCTGGCCTTCGCAATATGGCCACGGTCATATTGCCAGACCTGGCCTGTGGCTTCGGTTTCGCCATCATCCATGCTGCCAAACCAGAGCCGGCCCCGCGGGTCGACGGTCGCATCGTTCAGGCGATTGCCCGGGATGTCGGCTTCCGGGGCGGCGAGCGCGATGAAGCGCTTGCTGGCCGGATCGAAACGGTGAAGTCCTGACTGGAGCCCGGTGATGAGGCTGCCGTCGCTGGCGGGAAGGATCCAGCCTGGCTGCGCCGGGGCGTCCCAGCTTTCCAGGCGCTCTTCCACGGGATCGAAGCGATGGATCTTCTTCTGCTTGATATCGACGAACCACAGCTTCTGCTCGCTCACGGACCAGCACGGGCCTTCGCCCAGCGTTGCACCGACTGCGCAAACCGAAGTGGCGCCGGTCATCGCTCAGCGCCAGCCGGCATCGACGAAATAATCGTGCCCGGTACACATCCGGGCGTCGTCGGAGGCGAGGAAGACGGCGAGGGCGGCAACATCGGCGGGCTGGATGCGTCCGTCGAGGCATTGCGCCGCGACAATCTCCGCTTCGCCCTCCGGTGTGTACCACTTCATCTGGCGCGGCGTCTGGACATTGCCCGGGACGATCGTGTTGACGCGGATATTGTCGCGGCCAAGGTCGCGCGCCAGCGAGCGCGTCAGTCCCTCGATCCCCGCCTTGGCGGTCTGGTAGAGCACCAGATCGGCGAGCGCGAGATGCCAGCTTATCGAGCCGAAGTTGAGGATCACGCCGCCGCCCGCACGCTTCATCGACGGAATCACCGCCTGCGCGGCAAAGAAGAGGTGGCGCAGGTTCACTGCCATGCGCTCGTCCCAATATTCGGGGGTCACCTCGGCAATGGCATGGCGGTCGTCATTGGCGGCATTGTTGATGAGCACGTCGATGCCGCCCAATTCCTCGTCGAACGCCGCGACCACCCGGCGCAATCCGGCGATGTCGGTCAGATCGCAATGTTCGAAACGCGGCGGGTTTGCCGCGGCGGGCGCAAGCCGCTCCACCAGCGCCTGCGAGGGCGCGTCGACAACATCGACAAAGGCGACATGCGCGCCCTGGCGGACGAAGGCCTCGACCAGTGCCTCCCCGATTCCGGTACCCCCGCCGGTGACCAGAATCCGCTTGTCCGCAAGGCTCGGATAAATGGCGCTCTGCGTGGCAGGGATCGTCTCGTGCAGCAAGGATTCAGTCTCCGACATAGACGGTCTTCGTCTGGGTATAGAATTCGATCGCGGCGAAACCCTGCTCACGCGCGCCATAACTCGACTTGCGCGTGCCGCCGAAGGGGACGTGGTAATCGACGCCGGCGGTCGGCAGGTTCACCATGACCATGCCCGCGCGGACATTGCGGCGGAAATCCCGCGCATGCCTGAGCGAAGTGGTGACGATGCCCGAGGACAGCCCGAACTCGCCCTGATTGGCGATGTCGAGCGCTTCCTCGTAGCTCTTGACGCGGATGGTGCTGGCGACGGGGCCGAACACCTCTTCATTGTTGATCCGCATCCTTGGATCGGTGTCCGCGATCACCGCGGGGCTCATGAAATAGCCGGGCGTAGCGAGGTTCAGTGCTTCGCCGCCCGTGACCAGCCGCCCGCCTTCCTCGGTCGCGACGCGGACATAGCGCAGATTCTGCTCGAACTGGCTTTCGCTCGACGCGGGACCCAGCTGGGTCGAGGGATCGAGCGCATTGCCGACCCTGAGTGCCGCCGCCTTCTCGGCGAGCGCCGCGACGAAACGGTCATGTATCCCGTCCTGAACGATGATCCGGCTCGACGCGGTGCAGCGCTGCCCGGTCTGGAAGAAGGCGCCGTCGAGCGCGATTGCGACCGCGCGCTCCAGATCGGCGTCGTCGAGAATGACGAGCGGGTTCTTGCCGCCCATTTCGAGCTGGACGCGCGCCTGCCGCGCCATGGCCCCCATACCGACCTTGGCGCCGACGCCTTGCGAGCCGGTGAAGGAGATGCCGTCTATTCCGGGATGGTCGACGATCGCCGAACCCACACCACCCGTTCCGAGTATCATGTTGAACACGCCCGCAGGCGCGCCCGACTCGTGGATGATGGTCGCCAGCGCGTGCGCGATGGCGGGCGTCGGATTGGCGGGCTTGAGCACGACGGTGTTGCCAAAGGCGAGCGCGGGCGCGGCCTTCCAGGCGGGGATCGCAATGGGGAAGTTCCAGGGCGTGATCAGTCCGTACACGCCCACCGCCTCGCGATAGGTCGAAACGTCGAGCCCCGGCCGCGTCGATTCAAGCGTCTGTCCGTGCCGGCGCAGCGCCTCGCCCGCAAAATATTTGAAGATACGCGCGGCGCGCATCACTTCGCCCGTGGCCTCGGGGAGCGTCTTGCCTTCCTCGCGCGCAAGCAATTCGCCAAGCTCCTTCGCACGCGCCATGACGGTTGAACCAACCTTGTCGAGCAGGTCCGAACGGACCTCGGGCGAGGCGCCCGCCCATCCCGGAAAGGCCTTGCGCGCGGCCTGGACGGCTGCATCCACTTCCGCCGCGCCGCCATCGGGAAAATTGGCGACGACCTCGTTGGTGTCGGACGGGTTGATGCTGGCATTGGGCGTATCGGCGCCGACTGCTTCGCCGCCGATAAAGTGCGTGAGTTTCATGGAGTGCCTTCCGGTTGCCGGGTCGTGGCGGCGAGCAGGCCGCGCTCCGCAAGATTGGTCATCAGTGCGCCGATTCCAAGTGTCCAGGGCGCTGCGGCCTTCGAGGTGGTTACACGGTTGACCAGCGTGCCGAGCCGCGGCGTCGAAATGCGCACCACGTCGCCGGGCTTGTGCGTGAATCCGCGTCCCGGTTCATCACGATCCTGTACGGGCGCGAACAACGTACCAAGAAAAAGCGCAAAGCCATCCGGATATTGATGCTCGCTGAGCGCCTGACCCACCAGCGCCTCGGGGTCGCGGCTGATCTCGCGCATCGAGGATGTGCCTTCGAGGCGATATCCGTCCTCGCCCTCGATGAGCAGGTCGACCTTGGTGCCGCGCACATCGTCCATCGTGAAACCGTCGTCGAACAGCCGGATGAAGGGCCCGATCGCGCACGACGCATTATTGTCCTTGGCCTTGCCGAGCAACAGCGCGCTGCGACCCTCGAAGTCGCGCAGGTTCACATCGTTGCCGAGCGTCGCGCCGACCGCATCCCCCTTGGCATTGACGACAAGCACGACCTCGGGCTCAGGGTTGTTCCAGGTGGAATCGGATCGCACGCCGATATCGGCGCCCCAGCCGACAGCGGCGAGCACGGGCGCCTTTGTGAATATCTCGGCGTCCGGGCCGATCGCGACCTCGAGATATTGCGACCATAGCCCTTCATCGATCAGCGCCGCCTTGAGCGCGGCCGCGTCCTCGGAACCAGGAACGACCGCGCGGATGCTTCCGCCGACACGTGCCTCGAGCTTCTGACGTACCGCGGCGGCCGCGCCGGCGTCACCGCGTGCGCGTTCCTCGATCACGCGCTCGATCGCCGACAGCGCAAAGGTAACCCCGGCGGCCTTGATGCATTGAAGGTCGATCGGCGGGAGCAGCGCGATCGCTGCATCCGAAAGCAGCGCCTCCAGCGGCCCGAGCTCTTCGCCTTCAAGCGCCGTGAGGTCGTCGCGATCGAGCAGCACCGAAACCGTCGGCGCCAGGCGGACCATGTCATGCACAACGCCCTGGCGCACCAGCACGGGGCTCGGCCCCTTTGCGGTGTTTATCCGGCCGACCAGAATCGCGGAGCGCCAATCTTCGGGCAGCATTTCCGCCGCTGCGAACTCGCACCACCCCAAGACGCTCTCCACGGATATTGTTTTTGATAGCGCTAACATTGTCGGCTCCGTGCGATCTGTCAAGTGTCACGAAACGTTCGGTTGCAAATCACTTATGGTGTGGCGCGCCACCCGGCAGGCCGCGGGACCGCCAACCTGCCGCCCCCGAATGTGTAGGCAGACCTCCTCAGGCTTCGATCATCGCAGATGAGCGATATTTGCTAAGATGCAATGCGCGTCGCACCAGTGGCCCTGTCATCATCGTCGTACCCACCGCCATGATCACGAGCATCGTGAAGACGTCCTGCGGGATGAAGCCGAGGCTGAAGCCGATATTCAGGACGATGAGTTCCATCAGTCCCCGCGTGTTCATGAGCAGACCGGTGGCGGTCGATTGCACGGCATCGAGACCGGCTATGCGGGATGCAGCATAGACCGGCAGAACCTTGCTCAATGTGGCAGCCGTAAAGATGGCTGCGCACCACGCCAGATCCGTTGCCGTGTCGAGCCCGGCGATATTGGTGCCCAATCCTGTATAGGTGAAGAAGATTGGCAGGAAGAAGACCAGCACGAACTGCCCCAGCTGGCGCTGCCACGCGTCGACAAAATCGCGATGGCGGTGGAACAATAGCCCAAGCAGGAACCCCCCGAAGATCGTGAAAACGCCCAGTTTCTGGGTAGCGATGCCCGCCATGAATATGAGCGCGAGGACAATGACCATCAGTTGTGGCGGAACCTGCCCATCAGCGACGGGCATGGCTCTCAACAACCGGTCCACCAGCGGGCGGCCAAAGAGCCGCAAGACTGCTGCGAGCGCAATCAACCCCAATATCTGCAGGCCCGACCCGCCAAGCGTGAACTGTGCCGATGCCAGGGCCGCTATGGCTGCCAGCAATGTCCAGCCAACGACGTCGTTCACCGCGGCTGCCGAGATCGAGATCACGCCGATATCGGTCTGCGTCAGCGCATATTCCCTGAGAATGCGGCCTAGCACCGGAACGGCGGTGATGGAAAACGCAACCGAAAGAAAGAGGCTGTAGATGAGCGGATCGACACCCGGCGCAAGGATGGGCGCGGTCAGATATCCGAGGAGCCCGCCGACGCCGAGCGGCGCTGCGATGCTCGATATCGCGATCAGGATCGTCGCCTGCCTGTTGCGAGGCGTGCGCAAATGGCCAAAGTCGAAATCGCTGCCAATCTGGAACATCAGCAGGATCAGACCGATCTGGCTGAGGATCTGGATGACCGGCATGCCCAAGGGATCAAAAATCGCTGCCGACGCCTCGGGAAACAGGAAGCCGAAACAGGAGGGGCCAAGGATGAGGCCGGCGACAATTTCGCCCACGACCCTTGGCTGACGCAGCGCGGTGGCGGCGTTGCCTGCAGCCCTCGCCGCCAGGATGATCACGATCACCTGTACCAGCGTGGCGACCAGCACTTCCTCGACCTGATGAACCGAGTTCGTCATGCATCCCCCAAAGCCTCTCGCGGGCCATTGTCTTACGTTGTCAAATATTGGTACCGTAGTTCAGGCAGGCCGGCAATGGCGGTCCGCAAGCGCGGCAGCCGCCAAAGCAGAATGCATGATGGCGGTTCGCACAGGCTTTGGTATCTGGTCACATATGTCGAGTAACGAGGCGGCGGGGAATGTCGGGCAAAAAGCGTGCAACCATTGTCGATGTCGCATCCGCTGCCGGGGTATCGATCAAGACGGTGTCGCGCGTGCTCAACAACGAACCGCATGTGCGCAAGGAGTTGCAGGACAAGGTTCGCCGCGCCACCAAGTCGCTCAACTACCAGCCCAATGTCGTCGCGCAGGGGCTCGTCGGGCGACGCTCCTATCTGCTTGGCCTCGTTTACGAAAATCCCAGCCCCAACTACGTCGTCGAACTGCAGCACGGCGCGCTCGACCGGCTCCATGGAGAACGATATCGCCTCGTCGTGCTGCCCGTGGAATCGGTCGCCGACGTTGCGGGCAACATGCTGGCGCTGCTGCGATCCGCAGCCCTTGACGGCGTGGTACTGACGCCGCCCGCGTCCGATCATCCCAAAATCCTTGAGGAACTGCGCGAGAGCGGATTTCCCTTCACGCGCGTTGCGCCGACGCGCTTTCCCGATATCGGGCCAAGCACGACCACCGACGATGTCGAGGCGGCGTGCGCGATGACGCGCTACCTGATCGAACTGGGGCATCGCGACATCGGACTCATCAAGGGCGATCCCACACACTCTGCTTCCGAGGCGCGCCTGTTCGGGTTCTCCAAGGCGCTGGGAGAGGCGGGAATTCCGCCCCGACTCGACCTGATAGAGCAGGGCATGTTCACATATGATTCGGGCGTGGAGGCGGGGCGAAGATTGCTCGACCGAAAGGACCGGCCGACGGCCATCTTCGCGCAGAACGACGATATGGCGGGAGGCGCCATCATGGCGGCGCACGACTTGGGCATTGACGTGCCGGGCGATGTGTCGATCGTCGGCTTCGACGACAGCCAGATCGCCAAGGTGACCTGGCCGCGCATCACGACGATCCACCAGCCCGTCTATGACATGGCGCGATCGGCGACCGACATGCTCGTCGCCATGCTCGACAAGAAGCCTTATCTGCCAATGGTCGAGCATCCCTTTGAGCTGATCGTCAGGCAGTCCGCAGGGCCGCGACGGGCGGAACCTTGATCGCGCGAACCGAACGCTTTGGCTATGCGGCCGGCGATCTCGGCTTCAACCTCGTGTGGCAATCGATCGAGCTTTACCTGCTGTTTTTCTACGTGGAAATACTCGACCTCCCTCTCGGCGTGGCGGCCGGGATCTTCCTGCTGGGCGCGATGGTCGACTGGATCGCCGACCCGCTGATAGGGGTGGCGGTGGACCGGTCCGCTGACCGCTTCCCCTTGCGGCTTTGGATCCTGCTTTCGGGGCCATTGGTGGGGACCGCGCTGGCGCTTGCGTTCCTGCAGCCGCCCTTCGACGGCGGCGCATTGATCGCCTATGCGGCGCTGACCCACATCTTGCTGCGTTTCGCCTATAGCTGCGGCAACATTCCTTATGCAGCGCTCACAGCGCGCATGACCGACGATCCCGCCGAGCATGTGAGACTAACGTCCATCCGCATGCAGGGCGCAGCATTGGGCGGGCTGGTGGCAGCGTTGATCTATGCCGTCGAGCCCGCGAATGATGCCGGCAGCGGGCACCGCTTCCTGACGGGCGCACTCATTCTGGGGCTCCTTGCGCAACCTTGTTTTTTCACGACATGGCGGCTCGTGCGCGAACGGGTCGCCACCGTCGGATCCTCTCGGCACCTGTCTCCCGCATCGGAGTTCCGGGCCTATTTCGCACTGTTCCGTGAGAGTGCTGCGCTGCGCAGATTGCTGGCCACCATCCTCGTCGCCGGCCTCAGCACCACGGCTACCTTCAAGTCGATCCTCTTCCTCTACAAACATGACCTGCAGGCCGGAGCCTGGGGCTATTGGGCGGCGCTGCTGCCCTCGGTCGCTCTGCTCGTTACAGCGCCCATGTGGAGCGCGTTCTCACAACGCCTCGGCCGTGGCGGCACGCTGATGGTGGCGGCCGCCATTCATTGGGGGGCGCTGCTGGCGATACCCCTTGTACCCGAACAGGGCATCGGCATGGTGACGTTGCTGCTGGGAATCGCGATCGCAGCGAGTTGCGGCATGTCGGTGATGTTCTGGTCGCTTGTTCCTGCAGCGATCGAAGACCTGGAATGCAATGCGGCCACTGCGCCGTGCGCGGCGCGCGTCTATGCCTTGTCGACCACAACCCGCAAGCTTGGTCAGGCGCTGGCGCCTCAGCTGATCGCATTAAGCCTGGTCGTCACCGACGCCGATGGGACCGGGGGGTCGACCGTGCCGGCAATCATCGTCGCAGCGACGCTCTGCCTGGCAACGGTCATGCTGTATCGGCCCACGACGCGGCGACATGACACTGACCACGTGGTCGGCGCATAGCAATCAGGTCATTCGCTCGCTAAGATAGCGCTACCAGTTCTGCATATCGCCGCACGCTTTTGCAGGGAGAAGTCGGTTGAGCACCGCCGGGCATGACAGACGCAGCGTGATACAGGGCTTTGGATCGACGATGCTGACGGCCGCAATCGCACCGGGCACGGCGATGTCCGCACCGGGTAATCGCAAGATGGGATATGCGATCGTCGGGCTGGGTTCCTACGCGACGCGACAGATCATGCCGCAGTTCGCAAATTGCGAAAGTGCGCGCCTTGTCGCCCTTGTCAGCGGCACGCCCGCCAAGCTCGAGCGCTACGGCGCCGAATATGGCGTGCCGCGCACGCATTTGTACAATTATCAGAACTTTGACAGCATTCGCGACAATCCGGATATCGACATCGTCTATGTCGTGCTGCCTGTTTCCATGCACGCCGAATACACGATCCGCGCCGCCTCCGCCGGCAAGCATGTCCTGTGCGAAAAGCCCATGGCGATGTCCTCGGCCGAGTGCGAGGCGATGATCGCGGCCTGCCGACAGGCGGGCAAGCGCCTCATGATCGGCTATCGCTGCCATTTCGAGCCGCATAATCGCCTTGCGATCGAGCTTGCGCGCGCGAAATTTGTCGGGCCGACACGCCAGATCACCGCGGCGCATGGCTTCAACATCAGCGCCGGTCAATGGCGGCTGGATCGTACAATGTCGGGCGGCGGGTCGCTGATGGACATCGGCATCTACAGCCTCAATGCCGCGCGCTATCTGACGGGGGAGGAACCGACCGAGGTGGTCGCGCTGGAATCAACCGACGGGGACGATCCGCGCTTCCGTACCGTGGAAGACCGGATCGACTTCACACTGCGCTTCCCCTCGGGAGTGATCGCAAGCTGTGTGTCGAGCTACAGCTCGGGCCATAACGACTATCGCGTCATCGGAACCAATGGCTGGATCGCGATGGAACCTGCGACGCCCTATTCGGGCCATGTCATGCATGTTCGCAAGGACGGCGTTACCGAACGCCGCGAACTGCCGCCGCCCGTGAAGAACCAGTTTGTGGCGCAGCTCGACCATTTGCCCGAATGCGTCAGCGCGGGGAACGAACCGATCGTGCCCGGCGAGGAAGGGCTGAGGGACCTCCGCATAATCGAGGCGATCTACCGGTCGGCGCGGGAGCGGCGCGCCGTCACGCTGGTCAGTGCGTGAAGCTGGATCGGCGCTGGCCCGCGCAGCCGCTGCCGCGTCCCGATCAACTGCATGGCAGCACGTCGTCAGCGACCGTCCCCAACGCCACCCGCGACAGACTCAGATCCATCCGCCCCGCCGTCGTCAGCTGAAACGGTGCGACGAGCCGCGACATGTCGGCGCCTGCCTGAGCGAAGCATTTGAGCGGGATTCCCAGGGTACGCCACTGCCCAGGCTCGATATGGCCCTTTAGCCGCAACGGCGCCGCACCCTGGCAGGTGTCGCCGCATCGCGCGGTAAGCGTCGCGCCTGCGGTTGGCAGCGCATCGACGCGCATCGTCATGAGCAGCATCACATCGCCATTGGTCTCGCGCGTGACATCGATGGGCGTGTGGGTGGCCAGTTCCACCGTAGCCGGGCCGTCACCGCGCCAGACGAAGCGCCGCGCGCCCTCCTGCGTCAGATGGTCGACCGCACTCACGCGCAGGCGCCCGCCCGCCGCTTCGACCGGTGTCGTCGTGATCCGGGTCGTATTGGCGGTCCCGTCATTCACCTGCAGCGACCAGCCCGATGTCGGCAGTCCCTGATCGAAATAGGTGCCGGCAAGATCCGCGTCCGACGCGATCCCGGGATCTTCGGCAAGCGAAGCCAGCGCCCCCGCATCTCCCGACTTCAGGCCGTAGCCAAGCGCGAAAAGGTCTTTGCCCTGAGCATCGGCGGTCAGCGGCCAGCGATAGGCCAGCCGCCCCTGAAACTCGTAGGCGACGCTGCCATCGGGCTTGCGGAAGAGCATGTCCGCAACCCCTGCTCCTTCGGAACCGGGCAGCCACGCCGCTACAAAGGCATTGGCCGCGTTGATCTCGCGGTTGACCCATAGAGGACGTCCCGAAAGGAAGACCGCGACGACCGGGATTCCGGCTGCCTTGAGGCGACGCATGATGGTCAGGCTGCGGTCATTGTCACCCCTCAGGTGCAGCGATTTGATATCGCCCTGGAACTCGGCATAGGGCGTTTCGCCGAACACGACGACCGCCGCGTCGGGCTTGTCGACATAGCTGCCGTCGACGGACAGCCTCGCCGATCCTCCCGACGCGGTTACAGCATCCTTTATGCCCTTCCAGATTGAGGTCGCGCCTGGAAAGCGGCTGTTGTCGATCCCTGTCCCCTGCCAGGTGAGCGTCCATCCACCCGATTGCTGGCCGATATCATCGGCCGCGGCGCCCGCAACGAGGATCCGCGTGCCGGGCTTCATCGGCAGCAACTGTCCTTCGTTCTTCAGCAGGACCAGCGACTTGCGAACGGCTTCGCGGGCCAGCGCGCGGTGTCTGGCGCTTCCGAGCAGTTCGAAGCGCCCCGAGAGCGCGCGCGTCGACGGGCGGCCTGCTTCGAACAGGCCCGCGCGGATCTTCACACGCAGGATATTGGAGACCGCATTGTCCAGCCGGCTCATCGGGATCGTACCGTCCTTCGCCTGCGCGAGCAGGCTGTGCCAGAGCGGCTTCCAGCTGTCGGGCGCCATATACATGTCGAGGCCCGCATTGATTGCCTGAGGACAACTGGCGTTGGTGCAGCCCGCGACTTGGCCGTGCGCGTTCCAGTCACTGATGATGAAGCCGCCAAAACCCATGCGCTTTCGCAGCACGTCGGTCAGCAGCCCTTTATGGCCGGTCAGCTTTTCGCCGTTCCAGCTCGAAAAGCTCGCCATGATCGTCTGCACGCCAGCGTTGATCGCGGGGATATAGGGTGCGCCGTGAATGTCGCGCAGCTCCTCCTCGCTGATGCGCGCATCGCCCTGGTCGCGCCCCTCGAAGGTGCCGCCATCGGCGAGGAAGTGCTTGGTACTCGCAAGCACATGAGGCCCGGCAAGGATCGGGCTCTTGCCCGGCGCGCCCTGCAGTCCCGTGACAAAGCGCCCGACATAGCTCGACACGAGCGCGGGATCTTCGGAATAGCCCTCATAGGCGCGACCCCAGCGCAGGTCCTGCGGCACCGTCACCGTCGGCGCAAAGGTCCATTCCATGCCCGTGGTGCGTAGCTCCACTGCGGTGGCTTCGGCGATGCGCGCGATCAGAGCGGGATCCCGCGCGGCACCCAGGCCCACATTGTGCGGGAATAGCGTCGCGCCAACGATGTTGCTGTGGCCGTGTACCGCGTCGGTGCCCCACATCACCGGAATGCCAATGCGGCCCCCCGTCGTGTCCACCGAGGCGTCGTAATAGCGGTCCGCGAGCGCGAGCCATTTTGCGGCTGGCGCAAATTCGTCGTCGTCGGGTGCCGAGTTGCCGCCGTTCAGCACCGAACCGAGATGATAGCGACGCAGATCTTCCGGTGTGACGCTTTCGATATCGGCCTGGACGACCTGCCCGACCTTTTCCTCGAGCGTCATCCTTGCCACGAGCCCGGTGACGCGTGCCTCGAGAGCGTCGTCGTGCGGATAGGGCCACTGTGCTTTAGGCCAGATTTCGGGGTGAACGGCAGATGACCGCTTTTCCTGCGCATAGCCCGCAACTGCGCAGGAGGCGGCCACACTGGCCGCGACAAACAGAGCGTGACGCACGGTCGAAAGGAGCACCTGGAAATCCCCTGCTTATGCGCCGCTGCGTTGGCGCGCATTCAATCCAAACAACAATTCTGTTGACAACGTTGCCAACAAAATCTGATCCTGTCCACCCGATGCTGCCGATTCCGTTGATCTGGATGGAGGATGCCAATGGTTTCAGACAACGTTCGTCCCGCATTTCCGACCGCTTGCGCGGTTCGGCGAGCAGAGATCCGTGCATCGGGATGCGATGCCTTGCCAAAAAATGTGGAAATTTGGCCACAGTAGGCAGTTTTATTACGTAGATGCCCGTTCACTGCATCGAATCGGGCTTGACCCATAGCGGCGGTATGATAGCGATAACATCGACAAGTTGATCTGAACGCAGACAGCGCTGTCAATGCCGTAAGAGCTGCACAGGAGGAGGGGGTTCATGAAGAGGCTAGGTTTTCTCCCAATATTTACGCGGTCGGCATCGTCGATCGCCTTGGCCGCTGGCCTGATGCTTCCCGGCGGCGCGCTTGCCCAGAATACGGCGCCGCAACAGGAAGAGGCCGCCGAAGACGAGATTATCGTCACCGGCATCCGCGCCAGCCTTGAAGCGGCAATGGACATCAAGCGCGAGTCCACGGGCGTCGTCGACGCGATCTCGGCCGAAGACATCGGCAAATTCCCCGATACCAACATCGCCGAGTCGCTGCAGCGCATTCCGGGCGTGTCGATCGACCGCGTCAACGGCGAGGGCTCGAAGGTGACAGTGCGCGGCTTCGGCCCGCAATTTAACCTCATCACCCTCAACGGCCGTCAGCTCGCCACCTCCAGCGTTGGCGTCGTCGGCGGCGAC
Organism: Sphingomonas sp. LaA6.9; assembly: GCF_022601895.1. Lineage (GTDB taxonomy): Bacteria > Pseudomonadota > Alphaproteobacteria > Sphingomonadales > Sphingomonadaceae > Sphingobium_A. Next base: position 73,152 of record NZ_JAKVIO010000018.1, read on the forward strand.
CAGGATGCCGAAAACCAGCAGCCGACCAGCCGCTCCTTCGATTTCTCGAACCTTGCCTCGGAAGGCGTTCGTACGCTGGAAGTCTACAAGACCGCCCGCACCGCGCTGCCGTCGGGAGGTATTGGCGCCACCATCAACGTCAAGACGCAGCGGCCGCTTGAAAGCGGCGAAAAGGGGCTGCATGGCAGCGTCGGCGCCAAGGCTGTTTACGATACGAGCGCTGACGGCTTCGAGGTTACTCCGGAATTCTCCGGCATCGTCGGCTGGACCAATGACGAGGAAACCTTCGGCGTTTCGCTGTTCGGCTCCTATCAGGACCGCAAGAGCGCGGCGGCAAGCGCGACCTCGAACGACTGGAACATCAGGACGTTCGGCGATTTCCTCAATCCCAACAATGGCTTTGTTCGCGCGGACAATCCGGCGACGCCGGCCAACGAGGCGACCCAGATCGAAAATGCGCCGACCGATCTCTCGACGCTGGTCGGGGTGCCCAATGACAGCCGCTATCACTATTCGGAATCGGAACGCGAACGCATCAACGGGCTGCTGACGCTGCAGTTCAAGCCCATGGAGACGCTGACGCTGACGGCCGATGCGCTTTATGCGCAGAACAAGGTCAAGGAGGAACGCCTTGACCAGACCAACTGGTTCAACCGGCCCTTCAACCAGGTGAGGTTCGACGACAACCCGGTCGTGCCCACGACGGTATTCCTTCAGGAAACGCTGAACGGCGTGAAGGACATCGGCTTCGAGCAGCAGTATCGCGCAACCAAGTCCGATCTTTACGCCTTTGGCGTGAATGCGAACTGGGAGATCAGCGACGGCTTCACGCTGAACCTCGATGCCAACACCTCCAAGGCAAAGGACCGGCCCGATTCACCCAATGGGGCGAGCTCGACGCTCGTCGGCATCGGTGCTCCCGTCGTTTCAGCGCACTCAGTCGATTTCAGCGGCGGCATTCCGGTTCAGGAGTGGACACTCAACGACGCTCTTCGCGGCAACAACAATGGCGCACTCGATATCGGCGATCTGGGAACGCAGGTGGCGCGCACCGTCACCGCGCGTCAGGAGCATCGCATCAACCAGTTCGCCGCCGACCTGGGTTGGGAGTTCGACGGGGGCGGCCGCTTTGACATCGGCATGAACTATATCGACTCCAAGATGACCAGTCAGAGGTCGCAGACCCAGCAGACACTCGGTGACTGGGGCATCAACAATGTCGGCGACGTTCAGGCGATTGCCGGCGACCTGATCGACCAATTCTGCCTTGAGTGCAAATTCGATCACTACAAGCCAGGGAATGCGGCGGTCGCATTTCGCGGCAACGCGGTTGATCTCTACCAGGCGCTGTCATCGGCATATGTGGCGGACGGGAACCCGCTCCTGCCAGGCGTGCAGCCGGGCAATCCCGTCAACGCAACGGCCGGTCTGGACGACGAGGTCAAGGAGAAGATCTGGGCTGGCTATGTCCAGTTCACCTGGAAGGGCGACTTCATGGGCCGGCCCGCGGGTGTGGTCGCGGGCGTCCGTTACGAAAACACCAAGGTAACCTCCAATTCCATCGTCACGCAGCCGGACAGGATTGCATGGGTTTCCGACAATGATTTCACGACCGTGCTTTCAAGTGCGACGGTACAAATCCAGGCGGAGGGTGAGTATAACAACCTGCTCCCGGCCATCGACTTCCAGATCGAGCCGATGGACAATCTCCTTGCGCGCGTATCGTACAGCCGGACGCTGGCCCGCCCGGACTATGGGGTCCTGTTTGCATCCCGGTCGGTGGACAACAACAATCCCAACCGTCCAACCGCGACTGGTGGTGTCGCGACCGGCACGTCGGGTAACCCTGGCCTCAAACCGCTCATCTCGGACAATTTCGACGTGTCGCTGGAATGGTATTTCGACAAGTCCAGCTATGTCTCGGCCGCGTTCTTCTACAAGAAGGTGAAGAACTTCCCCGGCGCCGGCCAGATCGAGCAACCGCTGTTCGGTCTGCGTGACCCAAGCTCGGGTGCGGCCGGAACGCGGTCGGGCGCTGCTCTGGCCGAACTTCAAAGGCTCGGCCGCGACATCAGCGACGTGAATCTGTTCACGATGACCGCGCTGATCCAGGAGCAAGGCGGCGGTATCGATGCGGCTACGGTCGCTGCCGCCTCCGCGATCTATCAGGCCAACGAGACGGCCGGCACGCTCAATCAGGCGTTCGTCGACCAGGTGCTCGGACGGACGGACATCATCGCGAACTCGTCCGATCCATTGTTCAATTTCTCGGTGGACACGCCGGTCAACAGCGAGACGGGCAACATTCACGGCTTCGAGCTTCAGGGTCAGTATTTCTTCGGAGACAGCGGCTTCGGCATCGCCGGCTCGTACACCAATGTGAACGGCGATGTAGGTTTCGATATCGGCGCCGATCCCAACCAGGACCAGTTCGCCCTGACCGGTCTTGCCAACAGCTACAACATTACGGGCATCTTTGAGAAATACGGCATCTCCGCGCGCATCGCATATAACTGGCGCGACAAGTATCTCAGCAGGCTCAACCGTCAGGGGAGCAGGAACCCGGTGTTCGTTGCGCCTTTTGGCACGCTGGATCTGAGCATCACCTACGACATCACCGAAAATATCCAGATGTCGTTCGAGGGCGTCAACCTGACCAGCGAGCCGGTCAGGACCTATGCTCGCGACAAGGACCAGCTGTGGTTCGCGCAGGAGCTGAAACCACGCTTCTATCTGGGGGCGCGCTACCGGTTCTGAGTGGGCGGGTCGCACAAGGGAAAGGCCGCTGTTCACGGCGGCCTTTCCTCTTTTGCACCGCGCTATTCCGGTTGAGCGCTCCGGCGCTTTGTTCCATCATGACCAGCATATCCGCGGATGCGCGTCGCGGCAGGAAAGACCAATCGGGCCGGACATGGCATGACCAACAGGGTATTACTCAACAACGTCGATCATCACGACCTGCGTGTCATCGCCGGACATTCGGCGGAGTTCGGCGACAGCGTCAACCAGGTCCTGATCTTTCCCACCGAGTTCGAGGACATCCAGCGCGAATACCCGATCCTGTTTCGCAAGGATGCGAACGGAGAGTTCCAGTCGGTCGCGCTGCTCGGTCTCGACCGCGACGAAAACCTGTTCCTCGACAAGATCGGCTGGCAGGGACGCTACGTACCCGCCGCGCAGCAGCGTGGGCCCTTTTCCATCGGGCTTGCGGCGCAGCAATGGGCGGATGAACCACGCGCCGAACCGATGATCCATGTCGATCTCGACCACCCGCGCATCAGCAGGGAGAAGGGCGAGCCGCTTTTTCTGCAACATGGCGGTAACGCGCCCTATCTTGAGCATGTGGCGCGCACGCTGCGCGTCATCTACGCGGGGCTGGAGATCAGCAAACCCATGTTTGCCGCCTTCGAGCAGGCGGGCCTGATCGAGCCCGTTCGGCTCGAGATCAAGATCAGCGACACCGAGCAATATGATGTGTCCAGTTACTGCACCGTCGGGGAGGATCGGCTGGCCGGGCTTGACGGCGCTACGCTCGAGCATCTCAACAAGGCCGGTTTTCTGCGCCTTGCCTTTTCGGTCGCGTCATCGCTGCGCAATGTGAGCCGCCTTATCGAACTCAAGAACCGGAGGCGTTGGGCGAGCTGACATGCATTGGCGGCGGCACAGAACGGCAGCTTTCGGATGATGGCCGTTGCACGCAGGACGCAAGTGATCGCCGGACTTGCGCCGGACGCGATCCCTTATGCCGAGCTGATGGATGCCCAGCGGCCCGCGATTCTGAAAGGCGTGGCGCGCGACTGGCCGCTTGTGGAGCGAGGCCTTGAAGGCGCGCAGCAGGCGATGGCCTATCTCCGGCCATTCTACAACGGCCGGCCGATCGCAGGCTATACCGGGGCGCCCGAGATCAACGGCCGCTATTTTTACAATGACGACCTGACGGGCCTCAATTTCGAGGGCGAGCGCGTGCTGCTCGACGAGTATCTCGAGCGCATGCGCAGCGAGCTCGGCAATCCCGACGCGCCTTCCTTCTACATCGGTTCGACCGATGTCGACGCCCACCTGCCGGGGATGAGGGATCAGAACGACCTCATACTCAACGATGCAATGTTCGCGCAGAACCCGCCGATCGTCAGCATCTGGATCGGCAACCGCACGCTCGCCTGCGCGCATTATGACATGTCGAACAACATCGCCTGCTGCGTGGTCGGCCGCCGACGCTTTACGCTGTTTCCGCCCGAGCAGGTCCACAATCTCTACCCCGGCCCGCTCGAGCCCACGCCCGGGGGCCAGGTGGTCAGCATGGTCGATCTGCGCGACCCCGACCTTGAACGTTACCCGCGCGCGCAAGAGGCGCTGGCGGCGGGCGAAGTGGCCGAGCTGGAGCCGGGCGATATCCTCTTCTATCCAGCGCTCTGGTGGCATCAGGTCGAGGCGCTCGACGCCTTCAACGTGATGATCAACTATTGGTGGAACACGTCGCCCGCCTTCATGGACACGCCGATGAACACATTGCTGCATGCGCTGCTCAGCCTGCGTGACCGTCCCGAGCCCGAGAAACGGGCATGGCGCGAGCTGTTCGATTATTATGTCTTTGGCCCTGCCGAGCGCGCGGCGGCGCACCTGCCCGAAGCCGCGCGCGGCAATCTGGGACCGCTCGACGAGATCAAGGCCCGGCGCTTGCGGGGATTGCTGCTGAACCGGCTCAATCGGTGAGCACGTAAAAGGGGGGAGTGCCATGGCCGAACAGATCGTGAAGCGCGTCGTGATTGCAGGGGGCGGCACCGCGGGCTGGGTTGCCGCCACCGCGCTGTCCATGCGCCTGGGAAGTCTGCTGGACATCACGCTGGTCGAGTCCGACGAGATCGGTCGCGTTGGCGTCGGCGAGTCCACCGTTCCAACCGCGCACACATTTCATCACCTGATCGGAATCGACGAACAAGAATTCATGCGAGAGACCGGCTCGGCCTTCAAACTGGGCATCAACTTCGAGAACTGGGGGCAGATCGGCGATCGCTATATCCACTCCTTCGGCACGCTCGGAAAGTCGACCTGGATGGCCGACTTTCACCATGTCTGGCTCGGCGCGAAGGCGCAGGGTCTGGCCGGAGACCTTGGTGACTATTGCTTCGAGCTGCAGGCCGCGCTGCAGGGAAAGTTCGCGACATCGGACAAGATCAAGGTCAATTACGCCTATCACCTCGATGCGAGCCTCTATGCCCGCTATCTGCGGCGGCTGAGCGAAGGCCGCGGAACGCGCCGCGTCGAAGGCAAGATCGCTTCGGTCGATCAGCATCCCGAGACGGGCTTCATCACCGCGCTGGTGCTCGAATCCGGCGAGCGGCTCGAGGGCGATCTGTTCATCGACTGCACCGGCTTTCGCGGCCTCTTGATCGAGCAGACGCTGAAAGCGGGGTTCGAGGACTGGAGGCACTGGTTGCCCAATGACAGCGCGCTCCCCGTGCAGACCGCCGCCGTCGGTCCCGCAATGCCCTATACCAGCGCCATCGCGCATGATGCGGGCTGGCTGTGGCACATCCCGCTCCAGCACCGCGTCGGCACCGGGCTCGTCTACAGCAGCGATCACCTCTCCGACGATCAGGCGCATGCGCGGCTGCTCAAGATGATCGAAGGCGAGGTGCTGATCGACCCCTGGCAGCTTCGCTTCCGCGCCGGACGCCGCCTCAAGGCCTGGGACAAGAACTGTATCGCACTCGGGCTTGCGAGCGGCTTTGTCGAGCCGCTGGAATCGACGAGCATCCACATGATCATGATCGCGGTCACACGGCTGATCCAGCTCTTCCCTTTCAATGGCTGCAACGACGCGCTGATGCGGCGCTATAACGACTTGGCGCGCGACGAGATCGAGAAGATCCGTGACTTCGTCATCATGCACTACAAGTTGACCGAGCGCGACGACACGCCCTTCTGGCAGCATTGCCGGACCATGGACATTCCAGACACGCTGGCGCAGCGCATCGCGCTGTTCCGCGAGGACGCGCATGCCTATCAGCATGTCGAGGAATTGTTCCGGATCGACTCCTGGGTGCAGGTCATGCTCGGCCAGCGATTGCAGCCGCAAGGATATCATCGCTTCGCGCACGCGATGCGCCCGGAGCAGCTGCAACAGGCGCTCGGCGACCTGAAGGCCAATATCGCCAGCGCCGTCGCCAGCCTGCCCATGCAGCAGGAGTTCCTCGAACAATATTGCCCTGTGGCA
>NZ_JAKVIO010000019.1 GCF_022601895.1 Sphingomonas sp. LaA6.9
CTGCGTCCACATCCAGAGCCTGAATCATGCCGCCATCCGGTTGGCAAGGCCAAGTACTGATTTTCCAAACAGCCTCTTAAGGCATCGAGTGTCTTTTGCGAAGGAAGGGGTATATTGCTCTTGGGTATTCCGAATCCTTCTTGAAATCGTCGTAAATATGCGCGTTCTATCAGAATTTGACTGATGCTGAGAGCAGCATAGGCATGATCGAGCGCCTGCTGTTTAACAGGAGCATCCGGCAGCCTGCTAAACGCTTCGATCACACTTTCGGTGAAGTTTGCGGACTTTTCCCAGAGACCTTCAGCAATGTGAAATTCACCTGCGTTTGTGCAAACAGGCGCGATAAAAAAGTCTTCGGCGGGATCTTCTAGTAGGGCGCTGCCCGAACGGGCGAGATCGCGATTGATCAGCTTGACCAGATCGCTTCGATTTGGACGGACTTGCCCTTTAGCTTCAATGACAACAAGGCGCGTGGCCAGATCAAGCCTAGTCTGGTGTACCTGAAATTCGGGCCTTAGTTGAAGCCCAGCCAGAACTCGCAGCGCGGCCCCGCGATCCCACGCTGCAATGCGTTTCCTCAAGCCCGAAATCTGTTCGAAAATTCCTTCCGGGGTGGAACCTCTGTTGAGATCAAAGTGAAACGGAAAATCCATTGCTGTGCTGCCCCGCTTTTTATTCCATCGCCCCATGTTTCTGTTTTGTTCGGTATATGAAAGAATAGCCAAGGTGCAAGAAGGGTTCGGTTTATCGCAACCAACAAATCAAGCGAAGGAGCGAGGCCCTTTGGCCATCATCGGTATGTTTGCTTTATTAAGGGGCGTTGTTGTCGCTCGCTCGTCGATGAACCAACGGCTGCTTCCGGGCGTCGCGATCCGGACTCCGAATGACTGGGATGTCGGCGAACGCGGCCATGCCCATCGGCCACCGTCTACCTCGTGCCGCACAGGATTCGCGTCGCCCAATCGACCCCGCCTGAGGTGCCCGCGGTTCTGCGGGCACCGCCCTGGCTCAGAAGTGGACGCTGAACGTCAACTTGCCGCCATGATCGGCCCAATCCCCGGCAACCGATCCGATATAGCCCGCGCCGATTTCGACATTGCCGAAGCGCGCCGACACGCCGCCGTCAATGATCGCGGTATCCTGGGGCAGCTGCGAACCGAGCACCGTGAAGCTGCCCGTCGCACCTACAAAGCCCGCGGTCGTGCGGCCCTGGAGATCGCCCGAGGCGTGCTGCCATGCCGCGCTGACGCGGGGCAGAAGCTGGCCGCCGCCGCCGAGTTCGATGGCTCCGCCGAGCTTCACGCCGAGGGCGAGCAGGTCGACTTTTCGGGCATCGCCCTCGACGTCGAGTACGCCCGTGCCCCCCGTCTCGCTGAAGCCATCGGTCTTCACCCTGACATTCGCATAACGGGCAAAAGGCTCGAGCGTGAACGGCCCCGCTGCCATGCTGTAGCCGGCCTCGGCGAAGAACTGACGGCTTTCGGCATCATATTGCGCGTCGACACTGCTGGTGACGCCGGGGAAGCTGATGCCGCGAGTGGTGTCGAGATCGTGCCAGGCGAAGGCGGCACCCGCACGGATCGCGAAGCCGCTTCCTGCATAGCCGACAAGGCCGCCGACGAACTGGGTGTCGACATCGGTGCTGCTGTCGCGCGCGCTGGCCCGGTAGTCGGCATTGGCGATACCGCCGCCCAGTGACGCGCCGAAGCCATTGCCGCCGAAGCTCAACCCCGCGATCATGCCGCGATACTCGGTTGTCATCTTCGCGACACCGTCACGCACATCCGCCTGGCCCCAGCTGCCCATGCCCTGCCCCCAGATGCCAAAGCCCTCGACATCGGGCTTGATGCTGTCGGTCAGCGCGTCGCGGACATGGCGGCTGTCCTGCACCAGCGCCGAAGGCACGCTGGCGTGGAGTTCCCCCGACAGGGCGTCGTACGCCGTGCGCGCGCCCGCCTGATTCTGGACGAGGACCGCCTCGAACAGCGTGTTGCCGACGCCTAGCGCCTCGACCGCATTAGCGGTGCTTGCTTGGTTCGGCGTGACGGCCACCGCGGCAAAGTCGATATCGTTGCGCAGCAGCGTCAGCGTCACCGCATTGGCCGAATAGCCGAGGCTCGGAGTCAGGAAGGCCAGGTTCGAGGTGACGTTGCCGAAACGGCCCGTGACCCCGCCATTGGCGGTCAGGATCGTGTAATCGGTCCGTCCGCGATACTGGCCGTTGGCAGCGAGCACCTCGACCGTGCCGCCGCTGATCGTCGCGGTGCCGGTCGCGTCGATGCGATCGGCAGCGCCGCTTGCCTCGACCTCGACCTCATAGACCGATCCCGCCGCAAAGCTGATATTGCCCGCCACCTGCAGGTGGCCGATCGAGTTGCCCGGAGCAACGGTGCCGTTGCCCGTCGCGACAATGCCGCCCACGGTGCCGTTGCCGCCCAGCGTGCCGCCATCGACGGTGACCGTCGAGACGATCGAGCCATTGACCGAGAGAGTGCCGCCCTCGACCGTGGTCGGCCCCGTATAGGTGCTGTTGCCCGTCAGGTTGAGACGTCCGTCGCCGGTCAGCACCAGCGACCCGTCGCCCGCGATATCGCCAGCATATTCGGTGTTGCTGTCCTGATCGACGGTGAGCGTACTGTCGTTGATGACCACGCTGCTCTCGTCGGTGCCCGAAAGCGACGCGATCGTCTGCGACGTACCCGAAATATCGAAAGTGCCGCCGCCCAGCTCGACCTCGGTAGTCGGATCGATCTGGCCTGCCAGGCGGACGGTGCCCCCCAGTATGCGGGTGACGCCCGTATAGCTATAATCGCCGCCGAAGGTCAGCGTGCCTGCGCCCATCTTGGCGAAGTCGCCGGTGCCCGAGAAGTCGCCGAGGAAATCGTAGTCGTCCGACCGGTTGAACACGAAGCTGCCATTGTTGACGAGATCGCCCGTAAAGCTGCCCGTGGTGCCCCCGTCACCCAGCTGGAAGCTGCCGTCGCCCGAGGTGACGACATCGCCGGCAAGACCGCCGGTCAGGATCAGCCCGCCATTGGTGATCTCGGTGGTGCCGGTATAGGCGAGCGCCTCCGTGTCGACGGTGAAGATCGCCTCGCCAATCAGGCGCAGATCGCCCGTGCCCGAGATGACGAGATCGTCGGCGTCGTCGATCGCGCTGCCATCGTCGAAGTTGAAGACCAGAAGGCCATCATTGACGACGGCGCTGGTTGCGATCGGGCTTTCCGCTCCACCCGGTGATGCGACCTCGTTGAGCTGGAGCGTGCCGTTCGCTGCGATGGTCACTGCGTCGAACAGGCCGACCGTGGCCGACGTGTTCCAATAGCCCGCCTTGACTGAAAGCTGCTCGAAGCCGTTCGTCTGCGTGATCGACTGCGTCGCCGTCGCCACCGCGCTGGTGCCCTCGAGCATGATGCTGTCGAAGCCCGCGCCGCCGTCGACCGTGCCGGTGATGACCGATCCGGTCTTCAGAACCAGGCTGTCATCAAATCCGCTCAACGTCGCCGCCGTGCCAGCGCCGCCTGTCAGCGCGCCGCTATTGGTGAGGGTCACTGCGGCGTGCGAGGTGAACGCAACCCCTGTGCCGCTGACAATCGTGCCGTTGTTGTTCGCGGTCGCGGTGTCGACGTTGAACACCACACCGCCGGTGATCGTGCCGCTGTTGGTGAGCGTAGCAGTCGCCCCGGCGACCAACGACTGGATGAGGACGCCCCCCGTCTGGCCCACGACGGAACCCGCATTGGCGACCGCGCCGCCATAGGAGAGGATGATGCCGTAACGCTGCCCGGTGATCGTGCCGCCCTCAAGGTTGTTGACGGTGCCAATCGTGGTGATCCCCGTCAGGTCCTGTGCGACCGTGTTGGCGCCCGTCGCCGCGGGCCCCTGATAGGCGAACATCGAGATACCGTCGGCACCCGCCGCGCCGGTACCGGTGATCGTGCCGCTGTTAGTGACCATGCCGCCGCCGATCAGGCGGACACCGTCATTGCTGTCGCCGCGGATCGTGCCCGAGTTGGTGACCTGTGTGTTGACCGCGCGACCCTCGAGCTGCGTCGTCGCAGCATTGTCGAAATAGGCGGTCGAGATGCCGTGTCCGGCACCCGTGATTTCGCCGCTGTTGGTAATCGTCGAGACCCCGCCCGCCAGCGTGACGCCGCCCTCGGGCGCGCCGTTGAAGCCGTCATAGGCGCCATGGCCGCGGATCGTGCCCGCATTGTCGAGCGTGACGGCGCCCGATTGGCCGAACACGCCGGTCCGCGCGCCGGTGATCTCGCCATCGGCTTCGTTGTTTAGCGTGAGCGCACCCGAGGTGCCGCCATGGACGCCATAGGATGCGGCGCCCGTGATCGTGCCGCTGTTGGTGAGATTCGCCGATTGGAGGATGCCGCCGAAGACCACGCCGTTGCCGCCCGTAACCGTTCCGCTGTTTTCGAGCGTGCCGATCATGCCCGCGACGGTCGACTGGATATAGACGCCGCCGGTCTGCCCCGAGATCGCGCCCGCATTGTCGACCGTGCCGCCAGTGGATGAGATGATGCCGAAGCGCTGCCCGGTGATCGTGCCGCCCACAAGGTTGTTGACGGTGCCGATCGAGGTCCTCCCGGTCAGGTCCTGCGCCACCGTGTTGGCGCCCGTCGCTGCGGGACCCTGATAGGCGAACATCGAGATGCCATCGGCACCCGCCGCGCCGGTGCCAATGATCGTGCCGCTGTTGGTGACCGTGCCGCCACCGATCAGGCGGACGCCGTCATTGCTGTCGCCACGGATGGTGCCGGTTGCGTTGTTGGTGATCGAGGTTCCGAGGGCGCGGCCTTCGAGCTGCGTCGTTGCAGCATTGTAGAAATAGGCTGTCGAGATGCCGTGGCCCGCGCCACTGATTTCGCCCGAATTTACGATCGTCGATAGTCCGGTGACGAGCGTTACCCCGCCATCGGGCAGCCCGGCGAGCCCGTCATAAGTGCCCGTTCCCCGGATCGTGCCGACATTGTCGAGATCGATCGCTCCAAGATCCGCCAGCACCGCCGAGGTGATGCCGCTGATCGTGCCGCCTGCCGCATTGTTGAGCGTCATTGTTCCCGAGCCGCCCTGATAGACGCCATTACCCGCGCTACCCGTGATCGTGCCGCTGTTGGCGACCGTGCTGCTGCTGATGTTGAGCAGGACTACGACTCCGTCCGCACCACTGATCGTGCCGGTGTTGGTGACCTGGGCATCAACCGGTGTCGCGCTGTTGTTCTGGATCTGGACACCGACAACGCCGCCCGTGATCGTCCCTGCGTTCTCGACTGTGCCGCCCGCCAGATGGATGACTCCGCCACGCGCGCCCAGGATGGTGCCGCCCATCTGGTTGATGACCGTGCCGACGGGGTCGGGGCCGCTGACGTCCTGGCCCGCAAACGCACTGGTGCTGACGCCGTCGGCGCGGCCGCTATTGAGGCGCCCCTCGATCGTGCCGCTGTTGATGACGGTACCGCCGCCGATCAGGCGCACGCCGTCATTGCTGTCGCCGACGATCGTGCCGCTGTTTTCGACCAGGATGTCGCGCGCGACGCCTTCGATGAGCCCTGATGCGGGATTGTAGGCGGCAGTGGTTGTGATACCCGCATTGGCGCCCGAGATATTTCCACTGTTGATAACGTGCGATTCGGGCTGGCCGATCACGATACCTGCATCGGGCAGCGCGGTGGGGTCGTCGGCAGTGCCATTGCCGCGGATATCGCCGGCATTGGTGACATTGAGCACGCCAAGTTCGGACATGATGCCGCTGCGCGCACCGATGATTTCGCCGCCGGCCAGATTGTCCACGGTCATGAGTCCGTTGGTCAGCTTTTGAACACCATAGGATGCGGTGCCGGTGATTGCGCCGCTGTTGGTGAGGCTCGCCGATTCTAGGATGCCGCCAAAGACGACGCCGTCGGCGCCGGAGATCGTACCGCCAGCAGCGTTGCTTGCAGTGCCGATCATGCCCGCGACGGTCGACTGGATGAAGACACCGCGCACCTGACCCAAGATCTCGCCCGCATTTTGCAGGGTGCCACCAGTGGAAAGCGCGACCCCATGTCGCGCACCAGCGATGGTGCCACTGGTTTCATTCTGGACGGTCGCGATCGAGATGATGCCCGTCAGATCCTGAAGCTCAAAGGCATAGGCCGATACGCCGTCGGCACGCGCGCCATCGAGGCGCCCCTCGATCGTGCCGTTATTGGTGATGGTCCCGCCACCGATCAGTCGTACGCCGTCATTGGTATCGCCGATGATCGTGCCGCTGTTCTCGACCACGATATCGCGCGCGACTCCCTCGATCAGCCCCGACGCAGGATTGTAGGCGGCGGTGGTGGTGATGCCTGCATTGGCCCCGGAGATGGTTCCGCTATTGACGACATGCGATCCCGGCTGGCCGAGCACGATCCCTGCATCGGGCAACACCGTGGGATCGTCGGACGTTCCGTTGCCCCGGATTTCGCCGGCATTGGTGACATCCAGCCGGCCCAGTTCGGCCATGATACCGCTCTTGTCGCCAGCGATCACGTCATCGGTGTCAAATGTCGCGGTCAGCGTGTCGGGCATCGTGTGGTGCACGCCATAGGGAGCAGCGATCGTGCCCTGCGCGAATAACAGATTGGTCGTTGCCACCAGCGCGGTGGTGATCATCGAACGAGTCTTGACGCTTGCGGTCACTGGAACTTCCCCCCGGAAATTTGGTCGCCTGCAGGGGTCGCGTCCTGCAGGCAGGATGCGAGATATCGCCACGCCGAAGAACCCTCATCCCATGATCATGGGATGAGGTCAGTTATCGCAAGATGTACCATTGAATGGCTGCAGTAATTTGATAAAAAACGATATTGTTTCCTTGGTGCGGGATCGGCCGGCAATAGCGTGCGCGCAATGAACGCGGCGCAGCGCACAGCGCTTCATGGTTAAGAGATTGACGTATCCACCTGCCCAAGCATAGCGATATCCCATGGGGTCATGCGGGGGCGCGATCCGGGCATGGGGGGTATTCGCGCGTGCACAAACAGGTGGCGGCGATCTCGGAGGCGTTCATGGCGGCGCCTCTGAACGATAACGGATGGGAAAATGCGCTGGGTCAACTGGCCAGCGCGACGCGATCAGAGCGTGGACAACTGCTGGCAGTGGGCGGTCCGCGCGAAATTCCGTTCAATTGCGTTACCAACGCACCGAGCGCCAGTTGGACCGAGGAGTTCGCCGAGATCGGTGGAGGCAGCGCCAAGGTGAACTGGCGCATTAAATGCGTGCGCGATCCACTCGTGGTGATGAGCGAGGCCCATTACGCTGCCGCCCGGCGCGGAATGGACTGCGAGATCTATGACGACTTCGCTTCGCATTATGACATGCTCCACGGCTGCCAGACGGTGCTCGTCAACGAGAAGAATCGGTTTTTCGGGCTCGCAGCGTTGCGCACGCGCGCTGACGGAAAGACCAGTGACGCCGATCGCGCGATCTTTGCGGCTATTGCGCCATCCGCGCAGGCGGCGATCCGGATGCAATATGCGCTCGAGCATCAGGGCGCCGTGTTGATGGCGGGAGCGCTCGAGGCGCTGGGTACGGCCGCCTTCATCTGCGACGCAGCCGGGCAGGTGGGCGCGCTCACCCCGGCGGCTGAAGCTGCCGCGCGAACACGCTCGGGCTTGCGACTGCACAGGCGTCGCCTGTCCGCCCTGCGCCCCGACGATGACAGGGCGTTTCAGCGCGCGCTGGGTGACGCGCTTCGCGGGTCAAAGCCAGCGCCCGAGCCTGCAAAACTCTGGCTGCGCGGGAGCGACGGCCCCCTTTCAGGCCAGATCTGCGAAATTTTCGCCTTGCCGGGCAAGCCATGGTCCTTTGGGTTCGATCCCCGCGTACTCGTAACGCTGCGCAAGCGATCAGAGCTGGATGATGCGCACCGCGATCTGCTCGCAGAGATACTCGGCCTGTCCGCGGCCGAGGCGGACGTCACCATCATGGTAGCGTCGGGCATTTCACGCGACGAGATCGGCGTTCGGCGCGGTTCGTCGGGCCAGACGGTCAACAGTCAGCTGAAGAGCATCTTCCGCAAAAGCGGGGTCAGCCGCGAAGCTGAACTGGTCGCACTGACGCACAGGCTGTTGCAGCGTTAGGAATGCCCCTCCTGTCACTTGCTGACCGAGTAGGCGATTGCACTTTGGGGGAAGTCCACCGAGCATTTCTTCCGGTATACGAGGCGGCACTTTATCCAGCGCGAAATCCGGCAATCCAGCCTCTCACGGCAGAGTGCCGTGGCAATCAGCAGTGTCTGATGGCGGAACGCTACGGTCTAGCGATGACCCGCTTCCCCGACAAACGCTCCTTGAATGGCCGAGGAGGCGGCGGATACGGACGTTATGAGATCACCGAAGCTTCGCCAATGAAGCGCCCGTCCCACAGATAGAAATGGCCTGCCTGCTTTATCGCATCTGCGCCTGCGGGCGTAAGGAAGACGAAACCGATCTGACGACTAGTTCCCGGTGAGAACGGTTCGTTGCCAATCTGCAGACGTGCGTCCCAGCCTCCTTTAGATATGGACTTCGACAAAAAGCAGAGGCAGCCAAATGCAACCTCGGCTGGGATTGCTTGCCGCCGACCGTCTTGATCAGCATCATAGAGCCGTACGTCGGCCACAAGATCTCGGCTTCTGGATTGGAACATTTCCTGGTTCATCGACTGGAGGATGCTCTGCTCTGCACGCGCATGCAATCATCGTGTGCAGGCGACTTTGTGCACGTGAACAAAGGGCGGCGTTCGCGGTGACCCAAATGGCCATCCAACGTCCGACATGTCGGCGCGAATTGCCCTCCACGCCCTAAGGCCTGCCTTGGCCGCATCCACCGGCAAGTCAGTCGAAATTCCTCCGCAAATCGCGGACGCCCATCAATAAGTGATATCCGCCTTGGGGATCCTCAGCATGTCGATGCAGCCTAGTACTGCGTCTTCGTGGCCCGCTCGCGGTGCGTCGCCTGTTTGGCTCGGTTTCCGCATACCGCCATGCTGCACCAGCGGCGGCGGCGTCCGCGCGTCCGGTCGACAAACATGAGCGTGCAATTATGGCCCTCGCATGCCTTCACATCGCTAAAGTTTTCATTGCACACAAGTTCCGCCATGACTTGCGCCAATGGAAGCAAGAGGCTCTCCGGAGTGCGCCAGCGCCGCTGGCGCGCCAGGACTGGCGTGCCTTGCGCACGTGTTTCTTGTTGCGCGACAATCTGGGAAAACTGTTCGTCGCGCGCAAGGATGCGGTTGATGGGTTCCAGATCGGCAAGTGCTGCGGCGCCCAGTGGCACGCCCCGGTTGCGGTCGACGAAATCGCGGAACCATTCGCGCAACGTCCTGGCCTGGGATGCGACCGAGTCCAGTTCGCCAGGAAGGGCTGTTCGGCGAAACGCGTCGAGCGCCTCGGCATCGACCAATCCCGATTGGTCCAGCCAGTTCAACATGCCTGCACCTGAACCGAGCCACTCGACCGGATGATCCAATGGTGTCGCGATCGAGTTCAGGAAATCCAGGCCTGGTGCGTCCGCGATAAATATCGCCTGCGCTCCGTTGCTCGTCATGGCTGTCCGTCACCTTTCACGGCCGATTGCCGAAATGTAACCATAAAAACACGATTTTAAAAGTTATGCAATTCATTGGATATCGCATGGCGCCCGCCAAGGTCCCGGCTCGCTCCGGCTGATAAGGCCGCCAAGGGCTTAGCCTTATTAGATTCTCCGAGCGCAGCCTTGGGTTGAGCCCTCCTTGGGTGGATTGTGACCGCCATCGCCCAAATAACCTTTCTAATGGAGATTGACAAGTTATCCAACACAGCATAACCCACCTGAAGTCGATAGACAGGTTACGCATTTTAATGGAGTCGAGGCCATGACCAAAATTCGGTTCAGGAAAACAGATGTCGACGGATTCAGCGTCTTCTACCGCGAGGCCGGATCTGCCGATGCGCCCACCATCTTGCTGCTCCATGGCTTTCCGAGCTCAAGCCATATGTTTCGCGACCTAGTTCCGCTGCTGGCTGATCGTTATCATGTCGTTGCGCCCGATCTCCCGGGCTTCGGGCAATCTGACATGCCCTCGCGCGACAATTTTACATATAGTTTCGAGCGTATCGCCGACATCATCGAGCGCTTTACCGAGGTGATCGGGCTCGAGCGCTTTGCCCTCTACGTCTTTGACTATGGGGCACCGACCGGCTTCCGGCTCGCAATCCGCAATCCGGACCGCGTGACGGCGATCATCTCGCAGAATGGCAATGCCTATGTCGAGGGGCTGAGCGAGGCCTGGAGCCCCATTCGAGCGTATTGGGAAGACGCGTCCGCTGGGAATCGCGAGGCGCTGAGGGCATTGCTGAAGCCCGAGACAACCTACTGGCAATATACACTGGGCGTGCCGGACGTGGCGACCGTGTCGCCCGACGGATATTCACTTGATGACCATTATCTTGCCCGCCCGGGCGCCGACGAGGTCCAGCTTGATCTTTTCGGAGACTACAAGACAAATGTCGCGCTCTATCCCCAGTTCCAGGAATATTTCAGGGATCATAAGCCGCCATTCCTTGCCGTTTGGGGAAGAAATGATCCCTTCTTCCTGCCGGCAGGTGCCGAGGCATTCAAGCGCGACATTCCCGACGCCAGGATCCGCCTGCTTGATGCCGGTCATTTTGCACTTGAGACGCACGCATCGGAGATTGCCGCGGAAATTCGCTCCTTCCTCGGCTAATCCGGGCTTCGCATCCCCGCTTCGATTGCAGGCGCACTCGCCGCGCGGGGTACAACGGTCAAGCCTGGAAGGCGCTGCTGCATTAGTTCCGGATGGAGCGATGCGCTGCGCCCGCTCGGCCGGGACAGCAAGGCTGTTCTCGATGCAGTGCCCGTCGATTGGCGGGTCGCCCGCACGGTGCGGCGGCCTCGCTGGTTCCGGCATAAAACCTTCCAGCCGGATCAGTGGATGGCGACCAACTCGTCCCTGCTGGGGACTCCACGACAGCCTGTTAGAAGTCGAGATCGCTCAGGCCAGGGTGATCGCCGGGCCGGCGCCCAAGTGGCCAGTGATAGCGCCGGTCCGTCTCGGCGATGGGCATATCGTTGATGGACGCAATGCGACGACGCATCAGGCCGCTGGCGTCAAATTCCCAATTCTCATTTCCGTAGGACCGGAACCAGTTGTCGCTGTCATCGCGCCACTCGTAGGCGAAACGCACGGCGATCCGATCGTCCGTGAACGCCCAAATCTCCTTGATGAGGCGGTAGTCGAGTTCCCGGTTCCATTTACGGGTAAGGAAAGCCACGATCGCCGCACGCCCCTGGAGGAACTCGCCCCGGTTTCGCCAAACGCTGTCGAGCGTGTAGGCGAGCGACACTTTCTCGGCGTTGCGGCTGTTCCAGCCATCCTCTGCGCTGCGGACCTTCTGGATCGCCGTCTCTGTCGTGAAGGGAGGCAAGGGCGGTCGCTGTTCGTTTATCGTATATTCCCAGCTTCTTGCCGCACCAGAATAACGGCGCGGTCACCTGATTACCTGGAGCGCGCGGCGAACTCGAGGCGGATGCCGTCGGCCATCGCAACGATGAAATGCAGGTTTTCGGATCCCGGGCGAAAAGGGCCGGGTGCAAATTCCACGGTCACGCCGGGATGGGCCGATACCCGCTCGAAGGTCGCTTGCAGGGCCGGTTCGTCAGGAACAGCAAGTGCGAGGTGGTGAAGGCCGATATTGGCACGCCGGTCGAACCCGATTGCAGTCCCGGGATCCTTTACCCGCCAGAGCGTCAGCGTGATGCTGCCATCGGATACGAACGCGCAAGGATAGTCGTCATTGCGGCCGACCTCTTTCCAGCCGAGCGCTTCGATGAAAAACTCTGCTGCCGCGTCGTGGTCGCGCACGGCGAGCCCGAGATGGTGGACGCCGCGAGTAAGGGCTTCAGTCACGCATGTCTCCTTCACATCATGCCCCAATTAGCGTCGCAGGCGGGGCGCATCACTAGAGAGGATGCGAGAAACACTTTCCCGCCTTTCGTGAAAATCGACCGTGCCGCTATTCCCTGGTCTGGCTGGACTTCCAGCAAACCGGCGCTTTTTGAAAGACATAGGGCGTAATGTTCGTTGCAATCGGCGTAGCAAGAAGCCCAGTGACAGTAATCTATCTATGGATAGATAGCGTTTGACTCGAAAAAACTCGTTCGCCATGAGTAATGTCGATCGATCAGTAGATAGACTGATTGACCACAAGCATTCTTAGGCCCCGCGCTCGATGCAGCGCGTGGGAGTGGGCGTGGTTCGCGTTGGGCATGTCCTTTTGGCGACGGAACACCTGGCGAATTTCGTCGACATTCAATGGGGAAGAAAGTGACCCGGTATCAAGCCATCAACGAGACGGAATTGTCTGACTATCACGAGCTCAATCCAAGGCGATCCAAGGCCTGGCTCGCCTCTGTCGCGGGCGTTGCCCTGTTCGTGGCGGCAGGAATATGGGGCTCTCATTATCTTGAGCAGGACCCACCACCTGTTGCAAAATCCGCATCGGTTGCCGTCAGCGCGCCCCTCCAGCGCGAGGTCGAGCAGAGGCTCAGCTTCCTGGGACAACTTGCTGCCGCGAAGCAGGTAGAGGTTCGCGCCCAGGTCGGCGGGACCCTGAAGGGGATCTATTTCGACGACGGCGATATCGTTCGCCAGGGGCAGCTGCTCTTCGAGATCGACCCCGAACCATATCGCATCAAGCATGCGCAAGCGTTGGCGGAGCTGAGCGCCGCCCAGGCGCGGCTCAGCCTTGCGACGCGCGAACTCGCACGCGCCCAGCAGCTCAAGGACACCGACGCAGGATCGGCCGAAAATCTCGAGCAAAAGCAGGCTGGCAAGTTAAGTGCCCAAGCCGCCGTCACCGGGGCGAGCGCCATGGTGCGCGATGCCCGTTTCGACATGGACCGCACGCGCGTTCGTGCGCCCTTCACGGGCCGGATCGGAGCGCACCAGGTCTCAGTCGGCAATCTTGTCGCCGGCAGCCGCGCTGGCAATGCGTCGACCACCTTGTTGGCTACGCTCGTGTCGCTTGACCCTGCCTGGCTGAATTTCGACATGAGCGAGGCGGATTACATGAAGTTCCAGCGCGAGCGGGCCAAGGCGCCAGGGCGGCTTGCGAACACCGTCTACGCCTCGCTTGGCGACGAGGCGAAATTCGACCGGATAGGGACGCTCGACTTCGTCGACAACGCACTCGATCGCGCAAGCGGGACGATCCGGGCGCGCGCCACGCTCAAGAACGCAGATGGGTTCCTTACGCCGGGCGCATTCGCCCGCGTGCGGCTTGCGCTGTCGACGAAGTCCGCGGTCCTGCTCGTGCCCGATGCTGCCGTGCTTCCTGACCAGTCGGATCACATCGTCCTGACCTTGGGCAAGGACAATGTGGTGACGCCCAAGAAAGTGGAGCTCGGCGACCTGCGCGGTGGCCTCAGGGTCATCCTCTCGGGGCTCGCCCCCAATGACAAGGTGATCATCGACGGCATCCCATCGGCGGCGCCTGGGTCAAAGGTCGCGCCGCACCCAGGCACGATCCGCTTCGACGCGGGCAAGGACTGAATTCATGAGACTAGCGCACTATTTCATTGACCGCCCACGCTACGCTGCGGTCGTGAACATCTTCATCGTGCTCGCGGGGCTGGCAACCGCGATGCTCCTGCCGATCGCCCAATATCCCAACATCGTCCCGCCCAATATCGACATCGTGACAAGCTTTCCCGGCGCTTCGGCCGATACGGTTGCCCGCACGGTCGCGACGCCGATCGAGCAGGCTGTCAACGGCGTCGAAGGCATGGACTATATCACGAGCCAGTCCACCGGAGACGGCAGGCTGACGACGACGGTCGTCTTCAAGGTCGGCGCCGATCCGAACACGGCCCTCATGTTGACGCGCAACCGCGTCCAGGACGTGCTCTCGCGCTTGCCACCGGAAGTCCAGCAACAAGGCGTGCAGGTCAACAAGACCATCAAGTCGCTGCTCCTGGGGATCCACATCTATTCCCCCGATGGCTCACGCAGCGTCGAGTACTTGTCCAACTACATGCTCAAGATCAAGGACGAGGTCGCGCGTGTTCCCGGCGTGTCGCAGTTCTGGAGCCTGGGCGAACGCCAATATGCCATGCGGATCTGGGTCGATCCGGACAAGGCCGCTGCCTATGATATCAGCGCGAAGGAAATCCTGGGTGCCCTGCGTGCGCAGAATGCCCAGGTCGCTGCCGGCGTCCTGAACCGGCCGCCGCATGCCGGCCACGGCGCCTATGAGGTCAATATCGAGACGCTTGGCCGTCTCGAGACACCCGAGCAGTTTGGCGACATAGTCATCAAGTCCGACGCGCAAGGGCGGGTCACGCGGATCCGGGATATCGGCCGCGTAGAGGTCGGTTCGGCGGACTATGGCTCGAAGGCTTATACCGACAAGGAGCCCTCGTCGCCCTCCTGGGTGATCGCAACGCCCGACGCGAACGTTATCGCCGTCCAGCACGCGGTCTGGGCGAAGCTGGAGGAGTTGAAGCAAAGCTTCCCGCCCGGCGTCGATTATATGCGCGTCTACGATCCGACCAACTTCGTCAGCCAGTCGATCGAGGAAGTGATTGTCACGATATTCATCGCGATCCTGCTCGTCGTCGGTGTCGTCTACCTTTTCCTGCAGAGCTGGCGGGCGACGCTGATCCCGGTGATCGCAATCCCGATCTCGCTCATCGGGACACTGACGGTTCTTGCGCTCACGGGGACGTCCATCAACAACCTTTCCCTTTTCGGCCTGGTCCTGGCCGTCGGCATCGTCGTCGACGACGCGATCGTGGTGGTCGAGAATGTCGAGCGAAACATGGCGCTGGGCCTTTCCCCGCGCGATGCCGCGCGCAGGACGATGTCGGAGGTCTCAAAGGCGCTGATCGCCATTGCACTCACACTCTGCGCCGTGTTCGTGCCCACCGCCTTCCTCTCGGGCATCTCGGGCATCTTCTTCAAGCAGTTCGCGATCACGATCGCGGCGTCGACGGTCATCTCGTGCTTCGTCTCGCTGACATTGAGCCCGGCACTGTGCGCCATGCTCCTCAGGCCTCACAAGAAGGGCGACGTCCACGAGGAGCCGCGAGGCCTGGCGCGCTTCCTCCATCCCTTCTTCCGTCGTTTCAACCATGGCTTTGAGCGGATGTCGTCATCCTATGGCAAGGTGACAGGTCGCCTCGTACGGGCAACCGGCGTCATGTTACTGGCCTATGCTGGCCTGGTCGGTCTCACGACGTTCCAGATGTCGCGCATGCCCACCGGCTTCATCCCGGACTCCGACATTGGCTATCTCGCGACTGTCGTGATGCTGCCACCCGGGTCGAGCCTCGATCGCACCGATGAGGTCATCCGGCAGGTCAACGAAATCGCGCTTGGCACTGAAGGCGTCGAACACACGTCTCCCATCGCCGGCTTCGATATCACGAGCTACACCGTGGCACCCAATATCGGTACGGTCTTCTCGGCGCTGCCTTCGCTCTACCGCAAGCACATCCCGGGCATCAACGCTGCCACCATGGTCAAGACCCTGCAGGCCAAGTTCGACGCGCAGATCAAGGATGCGGTCGTCGTCACGATCATGCCTCCGACGGTCCAGGGCCTGGGCAATGCGGGCGGCTTCAAGGCAATGCTCGAAGATCGCGCAGGTCTTGGGCCCGAGGCGCTTGCCAAGGCTGCAAATGACCTGGCTGCGGCCGCCAACAAGGATGGATCTTTTGCGGGCGTCTTCACGCTGTTCAATACCGGCGCGCCCTCGCTCTATACGGATGTCGATCGGCTGAAGGCGGAAAAACTGGGGCTTTCGTCCGACGACGTATTCTCCACGATGCAGCTCTATCTGGGCTCGCAATATGTGAACGACTTCAACCTGTCGGGACGCACCTATCCGGTCTTCGTCCAGGGCGACCAGCAATTCCGCTTGTCGGCCGACGACATTGCCAGGCTCAGAGTGCGCAATGCCACGGGCGACATGGTCCCTATCGGCGCGGTCGCGAGCTTCAAGGACCAGACAAAGCCGTACCGGGTGCCCCGTTACAACCTCTTCCCGGCCGCCGAGATCATCGGGGCCGCCGGACCTGGCGTCGCCTCGGGCACGGCGATGAAGCGACTGGAAGAATTGGCGCAACAGACCTTGCCCAACGGCATCGTGATGGAATGGACCGACATTGCCCGCCAGCAGCACCAGCAAGGCATTCCCACGGTCCTGATCTTCGCCGCCTCCGCGCTGTTCGTCTTCCTCGTGCTGACCGCGCAATATGAAAGCTGGAAGATTCCGCTCGCTATCCTGCTGATCATTCCTATGTGCCTGCTGGCCGCCTCCACAGGCCTCCAGTTGCGATCGATGCCAATCGACATTCTTGCCCAGATCGGCTTTGTCGTGCTGCTTGGCCTGGCGGCAAAGAATGCGATCCTGATCGTCGAGTTCGCAAAGCATCACCAGGATCGCGAGGGAGTTGGGCCAGAGGAGGCCGCGACGCTGTCGGCCCGGGAGCGACTGCGACCGATCCTGATGACCTCGCTTGCCTTCATAGCAGGCGTGTTCCCCCTCGTGATCGCTCACGGCGCGGGATCCGAGATGCGCCAGTCGCTCGGCACCGCCGTGTTCTTTGGAATGCTCGGGGTCACGATCTTCGGCCTGGTCTTCACGCCCGCATTCTACGCTGCCGTCCAAAGGCTGCGCGTCGGGAGGGCTCCAACTGCCCTTTCCCGCGATTTCACCCCGCTTGGCGACAGGAATCCCGCATGATCTCCAAACCCAAGAAAAGCGCCTGCATTGGCCGATACAGCCCGGTTCTCTGCCTGGTCCTCCAGGCCTGCGCGGTTGGCCCCGACTATGCAAGGCCGGAGACTAAGCTGGTCCCTTTCCACGCGAAGGTGGAAGCGTCGGCAATCCCGGCACGAGCGGCGGCGCCCCTGGATAGCTGGTGGACGGGGTTCAATGATCCCGTGCTGGTGACGGTGATCCAGCGCGCCCTCGACCAGAATCTTGATCTTGCAGCATCGCTCGCCCGCGTCCAGCAAGCCCGCGCCATAGCCAGGAGGGCGGGCGCCGACCTCTTGCCCAGCTTCGACGCGGCCGGGGCTGCCACCGCCTTCCGGCTGAGCGAGAACTCCGGCCAAAATGCCTTGCTCAGCCAGATTCCCGGCTTCCAACGCAACTTTGAAGACTATTCCGTGGGTGCGTCGGCAAGCTGGGAGATCGACCTCATGGGCGGCCTGGCGCGCGGTGCCAGGGCCGCCAGCGAAGAGGCAATGGCGGCCGAGGCAGACCGGATTGGGCTGCGCGTCACTGTCGCTGCCGATGCAGCCGACGCCTATCTCCAGGTTCGCGGCTATCAAGCCCGGCTCGCCGTTGCGCTCGACCAGGTGTCGAACGACAAACATCTCGCACGGCTCGTTGGCGATCGTTACAAGGCAGGGGCAGGGACCGGGCGCGAGGTTGCCCAGGCCGATGCCCTGTTGCGCCGCGCACGTGCGAGCATCCCCCCGCTGCGGATAGGCCTTGAGGCGCAGCTCAACCGGCTCGATGTCCTGATGGGGGTCCAGCCCGGGACCTATGCCCAGCAACTTGCAGAACCTGGGACCCTGCCGCCTGTCCCGGCAATCGCTGTGGATGCGGCGCCGACCGATATGCTGCGCCGAAGGCCGGACATCCTCGCGGCCGAGCGCCGGCTGGCGGCGTCGAGCGAGCGGATCGGCGTTGCGATCTCTGACTACTACCCCAAGATTTCACTCTCGGGCGCGCTTGGCTTCGGCAGCCTCAGCACTGGCAATTTGTTCAATGCAGGCTCTTTCCAGGCGCACGGGAGCGGGCTCATTCGCTGGCGCCTGTTCGACTTCGGCAAGGTAGACGCTGAGGTAAAGCAGGCGCGCGGTGCCAACGCGGAAGCGCTGGCGATTTATCGGCAAGTCGTGCTTCGCGCCGCCGAGGACGTTGAAAATGCCCTGGCCGCCTTTTCGCAGACGCAGCTTCGCACCAGCGAACTGGCAGCGCAGGTGCAGGCACTGACGAGGGCGCGCGACCTCTCCGAGCAGGCGTATCGAGCTGGCTCGATCCCGTTGACCGATGTGTTGAACGCCAATGCGGACCTGCTCGTGGCGCGGGACCAACTCGATACCGAACGTACCGCCATTGCACGCTCCGCGGTCGCTGTCTTTCGGGCACTGGGCGGAGGTTGGTCGCCACCGCCGGCGGGGTCGCGAGGCGCAACTGTCCTTGGCGCCAGCATTGAACCTGGAGACTGAAGCTTCGCCTGCGGATCGGGTGATTGATCCCAGGCGCCGTTGACCAGGTTTCCGACAGACTATTCCCCGCGAAGATGGAGGTGGAGATGACCAAGCAAATAGGCAGGGCAGGCAAAGACTTCTTCACGAGGCTTTGGCGAAGCTTGCAAGATTTCGCCGAAGTGGCCGAACTGTCGCAAACCGAACTGCTCGAACGACGCGTGGCGCAGATCGAGCGACAGCTTCGACAGCCGGAGGAACCCAAGGCCAGGCCGTCCATCGGTGCATCCAATGATTGATCAGCAAGAGGCCGCCCCATGAGGTCTAATGCGGAGGATATGCGACGCCCGGGAGATCTCGAAGGACAGTACGCATTCAGGAACGGTCCTTGCGTCATGGTCGACTTTGCCTTGCCTGGCAGCGCTGCCCGTGAAGATAAATCTTGCACTGCCTGGGCTATCTATCTATCAGGAGATAGATTTGGAGGTTATCATGAGTGACGTTGCAATTGCTATCATGGACGCCGCCGAAAAACGGATGCGCCTCGGTGGCTTCAACGGCTTCAGCTTCCGGGAGATCGCATCCGACGTCGGCATAAAGAGCTCGAGCGTCCACTACCATTTCCCGACCAAGGAAAACCTGGCCGCCGCCGTCATCCGCCGGCGTCAAAAGGAAACATCGGAGCGCATGGACCTGGAGTTCGCGATGAACCCGGATCCCGTGCAGGCCTGGTTCAAGGTGTTTCGCGCGACGCTGACCGAGTGCCGCATGTGTGCTTGCATCGTCCTCGGGGCCGCGCAGCTGGACTCGCCGTCCGAAGTGGCGGTGGCGGTGAAGAATTTCTTCAACATGTGCCTCGACAAGCTCGTCGAGCAGGGTCTCACCAAGGAGCGTGCCGCGGAACTGCTCGCGACACTCTCGGGCGCGATGGTCCTCGCAAATGCGCTTGGCGACGTCGAGGCATATGACCGGGCGACCTCGCAGATGATCAAGCAATCCGCCCGGCCTGCCGGGAGACTGAAGGCGTGACGGTACGGGGCGGGGCGGCTGTAATGTCGGGAGATTTGGTCGTGGATATGCAAGCAATGACCGGGCAAAGGCAGCTGCATGGCCAGCCTGGGCGGACGCGGATCGACAATGAAACGCTCTCGGTCGCCTTGAACCTCTTCCTCAGGAGGGGATATCTCGGGGCATCCGTCAAGGAACTTACCGCGGCGATGGGTATCGCCCGGCCGAGCCTCTACCGGTGCTACGGGAACAAGGAAGGCCTGTTCAAGCGGGCGCTCGAACTCCATTCGGAGCGGCATATCGCCTATTTGCGATCGGCCATTTGCGCACCGACGGCGCGCGAGGTCGTCGAGCACCTGCTCGTGCGCGCCCTCTCGGATCGAAACCCGTGCAGCGGCGTGCAGGGTTTCATCGGGCTGTTCTCGGCGCTTCCCGACGAAGCAGAGATCGCGGGGCTCCGCGAGATCGTCGCCGAGCACCATGGCCATGCGATCGAGTTGCTTGCCGAGCGGTTCGGGCAAGCACGCGACCAGGGGGAGTTTGCTGCCCATGCGTGCCCCAAGGTGGTTGCCTATATGCTTGAGTTCGTCATCCATGGCGTGGCGGTGCAAGGCCGCAACAGCGCACCGAATGTGGACCTTGGCGAGTTGATCGAGGTAATCTTCAGCGGATTGAAGCGACAGGACGGAGGACTTGCCGAACTCGCCCAGACGGCAAACCTCACCGGACTGATTGACGCTCTGGCGCCTGGTACTGGCGGATAGGGCTCCGTTGCGCTGCCCCGGGCATGCCGGGGTCGCACCTGCTCACGGGGCAGCGCACGGGTTTCCAATCGCGCCAGGGCTTCATTTCGCCCCAGACGCCGATCCCAAGAGTCTTATTGCCTTCCTTAGCCGTGGCGCGGCGAAGTCGAGAAATCGCCGCATCTTGAGCGGCATCTGCGCGCGTGCCGCATGCACCAAATGGACGGGAAAGGGTTCGAGCTCGAATCCATCGAGCACGATGGCGAGCTGGCCCGCGCGCACTGCCTCGTCAATTTGGTAATGCAGCTGACGGGAGAGACCCACGCCGCGCACCGCAGCTTCAAGCGCAGCCTCTGCATTGGTGGTCAAGCGGGGGGTGATCGGTAGTTCGAAGATCGAGCCTTTCGCGGGATCTCGGAAACGCCAGCTGCAGGTTGCGTTTGGACCGTCGGGAGAGACGCAGGGAAGATCCCTAAGGTCATCCGGCTTCTGCGGGATGCCGTACTTGGCGAGAAAGGTTGGGCTTGCGCAGACGACCCCGCGGATTGCACCCACCTTCGTTGCAATCATGGCGCTGTCTGGAAGCTGCCCGATCCTGACAGCCATGTCGACCTGGTCATCGAGCAGGTTGACGTTCCGGTCGTCGAGCACCAGGCGGATGTTGATCTCGGGGAATTGCGCCAGGAAGTCGGACACGATCGGCACGACATGCAGGCGCCCGAAGCACAAGGGTGCGGTGATCACCAGGTCACCTTTTGGCGCGACGAACTCGCCCGCAGCCTCGCGCTCTGCCTCCTCGACGAACTCGACGATCCGCTTGGCGGCCCCGGCATAGGCCATACCGGTATCGGTGAGCGCGAGCGTGCGGGTCGTTCGCGCAAGCAATTGCGTGCCCAAATGGCTTTCGAGATCCGCGATCTTTCGGCTGATCGTTTGAACCGGCACACGCATGTCACGCGCCGCCGCCGAGAAGCTGCCTTTTTCGATGACCGCTAGCAGGATGGTCATTGCCTCGATGCGATCCATGGAGCTTCCTGAATTTCGTGAAACTGTTTCACGATCCTACCCGAATAATCGTCCTTGATGCGATCCCAGGAGCTTCCCGGATTTCGTGAAAGTGTTTCACGATTCTACCCGATTACCTGTCGTGAAATGAAGACGCATATCGAGACTGCGGAGAACGCTGCCGCCGAAGGCGTCGCCTCAAACTTGCGTGGTACTTCGCAATGGGCCGAAGCCGGCTGCGTGGCTGTTATGGACCGGGAGAGTGACTGTGTTCTGCGTTGTCAATGACCACGAAGCAGCGGCAGCATGGGTGCAACAGGCGCCATCGCCCAGGCGCGGGGCTACTGCGTAGCCATGGACACCGATTCGACTGCGGATGGCTATCCGCCACTTCCCTGGCACGCGGGGGAATTGGAGATCCAGAATCACATCGGCGATGCCGCTCGAATGGCAGAAATCGGCCGCCGCACGATACGGCCATTCCTCATCGAACAGCATCGAGACTTCTTCCCTCTACTCGCCTTCATCGTTATCGGGGCGGTCGACCAGGAAGGTGACCCGTGGGCGACCCTGCGCGCCGGCACCCCGGGCTTCGCCAGTTCGCCCGACCCGCTGCACCTGCGCATTGCGACGATCCAGGAGGACCAGGATCCTGCCGATGCGGCCATGAAGGACGGAGATGCCATCGGCCTGCTTGGGATCGACCTTGCCACGCGGCGCCGCAACCGGCTGAACGGTCGCATCGAGGGGCGCGACGCGGAAGGCCTTTCGGTGGCCGTCGACCAAAGCTTCGGCAACTGCCCGCAATACATCCAACGCCGCGCGTTCAGCTTCCACCGCCCCTCGGACACGCCCTCGCCAATCGCGGCGCGGCACACGACTCGCTTTGATGAACGCGCCCGCGCGATAATTTCTGCGTCAGACGGGTTCTACGTCGCCAGCTATGTGGACCTGGAGACGGGCGGTCGGCAGGTCGATGTTTCGCACCGGGGCGGCAAGCCAGGCTTTGTCGGGATCAACGACGAGGACACGCTGACCGTGCCGGACTATCCCGGCAACCACTTCTTCTCGACGCTTGGGAACATGCGGCTGAATGCACGCGCCGGCCTGGTCTTCATCGATTTCGATACAGGGGACTTGCTGCAGGTCACAGGGGATACCGAAGTCGATCTCGAACGACCAGGTCCTTCATTTGGGATCGCGGAACGCCTGTGGCGCTTGAGGCCGCGCCAGATTGTCTATCGGCCACTCGGGCTCCCCCTGCATTGGGCCGACATCGCGCGCCCGGAGAAAGGCGACTAAGCGTCGGGTCTCGGCCGGATGGAGCCGACCGCCAGGCCGGCATTCATGCGCGCGCCGGGGGGGCGACCTGCTATGCCCAAGGTTGCGGACGCTTTGATAGCGGCGGTCCGCGCCCAAGCTCACATTTCCGGAGTCCCAAAAATGGAGGCGGCAGCTACAGTAGGTCATGTGCCGGCGCGAAGCGCCAATCCGAATACAAATGCCTTCACTGTGATGAAGTTACATTCAAATCGAGCCGAGGCAATGAACTTCGCATCGCACAACATTCCGGCAGTTCCATGGAACAATGAATAGATGACCGCTTTCAAGACTTGGAATGGGCGCGCCCAACGGCTAATTTGTCGGCGGATCCGGCCCTTGGCTCCAGTCTTGCAGCAACGAATTCTTTCGCGGCAGTTCTCTTAAACAGTTTCGTTAATGGTCAAAATTGGGACGCACGGAAGACATATACCCTCAGTTATATTTACTAAGTTTTTACCCAAAGGCACGCTCGCCGTCTTTAGGGGAACCTCGTTTGGAAGTCTGCTGGTGCAGGCAATCCATCCGGGGCGTGAGCGAGGGTGGGGTAAATGCCGACGGTACCAGCGAAAACGACCATAAAGGTCGCGATCACCAACAACGCCGCAAAGGATGACAGCTTCAGCGGTTCGGGTCTGGAGTGGCTCAGTGAGGACGGAAGCCTTGTCGGTTCGCTGAATGTGCTGGGCAATGACCCCGGATCCGCGCACCTCTGGGCCGTATCGAGCACGGCGCCAACCGGCACCGGCTATTTGCCTCAGGAGAGCGTTGGAAGCACCGACAGCTTCAACGTCGACTTTCATGGCAACACATATCAGGGTGTTCTGACGCTGAATGCCGATGGCACGGTCGGCTTTGATCTCAGCAGCATATTGGGCGAGATCGGCAGCCTTGCGGAAGGTGAGTCCATCATGACCACCTTCTATTACACGGCCCGCATGGCCAACGGCGCGCTGAGCACCGCGAAGGTCACGATCGAGATCACGGGCGAAAACGACGCGCCAACGCTCGCGGCTACTACCGGACTCTTTTTCGACACCGAATTCAACGACGACTTCTCGCCCATCGGCGGGCAGCTTCCGGGACATGACGTCGATCACAATGCCGTGCTTCATTATGGATTTGTGGGCAGCGAAACCGGAGAAAGCCCATATGGTGCGCTGACGGTTGGAGCAGATGGCACCTGGAGCTTCGATCCCGACGATGCTGCCATCAATGCGCTCAAAACCACCGAGATTGTGACCTTCAACGTCTATGTTGAAGACGAGCATGGAGCACGGGCCGAGAGCACGGTAACGATCACGCTCCATGGAGCAAATGATGCCCCGACGCTGGCGCCGGTGGCACCGGGGTCGGTGGCCGAGGTCGACCAGAGCAGCGCGACGCTCGATGCGGGGCTGTCGGGAACGCTGGTGGGCGCCGATGTCGATGCCGGCGAGACGCTCGTCTATGGCATTGCGGGCGGCACCGACAATGGCGACGGCACGGTGAGCTATGTCGGCGGCTTCGGCACGCTGACGGTGACCACCGCGACGGGCGGCTATGTCTATGTGAAGAACGCCGCGGCGATCGAGGCGCTCGATACCGGCGACACGCCGGTCGACAGCTTCAGCGTGACGGTGAGCGATGGCGACGGTGCGCCGGTGGCGCAGACCTATAGCATCAACCTGACGGGGGCGGACGATACCCCGACCTTGGCGCCGGTGGCGCCGGGGTCGGTGGCCGAGGTTGATCAGAGCGGCGCGACGCTCGATGCGGGGCTGTCGGGGACGCTGGTGGGCGCCGATGTCGATGCGGGCGAGACGCTCGTCTATGGCATTGTGGGCGGCACCGACAATGGCGACGGCACGGTGAGCTATGTCGGCAGCTTCGGCACGCTGACGGTGACGACCGCGACGGGCGGCTATGTCTATGTGAAGAACGCCGCGGCGATCGAGGCGCTCGATACCGGCGACACGTCGGTCGACAGCTTCAGCGTGACGGTGAGCGATGGCGATGGCGCACCAGTGGCGCAGACCTATAGCATCAACCTGACGGGGGCAGACGATGCTCCGACACTGGCGCCGGTGGCGCCGGGCTCGGTGGCCGAGGTCGACCAGAGCAGCGCGACACTCGATGCGGGGCTGTCGGGAACGCTGGCGGGCGCCGATGTCGATGCGGGCGACACGCTCGTCTATGGCATTGTGGGCGGCACCGACCATGGCGACGGCACGGTGAGCTATGTCGGCAGCTTCGGTACGCTGACGGTGACGACCGCGACGGGCGGCTATGTCTATGTGAAGAACGCCGCGGCGATCGAGGCGCTCGACGCGGGCGACGCGCCCGTCGACAGCTTCAGCGTGACGGTGAGCGACGGTGATGGCGCACTGGTCGCCCAGACCTACAGCGTCAACCTGACGGGGGCGGACGATGGTCCGATCAGACAGGCGCCGACCGACATCGATCTTGTGGTCAATCCCGCGAGCGTGACGCAGAACAATGTGAGCAATTTCAACTTCAGCGCATCCATTGTCGCGACCGATACCGACAGCGGAGGGTTCAGCTTTACATTTGCAGACGGGAGCACAAGCCTGACCAATGGCGGCAATATTTTTGCCATCAGCGGAAACACGCTGTCGACGGGCAACCTTGCGGGCAGCACAACCTACACGCTGACGCTTAGGGCTACGCAGACGGGCGATCCCGCAGGAATGTTCTATGACGAGACGTTCCAGATCATTACCGGCAAGACAGGCAATCAGGACGATACGTTGCCGGGTGGAACGCCGTCCTCGACCGACGATGTCCTGTTCGGCGGTGCCGGCATTGACGTGATCTTTGGTGGAACCGGCGACGATACACTGTTCGGTCAGGGCGGGGCCGACCAGCTCAATGGCGACGCCGGAAACGACACGCTATATGGAGGTGCGGGCGCCGACTTCTTCGTCTTCCTGACCAAGAGCGACGGTGTCGATATGATCACCGATTTCTCGGTGGTCGACGACACGATCCGTCTCGAGAACAGTGGCGCAGACGGCTTCTCGGCGCTCACGACTTTGGGCACACTGAACAGCGCCGCATTCTACGCGGGGGGCGCTGCTCATGATGCTGACGACCGGATCATCTACAATCCTGTCGATGGCAAGCTCTACTATGATGCCGATGGCAATGGCGCAGGCGCGGCGATCCATCTTGCGACGCTGGGAACCGGCCTTGCGATTACCAACACCGATTTCGTTGTGATCTGAGCGATCCAAGGGGGGCGCGATGAGCGGCATGAGAGAGTTGATGCAAATCAAGACTGCGGCGCGGGCGGCGATCGGCGCCAGCCTTGCGATCAACCTGCTCTCTCTCGTCACGCCACTATATTTCATCCAAGTCTATGATCGGGTCCTGTCTTCGCGCAGCTTAGCAACGCTCGTAGCGGTGACGCTCGTGACGTTGCTGGTCATCGCCTTGCTTGCCGGGTTCGATCTGCTTCGCAACCTCATCTTCGCCAAGGCCAGCGCGACAGTTTATGCAGAGCTTGAAGCACGCGTGTTTGCGGCTTGTCGGCGCTGCGCTTTGGCGGGCGGTTCGGGCCGTCGCGCCCGGCCGCTCGATGATCTGGAAATGGTTCGCGGTTTCCTCGCTAGCGCCACGCCAGGCGCATTGTTCGATCTGGTGTTCGTGCCGCTGTTCGTGCTCGCGCTCTTTGTCGTTCATGAGGCGCTCGGCGTACTGACCATTGCTTTCATCATCGGACTAGGATTGCTGGCTTTTGCCCAGCGATCCGCGATGGCGCGAACGACTGACATCTCCTTCGAGGAATTCAGAAAGGCGCGCGACACCGCTGAGGCGCATCTTCGCGATATCGAGCCGGGCATGGCCATGGGATTCGCTTCGCGCGCAGACGCCCGCTCGGCCGCGGCCAATCGCAGTGCGATTACCGCGCAGATGCTGGCCTCTGCGACGACCGGGAGCATAACCTCGGTCATCAAAGGCATCCGCCAGGCAAGCCAGATTCTCGTCATTGCGCTTGCCGCGTTTCTCGCGCTCAGAGGGTCGGTCAGCATGGGCGCGATCATCGCCGCATCGATCCTGTTTTCGAAAGCGTTCGCCCCGATCGACCAGCTTGTCGGGACTTGGCGAACCCTGTTCGAGGTACGCGGGGCGTGGGCGCGCCTTGGCGGCCTTGCTGCAACGGCCGAGGAGGAGGGCACTTCACCGATGTCGCTCCCCGCGCCGACAGGTGCGATTTCTATGAGCGGCGTTGTTGCCGGCGCACCGGGCGGCAGTATCGCAATATTGAAGGGTGTATCGCTGACTCTCGAAGCAGGGGAGTCGCTTGGGATCATCGGCCCCTCGGGCTCGGGAAAGTCGACCCTGGCGCGCGTTTTGCTCGGTGTTTGGCCGGTCAGCCAGGGTGTCGTCAGGCTCGACGGCGCGGACCTGTCGCTTCTCGATCCAGATCAGCTTGGCCCCCATATTGGGTATGTTCCGCAGAGCTTGGATCTGGCGCCCGGTACCATCGCCGAGAATATCAGGCGTTTTGGCGCTGACGATCCTGAGGCGGTGGTGGCAGCGGCGATCGAGGCGGGAGCACACCAGATGATCCTCGCTCAGCCCAAAGGGTATGACACAGTCGTCGGCGGACCCGGATTCGCGCTTTCCGCCGGTCAGAAACAGCGTATCGGGTTGGCGCGTGCGCTTTACGGCACACCTGCGTTGCTGGTGCTCGACGAGCCCGATACCGGTCTCGATCGCGACGGCGAACTGGCGCTGGCGAATGCGATTAAAAGTTTGAGAGCGCGCAAGGCAACAGTGCTGGTAGTTGCGCACCGCCCTTCGATGATAACCGGTCTCGACAAGGTCCTGGTCCTTGCCGATGGCCGCGTCCAGAAATTCGGCCCCTCTGCGGAGATACTGCCGCATGTCGTTCCCGGCGCGGCAAGGAGGATACCCGCATGACCGTGGTCAGCGCGACAGAGAGGCTGGCGCTGGCCGAGAGCCTTGCCGCGGCCCCTTCGAAGGTTATCAGGCGTCTCGCGATCGGGTGCACCGCTGCGCTGGTTCTCATCTCGGCGTGGTCTGTATTCGTGCCCATAGCTAGTGGCGCGGTCGCCCCAGGCCAGTTGGCGATCGAAAACAGGCGGAAAACGCTCCAGCATATGGATGGCGGAATCGTCCAGACGGTTGCCGTGCGCGAAGGCTCACGGGTGCGTGCGGGCGATTTGCTCATCCGTCTCAACGACAACGAGGCGCGGCTCAATGTGAAGGTGCTTCAGGCGCAGGTGGATTCGCTCAGGGCAGAGGAGGCGGTGCGGCTTGCGGAACTCTCGGCGACCGCGCAAGTAGCTTTTCCCGGAGACCTGTTGGCACGCTCCAATGATCCCGATGTGGCACTGATACTCGAAGCCCAGCGCACGGCCTTCAAGGCACGGCGCAGCAATGCGTCGGGTCGCAAGTCGCAGCTTGCGCAGAAGTCCCGGCAATTCGGAAGCGAGGTGGCGGGCGCCAGCGCGCAGGTGAATGCGAGGGAAACCCAGATCGCACTCATGGAGAGCGAACTTCGCGATCTGCAGGCATTGTTTGAAAAGGGCTATGTCACAAAGGGGCGGATACTTGCGCTGCAGCGTGCCATTGCGCAAACGCGGGGGGATCGCTCGGCGCTCGGCTCCGAAGCTGAACGGCTCAGATCACAAGCGTTGGAATCACAGATAGAAACCCGGCAGGTTGATCGCGAGGCAAGCACTGATGCAGCCAATGCGTTGCGCGAAATCCGGAACGAACTGGTGCAGGCTATCGACAAGCTTGCGGTCGCACGTGAAGTCCTCGCGCGAACCGAAATTCGCGCGCCAATTGCCGGAACCGTTGTCGGCTTGCAGCTATCTACGATCGGCGGCGTCATTCGCCCTGGCGAGGCGCTTCTCGACATCGTGCCGGAAGCCGATCGGCTAGTGGTCAGCGCACGGATATCACCGATACACGCCGATGATGTCCGGATCGATCAACCGGCTTTCATTCGCTTCGACGCTGCTGGCACCCGCTCCGCGCCGATGCTGGAGGGCAAGGTACTAAAACTGTCCGCCGACGCGCTGACAGACAGTCGGACCGGCGAGAGTTATTTCGAGGCCGCGATTTCGATACCGGACAATGAGGCCACAAAGCTCCCAAAGTCGCTGTTGAAACCGGGTCTTCCGGCGGAGGTTCTCATAAAGACCGGCGAGCGAACGGCGCTCGCATATCTGCTCGCCCCGCTGACGCGTGCGACTTTCCACGCGATGCGCGAATAGAGACGTTGGAGCCGGAGACGGCCGCCTGCAATTCGTCATCGATCGGAGATACACTGAAATTCCGCAATCCGCGTTTTGGTCCCAAGAAGCAGACCGGCCGCTGGCTTTGGCTTGTTCTTCAGCATCTCCAGAGCCTTGGCCTTGGCGCTGTTTGCGGCAGCAACCCGGTCGTTGAAGCCCGGTTCCTTGAATCCTCGCATCAAATCTATCTCTGTCTCGTCGTTGGTCGCTGGGGAAGGAGAGCCCCTTACAGAAAACTGCACGCTGTGCCCAACTTATGTGACACCGTAGGTGCTACCCGCACGTCACTGCGGCCGTGTCCACCGTAAATTGTGGGAGCGTCGCGTCAGAGCTTGATGAATGGATGACAGCTATTACGTGGCCTGGATGAAGGCTTGAACGGCCGAAATGTCGGCGGCTCTGGGCGCAGCCTTGGCCTGCGGGGGAGCGGCAGCAGCCGACCAACATACGCCGTTCCGATGCGGAGCCGGGAATGTCCGCTCGCGCGGAATCCAGCCATTCGCAAGTTTAACAGCTGCCGGGCAGCATGGCGCCCCAATAACGAACATTCCAGCTATTTTGGCTTTCGCCTGAAAGCAACCGCGCCGCATCTGACTCCGTTCCGCCGTTCAGCATGGAGTTGGAAGGCCCGGGGAATGGCGCGCCACCGCTTCCAGTAGTGTTTTCGGACGGTGCCCTTCACCTCGATTGGCGGCACGAACCTGTTGTTGGTATTTCCACTCGCCATCTTCGCCAGGCGGCGGATCAGCGCTTGTGTCGTACGGTAGCAATGAACGCCGCCAGGGCTGGCGACTGCTGGCGGCGGCTTGGATAGTAGAGGTGATAGCCTGGGAACGGGGGGCACCATTCTTCGAGCACCTGCACGAGAGATCCCGCGTCAAGCTGATCCTGCAAATAGTCGCGCGGCAAATAGCAAAGACCGAGGCCATCGACGGCGGCCTGACGGACAATGGCGATGCCGTTGACGACCAGTTGCCCTTCCACACGCACGTTTACAGGACGGCCGTCCCGTTCGAGGTCCCAGACCGAGTTTCCGCCCCTCGCCTGGTGCCGCAAGTTGATGCAATTGTGATTGGCCAGGTCATCGGGTGTCTGAGGCGTGCCGTGGGTGTCCAGATATTCGGGCGACGCGGCGATCGCCATCTGCATGTCCGGACCGATGGGTACCGCGATCATGTCCTGCGCCAGAGTTTCGCCCAAGCGAACGCCTGCGTCGAAACGCTCGGCTACGATATCGACGAAGCCGTTGTCGATCATCAGTTCGACGGAAAG
Source organism: Sphingomonas sp. LaA6.9 (assembly GCF_022601895.1). Lineage (GTDB taxonomy): Bacteria > Pseudomonadota > Alphaproteobacteria > Sphingomonadales > Sphingomonadaceae > Sphingobium_A. The sequence goes on from NZ_JAKVIO010000019.1 coordinate 29,870, forward strand.
GTCCGGGTAGAGCGGGAGGAGCTTCGCCAAGGCTGGTAGCAGGATGCTCTCGGCAGGCTGGTCTCCCGTGGTGATCCGCAACGTGCCAGCAGGCTTGTCTCGCAGTTCGGTCAGGCCGTCGAGTTCGTCGGCAACCTTATCGAAGTGCGGGCCGACACGTTCGAGCAGGCGCTCGCCAGGCTCGGTCGTCGAGACGCTGCGGCTCGTTCGGGTTAGCAAGCGTACGCCAAGCCGCTCCTCGAGTTTGCGGATGGTATGGCTGAGAGCAGACGGTGAGACGCCCAGCTTGGCAGCCGCGCGGGTGAAGCTGCGCTCTCGCGCCACTGCCAGAAAGGCCACCAGGTCCGCCATGGTTTCGCGATGCATCGATGAATCCTGCTCACAGCCGCATGCCGATCATAGCGGCTAATCCGCACGATGTGGATGGCCTAACTAGGCTGCATGGAAATAGCTCAACCTAATATTCCGGCGCCCCAACGTTCGGAAAGCCACGCCCCGGGCGGCGGATGGCCGGCCGTGTTCGCGCTGACGCTCTGCGTTTCGACGCTGATCGCGTCGGAGTTCCTGCCCGTCAGCCTGCTCACCCCGATCGCGTCGAGCCTGCACATCACCGAAGGCCATGCCGGCCAAGGAATCGCGGTGTCGGGCATCTTTGCCGTCATCACGAGCTTGTTCATCGCCTCCGCCAGTCGCGGGATCGATCGACGCATCCTTCTGCTGGCGCTGACCGCCGCCATGATCGTCTCGGGCGTTATCGTCGCGGGGGGGCCCAACTATCTGATCTTCATGATCGGCCGGGCACTGCTAGGGGTAGTCATCGGCGGCTTCTGGTCGATGTCGACCGCCACCGTCATGCGCCTGGTGCCCGAGGAGGCAGTGCCCCGTGCCTTGGCCCTGCTCAACGGCGGCAATGCGCTGGCGACCACGATCGCAGCACCGCTCGGCAGCTATCTGGGCCAGTATATCGGCTGGCGCGGTGCGTTTTTCTTCGTCGTTCCGCTCGCAGCAGTCACCTTCGTCTGGCTGTTCACGTCCCTTCCGAAGATGCCCAGTCGCGAGCGCGCCAGCGGCATGGCTGCGTTTCAGGCCCTCCGCCGGCCGCAGGTGCCGCTCGGCATGCTCGCGGTGGCGCTGTTCTTCATGGGCCAGTTCGCGCTGTTCACCTATCTGCGCCCATTCCTAGAGACTATTACCGGGGTTAATGTCACGACGCTCTCGCTGATGCTGCTTGGTCTTGGCCTTGCGGGTCTTGCCGGAACCTACGCCATTGGCGTCGCGCTAAGGCATTCGCTTTTCGGACTGCTCATCGGCATGCCGCTGGTGATGGCAGCGATCGCAGCGGCACTGGTCGCCGTTGGTCAGTCCGCGACAAGCGTGGCGATCTTGCTCGTGCTGTGGGGCGCGATCGGCACCGCGGCACCGGTGGCCTGGTGGACCTGGGTCAGCAAGGCCTTGCCCGACGAAGCCGAAGCCGGCGGGGGGCTGATGGTTGCTGTCGTTCAGCTCGCGATAACCTTGGGGGCTTCGGCTGGGGGGATGCTGTTCGACCGGTGGGGTTACCAGTCCACCTTCCTTGCCAGCGCCGCGCTTCTGGCCGGCTCGGCTCTGGCCGCTGTCCTCGCCGCCCGCGCGCCGAACCCGGCCTGGACGCCCCTCGTCACGTCACCACCGCAGCATTTTGAACCGGAGCGTATCGATGCACCATGCCTTTTTTGCCCGCAAATCGCCAAGCCGACGGTTACTCAAGGACGGAACGCTCCTTGCCGCCGCCGCGCTCGCTTTCGGCTTTGCACAGCCCGCGCTCGCTCAATCCGGCACGAGCCAACCCAATAGAACCGCCATGCAACTCACCCAGACCTGGGACAAGGTCTTCCCCAAGAGCGACAAGGTCGATCACCAGAAGGTGACGTTCACCAATCGCTACGGCATCACCCTCGTCGGTGATCTCTACCTGCCCAAGGACCGCGGTAACCGGCGGTTGCCCGCCATCGCTGTGGGCGGCCCGTTCGGCGCCGTGAAGGAGCAATCCTCCGGGCTGTACGCGCAGACCATGGCCGAGCGCGGCTTTGTAACCCTGGCGTTCGATCCGTCGTACACCGGTGAGAGCGGCGGTGTGCCGCGCAATGTCGCCTCGCCCGACATCAACACCGAGGATTTCAGCGCCGCGATCGATTATCTCGGGCGTCATGCCTCGGTCGATCGCGAGCGGCTCGGCATTCTCGGCATCTGCGGCTGGGGCGGGTTCGCGCTGAACGCCGTCGCGGTCGACAAGCGGGTCAAGGCCGTCGCCGTCAGCACGATGTACGACATGACCCGGGTAATGTCGCGGGGCTATAATGATAGCGTGACGCCCGCCCAGCGCACGCAAACGCTCGAACTGTTGAGCCGCCAGCGCTGGGAAGACGCCGCGAACGGCGCGCCCACCTATGGTCCCCCCATGAACGAATTGAAGGGCGGCGAGGCGCAGTTCCTCGTCGACTATCATGCCTATTACAAGACCCCGCGCGGCTTCCATAAGCGGTCGGTCAACTCGAACGGGTCGTGGACGATCACCAATCCGCTGTCGTTCATGAACCTGCCAATCCTGACTTACATCAAGGAGATCGCGCCCCGGCCGATCCTGTTCGTGCACGGCGAAAATGCGCATTCACGCTATTTCAGCGAGACGGCATACGCCGCGGCGGCCGAGCCCAAGGAACTCGTGATCGTTCCCGGGGCGAACCACACCGACCTGTATGACCGGGTCGATGTGATCCCGTTCGACCGGTTCACGACCTTCTTCCAACAGCACCTTGCCGGAGACCAGTAATGAAGATCCTGATAGCAGCTGCATGCGCGCTTCCGTTGCTGGCCTGTGCGTCTGAGTCCGAACAGCAGGCCGCGCCGGCAACGAACCAGACGGCAGACGTTGCCGGTCGTGCGGGTGACGCAGGCGCGATGGAAGTGAGCCGGAGCGCGGCGCGGTCGCCGACGCCTGGCCCGACCGATCTGTTCACCGGCGATGTGACGATCAGGCCCCTGTTCAATCCCAAGGGCCAATCGCAGGTCGGCGCGGCGCATGTGCGCTTCGAGCCGGGCGCCCGCACGGCATGGCACAAGCATCCTCTTGGGCAGCGACTGGTCGTCCTCGAAGGAAGCGGCTGGACGCAGGTCGACGGCGGGCCGATCGAGGCGATCCGTGCTGGCGATGTCGTCTGGTGTCCGCCCGACGTGCGCCACTGGCATGGCGCGACGCCGACGACCGCAATGGCTCACATCGCGATCCAGGAAGCCGAGAACGGCTCGCCCGTCGAGTGGATGGAGCACGTGCCGGATGAAATTTACAGCGCCGGATCGGCGTGATGCACCCGGCGAGTGCGCTGGTCGCCGTGCTGGCGCTGGGCGCATGCAGCGCGCCTGCCGAGTCCACCAGTCCGCGCAGCGAAACCGCAACCTCGAATGGCGGGCCGACGGTTGGACAGGCCCGCGAGCCTGGAAGCCGAGAAACGAAAGGAACCGCCATGTCCAAGACCGAGATACTGATCACGACCGACAACGGTCAGTTCCGCGCCCGGCTTGCTGACAATGACGCTGCCCGAGCGCTCGCCAGGATGCTGCCGCTCCGCATCAAGATGCGCGACCATCTTCGCCAGGAGAAGACCGGCGAGCTCCCTTCGTCCTTGCCCGATGGCGAACGACAAACCGACTTCTCGGTCGGCACGCTTGGCCTGTGGGAGGACCGCGATTTCGTCATTTACTACGACGAAGGGCGCGTTCCCGCACCGGGCATCGTCATCCTCGGGCAGGTCAGCGGCGATCTGTCGCAGTTCGACCATCCCGACGGCGTGACGGTCTCCCTACGGAATGCCGATTGATCGGCGCGCCGCCCCCATTTCCTTCAATCAAGCAAAGTTTCCCGAATGAACGGCATCGAAACCAAAGTCATCGTTATCACAGGGGTTTTGTCACATGTCACCTACGGTGCACCCAATCTACTTTTTGCCAAGCGATTGTGAAGATTGCCGGCTCTGGCCATAAGCTGGTCATCGTCTCTCTGGCAGCGCAGGGCAGCATCGAAAAGGATACATCGCCTATGCTCGAGGTGGATGAAAGGATGACATGGCAAGTATCGCATTCCGCTAACCGATGCCGAAGAAACGCTCGTCTCCAAGATCGACCTGCGCCTTTCTCACCGCAATCACGATGAAGCCCATGCCGCCTACAACGCGAATGCTGAGCCAATCCACGCCCTGCTTGCTTCATTGAGCGAACGGGACGGCCTGCCGCTGTCATACGAACCGAGGATTTGCCCCCTTGGGCGAAGTGAAGAACTGACCCCCTGTCATTGCGATACTGGAACGATGCCGAATATAATCCGGGACGGATCAAGGCATCGAGGAAGGGTGAGTTTGAGGACATATTTGTCCTGATTGGACAGTTTTCTCCGATGGTGATCGGGTTCGAGTTCAAGTGCGTCCACCACTTTTGCTATCCTCCTGGACGGGGAGAACGCAAAGTTGCTCGCGGGAGCTCTCTTGCTCTTTGCCTGAGGCGCAGTCGCAATGGCCCTGGGACTGCGCCGCGTCGAGAAGCCGAATTGGAACATTGGCTGGCACCGGCGAGCTGCTCAGCACGTTTCTGATCGACCACTTCGAGCTGAGGCCGAAATCGGGGATGCTGAAACCTAGGGACTAAACTTCGTTTCCGCCCGTCACCCGCTTGCCGGTGGCGGCTTCTTGTCCTTGTCCGGGTCCTCGGGATCGTCGGCGGAGGCCTCCGGGAATCTGGTGAGGGCGAGGAACCAGTCGAACGAAACGGTCGCTTCCAGCACTTCGTGCCAGTAGCGGGGGTTGCGGAACGGCAGATAGACATCGTTCCTCGTCTTCGAGTTCTCGGCCAGATAACCTTTCTGGATATAGAGCTTGTTGTTGAGATCCTTGTCATCGTCCGCGGCAAGAGGGACTTTCACGACCGTGCCGAACGGCAGGCCCATGTAAAGCGCGAGATCGACCTGGCAGTCGACATCGACCACGTGCTTCTTCGCCTTGTTCCGGCAGTGCGCAAAGAAGCTGTAGGTGCCGTCGACACGGCAGGTGAGCTTCCCGGCGAGCCACGTCACATCGCGCCCCACCGGCTCGCTGGTCACCGGCCTGACCTTGGGCGCGGGCAGCGTGAATATCTTCTCGCCCTCACGCACCCTGAACGATGGGCCCGGCTCGGACTCGAGACCGCAGATATATTGCACCGCATAGAGGCTCTCGCCCTCGCGCAACGGTTCGGTGGTCGGCACCTGGCCGCTATGCGGATCGACATGGCCCGAGCCGATTTCCTGAATGCCGTCGCGCCTGACGAAGATCCTGACGAACGCCCCGGGCAGCGCCTCGACCGTGACATGCCACTGCGTGGCGAAGGCGAAGACCACCCATACCGGCTGCGGCGGGGGCAGCGCGTCGACACGCACGGGCGCGATCGATCGAAGCGGCGGACCGCCGCACCGCACCACCTCGCCATAAATATCGTCACCCTCCACGAGATAGGGCGAAACCTCGAGCGCGATGGTCGAGCCCGGGCACCATGTGAACGGCGCCAGTTCCCGTTCGCCCGATGGACCTCGCGCAATGACGCGCACGAGCGATCCCGGCGTCATGCTGTAGAGCCGGACTACGCGCGCGCATTTGAACAACGGATCCGCCACACGCGGCGGTTCAACGAAGGTTGGGCCTTCGACGGTCGTGGTGCCGGCGCCGCTCACCTTGCCGCATGTGCCCTGCGTCACGCTGATGGGCGTATCCTCTGCCATCGGTGCGAGCTCGAAGCTGTGGCTCGACCCGATCGTCGGCGCCTTGGCGCGATAGATCGTACCGCCCACATCGATCGACAGGTCGGCGCCGGGCTTCAGATCGTCGATATGGAGGAAGGACGATCCGCCGCAAGGCGGATGCGGGATCGGGACAGGCGGCACCTGCACTGGCCCGAAACCGACGGTCGTCGCGTCCGATTCAGCGACACCGCAGCGATCGCCGACCGCCTGAAGCACCGTGAGCCGACCGCCATCGGGATTGAGTCGAGACTGGAGAATGAAGCTCAGGGCCTCGAGGTCGAAGAGCGACTTCTCGACGATACCGTCCTCGACCTGAACGACCGTGACCTCGGCGCCATCGACGATATTGCGGATGACCACATTGGCGTCGCAACCCATCGGCATGGGCTCGCCAATGATCGGAGACGGCAACTGGCCCTTGCCCGATACCGGCAGTGGCTTGACCGGCACGATGATCACCGGTGGCGACCCTGCAGGGACGGGCGCGCCTGCGGGCGCCTGCTGCCGGATCGAGATGTCGACCTCGGATGCGGGCAAGGGCTGCGTGAACTGAAGCCTCGCCACGCCTTCGTGCGCACGCCCGGTGCCATAGGGCCCGCCGGCGTCGAAAACGGTGACCTCGGCGCCCGGAACGGCGCCTTGGATCCACAGTGCCCGGCCGCAGGTGAAGATGCGGCTGCGCACCCAAAGCGGTGGCAGGGACGCGTAGTTTATGGGTGGCGAGCCGACGGTGATCGCAAGGCTGGGCTGCGTCCATCCGCTGCTCTCGCCCAGATGCTGGAAGGCAAAGAGCTGCGCGCCCGGCGTCAGGCTGACGCCGGCGAGGAGCGGCAGACGGTCACGGCCACCACCGGCGGTTTCGCTGAGCACGAGCCGGCCAGCCGGACCACCTTCACGGACATCGACTTTCGCGCCCGAAAGCGCGTCTTCAATCAGCAGCGTCGCGCTCCAACTCGAAACCGGACCGACGATACGAGGCACGCACAGCGGCATCTCAGGTCTCCCCGATCAGAACATGCAAAAAAGCTCTCGGGCAGCGCCCGCGAACATCGTTCGACCCGCTATTATGTCATGGACTCCAGCCACGCTCGCCCGTCTTCTAGCAGCTATTGTGCTGACAGAATTTGAGATTTCTCGGGTGCTACGAGCTGCGCGGGCAAATTGCGAATGCCGGCCTGCGGCTTGCCATGGGATACCCGTTTAGCATGTTGATTACGCCAAAAGTCGAGGATCGCGGTCGGGCAGCTCGCTCCGCCAGGTTTGCCATTCCGGACGCATATTCTCACGCCCGAAAGCGGGCATCCATGTCTGGACAAGTATATTTCATTCTCCCGAGTGGCGGCCCCTGATCGGTCTCTCAACGCCCTCCCACCAATCAACGCCGCCTGGACGCTACCGCTTTATTATTACAGCGTTATCTTTAATCCGCCGCCGGTCTGTCACTATCTCGTCGTCAGCACGTCATTCGCCCAGTGCAGTGGCGCCGCAACGATTCACGCACGCTTGAATCGCACAAGGGGAAATAAGAAATGAATCGTTGCATAGGCTTGGTCACCCTCCTTCTGTGCGGCACCGCTGCACCCGCTCTTGCCCAACCGGTCCAGGAAGCTGCAGACGCCACTTCGGAAGCTGGCGAAGGGATCATCGTCACCGCGCAGAAGATCGAGCAGCGCGTGATCGACGTGCCCATCACCGTTTCGGCGGTCAGTGCAGCACGGATGAAGGAACTCGGCGTGTCGGACCTCGATGAGCTGTCCAACTATATTCCCGGCCTCAACATTCAGGAGCAGAGTGCCAATAATCCCGGCATCGTCATCCGCGGTATCACCTCGGACAGCGGCTCCGCGCAGCAGGCGCCGCGGGTGACGCTCTATTACAACGGCGTCGATATCTCGCGCTCGCGCGGTTCGTATCAGGACATCTACGACGTCGAACGAATCGAGGTCATCAAGGGGCCGCAGGCGACCCTGTTCGGCACCGCATCCGCGGTCGGCGCAATCAGCATCATTTCCGCGCGGCCGAAGCCCGGTCTTTCCGGCGAAGTCTATGCCAGCTACGGCAATTATGACGCCAGCGTCCTTGGGGGCTTCCTGAATGCCGGATCGGACAAGGTCGCCGGCCGCGTCGCCTTTGCCTGGAAGAAGCGTGACGGCTATGTCACCAATCTTGCTCCCGATCAGGACGACCTCTACCGGCAGGACCAGCTCGGCATCCGCGGGTCGCTGCGGTTCACGCCCAGCGACGCGCTCACCGCCGACATCATCTTCACCTATGACCGGCAGCGCAATTCGGGCACGCCCTTCATTTCGGGCAGCCTGCCGACCACTGCAGGCCCGGCAAATCCGTTTGGCCCGGCCCATCTGGGCGGCTCGCCCGTGTCGGCGACGGCGCTGGGCGGCGACAAGCTCGGCCTGACCCGCGACGTCTATGACGCCAATGTCACGCTAAGCTGGGACTTCGCCGATGGCTGGACGCTGACGACGGTCAACGGCTACCGGGATTTCAACAGCAACGAGTTGTTCGACGCCGACGGTTCGGCCGCCTGGTATCTGGAGTTTGCCGAGAAAGCCGTAGGCTGGCAGGCAAGCCACGAAACGCGCTTTGCCTATTCGTCGGACAATTTTCGCGGTTCCTTCGGCTGGAATCTGTTCCGCGAAAAGAGCTTTCAGCGCGTGCCCTTCTCCACCGAGGAAGGCACCTATCTGCAGTGTGCCGCGCGCCTCATCCCCGGTCTGCCCTGCATCAACAGCGCCGGCGTGGTGACGGCCGCACAGGCGACCGCGCTGCTCACCGGCGGCGCCGCCACCGTCATCCCCTACAGCTCGGTGTTCGAGAATCAGGGGAAGAACGACAGCTACTCGATGTTCTTTGACGGCACCTGGATCGCCACACCTTCGCTGGAACTTACGGCGGGCATCCGTGCGCTGATCGAAAAGCGCCGCTCGGGCTTCATCGCCAGTGCTCCCAATTCGGTCATCAGCCGCGCGCCGCTCATCCCCGGCCAGGTCGATACCGGCGGGCGCACATTCCGCACGGAAGACAGCTTCCAGGCATTCCTGCCGCGCTTTAACCTGCTCTATCGCTTTTCGTCCGACGTGAACGCCTTTGCGACCGTGTCGAAGGGGCGCCGATCGCCCACGGTGAACCTGGGGGCAGTGCGTGTGGCGGGCGTCGTCATGCCGAACAACCAGTTGGTGGAAGAGGAAAATGTCTGGAACTATGAAGCCGGTCTGAAAGGCGCGACCGGCATCCTCTCCGGTTCGCTCGGCGTCTATTACCAGAAGTACGACAATTTCCAGGTAAGCGTGACTGGGACCGACGGCATAACCCGCGCCGTCAGCGCAGGGTCCGCCAGCAATCTGGGCGTAGAAGCCGAGGCGCAGATCCAGCCGACGAACTGGCTCAATATCTTCGCCAACATCGGCTATATCGACGGCGGCATCGACGACAAGGCGGCAAACGGCCGCTTTGCGGGCAACAAGTTCCGCCTCCAGCCCGAGGTGCAGGGCGCGGCGGGCTTCACCATCGACGCACCGATCAGCGACAGCGTCCGTTTCTTCGCGACGCCCACCGTCACCTACCGTAGCCGCATCTTCTTTGAAGTGCCCAACAATCCGCTGATCAGCCAGAAGGCCGTGACCCTGGTCAACCTGCGCGCAGGTGTCGCTTTTGCTGACGACCGCATTGAGATTGCCGGCTTCGCGCGCAACCTTACCGACGAGGATTATCTGCTTGATGCGGGTAACACCGGTGGCGGCTTCGGCATCCCAACCTTCATCCCCGCCGAACCGCGCTTCTACGGTGTACAGCTGACCGGCCGCTTCTGATCACGCCGCCAGGAGAACGATGACATGACCTTCCCGATCGACCGCCGCCTGCTGATCAAGGGCAGCATGCTGGGCCTTGGCGCGCTGGCAATCCCGGGCGCGGCCGCGGTGCTCTCCGCAAGCGGCTTCACGCATGGCGTGGCCAGCGGCGAACCCTCGGCCAGTTCGGTGCTGCTCTGGACGCGCTTCGTCGCTGCAAATGACACAAGGTTGCGCTGCGAAGTCGCCGCCGACAGCCGCTTTACGAATGTGATTGGTGGCGGCGACCTGACCGCGCGCGGGGAGGCTGACCATACGGCCAAACTCACCGTCACCGGCCTGCGGCCCGGCCAATGGTATTTCTACCGTTTCATCGCGCCCGATGGCAGCATGAGCACCGTTGGCCGCACGCGAACCTTGCCGGACGGTGATGTAGCGCGCTTCGGTCTCGCGCTCTTCTCCTGCTCAAACCTGCCCTTCGGGTGGTTCAACGCCTATGGCCACGTGGCGCAGCGCAGCGACGTTGACCTCGTCGTCCATTGTGGTGACTATCTCTACGAATATCCCGTCGGCACCTATCCCAGCGCAAAGGACGCGCTACCCGGCCGCCTGGTCCAGCCGAGTAGCGAGATGGTGACCCTGGCCGACTATCGCCTGCGCCATGCCTGCTACCGGCTCGACCCCGATCTGCAGCGCCTTCACGCCCTGTTCCCGATGATCGCGCAATGGGACGATCATGAACTGACCAATGACGCCTGGGAAAATGGCGCGGAAAATCACCAGCCCGAAACCGAAGGCGACTGGGCGACACGCAAGGCGGTGGCCGAGCGCGTCTATCGCGAATGGATGCCGGTTTCGGAGGCTGCATACAGCAGTTACGAGATCGGGTCGCTGGCGACGCTTTTCCGTCTCGAAACCCGCGTCACCGGCCGCACCAAACAGCTTGAATTGTCCGATGCGCTGGCCGGTAGGGGTGACATGGCAAAGGCGCTGGCGGAGTTCCGTGACGGACCCTGGAGCGCTGCGGACCGCTCGCTGATGGGCAAGACCCAGGAAAAGTGGCTCTACGACGGCCTCGCCGCATCGACCCGCAAGGGCACGGCATGGCAGATCATCGCGCAGCAACTGGTGATGGGTAACGGGCGCTTCCCTGCACAGGCGATTGACTGGGTGCCCGCCTCGGCCCCTGATTATGTGCGTCAGCGCACGGAAGCGGGCGTCGCCGCATCAAGCGCGGGCCTGCCCTACAACCTTGACGCATGGGACGGTTATCCCGCCGCACGCACGCGACTTTACGAAGCGGCGCTGGCGGCGGACGCGAACATGGTCGTTCTCTCGGGCGACAGCCACAATGCCTGGGGCTATGACCTGGGTGACAAGGGCAGCAATGGCAAGCGGATCGCGACGGGCGTGGAGTTCGCAGGGCACAGCGTCACCTCGCCGGGCTTTGAAGCCTATGTGCCCGCTGTCGCACCGGCAGACGTCGCGAAGGCGCTGAAAGACACCAACCCCGACCTGATCTTCAGCGATACCAGCCGTCGCGGCTATGTCTCTCTGGAGATCAGCCCTGCGACAGTGACCGGTGCATGGCACTTCATGGCCGATATCCGCAGCCGCAGCACTGCCCTTGCCGAAACGCGGCAGATGCGCGTCCGGAAGGGACAGCGGACACTGGAAGCGATCTGAGCGTTTGCCAGTATCCAGGGGTTCCAAAGTTTACGATTCGCGTCTCAAGGCAAACTTTGCCCCGCCTCTGGAACGACGGCTTCCGACCAACTAAACTTTGCCCTGCAAGGCGGCCGCAAACTCGGTCGGGCTTGGCGTTTCATCGAAGGATGGTGTTGATTTTGGAAGGGCAAGCCATCGCTGCTTGCGCTTCGCCCAAATATGAACCGCAGGGACGAGTTCGTCGCTGCGGTCCAGAGTGCCGGCGCGTAGAACCACCATGCCGGGAACTGCAGCATTACGATTGGCCAGCCGGGTCGAACAGGCAGCACCGGCAAGATGCTGCGAGGGGAAGCGTTCTCCGGCATCAATGGAAAATTCGCCAACTTCGCCTGTGATCTGCAGCAGCGCCTCCGGTAACAGAGCATTGATGGCAAAGGCGCTGCCGCTCCAGGTTTGGCAGTCATTGCAATGGCAGGCGTAGGTGACTGGCAGTTCTTCGACGGCCAGTTCGTATCGAATGGCCCCACAACGACAACCTCCTGTGATTGGCATGCGATTTCCTCAGTTGAATGGACGGAGCCCCGATAGCGCGGTCGGGTTTTTGGACAAGCGCCTACCAGACGTTCGGCCCTTCTGAACTGACAGCCGCACCGATGATCCGCCTGCAGCAAATGCCGGGTTACTCGTTGAAAGAGATCGCACTGCATAAGGCAGCATATCGAGCAGGTGCGACTCCCCCGAGCGAACCGTGACTGTCTTGCAAAAAAAGACGGTCATACCGGAGGAGCGACGCGCGGATCTGTGCGCCGCACTCGAGTTTCTCAAGGGCGAGATCGCCTTTCGCCAATGTCGAGCCAGGCGCGCAGTCATTCAGCCCTCAAGGCTGCCGGGGTACGACCGCCAGAATCGCCCGGGCAGCGTCACGCATCAGGTCCTCGACGTCGAGATCGGGCTCCTCGAACGCCATTTCGATCGCGCCATAGCCGATTTCGACGACCAGCCGCATCTTGGCAAACAGCGTTGCGTGATCAGCACCGGGATTGGCGGCGAGTTCGGCCTCGGTAAGCACGCGCGCCATCTCGCGATGGGAATCAATGCGGATATGTTCAAGCGCCGGTACTGCGCGCAGGATGCGCATCACCCAGTGTCCTCCCGGGAAACCACGCGTCACGTCCACATGCGCGATCAGCATCGCCGCGATACCCTCGGCATTCTGATCAGCATCGATCGGCACCAGTGCGTTCTGCGCATCCATGAGCCGCTTTCCGAGCGTGCCAAGCACGTCGTACTTGTCGTGGAAATAGTGATAGAAGGTCGGCGGAGTGAGCCCGGCACGCTCAGCGATCAGATTGGTCGAAATGCGCTCGATGCCGACCTCGGCGACAAGCTCGCCGGCCGCAGCCAGCAGCTTTTCATAGGTGGCGCGTGCGCGCGGCTGGCTTGGTATGTGTTTGGCCGTCGCCGTCGTCATGCTCGCGTCATTCCCGGTATCTTTAACTGACTTCGCGCCCCTCATAGCGCGGTGCCTCCGCCCCTGCATCCACCCGCTTGACAAGATATAGCCATCGCTACAGTCTAGCGATAACTAGATAATATCAAAGGGGGAGTAGGCGTGGTGAAGACCCTGTCTGCGCGTTGGAAGGCCGCTCTGGCGGTTGCCGTTTCATGCGCTTCGCTCATCTCGGCCGATCAGGCCCTTGCTCAGGATCAGGCAGCACAGGACGAGCGCAACAGCCCGGTGCTCGACGACATCATCGTCACCGCACAAAAGCGCGAGCAATCGCTGCAAGAGGTGCCGATCAGCATCAAGGCGTTCAGTTCAGAGGCGATCGAGGCGCTCGGCGCCGAAAGCGTCGGCGATCTCGATACCTTCACCCCCGGCCTTTCGGTCAACGACACCTCGGTTACCCAGCCACGCTACAGCATCCGCGGCGTCGAAACTGACGACTTCGGCATCGGCACCGAGCCCGCGGTCGGCATCTTCATCGACGGCGTCTATTCGGCGCGCTCGGGCGCGGCGCTGATCTTCTTCGACGATCTCGAACGCGTCGAGGTGCTCAAGGGGCCGCAGGGCACGCTGTTCGGCCGCAACACCTCGGCGGGCGCAATCTCGATCGTCACCAGAAAACCGTCGGACCGACTCGAAGGCGTAGCGACGCTGACGCTGGGCAATTACGACAAGCGGCAGGTGACCGCGATGGGCAATGTGCCGATCACCGACACGCTCTCGCTGCGCGTCAACGGCATCTACAACAAGCGCGACGGCTATCTGCACGATGCGGTGACGGGCGCCGATCTCGAGCGCGAGGACAACTGGTCGATGCGCGCCGCGCTCCGCTTCCAGCCGACCGATCGCACCGACATCATCCTGAGCTACGATCACGACCATACCGAGAAGGACGGGCCGGCCGCAGTAGGCATCAGCCCCTTTGCGCTGAGCCAGGATCCCTTCGGCCCCTTCGCCAACGACGTCGTCGAATCGCGCGAGTCGCGTCGGCTCGACGCGGTGACGCTCAACGCCAGCCACGATTTCGGCGAAGTCACGCTGACCAGTCTGACCGCGTACAAGAAATTCGAGACGCACAATCGCGAGGACGAGGACGGCACCAACGACATCACGCGCTATCTCGACACCGAGAATATCGAGAACAACAAGAGCTTCTATCAGGAACTGCGGCTGACGCATTCGGGCGACCGGTTCAACTGGGTCGCGGGACTCAGCTATTATGAGGAAAAGGCGCGCCAGACGAGCGCGGTTTCGCTCTTCACCGATTCGGTCGATACCGCACTGGGGCTCGTCGCGGGCTTCCCGGTCTTCACCATCCTCGACAGCGTGGGCCTGCCCGTCTTCGGCATTCCCTGGCGCGAGGACATGAACAACGAAGCGCGCAACAAGGCCTTTGCCGCCTTTGGCGACATAAGCTGGGCGGCGACGCCGCAGCTCAACCTGACCTTCGGCCTGCGCTACACCAGGGACAAGAAGCGTTTCGCCTGGCTCAACGACCGCTACATGGCGCCCGGGCTCGACGACGTCGTCGCCCCCGGCGCGCTCTACAATGCCATTCTCGGTGTGCCCGTCTTCCCCGATGACGCGCTGATCGACGTCAACACTTTCTACAACGCGGTCGGCGGCACCGACCTGATCTTCGATGTCGGGCCGCTCGAAGGCGTGCGCTTCGAGCGCAAGGACAGTTTCGAGAATCTGAGCCCGCGTTTCGTGATCGACTATAAGGCGAGCGACGACGTGCTGCTCTTCGCTTCGGCCACGCGGGGGTACAAGGCCGGCGGCTTCAACAGCGTCCAGATCAACTCATTCTTCCGCCCCGAAAAGGTGTGGAGCTACGAGGCGGGCGTGAAATCCGAGCTGCTCGATCGCCGGCTGCGGCTCAACGGCTCGACCTATTATTTCAAATATACCGATCGCCAGTCGATCAGCCTTGAAGGCGTGTCGGGTTCGGGCATTCCGCAATATGTGACATTGTCGGGTGATTCCGAGGCCTGGGGCGTCGATCTCGAGACGCAGTTCGTGGCGACCCCGAGCCTGACGCTGAGCGCGATCGCGGGCTATATCGACAGCCAGTGGGTCAAGCGTACCGAGCGCGGCGTCGATATTTCGGGTCAGCCCACGGGCGAACCGCATCTGCGCATGGTGCTGAGCGCGCATTATGATCGCGAACTGGGCGGGGGATCCTCGATCTTCGCCGACGCGAGCTACAGCTACACGTCGAGCACGCGCATCAACGACGCGGTGCGCGCGAGCGACGCCGCGCTCGAAAACCATCCCGCCTATGGCGACCTTGTCGACTTCTCGAAGCTCGGCAAGCTGCGCGGCAGCCGCGAGATCGTCAATGCGCGGCTCGGATGGCGATCGCCGAACGACCATTTTTCGGTCGCGCTGTTCGCTGAAAATCTGTTCGACGTGCGCACGCCCCGGACGCTCAACAACATCAGCGCGGATATTTTCGGGACGCCCTATGTCCGGATCGACCGGCCGCGCTTCTGGGGGGTTGAGCTCGGCGTGAAATACTGACGATGCGGCTGCTGATCCTTTCCGGCCTTGCGCTGCTCGCCGCCTGCCAGTCAGAGCCGGCACCCGTGCCATTAACCCCCGAACAGAGCGCTGCGCTCAAGCCCGCCGACGCGCGGCTGGCGGGGCTCTACGAACAGTCCTGCAAATCGTGCCACACGGCGCGCGATACCGGCGCGCCGCTAACCGGCGACCGGACGATGTGGGATCCGCGCTGGGCCAAGGGCATGCCCGCACTCGTCCGGAGCGCGGTCGGCGGACTCGGCGGCATGCCCGCAGGCGGACAATGTTTCTCGTGCACCCCCGCTGACCATGAAGCGCTGATCCGCTTCATGGCGGCGCGCTGAGGGTTTTGGCTATGGCCCGCATTTCAAGACGCGCGATGCTGATCGGCGGCGGGGTCGTTGGCGCCGGCCTGCTCGGCGCCGCGGGCCTTGCCGGACGCCGCATATGGCTGGATCGCGAGCCCGAGGCGCTGCCGCTCCAGGACGACAAGGCGCGGCTGCTCTGGCAGAACTGGTCGGGCACCGAATATGCCTATCCCGCCACGCGCGCGGCGCCGCGCAGCGAGGACGAACTCGTCGCGTTGCTCAGGACCGCAACCGCGCCGATCCGCCCGGTGGGTTCGGGGCACAGCTTCACCGGGCTCGTTCCGACACCGGGTACGCTGCTCACGCTGGACGGGCTGAGCGGGCTTGTCGGGCATGATGCGGCGACCAGCCGGGCGGTCGTGCGCGGCGGCACGCGGCTTGGCGCGCTCGGCCCGGCGCTCTCGGCGATCGGGCAGGAAATGTCCAACTTGCCCGACATCAACAAGCAGTCGCTCGCAGGGGCGCTCGCAACGGGCACGCACGGCACCGGGCGCGGCATCCGCGCGCTCCACGGCGATGTCGTCGCATTGAGGCTGGCGACGCCCTCGGGCGATCTGATCGATTGCGACGCAACGACGCATCCCGAACTCTTCAACGCTGCGCGCGTCGGACTCGGCGCCTTCGGCGTGGTCACTCAGGTAACGCTGCAGAACCGCCCCCTCACGCGCGTCCTCAAACGAACCTGGCTGCTGCCGACTGAAGAGGTACTGGCGCGCTGGCCCGCACTCCGCCAGCAGCACCGCAATGTCGAATTTCTTGTGCTGCCATTTACCGGCTATGCGGTGGTGATCACGCACGACGAGACTGACCGGCCTATCAAGCCACGCGGTCCCGATCGCGATACCGAGACGCTGATGGGGCTGAAGCGCCTGCGCGACATCTTCGAGTTCGCGTCACCGCTGCGTATCGCCGCGGCCAAAGAGGCGCTGAAGGACATTCCACCCGAGGAAATGGTCGACGACGGCTGGAAGCTGCTCTCCAACGAACGCCCCGTGCGCTTCAAGGAGATCGAATATCACCTGCCGATCGACGCACAGATCCCCGCGCTGCGCGAGATACTGGAGGTGATCGAGACACGCCGTCCCGACGTGTTCTTCCCCATCGAGGCACGCGTGATTGCCCCCGACGACGCCTGGCTTTCGCCCTTCAACGGCCGCGAGACCGGGTCGATCGCGGTCCATGCCTGGTACAAGGACGATCACGATTTCTTCTTCAGCCTGATCGAACCGATCTTCCGACGCTATGAAGGCCGGCCGCACTGGGGCAAACTGCACAGTCTGAAAGCGCGCGATTTCGCCGCGCTCTACCCGAACTGGCGTGAGGCGCAGGAAGTGCGCCGCGCGCTCGATCCGGAGGGCCGGATGCTCAACGATTATCTCAAGCGGATCCTTGTCGATGAAGCGTAGCTGGACGCGCCGTGCCGCGATGATTGGGGGCGGGGCGATCGCGCTTGGCGGCGTGGGGCTGTTCGCATCGCGCAAACCCGATCGTGGCGGCGCGCATGATGCCTATTTCACGGGATTGTCCGCAGCGCTTCGCGAGGCCGGCATTGCGCACCCCGTACTCGTAATCGATCAGACGCAGCTGGCGCACAACATGGCCGTCACTCGCGCGGCACTGTCGCCAGCGAAGCTGCCGCTGCGCGTCGTCGTGAAGTCCTTGCCCGCTCCCGCGCTGATCGAAGCCGTGATGAAGGGCATGGCGACCGACCGCCTCATGGTTTTCAACGGCGCGATGCTCGCCGACATGGCAAGACTGCATCCCGATGCCGACATGCTCCTCGGCAAGCCACTGCCTGCGCAGCAACTCGCACAGTTTCTCGATACCGCCGGGGTCGATGCCGCATCGAAGGTGCAATGGCTGGTCGATACGCCGGAACGCATCGCGCAATATGCCGCCATCGCGCGCGCACGGAACGCGCGACTGCGGCTCAGTTTCGAGATTGATGTCGGGCTCCATCGCGGCGGCTTCCCCGATGCGCCGGCGCTTGCTTCAGCCGTGCGCAGCGCGCGCGCTGAACCCGCTTTCGAGATAGCAGGGCTGATGGGCTATGACCCGCACGTCCCCAAAATGTCTGATCCCGACACGGCCTATGCGCGGTCGCAGGATCAGTACCGCGCCGCTATCGCGACCTTGCGCGAGGTGGCAGCGCTCGACCCCGCAGCGCTGACGCTCAACGGTGCGGGCAGCCCGACCTTCGTCCGCCACGCGCGGGGGACGGTCGCCAGCGAGGTGTCCGTTGGTTCGGCTTTCGTGAAGCCAGCCGATTTCGATCTCCCCGATCTTGCACGACATGTGCCTGCCGCGCTCATCGCCACTCCGGTCATCAAGGAGGGGCAAATGCGCCTGCCGGGCGCCGAATGGCTTTCCGGGCCGATGGGGTTCATCAATCCCAATACCAGCCGCGCCTTCTTCATCTATGGCGGCCACTGGCTCGCGACGCCTGTCTCTCCGCCGGGGCTCGAATATAGCGATCTGTTCGGCCGGTCGAGCAATCAGGAAATGCTGACGGGATCGCACCGCGTCACCCTAAAGCCCGACGATTTCGTGTTCTTGCGCCCCACTCAGAGCGAAGCCGTGCTCCTGCAGTTCGGCGATATCGCGCTGTTCGACGGCAAGGCGATCACTGGCTACTGGCCGACGCTGAACGTGTCAGCATGAGCGCCTGGCGGTGGCGGGGCCAATGGACACAAAGCGCGGCCACCGAACGGTCACGGTGACTGTATTCACGTCCGGTATTCGCGAATCCTAACTGAAAATGGGCAGGTCGCGCTCGGCCAATCCCGGCTTCAACATTTGAAATGAACGAATGGCTGGTTTTGGGCACCTCGCAAGACCAGCTCAACGTCCAACATGTCGTCGAATGCCGCCGGTCCGTCTTGGCAAAACTATGACCTGGGCTGTGGCGACCCGCCCAGCCTCTTCTCGCCTTACTCCGCCGCCAGCAATTGCTCCGCCCCGCCGAGATCCACCGAGACGAGGCGGCTCACGCCCTGTTCGACCATGGTCACGCCGAACAGGCGGTGCATGCGGCTCATCGTCACCGCATTGTGCGTGACGATCAGGTAGCGCGTCTCGGTTTCGCGCGTCATCGCGTCGAGCAAGTCGCAGAAGCGCTCGATATTGGCGTCGTCGAGCGGCGCGTCGACCTCGTCGAGCACGCAGATCGGCGCGGGATTGGTAAGGAACAGTCCGAAGATCAGCGCGACTGCGGTCAGCGCCTGCTCGCCGCCCGAAAGCAGTGTGAGCGTCGTCAGCTTCTTGCCCGGCGGCTGCGCCATGATCTCGAGCCCGGCCTCGAGCGGATCGTCCGAATCGACGAGTTCGAGATGCGCCTGTCCGCCATTGAACAGCGTCGCGAAAAGGCGGCTGAAGTGGCCGTTGACCGCCTCGAAGGCGGCGAGCAGCCGCTGCCGTCCTTCGCGGTTGAGGTTTCCGATCGAACCGCGCAGCCGGTTGATCGCGAGGCCGAGTTCCTCGCGCTCGGCGGCGGAGGTCGCGCGCTCGGCCTCGATCTCGGCGAGTTCCTGTTCGGCGACAAGGTTGACCGGGCCGATGCGCTCGCGGTCGACGCTCAGCCTGTCGAGCCGCGCGGATTCATCCTCGGAGGCGCCGACCTCGGCGCTGACGAAGCCGACCTTCTGGGGCAACACCGGGGGCGGGCATTCGAATCGCTCGCCCGAGATGCGCCCCATTTCGATGCGACGCGCTTCCTGGTTCTCAGCACGCGCCACGGCACCTGCGCGTTGCTCGCGCGCCTCGGCGAGCGCCTCGCCCGCCTGCGCGGAGGCGGTTTCGGTCTTGCGCAATTCGGCTTCGGCCTCGCGTTCAGCGTCCGCGAGCGCCTGCGCCGCGACCGATAGCTGCGCGACCTCGACCTCGAGCGCGCCGATCCTCCCGTCGAGCGCGGCGGGCGCATCCGCCAGCGTCAGCGCTTCCTTCTCCGCCGCCTCGGCGCGTTTGGCGAGATCCTCGACGCGCTTCGCGGCTTCACCCGCACGCGCGCGCCAGCCCTTTGCCTCGGCGAGCGCAGCGGCATGACGCTCGCGATCGGCAGCGATGCTGCGATCGAGCGTCGCGCTTTCGGCCTTGAGCTGCGCAACCTTTGTACGGGCCGATTCATTGCCCGCCTGCAGCGAAGCCACGAGCGTCGCGGTCGCGCTGCCATCGGGAAGCGCCGTCACCGTCGCCTCGGCCGATTGCGCTTCTGCTCCCGCTTCACCGCGTTCGGCGTCCGCGCGTGCGATCCGCTCGGCCATTTCGGCGCGACGCGCGGTGAGCCGTTCGATCTGGCCTTGTGCCTGGTCTTCCTCGCGCGCTGCGGCGCGTGTGACCTGTTCGGCGCGGGTCAGCGCGGCACGCGCGGCATCGGCAGCGGCGCGCGCGGCATCCATGCCGGATCGGGCGGCTTCGGCATCCTGCGCGGCATGGGCAACCGCGGCCTCGGCATCGGGAAGATGCGCCTCGATCTCGGCAAGCCGATTGAGCCGGATCAGCCGTTCGGCCGCCGCAGCGCCGCCTTCGCGCGCGACATAGCCGTCCCAGCGACGCAGCACGCCACCCAGCGTCACCAGCCGCTGGCCCACCGCGAGCGCAATCCCGCTATCAGTGTCGACAACGCCGATCTGCGCGAGCCTGCGCGCGATCTGCGCGGGCGCTTCAACATGGTCGGCAAGGCATGCGACGCCCTCGGGCAGCGCCGGATCGGCCTTGTATGTGTCGGTGCCCGCCCAATAGCGCGGCCCATCCTCACCGAGCGCCGCGTCGAGGTCATCTCCCAGCGCCGCCGCGAGCGCGCGTTCGTAACCGGGCGCGGCCTTGATCCGATCGAGCAGGCGGTTGCCCGTGCCTTGCTGGTCAACCGCACGCCGCAGCGCCTTCGCTTCGCCTTCGAGCGCCGACAGCGCGGCCTGCGCCGCGGCGACCGCACTCTGCGCCAGATCGCGACGCTCGGCGGCGGCGGCGCGATCGGCCTCTGCGCGCTCGATCGCGGCGGTGGCCTCGATCGCTTCGGCGTCTGCGGATTGCCGCGCGGCAGCCGCCGCCTCGCGCGCTGCGACCAGCGGCGCCTCGTCACCAAGCGCTGCGCTTTCGCCTGCGAGCCGCTGGCACTCGCGTTCGGCGCGTTCAAGCCGCGCCCTTGCGGTCGCAAGCGCGGCCTGCGCGACGCGCGCCTCGGCCTGTTCGCCGGCCTGTGCGGCAAGCGCGCGCGCCAGTTCGACTTCGGCGTCGCGCGCCGCCGTTTCGGCTTCGATCACCGCGCGTTCGAGTGCCGGACGACCTTTTTCGGCATCTGCGACGCGGCGGTCGAGCGTCCTGGCTTCGTCGCCCAACCGGGCCAGCGCCTCGGCAGCGTCCCTTGCCAGCGCGCCCTCGCGGTCGCGATCCTCATCCATGCGCGCGCGTTGCGCGGCAAGCTCGGTGATCCGGCGATCGAGCGCGGTCCGCTCGGTGCGGAGTGCCGTAAGCTGATGCCCCGCCTCGCTCGCCCTTTCGCGCGCGACCAGCGCGGCGGCGCGGCGCTCGGCGAGCACTTTGGTCGTGTCCGCCTGCCATGCGGCAGCCGCACGTTGTGCCTCGGCGGCGCGTGTGACGAGCGCTTCGGCGGCTTCGGCCTCCTTCTTCGCGGTGTCGGCCGCGGCAGCGGCGTCGCGCCAGCGCGCGTAGATCAGGCGTCCCTCGGCAATCCTGATCTCGGCAGAGAGCTTGCGGTAGCGCTCGGCCTGCTTGGCCTGACGGCGCAAATTCTGCGCGCGGACTTCCATGTCGGCGAGCAGTTCGTCGAGCCGGGTGAGGTTTGCCTCGGTCGCGCGCAGCTTCTGCTCGGCATCCTTGCGGCGGACGTGCAGGCCCGCGATCCCCGCGGCCTCCTCGAGCATCTGGCGGCGTTCTGCGGGCTTGGCGGCAATGACCGCGCTGATCTTGCCCTGGCTGACGAGTGCGGGGGAGTGCGCGCCAGTGGCCGCATCGGCGAAAAGCAGCGCAACGTCCTTGGCGCGGACGTCGCGGCCGTTGACGCGGTAGGCCGAGCCCGCCCCTCGCTCGATGCGCCGCACGACCTCGACATCGCCGTCATTGGCGCTGCCGATCGAGCCGAGCGCTGCGGCCGCCGCGGTCTCGGTCAGGATCGATACCTCGGCGAAGCTGCGCGCGGGGCGGGTGGTGGTTCCCGCGAAGATCACGTCTTCCATGCCCGCGCCGCGCATCGAGCGCGCCGAGCTTTCGCCCATCACCCAGCGAATGGCTTCGAGCAGGTTGGATTTGCCGCATCCATTGGGGCCGACGATTCCCGTCAGCCCGTCTTCGATCCTCAGCTCGGCCGGCTCGACAAAGCTCTTGAACCCCGAGAGCTTGAGGCGCCGTATCTTCATGAATGCGCCCCCCGACGCATCGGGCGCGCCTTAGGCGCCCGCGGCGCGGAGCTTGGGCTCCAGCGCTTCCCAGGCGGCGGTGTCAGGCACGACCTGGCCGTTGATCATGAACATCGGCGTGCCGGTGAGGCCATATTCCTCGGTCGCCTTCTTGTTCATCGCGACGAGCTTGTCTACGGCCGCCTTGTCGGCAAGGCACTGGCCAGCCTTCTGGCTGGAGACGCCGCGCTGCTGGACGAACTGGTCGAGCTGGCCCGCCTTTGCGAGTTCGGCGAACTGCTGCGCGGGCGGCAGCGACTGGATGCGCTGGAAGCCGGCTTCGCCGAGCGACTGATAGCGGTTCATCCACTCCGCCTGCTCGCCGAACATCTGCTCGGTAAGCTGGAAATAGGGACCGGCGCCGCCGCAACGCGAGAGCAGCGCCGCGGTCATGTCGATCGGATCACGCACATAGTTGCGGACCTCGAGGCTGACCGTCCCCTTGGAGATGTATTTCTCCTTGAGCGCGGGGACGCCCTTTTCAGCGAACTCGGCGCAGTGCGAGCAGGTGAGCGAGGCATATTCGACAAGCTTCACGGGCGCGTTGGGATTCCCCATCAGGAAGCCGCCATCCTCGGTCTGGGTCACGCTATCCGCCCAGTTCTGTCCTGCCGGGGCGGCGATCGGCGCGGCCGAGGAGGTCGCTTCGCCGGTCTTGGCGTCGTCGCTGCTGCCGCACGCGGCGAGCGCCAGCGTCAGGGAAAGGGCGGTCAGGCCAAAAATGCGCTTCATTGTTCGTTACGCTCCTGCATTGATCATTTTGCTGCCGCGTCGAGCTGCGGCTTCAGCCCCGCCCAGTCCATCGCACCGGCAACGATCGTGCCGTTGATGAGGAAGGCGGGTGTCCCCGGAATCTTGCGCTGCTGCCAGGCCTCGCCCGACATGGCGACGAGCTGGTCGGTCGCGGGCTTGCTCACAAGGCAGGCCTGCGCTTTGGCGGGCGCCATGCCGCGCGCCTGCATCAGCGCGGTCAGCCCCGAACCGCCCGCGATTTCGGCCAGCGCCTTTGCCTGAGGCATGCCCTGGAGCCGGTCGGCATTGGCCCTGTGAAATTCGATGCCCTTGTTCATCCATTCGGTCTGTTTGGCAAAAATTGCTTCGCTATGACCGAGAAAACGGGCGGGGCCGTCGCAACGCGCGAGCAGCGATGCGGCGAGGTCGAGCGGATCGCGCACCGCGTGGCGCACCTCGATGCTCGTCCCCCCCTTGGCGACATAGTCCTGTTTGAGTGTGGTCGAGGCCTCGCCGACGAAATGCGCGCAATGGTTGCAGGTATAGCTGAGATACTCGACCAGCTTCGCCTTGGCGGCAGGATTCCCAATCACATAGCTGCCCGTGGACGTGGTCGCCACGGTTGTGACCCAGTTGCGCGCCGCGGGCTGGGCGGCGACTGCGGCGACACCTGCGCCGGCCAGTGCAAATGCGAATAGAAATGCGGATTTCACGTCTTGTCCCCATCGATAACGGGCGCGCCGTGCGATGCCGCGACGCCGCGCGCAAGCGATTCGAGCACCGCCTTGAGCTCGGGATCGGCAATTGTGCGCAGGCTGTCGCCAAGCTCGAGCGGAATCGGCTTCAACGACGGCGGCGCGGCGCGCCTGGGTGCCGGCTTGGGCGCTGCGCCCTGGCGGATCGCGAGCCGCGCGACGGCGGGATAGCCGAAGAAGCGGTTGACGCGCTCGATGATCTCGGGCGCGACATGCTGCATCATCGGAGCATGCGCGCCGGCGACCGAAAGCGTCAGCACG
Organism: Sphingomonas sp. LaA6.9; assembly: GCF_022601895.1. GTDB lineage: Bacteria > Pseudomonadota > Alphaproteobacteria > Sphingomonadales > Sphingomonadaceae > Sphingobium_A. Next base: position 53,700 of record NZ_JAKVIO010000019.1, read on the forward strand.
CCGTCGGCGCGCGACCCTTGCGGAAATCGGATCGATTCGGGGGACGAGACATCGGCGTAGCGGCTGCCGACAATCTCTGCCCAGCGACTGACCACCGCGCTCTGCACGAAACCGAATCGGCGATACGCGGCGCGGCCGATATCGGGCAGCATCTCGGAAACGGTGCGCGCACGCCCGCCCCGCGGCCGCCCTGCGTCCGTCTGCCCCTTTTTCTGCCCACGCCTTTCGCTCATTGGTCCCTCCATGCCATAGCCGACCCATGCCAGTCGATATGCCATTGGAGGAACGGGTCGAAATCCCGGCTGCGCTGTTGCGCTGGTACGACGCCCATGCGCGCGCTCTGCCCTGGCGAAGCCCGCCGGGAGCGCCCGCGCCCGCGGCTTATCGCGTCTGGCTTTCCGAAGTCATGCTGCAGCAGACCACGGTTGCCGCGGTAAAGTCCTATTTTGAGGCCTTCACCACGCGCTGGCCGACGGTCGAGGCGCTTGCCGCAGCGGATGAGGCCGAGGTGATGAGCGCATGGGCAGGACTTGGCTATTATGCCCGCGCGCGCAACATGCTCGCCTGTGCACGTGCGGTCATGCGCGACCATGGCGGGTGCTTCCCTGATACCGAGACGGAACTGCGCGCGTTGCCCGGAATCGGCGCCTACACAGCGGCAGCGGTCGCCGCGATCGCCTTTGGCCGCCGTGCCGTTGTCGTCGATGCCAATGTCGAGCGCGTCGTCGCGCGGCTGTTTGCGGTGGAGGAGGCGCTTCCCGCGGCCAAAGCGGTGCTGCATGCGCTCGCCGACAGCATCACGCCACCGACGCGCGCGGGCGACTTTGCGCAGGCGATGATGGATCTGGGCGCGACGCTGTGTTCACCGCGCAAGCCGGCCTGCGCGCTGTGTCCGCTCCAGGCGCCCTGTGCCGCCCGCGCGCTCGGCACGGCCGAGCGCTTCCCGATCAAGGCGGCGACGAAGGCGCGGCCGCGACGCTTCGGGACCGTGTTCTGGGTGGAGCGTGACGGGCATGTCCTGCTGGTGACGCGCGAGAGCAAGGGGTTGCTCGGCGGGATGCGCGCCTTGCCCACCGGTCCCTGGCAGGACGAGGCACCCGGGCTGGCCGACGCGCCGCTGGGCGGCGACTGGCGGATCGGTGCGACCGAAGTCTCGCATGTTTTCACGCACTTCGCGCTCGATCTCGCGATCGCGCGACTACGGGTCGAAAAAGGTTGCACCGAAAAACCCGCCGGGGAATGGTGGCCGATACAGCGGCTCGACACCGCGGGCTTGCCCACGGTGTTCGCAAAGGCGGCGCGCAAGGTTCTGGAGGACAGGAATGGCTGACATGATGCTCGAACGGCGTGATTTTCTTCGCAGCCTCGGTGCGCTCGGCGCGATCGGGGCGCTGCCGTCGGGCGCATGGGCGCGTGTCGCGGGCGATGACTGGTTCAAGGTCCAGTCCTATCTCGCGCAGCTTGTGCCCGCCAAACTCCCCGCGCTGGCCGCGGCGATCGGCCGCAACACCGCCGATGCCGATTTTCTTGCTATGGGCACGCTTGGCCGCGACAGGCCGACGCCGCTAAACATCGACACGCTGTGGCGCGTCTATTCGATGACCAAGCCGATCACGGGCATGGCAGCGATGATGCTGATCGAGGACGGCAGGCTGAAGCTCGACCAGAATATCGCCGATTTCATCCCGGGTTTCGCAAACCCCAAGGTGCAGCTCTCGCCCGATACGCTCGAAGGCCGCCCCGCCAAAGGGCCCGTCACGGTCCGTCACCTGCTGACGCACACCGCAGGGCTCGGCTATTCGATCATCACCAAGGGGCCATTGCTCCAGGAATATCTGCGGCTGGGGCTCACCCCGGCCGCGCTCAGCCGTACAGCGAAGCTCGATGCCAGCACCCAACCCACGGCGCCCAGTCTGAAGGAATTTGCCGATCGGCTCGCGACGCTGCCGCTGATCGCCGATCCGGGCTCGAAATTCAGCTACTCGATGAGCCTCGACCTGCTCGGGCGCGTGATCGAGGTGGCGTCGGGCAAGCCGTTCGACGTTTTCCTGCAGGAACGCATGTTCGATCCGCTCGGCATGAAGAGCACCTATTGGCGCGTGCCCGAAGGCGAGGCGGGCCGCTTCGTCACCAATTACATGGTCACGCCGCAGGGACTGCAGCCCGTCGATCCCGCTGCATCGAGCGTCTATCTCGACGCGCCTCCCTTTCCCTTTGGCGGCGCCGGGCTGGTTATGAGCGCGCGCGACTATGACCGCTTCCTGCAGATGCTGATGGGCTGGGGGGCGGTGAACGGGGTGCGCGTGATGAAGCCCGAAACCGCGCGCCTCGGCATGTCCAACCTGCTGCCCGAAGGCGTGACTCTGGGCGAGGGCTTTCCGCCCGGCACCGTTTTCGGTGCGGGCGGGCGCGTCGCCGCGCGATCCGTTGCGGGTGGCGAAGGGGCGGGCGCCTATGGCTGGTCGGGCGCGGCGGGGACGGTCGCCTGGGTCGATCCGCTGCGTGGCATCCGCGCCTGCGGCTTTGCGCAGTTCCTGCCCTTCGGCACCTTCCCGTTCCAGACCGATTTCCCCAAGATCGTCTACGCAAGCATCGCATGATCAGTCAGCATCTTCCGGGTTTCACGGGCAGCACGCTCGACCGCGCCGATCTGGTGCGCACCAATCCCGAGCAATTGGGCGCGATGATGGGCAGCCTCTCGGCAAGGTTGCTCGCGCTTGACGGTATCGACCCCGTGCTCGACGCCGACGGAATGCTGGTCTGGATAAGCCTGGCCGAAGCCGATCCCGCAAGCGAGCTGATCTTTCTCGGGCTGATCGACGGCAAGCCCCGCTTTGCCGAGGTGCGCCCCGATCTGCCCGATGGCGTCGAGCGATCGAACGCGATCTTCCGCATGCTTGGGCTGATGCCGCCGGGTGAGGCGGGGACCTATGCGGCCGCGCGCAGCCTGATCGACTGGCATGTGCGTCACGGCTTCTGCGCGCGGTGCGGCACGCCGACCGCGATGTTCCGCGGCGGCTGGGGGCGCAAGTGCGACGCGTGCAATGCGGAACATTATCCGCGCGTCGACCCCGTGGTGATCATGCTCGCCGAATTTGACGGAAGGGTGCTCGTCGGGCGCCAGCCACGCTATCCCGCAGGGCGTTATTCTGCGCTGGCCGGGTTCCTCGAACCCGGCGAATCGCTCGAGGAGGCGGTCGCGCGCGAACTCTTTGAGGAGGCGGGGCTACGGGCTTCCAACGTCCGCTATGTCGTCAGCCAGCCCTGGCCCTTTCCCTCATCACTGATGATGGCCTGCGTTGCCGATGTCGACAGCGCCGAACTCACCATCGACTATACCGAGCTTGAGGACGCGATCTGGGTGACGCGCGAGGAGGTTCAGGCCTCGCTCGACGGCGATCCCGACGCGCCATTCCTGCCGCCGCCACCCTATGCCATCGCGTACACGCTGTTCCAGCGCTGGCTGGAAGGGGCGGATTAGGGTCTATCTGAGCACTTCCCGATCGAAAAACCGGTTCCCACTTCTGCGGGAAGTGCCCTACCGCAGGATGTCGGCGGCGAGCAGCAGCAGCATCTTGGCGTCGATGACAAAGCCCTGATTTCGCTTCGCCGCGACGAATTGCGTGACCTCGGCCAGTGGGACGCGGTGGACGATGATGTGTTCGTCCTCGACCCCTCCACCTTCGCCTACGCGCGCAAGTCCCGTTGCACGCACCAGATCGAAGGTTTCGGAAACCATGCCCGGCGAGGAGGCGAAGCGACCGATCAGCTCGATCTTCTCGGCGTGATAGCCCGTCTCTTCCTCGAGCTCGCGCGCGGCCGCGATCTCGACGGGCTCGCCTTCCTCGTCATCGCCGACCAGCCCCGCGGGCAGTTCGAGGCAGGGGGCTTTCAGCGGATGGCGATATTGCTCGACCAGCAGGACATGGCCGTCGTCGATCGCGACGATCACCGCCGCGTTGATGTTGCGGGCGCGCGAGACATATTCCCACTTGCCCTCCTGCTTGGCCACGATGAAGCGGCCATGCCACATGATTTCGACGGGATCTGACACAGGTGACTCCGGTTGGGTAGGTGCGATCGCAGCGTTACAGCTCGATCAGCCTGTCGGGAAGCTCGTTGGGATCTTCGTGATCCTTGGGAAAGTGCGCCGCGAGGATCTTGCCGACCTCGGCCACCGCTGCGGCCATGCCCGCGCCGGGATGGCCGTCGCGGACCCGGTCGATGAGCGCAGCCATCGCGTCGCCCCATGCCTCGGGCGCGACCGCGCGGTGCACGGCCTCATCGGCCACGATCTCGGCCATATGTTCGCGCATCGAAAGATAGATGAGCACGCCCGTCCGCTTCATCGTGCGGCTTTCGGCGCCGACCTTGAAATACTGGATCGCGCGCCGCCGGACGCGCCGCGCCTTGGTCGCGCGCGGGGTGAGCGCCAGCCTGAGCGGCGTCCATGCGAGGATGTAGCGCACCGCAAGAAATTTGAGCGCGAGCAGCACGAAGATGACGGGCAGTATTTCGCCGAGCGTGAATTCATGCTCCCAGCCGCTCGCGAGCCAGGTGAGCAGCGCGATGATCTTTTCGGGGAACACCGCGAACAGCGCGAGCGCGAGGAACATGATGCCGATCGCCCAGTGCAGCGCGGCGTCGTGATAGGCGTCCGAGACGTCGGTGACGATCGTCACGATCTCGCCATCGGTGCCGCGCTCGGCCTCTGACACTGCCGCGCTCACCAGCGCATGATCGGCCTCGCTCAGCCGGTTGACCTTCGCCATCACCAATCCCCCGATGCGCCGCCACCGCCGAACGAGCCGCCTCCGCCGCCCCAGGAACCACCCCCGGAGCCACCGCCCCATGAACCTCCGCCCGAGCCGCCGCCCCAGTCACCCGGTCCCCAGATCACGATCGGACCATGCCCGCGCCGATATTTGCGGCCGCGCCGGCCGCCGAAGAACATCGGAATCACGATGAACATGATGACGATGATCCAGAAGATCAGCGCGATCGGCACGTCGCCATCGCCCTTGTCCTTTTCGGCGGCGAGCAGTTCCTGCTGCCGCTTCGCCGCCTCGTCCGCGGGCAGGCTGATCTGCGTGATAACGGCATCGGCGCCCGCGACGATTCCGCCCGCCATGTCGCCGTCGCGGAATTTGGGCAGGATTGCGCGGTTGATGATCACGCTCGACAGCGCGTCGGTCAGTATGGGTTCGAGCCCATAGCCGACCTCGATCCGCACCTTGCGCTCATTGGGTGCCACGAGCAGCAGCACCCCGTCGTTCTTTTCCTCGGTGCCGATGCCCCAGTGGCGCCCCAGCCGATAGCCATAATTCTGGATGTCGCGCCCCTCGAGGCTGTCGACCGTCGCGACGACGAACTGCCGCCCGCTCGCCTTTTCGAGCGCCTCGGCCTTTGAACTGATCCCTGCCTCCTGCGCCGGATCGAGCAGGTTCGCCTGATCGACCACGCGCCCCGTCAGCGGCGGGAAGGTTTGCGCCCATGCAGGTGCCGCGAGGAGCAGCAGGAGCGCGAGGAGCAGCCACCTCATCATGTCATTCCCGCGAAAGCGGGAATCCATGAACACCGTATCGGGAAGCGTTCTCATGACTTCGTGTTCCTGGATCCCCGCTTTCGCCGGGATGACAAGGAGGGGGGGCAGGGGCGGCGACCGCCTCAGCCGAAATTCACCTTGGGCGCCTGCTCCGAACCCGGTTGCGCCTGATAGGGCGTCATCGGCTTGGCGCCGTGGATGATCTTGGCGCCGATCAGGTCGGGGAAGGTGCGGATCGTGGTGTTATAGCTCTGCACCGCCTCGTTATAATCCTTGATCGAGACGTTGATGCGGTTCTCCGTGCCCTCCAGCTGCGATTGCAGCGCGAGGAAATTCTCGTTGGACTTGAGCTCGGGATAGGCCTCGACCGTCGCGAGCAGCCGCCCCAGCGAGCCCGACAGCGCACCCTGTGCCTGCTGGAACTGCGCCACCTTGGCGGGATCGCTCAGGTCTTCCGCGCTCACCTGCACCGAGGTTGCCTTGGCGCGCGCCTCGGTTACCTGAGTCAGCACGTCCTTTTCCTGCGCGGCATAGCCCTTCACGGTCTCGACCAGATTGGGGACGAGGTCGGCGCGGCGCTGATAGTCCGCCTGGACGTTCGCCCATTTGGCCTTGGCGTTTTCCTCGGCGGTCGGAACGCTGTTGATCCCGCAGCCCGCGAGCGTCGCGGCGAGGGCAAGCCCGGTCAAGAAACGCAGCTTCATGGCAATCCCCTTTGAAGAATGGACTTTCATGATAAAAACCCTTGGCCCGTTTGTCGAAGCCAAAGCGCAGATGGGCACGTTACGGCAGCACAACAAGGGGAAGGTCATGCTGAGGGAGTTCAGGGAATTCATCGCACGCGGCAACGTCCTCGACCTCGCGGTCGCGGTCATCATCGGCGCGGCCTTCGGCAAGATCGTCACCTCGCTGACCGAAGATCTCGTCATGCCCGTGATCGGCGCGATATTCGGCAAGGTCGATTTCACTTCGCTGTTCGTCATTCTCGGCGATGTCCCGGCGGATTATAAAGGCTCGCTCGCTGACTATACGGCATTGAAGGCCGCGGGCGTGCCGCTCTTCGGCTATGGCCATTTCGTGACCGAGGTGATCAATTTCGTGATCATCGCCTTTGCGATCTTCCTGATCGTCAAGGCTGCCAACAGGATCAACAGGCCCGCCGAAGCGCCCGCCGGCCCCACCGAGATCGAACTGCTCACCGAAATCCGCGACGCACTCAAGAAGTGAGCTCCGGGCGGACATGCCGGGGGCATGTTCGGTTTGCGAACGCGTCCACTTTTCATTCACCGAACAGTCCCTATATTGGCGGGTGCCGGATTCGTCCGGCTATGGCGATAAATTGTGTCGTGAAATAGATGCAGCGGACCCGGGGGCGGTACCCGGCGGCTCCACCATAACCTTCCGGCAACGGGGGATTTTGACGGGGCCGAACTAGGATCGACGTGTATTGAAAGACGATGTTTTTGCCCGGCCTGAATGCGCCGTAAAACCGTTCAAAACCACAAGTGCCAACGATAACGAAGCACTCGCTCTCGCAGCGTAATTTTGGAGCTAACGCTCTGAAATTATTCTAAAAGAACGCGGTTCGGGCCGAACCGGGCAACAGAATCGGACTCCAGCGGCCTCCGGGAGGGCCGGGCAACAGAACCTCCCGGACCTCATCGTCCCGGCACGAAGGTGCGCAGTTCATCGCGCGCCGCTCTCCCCGTCATGCCGTCTTCATCAACTCGTCGCATTTTTTGGAACGCATTGCGCGCCCGCGCCTTTTGCCAGTTCCGCCGCATGTACGCGGCTCCTGCACAGGGGACTGTAATGAAGACTGTTGTGAAATCGATCGCGCTGGCCGGCCTTGCGACGCTGGCCGCCTGCGGGGGCCAGACGCCCACCGAGAACGTCGCCGACAATGTCGAGGCGGTGACCGACAACCAGGCGGATACGATCGACGCGATGGCCGACAATGCGACCAACGATGTTGTCGAGGAGCAGCTCGAGAACCAGGCCGATGCGGTCCGCGACGCAGGCGAGGCAAAGGCCGACGCGATTGAAAACGGCGCGCTCAACGCCGCAACCGCGACCAACGCCACGAATTCGACCGGACAGTAACTTTCGCCGGGTCGTCAGGGCCGGGACGCTGCGTATCGCGGCCCGGCCCGTACCACATCCTGAAAAGGGGGCGTCCGAAGGGCACCCCTTTTTTCATTGCTGACGCGCAGCTTTGGGCATGAAGCCCGGCGCCACCTGCGCTATACGCCGCCGACATGTCTGGTCGCCTGAATGTTCGAGCGACGCCGTTGGTGGATGAGTGGGCGATGTCGCGATTGATCCTGTTCAACAAGCCCTATGGCGTGCTTCCGCAATTCACCGATCGCGGCACGACATCCCCGCGCCCGACGCTGTCGGATTTCATCGACATGCCGGGCGTTTACCCTGCAGGGCGGCTCGATCTCGACAGCGAGGGCCTGCTCCTGCTCACCGACGATGGCAGGCTGCAGGCGCGGATCGCAGACCCTCGGTTCAAGATGCCCAAGACCTATCTGGTGCAGGTCGAGGGTGACGCGCAGGAGGCAAGCCTCGAGTCCTTGAGGCAGGGCGTTCGCCTGAAAGACGGTCCAACCCGGCCGGCCGAGGTCGAACGCATTGCCCCTCCCGCGCTCTGGCCCAGAGATCCGCCGATCCGATTCCGCAAGAGCGTGCCCGACTGCTGGCTCAGGCTCACGATCCGCGAGGGCCGCAACCGGCAGGTGCGCAGGATGACCGCAGCCATCGGCCACCCGACGCTCAGGCTCGTGCGATGGAGCATCGGCGACTGGACGCTCGACGACGTTCCGCCGGGCGAGTGGCGCGAAGCCGCGATCGTGCAGCGATAGGCGATGAAGCGCCCGCAGCAGCCGTCGCTAACCTCCAGAAACACAAAAAGCCCCGCGATCGCTCGCGGGGCTTTTCGTTTTGGTCGGGCTGAAGTGAAGCCTTAGTCGTCGTCGCGGGTCAGGAACGCGGGCGCGAATTCGGGCTCGGGGCCCTCATCCTTGCCGCCTTCGCTGCGCTCGCGGCGCGGGCCGCGGTCACCACCGTCGCGGCGCGGGCCACGGTCACGACCGCCGCCACCGCCACGGGGACCGCGATCGCCACCGTCACGACGGGGGCCACGGTCGCCGCGGTCACCACGCGGGCGTTCTTCACGCGGCGGGCGCGTGTCTTCGAGTTCCGCGCCGGTCTCCTGGTCGACGACGCGCATCGACAGGCGAACCTTGCCGCGCGGATCGATCTCGAGGACCTTGACCTTGACTTCCTGGCCTTCGGACAGGACGTCGGCCACCTTCTCGACGCGCTCGTTCCTGATCTCCGAGACGTGGACGAGGCCGTCCTTGCCGCCCATGAAGTTCACGAAGGCGCCGAAATCGACGAGGTTCACGACCTTTCCGTTGTAGATCTTGCCGACTTCCGCTTCCTCGACGATCCCGAGGATCCACTTCTTGGCAGCCTCGATCTGCGTCAGGTCCGAAGAGCTGATCTTGATCAGGCCCTCATCGTCGATGTCGACCTTGGCGCCGGTTTCCGCGACGATCTCGCGGATCACCTTGCCGCCCGTGCCGATGACTTCGCGGATCTTCGACTTGTCGATCTGGATCGTCTCGATGCGCGGTGCATGCGCCGACAGCTCTTCACGCGTGTGATCGAGCGCCTTGGCCATTTCGCCGAGGATGTGCGCACGGCCTTCGGCGGCCTGCTTCAGCGCCTGCTTCATGATCTCTTCGGTGATGCCGGCGATCTTGATGTCCATCTGCATCGTGGTGATGCCTTCGGACGTGCCCGCAACCTTGAAGTCCATGTCGCCGAGGTGATCCTCGTCGCCGAGGATGTCGCTGATCACCGCGAAATCCTTGCCTTCGAGGATCAGGCCCATCGCGATGCCCGAAACGGGGCGCTTCAGGGGAACGCCCGCATCCATCATCGAGAGCGAGCCGCCGCACACCGTTGCCATCGACGACGAGCCGTTGGACTCGGTGATGTCCGAAAGCACGCGGATCGTGTAGGGGAACTCGTCCTTGGTGGGCAGCACGGGGTGCAGCGCACGCCATGCCAGCTTGCCATGGCCGACTTCACGACGGCCCGGCGCGCCGAAGCGGCCGACTTCACCGACCGAATAGGGCGGGAAGTTATAGTGCAGCATGAAATGCTCGTAACGCAGGCCGGTCAGGCCGTCGATCATCTGCTCGGCGTCCTTGGTGCCCAGCGTGGTGGTGCAGATCGACTGCGTCTCGCCGCGCGTGAACAGCGCCGAACCGTGCGTGCGGGGCAGGAAGCCCACCATCGCGTCGATCGGGCGGATCTGCGTGGTCGTGCGGCCGTCGATGCGCTGGCCGTTCTTGAGGATCGCGGTGCGGACGATCTCGGCCTCGAGCTTCTTGACGAGCTTCGATGCGGCCATCTGGTCCTGCGGGGTCGCGTCGGAGAACGCTTCCTTCGCCTTGGCGCGCGCCTCGTTGAGAGCGCTCGAGCGTGCCGACTTGTCGGTCAGCTTGTACGCTGCCTCGATGTCCTTGCCGATCAGCTTCTTGAGCTTGGTCTTCGCGGCCGAAAGGTCGGCCTGCGCGGCCATCGGCCAGGGCTCCTTGGCGGCCTGCTCGGCGAGCTTGATGATCGCGCCGATCACCGACTGGATGCCGCGATGCGCGAACATGACCGCGCCGAGCATGACGTCCTCGGAAAGCTCCTTGGCTTCCGATTCAACCATCATCACCGCGTCGTGCGTGCCTGCGACGACGAGGTCGAGGTCGCCTGCGGCAACCTGCTCGTCGGTCGGGTTGAGGATGTACTCGCCGTCGACATAGCCGACGCGCGCGGCCGCGATCGGGCCCATGAAGGGTACGCCCGAAAGCGTCAGCGCAGCCGAAGCAGCGACCATCGCGAGGATGTCGGGCTCGTTCTCGCCGTCATAGGAGAGAACCTGCGCGATCACGTTGATCTCGTTGTAGAACCCTTCGGGGAACAGCGGACGGATCGGGCGGTCGATGAGGCGGGAGACCAGCGTCTCCTTCTCGGTCGCGCCGCGCTCGCGCTTGAAGAAGCCGCCCGGGATACGCCCGGCGGCCGAATATTTTTCCTGATAGTGAACGGTGAGCGGGAAGAAATCCTGCCCTTCCTTGACCGAGCGCGCGGCCGTAACGGCGCAGAGCACGACGGTTTCACCCAACGTCGCGAGTACCGCGCCGTCGGCCTGGCGGGCAACGCGGCCCGTTTCGAGCTTGAGGGTTTGTCCGCCCCACTCGATTTCGACTGTCTTCGTGTTGAACATTTGTTTTCCTTCACTCCCGTCGCCCTATGCGACGGGGGCCTGTGTGCGGGCTAAGCCGGCCCGTGCGGTGCGGGGCTTTCCGTGCCCCATCGGATGAGAGCCTAATTGCCTCACCCGGTTGCCCCGGCGGAAGCCGGGGCCAGTCCGTGCTTTTGCACGGCTATCTTGCCGGATCCCGGCTGGTGCCGGAATGCCAAAAGGGCGCCCGATGGGCGCCCTTAAGTTACTTGCGAAGGCCGAGCTTCGCGATCAGATCGGTGTACCGCGCGTTGTCCTTCTTCTTCAGATAGTCGAGAAGGCTGCGACGCTTGTTCACCATCATGAGCAGGCCGCGACGCGAATGGTTGTCCTTGTGGTGGCCCTTGAAGTGCTCGGTCAGGTTGACGATGCGCTCGGTGAGAACCGCGATCTGGACTTCGGGGCTGCCCGTATCACCTTCGGCGCGGGCATGTTCCTTGATCAGCGCTTCCTTGCGCTCTGCAGTAATCGTCATAAAATTCTTTTTCCTTCGACATCGCTACAGGTTGAAGCCGCGCACCACCCGGATTTCGGGGCCGGAAACCTCCACAAGCGCTACCGGCGTTTCCGCTTCGGTGGCGAGGTGAAGGCCCTGATGAGCAGCAATCCCGATCAAGACCTGCCCCTGGCGGAGCAGCCTTGCCTGATCGGGGGTGACGGGTAGAGCCGGGATGTCGTCCAGCCCCGCCGTCAGCGGCAAGGTTATGTCTTCAAGCGCGCGGTGCATAGAGTGTTCCGCCAGTTTGTCCAGCGAAATCGCTTGGGTCAGCGTGAAGGGGCCCGCCTTGGTGCGCCGGAGCATGGTCACATGCCCGACCGTTTCGAGCGCCAGCGCAATGTCGCGTGCGAGGCTGCGGATATAGGTGCCCTTCGATACATGTGCCGTGAGCGTGATTTCAGCCAGTTCCTCCCCGGTACGGGGAGGGGGACCACCCAAAGGGTGGTGGAAGGGCTGTCGGGAAGTGCGTGCCAGCCCCTCCACCGGCTCCGCCGGTCCCCCTCCCCGTACCGGGGAGGAAGCGATCTCCAGCGCATGGATGGTCACGTCGCGCGGCTGGAGAACCACATCCTCACCCGCGCGCGCGAGGTCATAGGCGCGCTTGCCGTCGACCTTGAGCGCCGAGAAAGCGGGCGGCATCTGCGAAATCGGCCCGGTGAAAAGCTGCAGCACCGCATCGATATCCGCGCGCGTCGGGCGGACATCGCTGGTCGCAACCACCTGCCCCTCGGCGTCCAGCGTGTCGGTCTGCGTTCCGAAGCCGATCGTGAAGTCGTAGATCTTCGACGCGTCGAGCATCCGGCCGGCCAGCTTGGTCGCCTCGCCCAGCGCGACGGGCAGTACGCCGGTGGCCAGCGGATCGAGCGTGCCGCCATGACCGACCTTCACCTTGCCGTAACCGCCTTGCCTGAGCGCGCGCTTCACCGCGGATACCGCCTGTGTCGAACCAAGGCCCAGGGGTTTGTCGAGGATGATCCAGCCGTGCATGTTCTGGCTCAGCGCGTCCGCTCGACATAATGGCGGCGGCACAGCGCGACATAGCGGTCATTGCCGCCAATCTCCGTCTGCGCGCCCTGCCGAATCGCCTTGCCGTGCGCGTCGACGCGCAGGTTCATCGTCTGTTCGCGCGTCAGGAACTGCGCCTCGTCGACGAGGATGCAATCGAGCGGGCGTCGCCTGTGCTCCGCGTCCACCGCGGCGCCGATATCGGTCTGCGCGTCGAACATCGTCGCCTCGGCCTCAAGCCCGATTCGTGATGTGATCATGCCGGGTGCGTAGCGATCGTCGATCGCGGCGGTGAAGAGCATCGTCTCCATGCCGCGTTCCTGATAGTTGAAGCTCGACTGGAGCAGCGTCGTCGACTTGCCCGCGTTCATCGACGAATAATAGAAATAAAGCTTGGCCATCGCCTGCCTATTGGACGAGCGGACGCGCCGCGCAAGCTGTCACGCGTCGTCCCGGTCCAGATCCTGCGCCACCTTGGGGTCGCGAAGCAGCGTGTCGATATGCGTGCCTTCGTCGAAGCTCTCGTCCGCGAGGAATTTGAGTTTCGCCGCATATTTCATCTTCACGCGGTGCGCGACCTCGCGCTGGAGATAGGCGGTGTTGGTGCGCAGCGCCTTGATGACGGCTTCCTCATCCTTGCCCAGCAGCGGCTTCACGAACACCGTTGCGTGACGCAGATCGGGGGACATGCGCACCTCGGTCACCGAAACCGGATGGCTGGCGAGCGTCGCGTCATGCACATCGCCGCGCATCAGGATTTCCGACAGTACATGGCGCACCTGCTCGCCAACGCGCAGCAGGCGCACCGAGCGGGTTTCGGGAGTTTCAGTATTTCGCATCGGTCATATCCGGCCGAAGACCGCGCCATCCCGATCGCTGATCGGGATGGCGCCGGCCATCAAAGCGTCCGTTCGCGCAGCTCGACCTCGAAGGTTTCGAGATAGTCGCCGGGCTTGATGTCGGTGAAGTTCTGCGTGAACGTCACGCCGCATTCCAGGCCAGCGCGGACTTCCGCCACATCGTCCTTGAAGCGACGCAGCGACGCGATCTCGCCCTGGTAGATGATGACGTCGTCGCGCGTGATGCGCGCCTTGAGCGCCTTGCGGATGACACCCTCGGTGACAAGCAGACCCGCCGCCTTGCCGTGCTTGCCCGCGGAGAAGACCTCGCGGATTTCGGCGCGGCCGACCACGGTTTCGATCGCCTCGGGGCCGAGTTCGCCCGCCATTTCGGAGCGGATGTCGTCGGTGAGGTGATAGATCACGTCGAAATATTTGAAGCGGACCTTTTCGCGCTCGCCGATCTCGCGCGCCTTGGCATTGGGGCGGACGTTGAAGCCGATGATCGGCGCGCCCGAGGCCTTGGCCAGCGTCACGTCGGACTCGGTGATCGCGCCGACGCCCGAATGCAGGATGCGCACCTTGATGTCGTCGGTCGAGATCTTGTTGAGCGCGTTGACGATCGCTTCGGTCGAGCCCTGCACGTCGGCCTTGACGACGATCGGATATTCGATCGCCTGCTTGTCCTTCAGCGCCGAGAACAACGCGTCGAAGGTCGCCGGCGCGCTCGTCGTGCGCTTCTCGAGCGCGAGCTGCTGGCGATAGGCTGCGACCTCGCGTGCGCGTGCCTCGTTCTCGACGACCGAGAGCGTGTCGCCCGCATGCGGCGTGCCCGACAGGCCGAGTACCTCGACGGGAAGCGAGGGACCCGCCTCCTTGATCTGCTGGCCCTTGTCGTTGATCAGCGCGCGGACCTTGCCGCTCTCGCCGCCCACGACGAAGACGTCGCCGACGCGCAGCGTGCCGCGGCGGACGAGGATCGTAGCCACGGGGCCGCGGCCCTTGTCGAGCTTGGCCTCGACCACGGTGCCTTCGGCGGCGCGGTCGGGATTGGCCTTCAGCTCCATGATCTCGGCCTGGAGCAGGATCTTGTCGATCAGCTCGTCGAGATTGGTCTTCTTGAGCGCCGACACCTCGACGTCCTGGACGTCGCCGCCCATCGCCTCGACGACGATCTCGTGCTCGAGCAGGCGCTCGCGCACCTTCTGCGGGTTGGCGCCGTCCTTGTCGATCTTGTTGATCGCAATGATCATCGGCACGCCGGCGGCCTTGGTGTGGTTGATCGCCTCGATCGTCTGCGGCTTCAGGCCGTCATCGGCCGCCACCACGAGGATGACGATGTCGGTGACGTTGGCGCCGCGCGCACGCATCTCGGTGAACGCTTCGTGGCCGGGCGTGTCGAGGAAGGTGACGAGCTGGCCGCCCTTGGTCTTAACCTGATAGGCGCCGATATGCTGCGTGATTCCACCGGCTTCGCCCGCGACGACATCGGTGCCGCGCAGCGCGTCGAGCAGCGACGTCTTGCCGTGATCGACATGGCCCATGATCGTGACGACGGGCGGACGGGTCTTGAGCGTCGCTTCGGCGTCGACGTCCGACTCGACGTCGATCTCGACGTCCGCTTCGGACACGCGCGTGATGTTGTGGCCGAATTCCTCGACCAGCAGCTCGGCGGTATCCTGATCGATCGTCTGGTTGACGGTCACCATCATGCCCATCTTGAAGAGCGACTTCACGAGGTCGGCGCCCTTCTCGGCCATGCGGTTCGCCAGTTCCTGGACAGTGATCGCGTCGGGGACGACGACGTCGCGGACTTGCTTCACCTGGGGCTGGCTATAGCCGCTCATGTGCGAACGGCGTTCCTTCTCGCGCGCACGCTTGAGAGCTGCGAGCGAACGTGCGCGCGCACCGCCGTCACCGTCGTTGAGCGCGCGGTTGACGGTCAGCTTGCCCGACTGGCGGCGATCGTCGACGCCCTTGGCCGGACGCGCGGGACGCGCGGGCGGTTCGGGGCGTTTGACGGGTGCGACGGGCGTGAACTTGCGCGGGGCCGGGTGGCGGTCGTCGGTCTTGACCGTCGGCGCTGCCGCAGGGGCGGCGGCCGCCTCTGCAGGCGCGGGCGCTGGCTGCGGCGCTTCGGCGGCGGATTCGGCGGCAGGCGCTTCGGCAGCGCGCTTCGCCTCTTCCTCGGCGCGGCGGGCAGCCTCTTCCTCGGCCTTGCGGTTTTCCTCGGCGCGACGCTTTTCTTCCTCGGTCGCTTCGTGGCGCTGGCGGTCCTCACGGCGACGCGCCTCTTCAAGCGCGGCCATGCGCGCTTCCTCTGCCTCGCGCAGCAGCTTGGCCTGAAGCTCCTGGCGCGACAGCAGGCTCGTCTCCGCCGGGCGTGCTTGCGGCGCCGGTGCCTTGGGCGCGGGCGCAGCAGCGGGCGCAGGTGCCGGAGCGGCCTGCACTTCCTCTACATGATGTGCATCGGCCTCACCGGGCTTGCCCAGGATCCGACGGCGCTTGACCTCGACCACGACGGTGTTCGACCGGCCATGGCTGAAGCTCTGCTTCACCTTGCCCGTCTCCACGGTGCGCTTCAGGCCCAGCGGCGCGCGCATGCCCAGTTTCGGCTTTTCGTTGTCCGTGTCACTCATCGACTGATCTCAAACCCTTCGTCTTCACCCATGCCGTCGCCGTCATGCGCATTAAGCGCCGATGGACCCTGCGCACCTTTTGCGCAAGGTTCGGCCTCGGCCTCACTTCCGATAAATTCGCACCAGCGGGATACCGCTTGCGCTACCCGCTCCGCTGCGGCCCGGTCGGTCAGCGCGATGTGTACCACATTTTCGCGCCCCAATGCCAAGGACAATATAGTGCGCGGAACCGGCAATACCATGCCCCGGACGGCGCTGCCCTCGCGTCCGCTTCCGACGCGCCACGCCTGATCCAGCTTGCGATTGCCGTCGATTCCCGCGTCTGCGGCGTGCATCAGCAGGCGAACCTGCCCGCTGCGCGCCGCTGCCTCGATCTTCTCCGATCCGGTCAGCAGCTTGCCCGAACGCGCCTCCAGCCCAAGCCGGTTGAGCGCGTCCTGACGGAGTGCATCCTCGATTCGCGCGCCCAGATCCTCGGGCGCGTCGACCGCACCCGACTTGAAGGCGCGCGCGAGCGCACCCTTCAGCTTGCCCCTGGCGTTGGCGACATCGAGTTCGGCGCGCGTCACCGCGATCCAGGCGCCGCGGCCCGGGGCACGCGCGCGCACATCGGGCGCGACCATGCCATCGGGGCCGAGCGCCAGCCGGATCAGGCCGTCGCGCGCGTCCTTCTCACCGCTTAGAATGCAGCGTCTTGAGTTCTCATTGGGAAGCATCCGCGGGCGCGTCCTCCCCATTAGCTTCGGCGCCCTCGTCCTCAAACCAGTGCGCCCGCGCGGCCATGATGATCTCGTTGCCCTGCTCTTCGCTCAGGCCATATTCGGCGAGCACGCCGCCCTTGTCCTCGGCGCGACCTTCGCGGCCACGACGCGGTTCGGCGCGCTTTTTCTGGACGAGTTCGTCGGTCGCCAGATCGGCGAGGTCGTCAAGCGTCCTGATGCCCGCCTTGCCGAGCGTGACGAGCATCGCTTCGGTCAGATAGGGCATGTCGGCCAGCGCGTCCTCGACGCCGAGATCGCGGCGTTCCTGACGGTTTGCTTCTTCGCGGCGCTCGAGCGCCTCGATCGCGCGGTTCTGCAGCTCCCCGCCGAGTTCCTCGTCAAAGCCCTCGATCGTCGCGAGCTCGTCGAGCTCGACATAGGCGACTTCCTCGAGCGCGCCGAAGCCTTCGGCCACGAGCAGCTGTGCCAGCGTCTCGTCGACGTCGAGCTCGTTCTGGAACATTTCCGAACGCTCGACGAATTCCTTCTGGCGCTTCTCGCTCGCATCGGCCTCGGTCATGATGTCGATCGCCTTGGCCGTCAGCTGGCTGGCGAGGCGCACATTCTGGCCGCGGCGGCCGATGGCGAGGCTGAGCTGGTCATCGGGCACGACGACCTCGATGCGGTCCTCTTCTTCGTCGATGACGACGCGGCTGACATTGGCGGGCTGAAGCGCGTTGACGACGAAGGTCGCGGTGTCCTCGCTCCAGGGGATGATGTCGATCTTCTCGCCCTGCATTTCCTGGACGACCGCCTGGACGCGGCTGCCCTTCATGCCGACGCATGCGCCGACAGGGTCGATGCTGCTGTCGTGGCTGATGACGCCGATCTTCGCGCGCGAACCCGGGTCACGGGCGGCGGCCTTGATCTCGATGATGCCGTCGTAGATCTCGGGCACTTCCTGCGCGAACAGCTTCTTCATGAAGTCGGGATGCGCACGGCTCAGGAAAATCTGCGGCCCGCGATTCTCGCGGCGGACGTTGAGGATCAGCGAGCGGACCCGGTCACCCACGCGAACCACTTCGCGCGGGATCTGCTGGTCGCGGCGGATGACGCCCTCGGCGCGGCCCAGATCGACGACGACATGGCCGAACTCGACGCGCTTGACGACGCCGGTGATGATCTCGCCCGAACGGTCCTTGAACTCTTCATACTGGCGCTCGCGCTCGGCATCGCGGACCTTCTGGAAGATCACCTGCTTGGCGGCCTGTGCGGCGATGCGGCCGAACTCAATCGGGGGCAGCGGATCGACGATATAGTCGCCGACAACCGCGTCCTTCTGGAGCTTCTGCGCGCCCTTGACGTCGACCTGCTTGAAATAGTCGTCCACGGCCTCGACCACCTCGACGACGCGCCACAGGCGAAGGTCGCCCGTATTGGGGTCGAGTTTCGCACGAATGTCGTTCTCGGCGCCATAGCGCGCACGCGCGGCGCGCTGGATGGCGTCTTCCATCGCCTCGATGACGATGGCCTTGTCGATCATCTTTTCCGATGCGACGGCATTCGCGATTGCGATCAGTTCGGCCTTGTTGGCGGAAATGGCGGTGGCCATGGTCTCAGTCCTGTCCTTCTACCTGAATGCTGTCCGCACCCTCGGCTGAGAGGGGGGCGGTCGCCGCGATGAGCCTGTCGGTCATCACCAGCTTGGCGCTGTGGATATTGGCGAACGCCACACGCATTTCGCCATGTTTGTTTACGTCAATTACGATGGTTTCGCCATCGATTCCCTTGAGCGGGCCGGTCAGTTGCTTGCGTCCGTCCTGCGGCTCCGCGAGGCTCAACCGCGCCTCATGCCCCGCCCAGTCGGCAAAGTCCTGGAGCCGTGTCAGCGGCCGGTCGATGCCGGGCGAGCTGACCTCGAGCCGGTACGCCTCGTCGATCGGGTCGCGTCCCGCGGCCTCAAGTATGTCGAACTTTTCGGAGATTCGCCGCGACAGCGCCGCGCAATCGTCGATGTTGAGTTGCCGCGTGTCGGGCCGCTCGGCCATGATCTGCAGCGTCCGGTCGCCCTCGCCGCCGAAGAGCTTGACGCGCACCAGCGCAAACCCGAGCGCTTTCGCTTCGGGTTCGATCAGGCTGGTCAGAACGTCAATATCGGCCATCAGGGCTCCACGGGTTTGAACATGCGGTTTTGGCGCCGGAGCCTTGTGGGCCCCGACCTCGCCATTGTTACCGATGTCGAGAAGTGACGCCGATATAGTGCGGAAGCACTTGCAGGGCAAGCGCAGAAGAGTCGGGTGGCCCGGGTCCGGTATCAGGCTCTATTTAAATGGTTGAGACCTTGATTCACGTTTCAGTCTGATTCAGCCTGAAACGACCAAGGTCTAACGCTTGCACAGAAGGTCTCGCAGCGCATAGCCACGCACGCGGTTTCCGGTTCCCAGATCGATGATATTCGCGGTCTGCGTCCGCGCACGCCCCACATGAGCCGCCGATGTGAACCCCGCGAGCCGGCAATAGGCATCGCCCCCGGTCTGCGGAGTGCTGGTCCCCGCGACCTGCGTTCCGTCGAGCGTGGGACGCGCGAAGAAGGCGACATCCTGACCCTCTACCCCATCGCCCACGTCCATGTCGGCAAGATTGGCGGGCAATCCGGTCGCGGCGCCTGAACCCGGCGCCGTCGTCGCCGAGCCTGAACCCGGCGTGGTCGCTGCCGCGTCCGACGCCGGGCGCAGCGATGCGATTGTCGACCGGGCGATATAGGTCTGACTGGAAGAAATCGTGGTGCAATTGCCGGCATATTGCGCGTCGGTGCAAACCTGCCACTCGCCCTGCACCTTCACGCTTTGCGCGCGCCTGGCGAAGTTCTGCGTCGCAAGATCGGGCGTTGCCGAGGTGATCGTGACCGAGCGGCCGAAATAGGCTGGTAGTTCATACAATGTCACCTGTCCCCGTGTGGTCGTCGAGGTTCCCGACTGGGCCAGCGCGGGGGACGAAATCGTGGCAATCGGAAGGGCGGTCAGGACCGCGAGCCAGGGGTGACGCATAGGTGCTCTCCTTCAAACCGCCGCTCAAGGGCTAAACCCACGAAATACGCGGGAGTTTCCGAAGGCTCGCAGGCATGCCCACAAATACGCTGTCCCACACGCGCGCTTGCTGTCACGGTCCCCACGCGATGGGCTCTTTGAATCGTGCAGAACAGGAAGCGCATATTGATCGAATGAACCGATCAATATCGTCGAATTGAGCGAGGGGATTTGTCGCGCGTGGCTGACTTTCCTGAACTTTGTCCGATTTCGGACGCTCTGAAGCCGCCCGTCAATCCGCTGCGTCCGTTGCCTCGCCGATCGCGCCGGCTACTGCCAGCGCGTCAAGTACGCTTTGAACGAGCGCGTCGGCCATCGTTTGGAAGCTCTGCTCGCCCTCCGCGGCTGTGGCGGCGCCGGGTGCGCCGAAATAGGCCTCGTCACCACCCGCCTCGGAAAAGGTCCTTGCGCCGCGCGCAAACGCGTCGATCAGGCTGGATGAATTAACGTCCAGCGCCGGCCGCACCCCCTCGTCGACAAGACGCGGCTGGTCGCGCATGACGAGGCTGGTTTCGAACTGGCCGGCATGGCAGGCGCCCGACACGAACTCGTCGGTCAGCGTTCGCGCCAGCGCCCGTCGCGTGAAATCGGGATAGGCGACCGCGAGTCCGGTTTCCGCGATCTCGGCCGATGCGGCGCGCAGCATCGCGACATTGGCGGGGTCGAAATGGCTGTTGGCGATCGCCAAACAGGCGAAACCCTGTTGGTGAAGCGACCGCGCGATGTCGAGCAACACCGCCTTAGCCGTCGCCGCGCTGATCGAGATGGTGCCCGCGAATTCAGCGGCATATTCGGCGGGCGCATAGGCAAGTGGCGGGAGCACGAAGGCCGGAATGTCCTGTGCCGCCAACTTCGCCGCCGCGCGCCGCGCCATGCCGTCGCTGATGATGACGTCGGTTTCCAGCGGAAGATGCGGGCCATGCGCCTCGACCGCGCCGCAGGGCAGGATTGCGACGACCGGACGGCCGCTTGCGAGAGCGTCGCGAACATTGGTCCAGGGTACTGCGCCGAGGTTCATGCGAACTGTGCCTTCAGCATCTTCCGGTCGATCTTGTCGCGATCGTTGCGCGGCAACGCGGTGTCGGCGAACAAGACATGGTGCGGCACCTTGTAGCGCGCCAGATGCAGGCGTGAAAACGCTATCAGCTCGGCCTCCAGCATTTGCGACGGCGCGATGCCCGTTTTGAGCACCACGATCGCGACGGGCTTTTCGAGCCCCGCCGAATCCTTGCGCCCGACGACGCAGCATTCGCGCACCGCCTCATGCTGCGCGAGGCAGTTTTCGACCTCGAGCGGGCTGACATAGATGCCGCCGCTCTTGATCAGGTCGTCACCGCGCCCTTCATAGTACCAATAGCCCTCGGCGTCCTGGCGGAACTTGTCGCCGCTGACGATCCAGCCGCCGCGCAGATGCTCCTTCGATTTGGCATAGGCAGCATGATAGTAGAGCGCCGCGGAATCCCCGCCGATCCAGAGCGTGCCGACATCGCCCAAGGCAACGTGCTGTCCTGCCTCGTCGAGCAGGCGCGCCTCATATCCGGGGACCAGCTTGCCGAGGCTGCCCGGCCGGATGTCGCCGGGGCGGTTGCTGATATAGATGTGGAAGCTCTCGGCGCTGCCGATTCCGTCGATGATCGGCACGCCGAAGGCGCGATCCCAGCGCTCGTGCAACTCGCGCGGCAGCGCTTCGCCTGCGCTCCACATGAAGCGCAGGCTCGACAGGTCGGGCGCCGTATCGCCCGCTGCCTCGAGCATCTTGTTGATAAGCGTGGGCACGTTGGTCAGCACCGTCGGGCGGTGGCGCGCGATCAGGTCGAACAGGCCCTTCGCAGTCGGCTGTTCGGGGAACAGGATCGTGGTTGCGCCCATTGCGAACGGGAACATGAGATTGGTGCCGGTGGCGTAGCCGAAAAACAGCCGCGGCCCTGAAAGCGTGACGTCGTCCTCGCGCATCCCGATGAAGCGCCGCGCATAGACCTCGGTATTATAGGCGAAGTGGAAATGGCAGTGCACCGCGCCCTTGCTCTGACCCGTGGTGCCGCTCGTGAACAGCCATACCGCAGGGTCGTCCTTGCGCGTCGGCCAGGGCGCTATGTCGTCCGCTATATCGCCCGCAAGCCATGCGTCGAAACCCTCGCCGGCGGCGATAATGTTGCGGCACGCGTCGCAGTGCCGCGACTGTTCTGCAGCCGAGCCAAAGGCCTCCGCGCTCGCGCTGTCGATGAAGGCGAACTGCGGCTTCACATAGTCGAGATAGTAGCGATAGTCGCTCGCGGGCAGCAGCGGATTGATCTGGGTGACGACCGCCCCCGCCTTGAGCGCTCCGAACCACGCATAGACGAATTCGGGGCAATCACGCATGCACAGCAGCACGCGCTGTTCGGGCAGCAGGCCCTCGCTCAGCAGCCGGTGCGCGACGCGCAGGACATTGTCGGCAACCTCGGCATAGGTGATGACGCGATCCTCGAACAGGATCGCGGGCTTGTCGCCACGACCCGCCTCGACATTGGCGAACACGAAATGGTCCGCCATGTTGAAGCTGTCGGCGAAGACCGGCGGATCGTGATCCATGCATCTGCTCCCAAAAGCTGCCCACCGTGAGAGGACGGGCCGGCGATCCCTTCATGGCCGCGTTTGCGGCGGTCCATTTTTCTACGATCACGAGCCAGCATATTTTAATTTAGGATTAAAGCAATTCTCGAAAAACCGCGGGTATCTGCGGTGCTTCGAGATTTCAGTGGAGCCCGGGGAGTATTTCGACCCGCCGCTGGCGGGCGGTCGCCAGGTCAAGCCGGCGTCAGCGAATTCGCCGCACGCTCAATATCTTGACTGGTTCCTTGATGTGCTGGCCGATCGTGTTGGTCGAGCGGCCGCCGGGCCATGTGGGGGCTGCGAGGATGCGGCGGACGAGCGGCATGCCGCTCACCACGCGGCCAAAGGCGGCATAGCCGGGCTTGCCGGGGCCGGCGTCGAGATAGGCGGCGGGTCCGACGGTGATGAAGAAATCACCCATCGCGCTCCCCGGCGCGTTGCGCGCCATCGAGAGCGTGCCGTCCAGATGCCTGATGCCCGTCTGGCTGGTCGGCTCATGGTCGATCGGCCAGCGCGCCTTGCGCACCTTGCTGTCGATGCCGCCTTGGACGAGTCCGCGCTTGGGATCGCTCTTGTTGCGCGCGGCGCGATAGAAGCTGGTGTTGTCGAAGCGCTTTTCCTCGGCATAGGCGAGGAAGTTCTTCGCAGTGATCGGCGCGCGCTTGAGATCGAGTTCGGCGATGATCGGGCCGATGCTCGTCTCGATGCGGACGCGCGCGGTCGCCTGCGCGGACGCGGCCGAAGGCAGCGCCGCCAGGGCAAGCAGCAATCCGATCAGCCACCGCATCAGGCGAGTGCGGCGTCTGCGCCCATCAGATTGGGGAAGAAGTCTTCATGCGCCTTGCGAAGCGCGTCGAGCGAGACTTCGTCGCCGTTCAGGATGCTCACCGCCTGTCCGCCCGTCTCACCGATCGGGAGTGCGGGGATGCCCAGCGCATTGGCGGCGGCGCAGAGCGTGGGAGCGTCGCTCGTGGTCACGACATAGCGGCCCTGATCCTCGCCAAAGAGCCAGCCCGTCGGCGACACGCCTTCGGGCAGCGCGATCTCGGCACCCATATTGCCCGCAAGCGCCATCTCGGCGACGGTGACGAGCAGGCCGCCATCCGAAATGTCGTGCACCGCGCTGACCTTGCCGCCAAGGATCTGCGTCCGGACGAAATCGCCCGTCTTGCGCTCGACCGCCAGATCGACGGGCGGTGGCGTGCCGTCCTCGCGGCCATGCACTTCGCGCAGCCAGATCGACTGGCCGAGATGACCCTGGCCCGCGCCGATCAGGACGATTGCTTCGTCTTCGGCCTTGAAGGCGACGGTCGTCATCGAGTCGACGTCTGCCAGCAGCCCGATGCCGCCGATCGCGGGGGTGGGCAGGATCGCCGATCCGCCGCCGGTCGCCTTGGACTCGTTGTAGAGCGAGACGTTGCCCGACACGATCGGGAAGTCGAGCGCGCGGCACGCATCGCCCATGCCTTCGAGGCAGCCCGTGAACTGCGCCATGATCTCTGGGCGCTGCGGATTCGCGAAGTTGAGGCAGTTGGTGACCGCGAGCGGCGTCGCGCCGACCGCCGAGATGTTGCGATAGCATTCGGCGATCGCCTGCTTGCCGCCCTCATAGGGATCGGCATAGCAATAGCGCGGGGTGCAGTCGGTCGAGATCGCGATGCCCTTTTGCGAGCCGTGGACGCGCACGACCGCGGCGTCGCCGCCGGGACGCTGGACGGTGTCGGCGCCGACCATGTGATCATATTGCTCCCAGATCCAGCGGCGCGAGGCGATGTCCGAAGAGCCCATCAGCCTGACGAGATCGCCGGTGATGTCGGCGCTCTCGGGCAATTCGCCCAGTTGCTTCACGCCCGACCATGCCTTGTAGTCGTCGCGCGACAAGGCAGGCCGGTCATAGAGCGGTGCGTCGTCCGCGAGCGGCGCGAGCGGAATGTCGCAGACGACCTCGCCATTATGCTCGAGCACCATGCGGCCGGTGTCGGTGACTTCACCGATGATCGCGAAATCGAGCTCCCATTTGTGGAAGATGGCTCCGGCAAAGGCCTCGCGGCCGGGCTTGAGCACCATGAGCATGCGCTCCTGGCTTTCCGACAGCATCATCTCATAGGCCGTCATACCGGTTTCGCGCTGCGGCACCTTGTTCATGTCGAGCCGGATGCCGACACCGCCCTTGCTGGCCATCTCCACCGAGGAGGAGGTGAGGCCCGCTGCGCCCATGTCCTGGATCGCGACGATCGCGTCGGAAGCCATGAGTTCGAGGCACGCCTCGATCAGCAGCTTTTCGGTGAAGGGGTCGCCGACCTGGACGGTGGGGCGCTTCTCCTCGGCATCCTCGCCGAAGTCCGCGCTCGCCATGGTTGCGCCGTGGATGCCGTCGCGTCCGGTCTTGGATCCGACATAGACGATCGGATTGCCCACGCCCGAGGCCGCCGAATAGAAGATCTTGTCGGTGTCGGCGACGCCAACGGTCATCGCGTTGACGAGGATATTGCCGTCATAGGCGGGGTGGAAGTTGACCTCGCCGCCAACCGTGGGAACGCCGACGCAATTGCCGTAACCGCCGATGCCGTGGACGACGCCCGAGATCAGATGGCGCATCTTGGGATGGTCCGGACGGCCGAAACGCAGCGCGTTCATGTTCGCGATGGGGCGTGCACCCATGGTGAAGACGTCGCGCAGGATGCCGCCCACGCCCGTCGCCGCGCCCTGATAGGGCTCGATATACGAGGGGTGGTTGTGGCTCTCCATCTTGAAGATCGCGGCCTGGCCATCACCGATATCGACCACGCCCGCATTCTCGCCGGGGCCGCAGATGACCTGCGGACCTTCGGTCGGCAGCTTCTTGAGGTGGATGCGCGAGGACTTGTACGAGCAGTGCTCGGACCACATCACCGAGAAGATGCCCAGCTCGGTAAGGTTGGGGTCGCGACCCAGGGCGTGAAGCACGCGCGCATATTCCTCGGGGGACAGGCCGTGCTCGGCGACGATCTCGGGGGTGATTCCAGACATGGCGCAGCCCCTAGCGCCAGTACCGCAAATTGTCAGCAGCAAATGCTCGGGCCGACGCGCGCTGCTTGCGCTTGTCATCGCCTGGTTCGATCCTGCACCAGGTTCGACTCGGCCGGGGGACGA